>NZ_JBIWJG010000012.1:0-222235 GCF_044765045.1 Streptomyces sp. NPDC093546 | reverse complement strand
ACGCCCGGTTACATTCCGAACCCGGAAGCTAAGCCTTTCAGCGCCGATGGTACTGCAGGGGGGACCCTGTGGGAGAGTAGGACGCCGCCGAACAAATATTGTGGGGAAGCCCCGCACCTTTATGGTGCGGGGCTTTTCTGCGTTCACGACCCAAGGGCCGGCACCCCTGTGCGCGAGGCGGGCCGTGCTGACGGTAAAGTCAGGGGGCATCGTTGGCACGTTCCCCAGGAGGCCCCGGGTGGAGGTACAGGAGACCCGCGTTCAGACGGACCGGGTGCTCACCATCCCCAACATCCTGAGCATGGCTCGCCTTGTCGGCGTACCGCTCTTCCTGTGGCTGATCCTCCGCCCCGTCTTCGAGGGGCCGAATAGTGACGGCTGGGCTCTCCTCGTACTGATGCTCAGCGGTGTCAGCGACTATCTCGACGGCAAACTCGCGCGTCGATGGAACCAGATCAGCAGTCTCGGACGTCTGCTCGACCCGGCCGCCGACCGGCTCTACATCCTTTCGACGCTCCTCGGGCTCACCTGGCGCGAGATCCTCCCTCTGTGGTTGACGATCGCACTATTGGCCCGTGAGCTGATGCTGCTGGTGATGGTGGGAATCCTCCGCCGGCATGGCTATCCCCCGCCGCAGGTGAACTTCCTCGGGAAGGCCGCCACGTTCAACTTGATGTACGCGTTTCCGCTCCTTCTGCTCAGTGACGGAGACGGGTGGCTGGCATCACTCGCTGAAGTTTTCGGGTGGGCGTTCGCCGGATGGGGTACAACTCTCTATTGGTGGGCAGGGATCCTCTATGTGGTCCAAGTCCGCCGACTTGTCAAGGCGGATGCCACAGCCGATTGAGCCTATCCCTCTGGTGCGGCGCAGCGACGGAGCGCGCCCCGAAGACGTAAGACGGCCAGTTACCGGATGGGTGAAGTCGGCTAGACCGTCGTCTCTGCAAGGAGGACGCTTCCGACATGAAAGCCGTTGTGATGGCTGGCGGCGAAGGCACGCGCCTTCGCCCCATGACCTCGAGCATGCCCAAGCCACTCCTGCCGGTGGCAAACCGGCCGATCATGGAGCACGTGCTGCGGCTGCTCAAGCGGCATGGGCTCACTGAGACCGTCGTAACCGTGCAGTTCCTCGCCTCGCTCGTGAAGAACTACTTCGGCGACGGCGAAGAGCTCGGCATGGAGCTCACCTATGCCAATGAGGAGAAGCCACTCGGCACCGCGGGGAGTGTCAAGAACGCCGAGGAGGCACTGAAGGACGACGCCTTCCTCGTCATCTCCGGTGACGCGCTCACCGACTTCGACCTGACCGACCTCATCAGGTTCCACAAGGAAAAGGGCGCACTCGTCACGGTGTGCCTGACCCGGGTGCCGAACCCGCTGGAATTCGGCATCACCATCGTGGACGAGGAAGGGAAGGTGGAGCGCTTCCTGGAGAAGCCCACCTGGGGGCAGGTCTTTTCGGACACGGTCAACACCGGCATCTACGTCATGGAGCCGGAAGTCTTCGACTACGTCCAGCCGGACGTCCCGGTCGACTGGTCCGGTGATGTCTTCCCGCAGCTGATGAAGGAAGGCAAGCCGATTTACGGCTATGTCGCCGAGGGCTACTGGGAGGATGTCGGCACGCACGAGAGCTACGTGAAGGCCCAGGCCGACGTCCTCGAGGGCAAGGTCGACGTCCAGCTCGACGGCTTCGAGATCTCGCCGGGCGTGTGGGTCGCCGAGGGTGCCGAGGTGCACCCGGACGCGGTGCTGCACGGGCCCCTGTACATCGGGGACTACGCCAAGGTCGAGGCCGATGTGGAGATCCGCGAGCACACCGTCGTCGGGTCGAACGTGGTGGTGAAGAGCGGCGCCTTCCTTCACAAGGCGGTTGTTCACGACAACGTCTACATCGGGCAGCACAGCAACCTGCGCGGCTGCGTGATCGGCAAGAACACCGACATCATGCGGGCCGCCCGCATCGAGGACGGCGCCGTCATCGGCGACGAGTGCCTCGTCGGTGAAGAATCGATCGTTCAGGGCAATGTGCGGGTCTATCCGTTCAAGACGATCGAGGCCGGCGCCTTCGTCAACACGTCCGTCATCTGGGAGTCGCGCGGGCAGGCCCACCTCTTCGGGGCCCGAGGGGTCTCCGGCATCCTCAACGTGGAGATCACGCCCGAGCTGGCGGTCCGGCTCGCGGGCGCGTACGCCACGACGCTGAAGAAGGGCGCGACCGTCACCACGGCGCGTGACCACTCCCGGGGTGCGAGAGCGCTCAAGCGAGCGGTCATCTCGGCGCTGCAGGCCAGCGCCATCGACGTACGCGACCTGGAGAACGTACCGCTGCCCGTCGCGCGTGAGCAGACGGCCAGGGGAAGCGCCGGCGGCATCATGATCCGGACGTCGCCCGGGGTGCCCGACTCCGTGGACATCATGTTCTTCGACGAGCGTGGCGCGGACCTCTCGCAGGGCGGGCAGCGGAAGCTGGACCGGGTCTACGCGCGCCAGGAGTACCGGCGGGCCTTCCCCGGTGAGATCGGTGACCTGAGCTTCCCGTCCAGCGTCTTCGACTCGTACACCGGGTCCCTGCTGCGCAATGTCGACACGACGGGCATCGCCGAGGCGGGCCTCAAGGTCGTCGTGGACGCCTCCAACGGGAGCGCCGGGCTCGTTCTCCCGAGCCTCCTCGGTCGGCTCCAGGTCGACTCGCTGACGATCAACCCGGGTCTCGACGAGTCGCGGCCCACGGAGACGGCTGAGTCCCGGCGCGCCGGGCTGGTACGGCTCGGCGAGATCGTGGCCTCGGCGCGGGCGGCGTTCGGTGTCCGCTTCGACCCGGTCGGCGAGCGGATCTCGCTGGTCGACGAGCGCGGCCGGATCATCGAGGACGACCGGGCCCTGCTGGTCCTGCTCGACCTGGTGGCCGCCGAGCGGCGCAGCGGGCGCGTCGCGCTGCCGGTGACCACGACGAGGATCGCCGAGCAGGTCGCGGCGTACCACGGCACGCAGGTGGAGTGGACGACGACCTCGCCCGACGACCTGACGCGCGTCGGCCGCGAGGAATCGACCATCTTCGGCGGCGACGGGCGCGGCGGCTTCATCGTGCCGGAGTTCAGCAGCGTCTTCGACGGTACGGCGGCGTTCGTGCGGCTGATCGGCCTGGTGGCGCGTACGCAACTCACCCTCAGCCAGATCGACGCGCGCATACCCCGCGCTCATGTGCTGCGGCGCGACCTGGCCACCCCGTGGGCGGTCAAGGGTCTCGTGATGCGGCGGGTCGTGGAGGCGGCCGGGGACCGGCACGTCGACACGACCGACGGAGTACGGGTGGTGGAGGCCGACGGCCGGTGGGTGATGGTGCTGCCCGACCCGGCGGAGGCCGTCACCCATCTGTGGGCCGAAGGGCCGGACGACGCGTCCGCGCAGGCACTGCTCGACGAGTGGGCCGCCGTGGTGGAGAGCGCCGGTCGCTGACGTCCTGAGACGGATCCTGAGGGGATCCCCTGATACGGATGTGCCGGGAGGTGCCCACGGGCGCCCCCGGCACACCGGTGGGGCCATTCGGCGGTAGCAGCCGCGACGTGCGACGATGTGCGGCATGTCGCAGCAGCCCCCCGTTCGGAGCACAGGTTCCCCGCCTCCGCGTCCCGACGCGTCCATGTCGCTGCTGACCAATGTCATGGACCACGCGCTCGACGACGGGTACGCGGAGGCCTCGGCACGCCGCACCGCCGAGGGCGGCGGTTTGCCGCGCACGCTGCGGGCCAAGCTCGGGCTCGCGGCGGGGCTCGTGCTGGCCGCTGCGGTGGTCACGCTCGGCGCCGCGCAGGCGCAGATCTCGGCCCCGGTCGTGGCCAAGGAGCGCGAGGAGCTCATCGACCGGATCGAGTCGGAGACGACCGCGGCCGACAAGCTCGAGGAGCGGATCGAGGCGCTGCGCACCGAGGTGGGGGAGCGCCAGCGCAAGGCGCTGCAGGAGCACGGCGGGGACCAGGGGGAGCTCGTGGCGCTGCTCTCCGGGGCGACGGAGGTACGCGGCCCCGGCGTCAAGCTGGTCGTCGACGACGCCAAGGACACCGAGCAGGGGGGCGACGGGCCGCGTGAGAGCAGTGGCTTCGCGGACACCGGGCGGGTGCGCGACCGTGACATGCAGCGCGTGGTCAACGGGCTGTGGCAGTCGGGCGCGGAGGCGGTCGCGATCAACGGGCAGCGGCTGACCTCCCTGTCGGCGATCCGCGCGGCGGGCGACGCCATACTGGTGGACAACAAACCGCTGGTGCCGCCGTACACGGTGCTGGCGGTGGGGGACGGGAACAAGCTCAGCACCGCGTTCCAGGACAGCCCCGACGGGCAGTACCTGCACGCGCTGCGGGAGAACTTCGGTATCCGTACCAGCATTTCGGGTCAGGGAGAGGTGCGCCTGCCGGCCGCGTCCAGCCTGATCGTACGCACAGCAGAGCCGAGGCCCGCCGGAACCGGCACGGATGCCGGGCGGGGCGCGGCCGACACAGGGAAGGGCACATCTTGATCGCCGTACTGGGCCTCGTCGTGGGAGTCGTGGTCGGCCTGTTCATCCGGCCCGAGGTGCCGGCGGTCGTCGAGCCCTACCTGCCGATCGCCGTCGTGGCGGCGCTCGACGCGGTCTTCGGAGGGCTGCGGGCCATGCTCGACGGGATCTTCGTCGACAAGGTCTTCGTCGTCTCCTTCCTCTCCAACGTCGTCGTGGCGGCGCTGATCGTGTTCCTGGGCGACAAGCTCGGCGTCGGCGCGCAGCTGTCCACGGGCGTGGTCGTGGTGCTGGGCATCCGCATCTTCTCCAACGCCGCCGCCATCCGGCGGCATGTGTTCCGGGCGTGAGGCCGATGAGCGAGAACGAACCGACCCCGCACGAGCAGCCGGAGCCTCGGCGACCGGATCCTCAGCGCCCGGAGCCGAAGACTCCGCAGGCCGAGCCCCGGCGGGCGCTGCCGCCTGAGGCGAGCAGCCCCGAGCCGCCGTCGCCGACGGCCGGGCGGCCGCACGGCGCCGAGTCCGGACCCGGCGGGCCCGCGGAGCCCGAGATGACCGGGCGGCAGCGGCTGGTGGCCGGCCTGTGGCCGCCGCGCGTCACGCGCGCCCAACTCATCGTCGCCGTCCTGCTCTTCGTGCTCGGTCTCGGCCTGGCCATCCAGGTCCGCTCGACCAACGACAACAGCGCCCTGCGCGGGGCACGCCAGGAGGACCTGGTGCGCATCCTCGACGAGCTGGACGACCGGACGCAGCGGCTGGAGGCCGAGAAGGCGCGCCTGGAGGACCAGCGCACCGAGTTGGTGAACAGCTCCGACCAGGCGGAAGAGGCGCGCAAGCAGACCCTGGAGAAGGAGCGTCAGCTGGGCATCCTCGCCGGTACGGTGGCGGCGCAGGGTCCCGGGATCACGCTGACGATCGACGACGGGGCCGGGGCGGTCGAGCCCGACATGCTGCTGGACGCCGTTCAGGAGCTGCGCGCGGCGGGCGCCGAGGCCATCCAGGTCAATGACGCCAGGATCGTCGCCGACACGTACATCTCCGGCGAGGCCGGGGACATCGAGGTGGACGGCCGGAAGATCAGCGCACCGTACCGTTTCAAGGTCATCGGGAAGCCCCAGGACCTGGAGCCCGCGCTGAACATCCCGGGAGGCGTCGTACAGACGCTGGAGAAGGAGCAGGCCACCGCGGCGGTCACCAGGTCGGAGAAGATCGTCGTGGATGCCTTGCGACCGGCGGAGCGGCCTCACTACGCTCGGTCGTCATCGCAGTGAGGCGGGGGTGCATGGGGGCCGCGAGACAAGGGCATGAGGTTGCGGGGGGTCGGCGCATCACCCGCATGGTGCGTGGTGGAAACTGTCCGGAGGATACGGACGTTGTGAGGGTGTCCGGGTCGGCAGGTGTGTTCAGTCAGGGTTCGTCCTGCCCCACGGGCGGGTCTGTTTCGGTCAAGGGGAATCGCCCGTGAAGTTGTTTGCGAAGTTGTTCGGCAAGAGCGCACGCGAGGACGGCAGCAGTGCCAAGCACCGCGCGCCGCGCCATGCCCAGAGTGAGGAGCAGGGCGGCGAGCGCCCGCTGTTCCGCGATGAGGTCGCCGGTCCGGGCGGTGTTCCCGGGGGGCAGGGCGCGTCTGTTGACCCTGCTCGTTCCGGCCGCATAGGTTTCGGGGAACCATCGACCTCGAGTACGGGCGGAGACTCGTCCATGCCGGTTTGTACGAGGTGCGGGCACCGTAACGCCGAGGCGAGCCGGTTCTGCTCCAACTGCGGCGCGCCGCTGCGAGGGGGCGTCCCCGCGGAGCGCGCCTCCGAGACGACGTCGACCATCTCGATTTCGGGCCTGGAGGCGTACGACTCCGAGGCCACCGGTCAGACGCAGCTGCCGTCGCTGTCGCCCGAGGCCCAGGCGGCCGTGGAGGCGCTGCCGCTCGGCTCGGCGCTTCTGGTGGTGCGCCGCGGGCCGAACTCGGGCAGCCGCTTCCTGCTGGACTCCGACCTGACGACGGCCGGCCGCCACCCGCAGAGCGACATCTTCCTCGACGACGTGACGGTGTCGCGGCGTCATGTGGAGTTTCGCAGGTCGCCGGACGGCAGCTTCACGGTCTCGGACGTCGGCAGCCTCAACGGCACGTACGTCAACCGGGAGCGCATCGACTCGGTGCCGCTGTCCAACGGCGACGAGGTGCAGATCGGCAAGTACCGGCTGGTCTTCTACGCGAGCCAGCGGGGCGTGTGACCCGGCAGGGGAGGCGCATGCCGCGACCACCGACGGGCGGTGCCGGACACGGCACCGCCGGGGCGGCCGACCAGCTGGTGAGCATCGGGACGGTGCTCAACCAGCTGCGGGAAGAGTTTCCCGAAGTGACCATCTCCAAGATCCGGTTCCTGGAGGCGGAGGGGCTCGTCGAGCCGCAGCGGACGGCTTCCGGATACCGGAAGTTCAGTCCCGCGGATGTGGAGCGGCTCGCGCGGATCCTGCGCATGCAGCGGGACCACTACCTGCCGCTCAAGGTGATCCGCGAGCACCTCGACGCCCTGGAGCGCGGGGAGCAGGTGCGGCTGCCCGCCCCGGCGCCCGGCGGGCGCCGGGAGTCGCCGGACGGCGACCCCTGGAACTCGGACGCGGACGCGCCCACGGCGGCCAGGGTGGGCCGTGCGGAGCTGCTCGCGGCCGCCGGGGTCGGCGAGGACGAGCTCGCCGAGTGGGAGGCGTACGGGCTGATCACGCCCGTGGCCGACGGCGCGTACGACGCCGAGGCGGTGACCGTCGCCAAGCTCGTCGCGGAGCTGGGCGGTTTTGGTCTGGAACCACGCCACCTGCGGGCCGTGAAGGCCGCCGCCGAGCGTGAGGCCGGGCTGGTCGAGCAGGTCGTCGCGCCGCTGCGCCGGCACCGGAATCCGCAGACCAGAGCCCATGCGGAGGCGACCGCGAAGGAGCTCGCGGCCCTGTGCGTACGGCTGCACGCGGCGCTGCTGCAGACGGCTCTCGGTGTCCGGTTGCACTGACCTCCGAGGAGCCGGGAGGGGCCCCGACTACCCAAACCGGTCCAGCACGTCCTAGGGTTGCAATGTGAACGAGCTCGATGTTGTCGGTGTCCGGGTGGAAATGCCGTCCAACCAGCCGATCGTGCTCCTGCGTGAAGTGGGAGGGGATCGGTACCTCCCCATCTGGATCGGTCCCGGGGAGGCGACGGCGATCGCCTTCGCCCAGCAGGGCATGGCCCCTGCGCGACCGCTCACCCATGACCTCTTCAAGGACGTACTGGAGGCCGTGGGTCAGGAGCTGACCGAAGTCCGGATCACGGACCTGCGGGACGGGGTCTTCTACGCGGAGCTGGTCTTCGCCAGCGGTGTCGAGGTGAGCGCCAGGCCGTCCGACGCCATAGCGCTGGCCCTGCGGACCGGTACGCCCATCTACGGAAGTGACGGGGTGCTGGACGACGCCGGGATCGCGATCCCGGACGAGCAGGAGGACGAGGTGGAGAAGTTCCGCGAGTTCCTCGACCAGATCTCGCCCGAGGACTTCGGCACCAACAGCCAGTGACCCGGCCGTCGGTGGCGTCGGCGCGGTGAACCCGCGGCGGCGTCGGCCGAGCCGGTGTCGGTGATCCGAGTCGATCGAGCGCTGATCGGGCATCGATCGACGTCGACCCGAGGAGGGCCGTAGGGGTCGCCTTCAGCGCATTCCGTGATGTGTTCCCCGACGGGGGACACGGGAAACCACCCTCAGGGTGATTATCACTCGGCGTGCCGAGTGTGGCGATCGTTGACGCACCCCTGGTGACTGCCTACCGTCGAGATGGCAGGTCAAGGACGGAGGGTCGGCGTGATGAGCAGCGGCGACGGTGCGGTTGGGGGTATCCCCGGACGAAGTCTGGGGCAGAGCGGGCCGTATCCGCTTCACGGAAACGCGTCCGTCCATGGGGTCGTTCAGGAGGAGTCGGCGGATTCGGCGACCGATATCATCGGGTACCGGGGGCCGACCGCCTGCGCGGCGGCCGGCATCACGTACCGGCAGCTCGACTACTGGGCCCGTACGGGGCTCGTCGAGCCGAGCGTGCGGCCCGCGTACGGGTCGGGGACGCAGCGGCTCTACAGCTTCCGCGATGTCGTGGTCTTGAAGATCGTCAAGCGGTTCCTGGACACCGGGGTCGCGTTGCAGAACATCCGCACCGCCGTCCAGCATCTGCGTGCCCGGGGCTTTCGGGACCTGGAGCGCATGACGCTGATGAGCGACGGCGCCACGGTGTACGAGTGCTCGTCGCCCGACGAGGTCGTCGATCTGCTCCAGGGCGGCCAGGGTGTCTTCGGGATCGCCGTGGGTGTGGTGTGGCGGGACGTCGAGGCGGCGCTCTCGCAGCTGCACGGGGAGCGCGTCGACACCGGTGAGACGCTCATCGGGCACAATCCGGCCGACGAGCTGGCGCGGCGCAGGCGCGACAGGGCCGTGTGACGGCCGCCCGGCAGTACCCGCGCGGTGGTACGGGATCGCACGTGCGTGCGGGCGATTGTCAGTGGCGTGAGGCAGCATCGGTGATGTGAGAGCCGCGCCGACGATTCTGCATCTGGACATGGATGCCTTCTTCGCCGCCGCCGAGCAGGCGGCGAAGCCGAGCCTGCGCGGAAAGCCCGTGGTGGTGGGCGGCCTCGGGCCGCGGGGGGTCGTCGCCACCGCGTCGTACGAGGCGCGGCGCTTCGGGGTGCACTCGGCGATGCCGATGGCGCAGGCGCGGCGGCTGGCGCCGAACGCCGCGTATCTGGTGCCGCGCTTCACGCTCTACCGGGCCGTGAGCGACCAGGTCATGGAGCTGCTGCGGCGGCTGTCGCCGCTGGTGGAGCCGCTGAGCCTGGACGAGGCGTTCGTCGACCTGGAGGCGGGCGGCACGGCTCACGACGCGGCGACGGCGCGGGCGACCGGGGAGCGCCTGCGCGCGGACATCCGGGCGGTCACGGGACTGACGGGCTCCGTCGGCCTCGCGGGCTCCAAGATGCTGGCGAAGATCGCGTCGGAGCAGGCGAAGCCCGACGGACTGGTGCTCATAGAGCCCGGGACCGAGCGCGAGCTGCTCGGGCCGATGTCGGTGCGGATCCTGCCGGGGGTCGGCCCCGCCACCGGCGAGCACCTGCGCCGGGCCGGGATGACGACCGTGGCCGATCTGGCGGAGGCGGGCGAGGACGAGCTCGTACGGCTGCTGGGGAGGGCCCACGGGGCGTCGCTGTACCGGATGGCGCTGGGGCACGACGACCGGCCCGTGGTCGCCGAGCGGGACGCCAAGTCCGTCTCCGTGGAGGACACCTTCGACGTGGACCTGCACGACCGTGTACGGGTGCGCCTGGAGGTGGAGCGCCTGGCCGACCGGTGCGTTCGGCGGCTGCGCGGGGCCGGGCGGTCGGGGCGGACGGTGGTGCTGAAGGTACGCCGGTACGACTTCTCTACGCTGACCCGATCCGAGACCCTGCGGGGGCCGACGGACGACCTCGCGGTGGTCCGGGAGGCGGCGGCCCGGCTGCTGGAGTCGGTGGACACCACGGGTGGCGTGCGGCTCCTTGGGGTGGGGGTGACGGGGCTGGCGGACTACACCCAGGAGGACCTGTTCGCCCAGGCGGCGATGGCGGAGGCGTCGGCCGGGCCCCAGGCCGGCACGGTCCCGGAGCCGCAGGAGCCGGCTGCCGGGGCCGGCGAGGCCGGTGTGGCGGGCGCGGCCGCTGGGACGGGGGCCGCGGAGGACGCCGACGGCGGCGGGGAGCGCAGGTGGCTGGCCGGGCAGGACGTCCGGCACGAGGAGTACGGGCCGGGGTGGGTGCAGGGCAGCGGGGTGGGGCGCGTGACCGTGCGGTTCGAGGAGCCCGGCTCGCCGCCGGGCCGGGTGCGGACCTTCCGGACCGACGACCCGGCGCTGGAGCCGTCGGACCCGCTGCCGCTGGTCGCGCGGGAGCAGGCGGAGCGGGCGCCGTCGCCCTGACGGGCGGGCGGCGCGTCAGCCGTCGCGGCCCGCGAGATCGCCGAGCCCCGGGTCGGGGTCCGGGTCCGGGTCCGTCTTCGGGTTCCGGTTCGGGTCGGGTGGGGGAGGGGACGGGAGTTCCAGGCCGTAGTGGTGGTAGAGCTGGAGCTCCTGCTCGGGGGAGAGGTGGCGGCCGACGCCGAAGTCGGGGGCGTCCTTGATCAGGGCGCGGTCGTACGGGACGTGGAGACCGTCGTCGGTGAAGTCGCTGGGGGCCAGGGGGACGAAGGCGTCGCGGCCGAAGAGGCCGGTGCGGACGGCGGCCCACTCGGGCACGCCCGTCGCGTCGTCCAGGTACACCTCGTCGATGGTGCCGATCTTGTGGCCGTTGCGGTCGTAGGCCTTGCGGCCGATCAGGCTCCGCGGATCGATATCGGTCTGCACGGTCCCTCCAACTGGTCGCAACCGCTCGCAACTGCACTACACCACTACGAAAGTGCACATCCGTGACGTCGGCCACTCGAGGGATCGGGCCTGGACCTCGCTGGTAGGCTGGCAGGCGGCTGTTGACCCCATGCGGGAGAGTCCTCTGGAGAATCCTTTCGGAGGCGCCGAAGGAGCAAATCCTCCCCGGAATCTCTCAGGCACCCGGTACCGCATGGACGAGGTCACTCTGGAAAGCAGGGCGGGCGTCGGACGGCATCCGCTCTCACCGACGGTGAAAGCCGGGCGGCCCCCAGTGGCGCCCGGTGAAGCTCTCAGGTTGAGATGACAGAGGGGGAGGCCGTCCGGGCACCCGCGCCATGGTGCCCCTCGCAGGTCGTGACGACCAGGAGGCCTCCGTAGATGACCGCCAACCGTACTCCGCTCTCCGAGCTTGAGCAGGGCATCCCCTTCGAGCAGCGGCACATCGGCCCCGACGCCGAGGCCCGCGCCAAGATGCTCGCGCAGGTCGGCTACGGCTCGCTCGACGAGCTCACCGCCGCCGCCGTGCCGGATGTGATCAAGACCGCCGAGGCGCTCGGGCTGCCGGCGGCGCGCACCGAGGCCGAGGTCCTCGCCGAGCTGCGCTCGCTCGCCGACCGCAACCAGGTGCTGGCCCCGATGATCGGGCTCGGCTACTACGGCACCTTCACGCCCCCGGTCATCCTGCGCAACGTCATGGAGAACCCGGCCTGGTACACGGCGTACACGCCCTACCAGCCGGAGATCTCGCAGGGCCGCCTGGAGGCGCTGCTCAACTTCCAGACCATGGTCGCCGACCTGACCGGCCTGCCGACCTCCGGCGCCTCGCTGCTCGACGAGGGCACCGCCGCCGCCGAGGCCATGGCGCTGGCCCGCCGCGTCGGCAAGGTCAAGGGCGGGGTCTTCCTCATCGACGCCGACGCCCTGCCGCAGACCATCGCCGTCATCGAGACCCGCGCGGAGCCGACCGGCGTCGAGGTCGTCGTCGCCGACCTCAGCGAGGGCATCCCGGCCGAGGTCGCCGAGCGCGGCGTCTTCGGCGTGCTGATCCAGTACCCGGGCGCGTCCGGTGCCGTACGGGACATCAAGCCGGTCATCGACCGGGCCCACGAGCTCGGCGCCATCGTCACCGTCGCCGCCGACCTGCTCGCGCTGACGCTGCTCACCTCGCCCGGCGAGCTGGGCGCCGACATCGCCGTCGGCACCACCCAGCGGTTCGGCGTGCCCATGGGCTTCGGCGGTCCGCACGCCGGCTACATGGCCGTGCGCGACACCTTCGCCCGCTCCCTGCCGGGCCGGCTCGTCGGCGTCTCCGTCGACGCCGACGGCAACAAGGCGTACCGCCTGGCGCTCCAGACCCGTGAGCAGCACATCCGCCGCGAGAAGGCCACCAGCAACATCTGTACCGCGCAGGTGCTGCTCGCCGTCATGGCCGGCATGTACGCCGTCTACCACGGTCCCGACGGGCTGAAGCAGATCGCGCAGCGCGTGCACCGCTACGCGGCGATCCTCGCCGAGGGGCTGCGCGCCGGCGGCGTCGAGGTCGTCCACGGCAGCTTCTTCGACACCGTGACCGTCCGGGTGCCGGGCAAGGCCGCCGAGGCCGTCGCCGCCGCCCGCGAGAACGGCGTCAACCTGCGCCTCGTCGACGCCGACCACGTCTCGGTCGCCTGCGACGAGACCACCGGCCGCGCGCAGCTCGCCGCCGTGTGGGAGGCCTTCGGCGTACGCGGCGACATCGAGGCGCTGGACGCCGAGACCGCGGAGGCGCTGCCCGAGGCGCGCTTGCGTTCGGACGCGTACCTGACCCACCCGGTCTTCCACGCGCACCGCTCGGAAACCGCGATGCTGCGCTACCTGCGCAAGCTCGCCGACCGCGACTACGCGCTGGACCGGGGCATGATCCCGCTCGGCTCCTGCACGATGAAGCTGAACGCCACCACCGAGATGGAGCCGGTGACCTGGCCGGAGTTCGGTCAGATGCACCCCTTCGCGCCGGCCGACCAGGCGCAGGGCTACCTCACCCTCATCCGTGAGCTGGAGGAGCGCCTCGCCGAGGTCACCGGCTACGACAAGGTGTCGATCCAGCCCAACGCCGGTTCGCAGGGCGAACTCGCCGGTCTGCTCGCGGTGCGCGCGTACCACCGCGCCAACGGCGACACGCAGCGCACCGTCTGCCTGATCCCCTCGTCCGCGCACGGCACCAACGCCGCCAGCGCCGTGATGGCCGGGATGAAGGTCGTGGTCGTCAAGACCGCCGACGACGGCGAGATCGACGTCGAGGACCTGCGCGCCAAGATCGAGCAGTACCGCGACGAGCTCTCCGTCCTGATGATCACCTACCCCTCCACGCACGGCGTCTTCGAGGAGCACGTCGCCGACATCTGCGCCCAGGTGCACGAGGCGGGCGGCCAGGTGTACGTGGACGGCGCCAACCTCAACGCGCTGGTGGGCCTCGCGAAGCCGGGCGAGTTCGGCGGCGACGTGTCGCACCTGAACCTGCACAAGACCTTCTGCATCCCGCACGGCGGCGGCGGCCCCGGCGTCGGCCCGGTCGGCGTCCGCGCCCACCTCGCCCCGTACCTGCCGAACCACCCGCTCCAGCCGGGCGCCGGCCCCGAGACGGGCGTCGGCCCGATCTCCGCCGCCCCGTGGGGCTCGGCCGGCATCCTGCCGATCTCCTGGGCGTACGTCCGGCTCATGGGCGGCGAGGGCCTCAAGCGCGCCACGCAGGTCGCGGTGCTCGCGGCCAACTACATCGCCAAGCGCCTGGAGCCGCACTACCCCGTGCTGTACACCGGCCCGGCCGGGCTCGTCGCGCACGAGTGCATCGTCGACCTGCGCCCGATCTCCAAGGCGACCGGGGTCAGCGTCGACGACATCGCCAAGCGCCTGATCGACTACGGCTTCCACGCGCCGACCATGTCGTTCCCGGTCGCCGGCACGCTGATGATCGAGCCGACCGAGAGCGAGGACCTGACCGAGCTCGACCGGTTCTGCGACACGATGATCGCGATCCGCGGCGAGATCGAGAAGGTCGCCTCGGGCCAGTGGCCCGCCGAGGACAACCCGCTGCGCAACGCCCCGCACACCGCGGCCGCGCTGGGTGGCGAGTGGTCGCACGCGTACAGCCGTGAGGAGGCGGTCTTCCCGGCCGGGGTGTCCGCCGCGGACAAGTACTGGCCGCCGGTGCGCCGGATCGACGGCGCGTTCGGTGACCGCAACCTGGTCTGCTCCTGCCCGCCGCTGGACGAGTACGACAACTGACGGTCGGAGACGGACTGACGGTCGGAAACGGTCGACGGTCGGGACGGCCATGACGAAGGGCCGGTACGGAGTGATCCGTACCGGCCCTTCGCCGTGCGCCGGCCGGTTCAGGCGGCCGTCATGACGTGTGAGGTGCCGAGCGGTCGGTGCGGCGCGATGATCTGGCCGTCCGGCAGCAGTTCACCGGTGTCCTCGAAGAGGAGGACGCCGTTGCACAGCAGGCTCCAGCCCTGTTCCGGGTGGTGCGCCACCAGGCGGGCCGCCTCCCGGTCGGCGGATTCGGCGGTCGGGCAGGGTGGCTGGTGCTGGCACATGGATGGGTTCTTTCGCTGCGGTGTGGTGTCTGTCCTGCGGCTCGATGCGGTGTTCATGGCCGCCCCCCGTTGTGTCGGTCGATCCGGTCCCAGTGTTGCCCCACGGGCGTCCGTCCGCAGGGATTTCGCAGCAGCTCTTCCTACTGCCTAAGGACGTATCACCCGTGCGGATGGTTCAACTCAAACCCCCTGTCCCTTCGGGTGGTTCGGGGTGGCCCCAGTGGGCTAGCCCGTACGGGCCACCCCGTCGCGTCACGCGGTTGACTCCAGCAGCGGCGGCGGTCCGAGGCGGAGCGTCAGGACCGGCAGCAGGTCCGCGACCCGGTACGGGAGGTGGGCGGCGATCCCGGGCGGCGCGGGCGCCAGCGGCACCAGCAGGTCCGTCGGGGCGGGGCTGCCGGTGGCCGGGTCGGCGTCCGGGTCGCCGTGCAGCCACAGCGTGAGCATGTACAGCTCCGGCACGGACAGCAGCCGGGGCTGGTAGTGCGTCGTCATCGTCTCGGCCTGGTGCAGGGCGCGCTCGGTCGAGGCGAGGTAGGGCCCCTCGAAGAAGTGCGAGAAGGCCCACCCGTCCGGGGTGAGCCTGGTGTCCGCGGCGGCGACGGGGCGGTCGCCGCCGCGGATCAGGAACCGCCAGCCGGTCAGGCGCGTGCGCGGTGCGCCGGCGGGCGGAACGATCTGGTCGCGTACGTCGAGCACGTCCAACTCGTGGACGGGAAGCGGCAGTTCGGGGCTCAGCGGTCCCTGGACGGACCGCAGGGCAGGGGTGTGCGCCTCACGGACGGCGGCGGAGCCGAGGGCCATGAGGACACTGCGAAGGGCGGGCGCGGGTGCCTGGGAGACATGGAGCGGCATGGTTGGGTCGCCTCTCACTCAAGAGACAGGTGATGCGGGGGAGGTGCGGACGGCGCTGTCGGCGGCGGGGTCAGAGGGCGGGTCCATAAGGGGGCCGTCGGGCCATGGCCGGGCGCCGACTCTCTGCCTCGTCCGCGGAGTTTATACGACGCGTGTTCACGTGATGTTTCCGCTAGCTGTCGCCGATATTGCAAACAAGCCCGGATCGGGACTTTGTTTTGCGGAGTTCCTGTAGATTTCCCGTGAACCCCACGGCTGCGGCCTGCACCGCCGCTCAGTGCGCGGTCGGCCGAATCTCGCCGGTGATTATCATCGGAAGTCAGCGGGACTTGCCCGTGGTAACCACGCGCTGCGGCTTGCCCCCGGAATGTGCCGGACGGTCTTCCTAACCAGCCTACCCGCCACGCGGTTCCGGCGGGGGCGTTACAGATCAGTCCGGCTGGGCATTATCGTCCGTGATGCGGGCGGCCGACGCCGCGCGCCACCCACGAGGAGGGACGCTTCGATGGGGGAGAAGGTCGTGGCGGGCGCGTTCGACCTGTCCGATCGGCAGAGGTACCGCCACAAGCTCCAGCAGTGTCTCAAGGCCCTTGAGCGACTCCTCGCCGAGAAGAGGTTCGACCGCCCCAAGAATCTGATGGGGCTGGAGATCGAGCTGAATCTGGCGGGCTCGGACGGCCTGCCGCGGATGATGAATGCCGAGGTGCTGGAGCGCATCGCGAGCCGGGATTTCCAGACGGAACTCGGAATGTTCAACCTGGAAGTGAATATCGCTCCGCACCGGCTCGGCGGCCGTGTTCTCGATCAGCTCGCCGAGGAGCTGCGCACCGGCCTCGGGTACGCGCACCGCAAGGCCAAGGAGGTCGACGCCGGGATCGTGATGATCGGGATTCTGCCCACGCTCGCCGAGGGTGATCTCGTCTCCGGGAACCTGTCGGACGTCGACCGGTACATGCTGCTCAACGACCAGATCGTCGCCGCGCGGGGCGAGGATTTCACGCTCGACATCGAGGGCGTCGAGCACCTCAGCTCCACCGCCACCTCCATCACACCCGAGGCCGCCTGCACCTCCGTACAGCTGCACCTCCAGGTCACTCCCGCGCGGTTCCCGGACGTGTGGAACGCGGCGCAGGCCATCGCCGCCGTCCAGATCGTGGTCGGCGCCAACGCGCCGTTCCTCTTCGGGCGCGAGCTGTGGCGCGAGTCCCGGCCGCCGCTGTTCACGCAGGCCACCGACACCCGGCCGCCCGAGCTCCAGGCCCAGGGCGTACGGCCGCGCACGTGGTTCGGCGAGCGGTGGGTCTCCTCGGCGTACGAGCTCTTCGAGGAGAACGTGCGGTACTTCCCCGCCCTGCTGCCGATCTGCGACGACGAGGAGCCGCTGCGGGTCCTCGACCAGGGCGGCGTACCGTCCCTCCAGGAGCTCGTCCTGCACAACGGCACGGTCTACCGCTGGAACCGGCCGGTGTACGGAGTGGTCGACGGCGTACCGCACCTGCGCGTGGAGAACCGGGTGCTGCCGGCCGGGCCGACCGTCGACGACGTACTGGCCAACGCGGCCTTCTACTACGGGCTTGTACGGGCCCTGGCGGAGGAGCCCCGGCCGGTGTGGCGGCGGATGCCGTTCACCGACGCGGCCGACAACTTCGACACCGCGTGCCGGTACGGCATCGACGCCGAGCTGCGCTGGCCCCGGCCCGGGCGTGGCGGCGGGAGCACGACCGTCCCGGCGGTGAAGCTCGTACGGGACGAGCTGCTGCCGCTCGCGGCGGCGGGCCTCGACGCGTGGGGCATCGAACGGGCCGACCGCGACCGCTACCTGGGGATCATCGAGGAGCGGTGCAAGCGGCGGGTGAACGGCGCGTCCTGGCAGGTGGAAACGTTTCATCGGGCCCTGGCCGCGGGCCTGGGGCGCGACGCCGCGCTGGCCGCCACCACGCGCCGCTACTGCGAGCTGATGCGGGAGGGCGAGCCCGTGCACACCTGGCCGGTGGGGTTCCCGGCGCCGTAGGGAAAGCTGTGCCCGTAGGGCAAGCTGTGCCCGTAGGCGTGGAGCCGGGACGGGTGAAGTGGAGACAGGTGTGCAGGCAGAGGCGGGGCGTGTGGCCGAGTCGGTTCCCGACGGGGGTTCGGGTTCCTCCCGAAGGATCTTCCGCTCCGAGCTGCTGCTCGTGCTGGCCCTCTCGCTCGGCGCCAGCGCGGTCGCCTCACTCATCAGCTTCGTCGGGGCGCTGACGAAGCCCGGCGGCCTGAAGGACCAGGCGGCCCACCTCAACACCTCGGCGGCGCCCGGGCGGCCGTGGCTCGACCTCGCCTGGCAGCTGTTCGGCATCGCGACGGCGCTGGTGCCGGTCCTGCTCGTGGCGCACCTGCTGCTCAGGGAGGGCGCCGGTCTGCGGACCATCGGCTTCGACCGCCGCAGGCCGTGGAGCGACCTGGGCCGCGGGGCGCTGGTCGCGGCGGGCATCGGCAGCGCCGGGCTGGCCTTCTACCTGGTGGCGCGGGCGGCCGGGTTCAACTTGACCGTGGTGCCCGAGTCGCTGCCCGCGGTGTGGTGGAAGTACCCGGTCCTGATCCTGTCGGCGGTGCAGAACTCCGTGGTGGAGGAGGTCATCGTCGTCGGGTATCTGCTGCGCCGGCTCGGGCAGTCCGGCTGGACGCCGGTGGCGGCGCTGGTGGCGAGTGCGGTGCTGCGCGGTTCGTACCACCTGTACCAGGGCATCGGCGGATTCATCGGCAACATGGTGATGGGCGCGGTCTTCGTGGTGCTGTACCGGCGGTGGGGGCGGGTCGGCCCGCTGGTGGTGGCGCACGCGCTGCTCGACATCGTGGCGTTCGTCGGGTACGCCCTGCTGAAGGGGCAGGTGGGGTGGTTGCCCGTCGAGTGACGGACCCCTGGTGGTGAGGGGGCGTACGGCGATGCCGCCGCACGCCCCCTTCGTCGTCTCAGGCGAGCAGGTCGCCCTCGACGACCGTCACCGCCTTGCCCGTCAGCAGCGTCCGCGCGCCGCGCAGCGCGGTGCGGACCAGCCCGGTGCGGGCGCCGCCCTGCAAGCCGGTCAGCTCGTCGCGGCCCAGGCGCTCCGACCAGAACGGCGCGAGCGCGGTGTGCGCGCTGCCGGTCACCGGGTCCTCGTCGATGCCGACCGCCGGGAAGAAGCAGCGGGAGACGAAGTCGTAGCCGCGTGCCGGCTCGGCGGCGGCGGCCGTGGCGATGACGCCCCGGTCGGACAGGCCCGCCAGCGCCGGGAGGTCCGGCGCCAGGGAGCGTACGGCCTCCTCGTCCGCCAGCTCCACCAGCAGGTCGCCGATGTGCGCGGCCGTGTCGTGTACGGAGACGACGTCGGCGCCGAGCGCCTTCGCGAGCCCGTCGGGCGCGGGCACCGGCGTCAGGCTGGAGGTCGGGAAGTCCATCGTGACCGTGCCGTCCTCCGCGGCCGTCGCCGCCAGGATGCCGCAGCGCGCGGCGAAGCGGACGGTGCCGGTCGCGTGGCCGGTGGTGTGCAGGACGTGCGCGGTGGCGAGGGTCGCGTGGCCGCACATGTCCACTTCGGCGACCGGGGTGAACCAGCGCAGCGCCCAGTCGGCATCGCCGCCGGGCGGGAGCGGGTGGGCGAAGGCGGTCTCGGAGAGGTTGAGCTCGGCGGCCACCTTCTGGAGCCAGTGGTCGTCCGGGAAGGCGTCGAGGAGGAGTACCGCTGCCGGGTTGCCGGCGAAGGGGCGGTCGGTGAAGGCGTCGACGATTCGAATCCGCATGGGGCCGACGGTAGGGGCGCGATGAGGCGGAGAGCCACGGCCAATTCGAGCTCGCTGGACTGGCCTCGGCGAGGAGACGCTCGCGATCGCGGCTGTCCGGTCTGCGAGAACCCGCTGTTAGATTCGTCCGTCATGCGATCACGTGAGTACGACCTCGACTTCCGCGACCAGGCCGGACGGCTGCGCGCCTGGGGTATCGGTCTGTTGGTCGTCGCGGCGCTCCAGTGGGCATGGTGTGCCCTGTTGCTGCTGACGCCGTACGAGGTCGACAGGGTGCCTGACGACCATTACCCCGCGGAGTGCGAGTCACGGTTGTTGACCGACCGTGGTACGGCCAACGACGGTCTGCGCAGGGAAGACTGGTGTGCGAACGAACGCGACTGGCCGGAAGCCCTGGCTGTGCTCGGGCTGTCCGTGCCGGTGTCGGTCGCCGGCGCTGTTCTCTTCACGAGCGGCAGTCTCAGTCTCCGGATGAGCGCCCACGCCGAGGCGATGCGTGAGCTGGACAAGTGACGTGCCACGGGACCGTGAGGCGCGGCGCCGCGACCTCGCTGTGAGGCATTGAAGAAGCCGCCGGCGCGTCCGCCCACCCATTCTTTCGGTTCGCCGAACACCTCCAGAAGATGCTCGGTCACGGCCACCGGCCGGCCGGAGCTTACCCAGCGATGCTCTCGAACGATTGCCCGCCGAAGTGTTCCGATATATCGTTGACACATCGCGACACGTTATCGATGGAGGGAGCGTCAGTGATGCACGCAGCTGACCACGGACACGGACACGGACGCGGACACGGACACGGACACGGACACGAGCATGGACATGGGTCCGGGCACGGGCCCGGCTGGGGCGGCGAGTTCGGTGGCTTCGAGCGGCTGCGCGCCGCCTTCGGGCCGTTCGGACCGGGCTTTGGTGGCGGCCCCTTCCGCGGAGGGCCGTTCGGTGGCGGGCCCGGGCGGGGAGGCGGTCGGGGCAGGGCGCGGCGCGGTGACGTCCGTGCCTCGATCCTGGCCCTGCTGAAGGACCGCCCGATGCACGGCTACGAAATGATCCAGGAGATCGCCGAACGCAGCGGCGGGGCCTGGCGGCCCAGCCCCGGCTCGGTCTACCCCACCCTCCAGCTGCTGGAGGACGAGGGCCTGATCGTCAGCGAGAGCGACGGCGGCAAGAAGCTGTTCACCCTGAGCGATGCCGGACGCGCGGAGGCCGAAGCGGGGCCCGAAGCCCCCTGGGAGGAGGCCGGGCGCGGGGTCGACTGGGAGGCGCTGAACGAGATCCGGCAGGCCGGCACGGGCCTGTTCGAGGCGTTCGGGCAGGTCTGGAAGACCGGTAACGCCGAGCAGCGGCAGAAGGCCCTGGCCGTCGTCAACGACGCCCGCAAGAAGCTCTACCTGATCCTCGCCGACGAGGACTGATCCACCCCAAGGAGGCGGCGGGTCCCGCGACCGGTCTCGGTCGCGGGACCCGCCGTTCGTCGAGCCGCCGCCGTCGAACCGCCTCCACCGGTCGGCGACTTGCCGTAGCCGTCTCAACAGGTGTCACAGCCTTTACGCTCCTGACCGGCTGCTGCCATGATGTGCCGATGCACGCGTCTCAGGGGAGAAGCGCCGGCCTGGGACTTGCCCTGGCCTCGGCCTTCGCATTCGGTGGATCAGGTGTCGCGGCCAAGCCGCTGATCGAAGCGGGTCTCGACCCGCTGCACGTGGTGTGGCTCCGGGTGACGGGCGCCGCGCTCGTCATGCTGCCCGTCGCCTGGCGCCACCGCGACCTGCTGCGCCGCAAGCCCGCGCTGCTGGCCGGCTTCGGGCTGCTCGCCGTGGCCGGCGTACAGGCCTGCTACTTCGCCGCACTCTCCCGCATTCCCGTCGGCGTCGCCCTGCTCATCGAGTACCTCGCCCCGGCGCTCGTCCTCGGTTGGGTGCGGTTCGTCCAGCGCCGTCCCGTGACCCGTGCCGCCGCCGTCGGTGTGGTCCTCGCCGTCGGGGGCCTCGCCTGCGTGGTGGAGGTGTGGGCGGGGCTCAGCTTCGACCTGCTCGGACTGCTGCTGGCGCTCGGCGCCGCCTGCTGCCAGGTCGGCTACTTCGTCCTGTCCGACCAGGGCTCCGACGAGGCCGAGCCCGCCGATCCGCTCGGCGTCATCGCGTACGGACTGCTCATCGGCGCCCTCGTGCTCACCGCCGTCGCGCGCCCCTGGGGCATGGACTGGTCCGTGCTCGGCGGCACCGCCGACATGGGCGGGACCGAGGCCCCGGCCTGGATGCTGCTCGGGTGGATCGTGCTGATCGCGACGGTCCTCGCGTACGTCACCGGGATCGTCGCCGTACGCAAGCTCTCGCCGCAGGTGGCGGGCGTGGTGGCGTGCCTGGAGGCGGTCATCGCGACCGTACTGGCGTGGGTGTTGCTGCGCGAGCACCTGTCGGCGCCGCAGATCGTCGGCGGTGCGGTCGTGCTCGTCGGGGCCTTCATCGCGCAGTCGTCGACGCCCAAGGCGGTCCCGGCCGAGCCCGTGGCGGGGTCGGAACCACCCGAGGAGGGCGCCGGTAATGAGGTGGCTGCCGGCCGGGCCGCCACGTAAGGTGACGATCATGCATTCGACCGTGCTGCCGCCGCCCGCCGCGTAAACGCGGGCGGACACTCTTCTCGACCTCCTCTGACGAGGACCGGGCTCGGGGCCCTCGGCCCCGGGCGGTTCGTCGCTGCCCGCGTACGGAGTCAAGCGGCCAACCTTCCCGTTCTTCGTACGGAGACGTCACGTGTCGAATTCCTCCATGGCTTCCTCCATGGCCCTGCCCGTCGGGCGGAGCCTGCTCTATCTGATCGTCGCCGGAGTGGCGTGGGGCACCGCCGGAGCGGCTGCCTCGCTGGTGTTCCGGATCAGCGATCTCGGGCCCCTGGCCCTGTCGTTCTGGCGCTGCGTCGGCGGACTCGTGCTGCTGCTCGGCGCGCTCGCGCTACGACGCGGGCCCGTGGTCGGCCGCCCGGAACCCCGGCGGCGCCGGGTTTTGCGCATCCTCGCCACGGGGATCGGCCTCACCGCCTTCCAGAGCGCCTACTTCGCGGCGGTCGAGGTGACCGGACTCGCCGTGGGGACCGTCGTCACGCTCGGGGCCGGGCCCGTGCTCATCGCGCTCGGGGCGCGGCTGACCATGGGCGAGCGCCTCGGGCGCGGCGGGGCCGTCGCCGTCGTGGGGGCGCTCGCCGGGCTGGGCGTGATGGTCCTCGGCGACGGCACCGGAGAGGTGCGTCCCGCGGGGGTCGCGCTGGCGGTGCTCTCGGCGGCCGGGTACGCGGCGATCACCCTGCTGACGCGGTGGCTCGGCCGCGACGGCGGTGGCGCGGACCCGCTCGCCATGTCCGTGTGGGCCTTCGCGGTCGGTGCCGCCGCCCTGCTGCCGATGGCGGCGGCGGAGGGGCTGCTGCCGCACACGGCCGAACCGGCGCGGGTCGTCGGGCTGTTGGCGTACATCGCCGCGGTGCCGACCGCGCTCGCGTACGCGCTCTACTTCGCGGGGGCGGCGGTCGTACGGGCCGCGACCGTGTCCGTGATCATGCTGCTGGAGCCGGTGAGCGCGGCGGTCATCGCGGTGACGGTGCTCGGCGAGCGGCTGACGGCGGCCACGGTGGCCGGGACGCTGCTGTTGCTGACGGCGGTCGCCGGGCTGGCGGCCGCGGAGGCGAGGGCCGCGTCGGCGGTACGGGCGCGGCGGCGCGAGGCGACGGCCTGAGGCCTGGCGGCATGAGGTCTGAGGCGTGAGGCCTCGGGCCGGGGTGTCGGGCCGGGCTGGATGTGCCCGGCACCCCGGCCCGCACGCGGGGATCCTCGGGTTCAGAGGGCGGAGAGGTACTCCGGCAGCGCGATGGACGGGTCGAGGTCGTCGGAGGGGACCGGGGTGCCGTAGGCGGTGCTCAGCGGCACGACACCGCTCCAGTGGGGGAGCGGGAGGTCCTCGGCGTCGTCGTTCGGGCCGCCCGTGCGCACCTTGGCGGACACCTCGGTGAGGTCGAGGCGCAGGACGGCGGTCGCGGCGAGCTCCTTGGCGTTGGCGGGGCGGGAGTCGTACGAGCGGCCGGGGACGACGTGGTCGACGAGCGCGTCGAGCGCGGCCGTCTTCTCCTCCGGGTCGGTGACCTGGTGGGCGGTGCCGTGGACCACGACGGAGCGGTAGTTGATGGAGTGGTGGAAGGCGGAACGGGCCAGCACCAAGCCGTCGACGTGGGTGACGGTCAGGCAGACCGGAAGGCCCGGGTCGGGCTTGCCCGCCATGCGTACGGGGCGCGAGCCGGTCGAGCCGTGAACGTAGAGGCGCTCGCCGACGCGGCCGTAGAGGGTCGGCAGGACGACGGGCCTGCCGTCGCGGACGAAGCCGAGGTGGCAGACGTACGCCGCGTCGAGGATCGAGTGCACCAGCGCGCGGTCGTACGAGGCGCGCTCGCGGGCGCGGGTGGGGACGGTGCGGTCGGTCGGCTCGTACGACTCGGATGACTCGTACGGCTGCTCCGGCTCGGACGGCTGGCCCTGTTCGTACGCGACGGTCGTCTCCGGCATGGCGGACTCCATTGCACTAGTGCATAATGCTGTTTGTGCTAGGAGACTATCGGATCGTAGGGCGCCGCGCATCTGAGATCGCCGCGAGCGTGGAGCAGGGCGTCGGTACGGGGCGGCTGGAGCCCGGTCAACTACTGCCTCCGCTGCGGGAGTTGGCCGCGGAGCTGGGGGTCAATCCGAATACGGTGGCCGCCGCGTACCGCACCCTGCGCGAGCGGGGAGTGATCGAGACGGCCGGGCGCCGGGGCAGCCGGGTGAGGCCCCGGCCCGCCACCACGGTGCGCGGGTCGCTCCGGATCGAGGCCCCCGAGGGCGTACGCAGTGTGGAGAAGGGCAACCCCGATCCGGCGCTGCTGCCGCCGCTCGGCGAGGCGCTGGCGGCCGCGGCGCGGCGCAACGCCGAGGAGCCCGTGCTGTACGGCCGGGCACCCGTGGGCGAGGACTTCGCGCGGCTCGCGCGCGCCGCGCTGGACGCCGACGGCGTGCCGGACGGGCCGATCGCCGTGACCTCCGGTTCGCTGGACGCCACCGAGCGGGTCCTCGCCGCGCACCTCAAACCGGGGGACACGGTCGCCGTGGAGGACCCCGGCTGGGGCTCGCTCCTCGACCTCGTGCCGGCGCTGGGGCTGCGGCCCGTGCCCGTCGCCGTCGACGACGACGGGCCGCTCCCCGGCGCGGTCGAAGGCGCGTTGCGCGGCGGCGCGCGGGCGCTCATCGTGACCTGCCGGGCGCAGAACCCGACGGGCGCGGCGGTGAGCGCCGCCCGCGCCGCGGACCTGCGGGAGGTGCTGGGCCGGCGCCCCGAGGTCCTGCTCGTCGAGGACGACCACGGGCACGGCTTCGTCGACCTGCCGGCACACCCGCTGGCGGGCGTGACGGACCGCTGGGCGTTCGTGCGGTCGGTCGCCAAGGCGTACGGCCCCGACCTGCGGCTCGCCACGCTCACCGGGGACGCCGTCACCATCGACCGGGTGCTCGGGCGCCAGGGGCTCGGGCCCGGCTGGGTGAGCCTGCTCCTCCAGCGCGCGGTCGTCCACCTGTGGGAGACCGGTGCGGTGGACACGCGCGCGGTCGCGCGGGCTTACGGAGAACGGCGCGACGCGCTCGTACGGGCCCTGGCGCGGCGCGGCGTCGAGGCGCACGGCCGCAGCGGCATGAACGTGTGGGTGCCCGTGGCCGACGAGACCGGGGCGGTGGCCCGGATGCTGCACGCGGGGTGGGCGGTCGCCCCCGGTGCACGGTTCCGCATGGTGGCGGGGCCGGGGATCCGGGTCACCGTCTCCGGGCTGGCACCCGCCGACATCGAGGTGCTGGCCGACGCGGTGGCGGCGGCCGCCGGACCGATGCCGGCGCGCGGTTACGCCTGAGACCGCTCGGTGCGAGGGGCGCGGCTCTGGGTGCTCTGGGTGCTCCGGCCGCTCTGGGTGAGGGCCGCGCCGGCCAGCACGATGAGGGCGCCGACCGGGGTGTTCCAGGTGAGCCGCTCGTCCAGGAGCGTCACGCCGGCGGCGGTGGCGATGACCGGGATGAAGTAGGTGACCATCTGCGCCGTGGTCGGGCCGACCTCGGCGACGATCCCGTACTGGAGCAGCACGGCCAGGCCCGTCCCCAGGGCGCCCAGGGCGACCACCGCGAGCAGCGGAAGGACCGGGAACTCCTGCGGCCACGAGGTGAACAGCGGTGTCACGGCGGCCAGTTGCAGCGTGGCCAGGAACAGCTGCGCGCCGGTGAGGGAGAGGTGCGACTCGCCGCGGCCCGCGAGCGTACGGCGGACGTAGATCCAGCCCACGGGGTAGCTGAGCGACGCGAGCAGCGCCATGGCGGTGCCGGTGACGTCGAGCCCGGAGAAGCCCTGCCAGGCGCCGAGGACGGTCAGGACGCCGAGGAAACCGATGCCGAGCCCGGCGACGCGGCGCCGGGTGGGGCGGTCCTCGGAGAGGGCCACCAGGGACAGGATCATGCCCCACAGGGGCGAGGTGGCGTTGCAGATGCCGGCGAGCGTCGAGGGGATCGTCAGCTCGGCGTACGCGAAGAGCGAGAACGGCAGCGCGTTGAGGAGGAACCCCGCCACCGCCAGATGGCCCCACGTGCGGGCGCCGCGCGGCAGTGCGGTGCGCTTCACCGCCATCGCGACCGCGAGCACCGCCGTACCGAACAGCAGCCGGCCGAAGGTGACGTGGAAGGGGGCGTACGCCTGGGTGCCCACCTTGATGAGGAGGAAGCTGAAGCCCCAGATGAGCGCGAGCACCGCGAAGCGGACGCGCCAGTCCAGGGCGGCCCGGCGGAGGGTGAGGACGGTGGGCGCTGTGGGTGCTGCGGGTGCTGCGGGAGTCGGGGTGGCCGACCGAGGCGCGGAGGGGGGTGCGGTGCTCATGACGACCACCCTGGTCCGCGGGACGTCGTAGGACAAGCGAGTTTTCGTCGACCTCTTCGCTTAGAATCGCTTACATGTTGAACTTGGAGCGCCTGCGGACCCTGGACGCCGTCGCCCGGCACGGCTCGGTGACCGGCGCGGCCGACGGACTGCATGTGACGACGTCGGCCGTCTCGCAGCAGCTGGCCAAGCTGGAACGCGAGGTCGGGCAGCAGCTGGTGGCGAAGAACGGGCGCGGCGTGCGGCTCACCGACGCGGGGCAGCTGCTGGCCGATCACGCGGCGCGGATCCTCTCCCAGGTGGAGCTCGCGCAGGCGGACATAGAGGCACAGCGCGGGCAGGTGGTGGGCGAGGTGCGGCTGGCAGGCTTCCCGACCGCCGCGCGCGGGCTGTTTCCGGCGGCGATCGGCCGACTGCGCCGCGACCACCCCGACCTGAGCGTGCGTACCAGCGAGCTGGAGCCCGAGCGCGGCATCGAGCACGTCATGCGCGGCGACATGGACCTCGCGGTGGTCCTCGACTGGAGCAACAAGCCGCTGCCGGTGCCGAGCGCGCTGGCACGCGAGCCGCTGCTGGACGACGCCGCCGATGTCGCCCTCCCGGCGGACCACCCGCTGGCGGGGCGGACCGAGGTGGACCTGGAGGAGTTCGCCGACGACGACTGGGTGTCGTGGCCCCAGGGCGAATTCTGTTACGAGTGGCTGATGTTCACGCTGCGGTCGAAGGGCATCGAGCCGCGCATCGCCCACCTGGCGGGGGAGCACCACACGCAACTCGCGCTCATCCAGGCGGGGTTGGGGGTGTGCGTCACGCCTCGGCTCGGCCGCGGGCCGGTGCCGGAGGGCGTCACGCTCGTGCCCGTACGGCAGCAGATGCGCCGACACATCTACGCGGTCTGGCGCGCGGACGCGGACCGGCGGCCCTCGATCCGGGCGGCGGTGGGGGCGCTGCGGGAGGTGGGGCGGGCGGTCGGCAGCTGAGCGCCGCGCTTGGGGCCGGTCGGTGACCGGCCGTGGCGATCGGTTGAGGGGGACGGTCATCGGGTCCCGGGCGGGTCATCGCGGGGATCCCCTCCGTGCACCCCCGCGACGACCCGTCCGCCGCGCCCTCAGTCACCTGCTCCCTCGGTCACCCGCCCCGGGTCGGCCCTGCCCTCATGCCAGCTTGATCGAGTCGCCGTCGACCGTGATCGACGCCGCCGCGAGCGGCGAGGTGGCCGGGCCCGCCTTGACGCTGCCGTCCGTCGCGTCGAACTTCGAGCCGTGGCACGGGCAGTTGATGACCCCGTCCGCCACGTCCTTCACCGCGCAGCCCGCGTGGGTGCACTTGGCCGAGAAGGCCTTGAACTCGCCCGCCCTCGGCTGCGTCACCACGACCTCTCCGAAGACCTTGCCCCCACCCTCCGGGATGTCGGCCGTCTTCGCGAGCACCTGCCCCGCGCCGCCCGCACCCCCGGCCCCGCCGGTGGTGCCGGCGCCGCCGGTCCCGGCGGCCGGCTGTCCGGCACCGGACGGGGCCGGGCTGTCCGAGCCCCCGCACGCGGTGAGCACGGCGGCCAACCCCGCCCCGCCCGCCGCCGCGACGACGGCACGGCGCCCCACCGCGCTGGTGGTCCCCTGCGATCCGGTCATTCCGGCTTCCCTTCCACGATGGTCAGAACGTCACCCAGGGGTACGGGCCTGCAGGCCCGCTCGTTCAGCCGCACAGCGACCTTTTGAGGAAGTCGAGTTCGAGCGGGTGCTGGTTGCTCGCCACATCCTCCCGGGTAACAGATGGGTCGCACCGGACAGCGGCAGCACGTTGTGGGGCCGGCCCACCGCGAGCAGGGTCGCCGACAGGCGCAGGGTATGGACGGTGACCACATTGTCGTCGGCAAGGCCGTGGACCAGCAGCAGCGGCCGGGACAGCCGGTCGGCGTCCGGGATCAGGGAGGAGCGCTCGTAGTTCTCCGGAGCGTCCGGGTGACCGAGAAAGCGCTCCTCCCAGGCGTGTCGTACAGCCGCCGGTCGGTTGGCGCCGCGCCCGCGGCCGCCGCGTGGACACGTCCGGGCGGTGCGGTATGGCGCCTACGGCGAGGCAACCGCCGTACGACCAGCCCCGGATCGCCACCCGGTACAGGCCCAGGCCCAGGTAGGCCTCCGCGGCCGCATGCATTGCGTCGACCTGGTCCTCCAGGGGAGCGGTCAGCCGGTCGCCGTGGATCGCGGTCTCCCACGCTCGGCCCCGGCCGGGTGTGCCGCCCCCGTCCGTGACGAGCACGGCGAAGCCCTGCTCGGCGACCACTGCCACCGCGCTGTACCAGCGGTGCGCCCGCACCGCGAGCTGGAGCCCGTACCCGGCGCACGGACTGAGCAGCACCGGCGGGGGGCCCGAGCCTGGCTCGTACCACGACGGCAGGTACAGGTGACTGCGCAACTTCCTTGCGCCGAGGGACAGATGGCGGGCCGGGGCGTGACCAGCGGGGGTCTCGGCGTGGACGGCGATGGTTCCGACGGGCTCACCGCCGCGCAGCACGGTCACCGGCCATCCGCCGGGCGTGCGGCCGTCAGGGACGACGGTGCCGTCGCCGACCGACGCGGCGTGGACGCCCGGTTCCCGGCTGATCCGGTGGAGGCCGTCGCCGGGGCCCACGGGGTCGTAGGCCAACACGTGCGTCTCGGTCCGCGAACCTATGGGTGATCGCGTTGCCAGCGGGCCCCGGCACATTTGGTAGCGGACCCAGCACGCTGTCACGAGGTGGCGGCCGTGGTCCTCACGATTCGGTGAGATTTGGTACGCAGACCGGCACCACCGGGCGGTGACCAGGTGGCCATGTGGCCGGTGGGCCGGTCTGCTGCCGTGGGGATCAGCCGCGCCAGCGCCGTACGGTGTCGCCGTGCAGGGTGAGCCACGTGCCGTCGCCCAGCGGCACTGGCAGGCAGTCCACGGCGTCCGGGTAGTGCACCTCACCTCGCACGGTGAGAGTTTCGGCATCGAGGATGAAGTGGCGCGCTTCCTCGCCCCAGGGGTCCTCCCCTGCCGCTGCCAGGATGCGGTCGCCGTCGACGTAACCAGGCCGGCCCATGAAGACCAATGCGTCCGGCAGGACGTCGCTGGTCTCGACAGCGAGTGGTTCCTGCGCACCTGCCGCGTAGCGGGACAGGAGATCCCCTCCGACGGAGATGGTCAGGAAGTCGCCGGGTGCGATGCAGCTGCCCGTGAACGGTTCGTCGAAGGTGCCCACGGTCCGCAGGTGCAGCGCGGTGTCGGGGGTGAGGGAGACGAGGAGGGAGTAGGCCTCCTCCTGCCCCTGAGCCGCGTTGAGGAACACCTCCGCCGCTCCGGTGGGGCCCTGCTGGAACTCGTAGGTGCCGTCGGAGGACGGCATGACGGTCTCAGCGACGACCTCACCGGTCTTCAGGTCGAGAGCGATGCAGGCGTCCTGCCGACGGCCCTGATCCGTCAGTGTGGCAGCGGGTACGGCGGCGAGCAGGTAGCGGCCGGTCGGGTCGGGACAGCAGGCACCGAAAGATCCGCTCGGCCACGGCGAGTGTGGAAATGTCCAGCGGGCCTGCCCGTCCGCGTCATAGACCGTCACAGCCTCGCGGGTGCTGGCGGCTAGAGCTCCATCGGGAGCAGGAGAGCAGTACGAACGGCTCTCGGCCAGAGCGCGAATGGCCCAGCTGTGCTGCGTGTCCAAGACCGTGCCCTGGTCGCTGGATACCCGGACCAGGCGGATATCCGCTGCGCTGCGGGCCACCAGCCAGTAGGCACCATCCCTCACCAGCCACTGGTCGAGTCTGCCGTCCGACCCGGCAAGGCCGGAGAACTCCTCGCTGGCTGTGAGCTCCGCGGACACCGGCGTGTGCTCCATGCTGCTACTTCTTCCTCAGATAGTTGTCGGGCCAGTAGAACTTCACGTAGTCGCTACTGTTGGTCTCGTAGACGGTGACCACTTTGCCGCTTGCGCGGGTCACGGGAGGGCAGATGTCCGGGCAGGCTTTACGTGAGGCTGCTCCATGGGTTGGAAGCCAGCTCTCCTTGCCGTTGGCTACATGCCTGCGCGCGAGGAAGTGGAGGATGTTCTGCTCTGCATGGCCTCCCCTTACCTTGGGTGGTGTCGGTGGCAGGTACTCGCTGGCGGGGAGGGGGATAAGGCCCAGTTGCTTGGCGAGCGTCTGTTGCTCGGCATTCAGGGGTACCTTGCTGGTGCCCGCCACGAACGAATGCCGCTTTGCCCTAGCAAGTTCAGTGCCTCGTCAGGACAAGAAGTTGCATCCCCAGTGCTTTGCGCGCCCTGGGACGTGTTCCCGGTTGCTACAGAGCCGGGCGCTGCGGCCATGTCGTCTCGGCAGAGATGGCCGAGCAACGTTAGACCTCGTCAGGTCGACGCGTAGGTCCCAGCAGAGTTTCCTCCTGGTCCACTTAGCGGCATAGCGGCAGTGTGCCTCGTAGCCGACGGGTAGTCGGGTGTTGGATCCTGGCCGACCTTGTGGCGATTCTGCTAGGGGTTGACGGACGGCGAGGTGGCATGGGCCCAGAGGACGTTGGGCAGCGTGCAGAACTCGCATAGCCCTCGGACTATGCAGAACTCGCGGCTTGCCGCAGCCCGGGCAGGCGTACAGCCGGCATAGCCCGCGGACGGCCCGCAACGGCGACAGCCTTTTTGTGGGGTGCGCAGTGCGCATGGGGCGGACGCAGCCGACAGGGCAGGCCGGGATCCGTAGGTGCGCGTTTGCCCCACACGAGCACGTCTTCGTCGCCACCTGGATATGGCGGCGACACCGGGCGCGGGGTGGGTGCAGTCGGCCGCCATGTTCATGCTGGAGGCGGGGAAGTCCGTGGTGACGTGGGCGCGGCGGCTCGGCACTCTTCACCGACTGTCACGCCCAGTTACTCTGTTCACTTCATGCCGGATGCCGGGAGCAAGGGGCGTACCGCGATCGACGGACTGCTCGGAAGGTAGGGCGATGAGCGTGGCAGTCGAAACCCCAGATCATTCCCCAGGGCTGACCATGGCCGGGGCTCCCGCGCGAGCTTCTTGGAGTTGACCGTGAAGTGCAAGGGTAAAAGGTCGGGCGGTCTTGGAACATGCTGACAGAAGTCACCGCGACCCGCTATGTCACGCCCCTGCGTGAGGGCGGCTCGCTCCCCGGGATCGTCGAGGCCGACGATCTCGGTACGTACGTCATGAAATTCACCGGCGCGGGGCAGGGCCGCAAGACCCTGGTCGCCGAAGTCGTCTGCGGGCAGTTGGCCCGGCGGCTCGGGCTGCGGGTGCCGGAGTTGGTCGCCATTCAGCTGGACCCGGTCATCGGGCTCGCCGAGCCCGATCAGGAGGTGCAGGAGCTGCTCAAGGCGAGTGGCGGGCTGAACCTCGGCATGGACTATCTGCCGGGGTCCCTCGGGTTCGACCCGCTCGCCTATGCGATGGATCCGGTGGAGGCGGGGCGGGTCGTCTGGTTCGACGCGCTCGTCAACAACGTCGACCGCTCGTGGCGCAACCCCAACATGCTCGTCTGGCACGGCGAACCCTGGCTCATCGACCACGGCGCCACCATGATCTGGCACCACAACTGGCCGGGCGCCGCCGCCTCCGCGGCCAAGCCGTACGACGCCTCCGACCACGTCCTGGCCACCTTCGGCCCGGACGTGGCCGCCGCGGCGGCCGAGCTGGCGCCGCTCGTGACCGAGGAGCTGCTGACCGAGGTCGCCGCCGACGTACCCGACGAATGGCTCGTGGACGAGCCCGGGTTCGAGACGACCGACGCGCTGCGCCGCGCCTATGTGGAGACCCTCCTGTCGCGCGCGGCGACCATCCACGAGCGCGTCACCGTCGGCGAGCGCACCGAACCGGGGCCCTCCCGGGCCCCCGGCTGGCTCGCCGAACGGCTGGCGCCCCCCTCCAAGCAGGACCGTACGAAGGACAGCACCACGTGACCGACCGCGACGTCTTCGAGTACGCGCTGCTGCGCGTCGTACCGCGCGTCGAGCGCGGCGAGTGCTTCAACGCCGGCGTGGTGGTCTACTGCCGCGCCAAGTCCTACGTGTGCGCGCGGACGCACCTCGACGAGGCCAAGCTGAAGGCGCTGGACCCGCACGCCGACGTGGTGGGCGTACGGGCCGCCCTGCACGCCGTGGAGGGCGTCTGCGAGGGCGGTGAGCACGCGGGGCAGGCGGCGGGCGACGACGCCGGACGGCGCTTCAGGTGGCTGATCGCGCCGCGCTCCACAGTGGTCCAACCCGGGCCCGTCCACACCGGTCTGACCGCCGATCCGGAGGCGGAGGCGGAGCGGCTGCTCGACCTGCTGGTGCGCTGAGCGCCGGTCCGGGCGCACGCCACGTGACAGGGGGCACCCGGTGTGCCGTTGACACCGGGTGCCAGGGCTTCTAGCGTCTCGTCTGCTGAAGGTACTAAGCGGTCGCTCACCGGCATGGACGTGTCAGGGGCGGGCGGCCGCATCCCCAGGGATCCAAGGGCGAGGAGAACCAGCATGTCCACCACCGAGCAGCGCGTAGCCGTCGTCACGGGCGCGGCGCGGGGCATCGGCGCCGCCACCGCCGTCCGACTGGCCGCCGAGGGCCGCGCCGTCGCCGTACTCGACCTCGACGAGGCCGCGTGCAAGGACACCGTCGAGAAGATCACCGCGGCGGGCGGCAAGGCCATCGCCGTCGGCTGCGACGTCTCCGACAGTGCCCAGGTGGAGGCGGCCGTCGCGCGCGTCGCCGACGAGCTCGGGGCGCCGACGATCCTCGTCAACAACGCGGGCGTGCTCCGCGACAACCTGCTCTTCAAGATGAGCGAGTCCGACTGGGACACGGTCGTGAACGTGCACCTGAAGGGCGCGTTCCTGATGGCCAAGGCGTGCCAGAAGCACATGGTCGACGCCGGCTTCGGCCGGATCGTCAGCCTCTCCTCGTCCTCCGCGCTCGGCAACCGGGGCCAGGCCAACTACGCCGCCGTCAAGGCGGGGCTGCAGGGCTTCACCAAGACCCTCGCCAAGGAGCTCGGTAAGTTCGGCATCACCGCCAACGCCGTCGCGCCCGGTTTCATCGTCACCGAGATGACCGCCCAGACCGCGGCCCGCGTGGGCATGGGCTTCGAGGAGTTCCAGGCCGCCGCGGCCACCCAGATCCCGGTGCAGCGGGTCGGCAGGCCGGAGGACGTCGCGAATGCGATCGCGTTCTTCGCGAGCGACGACGCCGGCTTCGTCTCCGGCCAGGTCATGTACGTGGCCGGCGGCCCGCTCAACTGAGGAGGGTCACGACATGACCGCACAGGAGCTGCCCGAGCTGTCGGGAAAGGTCGCCCTCGTCACGGGCGCCAGCCGCGGCATCGGATACGGCGTCGCGGAGGCGCTCGTCGCCCGCGGTGACCGCGTGTGCATCACCGGGCGCGGCGAGGAGGCGCTCAAGGAGGCCGTCGAGCGGCTCGGCGCCGACCGGGTGATCGCCGTCGCAGGCAAGGCCCACGACGAGGCGCACCAGGCGCTCGCCGTGGAGCGCACGATGGAGGCCTTCGGCCGCGTCGACTTCCTGATCAACAACGCCGGTACGAACCCGGTCTTCGGCCCGATGGCCGAGCTCGACCTGAACGTGGTCCGCAAGGTCTACGAGACCAACGTGATCTCCGCGCTCGGCTTCGCCCAGCAGACCTGGAAGGCGTGGCAGAAGGACCACGGCGGTGCGATCGTGAACATCGCGTCCGTCGCCGGTCTCACCGCCTCGCCCTTCGTCGGCGCGTACGGCATGAGCAAGGCGGCCATGGTCAATCTGACCCTGCAGCTCGCCCATGAATTCGCTCCGGTCGTCCGGGTGAATGCGATCGCCCCCGCGGTCGTGAAGACGAAATTCGCCACCGCCCTCTACGAGGGGAGGGAGGAGGAGGTCACGGCGGGATATCCGCTCGGCCGGCTCGGTGTCCCGGCGGATATCGGCGGCGCCGCCGCATTCCTCACCTCCGGGCAGTCGGACTGGATCACCGGCCAGACGCTCGTCGTCGATGGGGGAATTTTCCTGAATGCCGGGGTCGGCTGAGCCGGATTGTTCCGATTGACTGGTGCTTGCCCAAGCGCCCCGCCGGGCCTGCGCATTGACCCGGCGGGGCGCTGCGGTATGGTCGGCCGACCCATGGCTGAACGAGGAGCGTGCACGTGTTCAACCGGACCAGCCTGCAGGCCGCTGCAGCCCTTGCGTCCATATCTCTGCTGGCGGGCTGTGGCCTCTTCTCCGATGGCGAGACCGATGGGCAGGACAAGATCGTTGTCGGTACGACGAGCACACCCACCACGCTCGATCCCGCAGCCGCCTGGGACAATTCGTGGGAGTTGTACCGGAATGTCTTCCAGACCCTGCTGAGTTTCCCCACCGGTAGCACGACTCCGCAGCCCGACGCCGCCGAGTGCAAGTTCACCGACGCGTCCAGCAAGGTCTTCCAGTGTGACCTCAAGGACGGGTTGACGTTCTCCGACGGCGGCAAGCTGAACGCGCAGGCCGTGAAGCATTCGATCGACCGGATCCGCAAGATCAACGCGAAGGGCGGCCCCAGTGGCCTTCTCGGCTCGCTGGACCGCGTCGCGACGAACGGCGACGCCACCGTCGTCTTCCACCTGAAGGAACCGGACGCGACGTTCCCGTTCATCCTCGCCACCCCCGCCATGTCGATCGTCGACCCGGCGAAGTACCCCGAGGACAAGCTCCGCGAGGACGGCAAGCTGACCGGTTCCGGCCCGTATGTCCTGGACTCGTACCAGGAGGGCGTCAAGGCCGAGCTGTCGAAGAACCCGAACTACAAGGGCTTCGCCGACCGCAAGAACGACGGCGTCACCATCCGCTACTTCGGTGCGTCCGAGGCGATGGTCGAGGCGCTGAAGAAGAAGGAGATCGACGCCACGTACCGCGGTCTGACCGCGGAGGAAGTCGTCGACCTGCGGGAGCGGAAGCCCGCGAACGAGGGGCTCCAGCTCGTCGAGTCGACCGGCGCCGACATCCGCTACCTCGTCTTCAACGCCGAGGACCCCTCCGTCTCCAAGCTGGCGGTACGGCAGGCCGTCGCCCAGGTCGTGGACCGCGAGGCGCTGGTGGCCAAGGTCTACCAGGGCACCGCCGAGCCGCTGTACTCCATGGTCCCGAAGGGCATCGCCGGGCACACCACCGAGTTCTTCGACCGGTTCGGCGAGCCGGACGTCGACAAGGCGAAGAAGATCCTGCGCGAGGCGAATGTCGACGCGCCGGTGAAGCTGACCTTCTGGTTCACCACCGACCGCTACGGCTCTGCCACCGCTCTGGAGTTCGCGGAGCTCAAGCGGCAGCTCGAGGCGTCCGGCCTCTTCGAGATCACGCTGAAGAGCAAGGTCTGGAAGGAGTTCCAGGAGGGCTACCAGAAGCGTGAGTACCCGGTCTTCGGCCGCGGCTGGTTCCCCGACTTCCCGGACCCGGACAACTTCGTCGCGCCGTTCGTCGGCGAGGAGAACGTCCACGCGACGCCGTACGTGCGCCCCGAGATCACCGAGCAGCTGCTGCCCCTGTCGCGCCGCGAGAGCGACCGCGGAGCGGTCGCCAAGCAGTTCGAGAAGGCCCAGGAAATCCTCGTCGACGACGTCCGCCTGCTGCCGCTGTGGCAGGGCAAGCTGTACGTGGCGGCGACCGAGGAGATCGCGGGCGGCGAGCGGGCGCTCGACCCGCAGACCGTCATGCAGATGTGGGAGCTGGAGCGGAAGGCCAGCTGGTAGGAGACCGGCGGGAGCCTGCCGGCGGGAGGCGGCGGACCGGTTGTCAGTGGTGGCCGGTAGTTTCTGTCACGAAAGACGATCACACACCGGAGGTTGTTGACGTGACCGACACCTACACGCTGCCCGAGTCCTGGCGCGGCGTCCTCGGCGACGAGCTGGAGAAGCCGTACTTCAAGCTGCTCGCCGAGTTCGTCGAGGAGGAGCGGGCCAAGGGGCCGGTCCACCCGCCGCACGACCAGGTGTTCGCCGCGCTCGAGGCCACCCCGTACGACCAGGTCAAGGTCCTCGTCCTGGGCCAGGACCCGTACCACGGGGAGGGGCAGGGGCACGGGCTGTGCTTCTCCGTGCGGCCCGGCGTCAAGACCCCGCCCTCCCTGCGGAACATCTTCAAGGAGATGCACGAGGAGCTCGGGCACCCCGTGCCGGACAACGGCTACCTCATGCCGTGGGCCCGGCAGGGCGTCCTGCTGCTCAACGCCGTCCTGACGGTGCGGGGCAGCGAGGCCAACTCCCACAAGGGCAAGGGCTGGGAGAAGTTCACGGACGCGGTGATCAGCGCCGTTGCCTCCCGGCCCGACCCGGCTGTCTTCGTCCTGTGGGGCAACTACGCCCAGAAGAAGCTGCCGCTGATCGACGAAACGCGCCACGTCGTCATCAAGGGCGCCCACCCCTCGCCGCTCTCCGCGAAGAAGTTCTTCGGCTCTCGGCCGTTCACGCAGATCGACGAGGCGGTCAAGGCCCAGGGTCACGCCCCGATCGACTGGCGCATCCCCAACCTGGGCGGCTGACGCCTCTCGGAGGACGGGCCTACGGGCCCGCTTCCCGAGCGTGCCGGACCCCCGCCGCTAGCGTCGGAGGCAGGACCGACGAGCGGAGGCCGCAGTGCGTGAGCAGCAGCAGGAGCAGGAGGAGGCGGCGCCGGACGACGCCGTCATGACCAGGATCGGGCAGGCGACGATGCTGCTCCACGGCGGGGACCGGGAAGAGGCCCGCAACCGCCTCGCCGCGCTGTGGGAGCAGATCGGCGCGGACGGCGACCCCCTCCAGCGCTGCACGCTCGCGCACTGCCTGGCCGACGCCCAGGACGACCCCGACGACGAGCTGGCCTGGGACCTGCGGGCGCTCAGCGCGGCCGAGGGCGAGGCCGAGGCCGGGCTTCGGGGTGGTGAGGGGGAGGCCGGGGGACCGGGCGCCCAGGAGGAGCGGCCCGCCCGGCACGCCGCCGCTGCGGCGCTGCGGGCGCTGTACCCCTCGCTCCACCTCAACCTCGCCGCCGACTACCTGAAACTGCACCGCCCGGACGCCGCCCGGGCCCATCTCGACCGCGCCCGCGCCGCCTCGGAGTCCTTGGACCCCGGCGGGTACGGCAGCGGCGTCCGCGCGGCCATCGAGCGGCTGGACCGGCGGCTGCGCGGGGACTGAGCCGCCTCCGCGAGCCGGAGCAGCGAGCCCGCCTCCGCGAGCCCGGGTCCGCGCGCCGGATGGGGGTCAGTGGCCGTAGGCCTCCCGGCAGGCCCGGGCCTCCTGGCTGCTGCGCTGCCAGCCGCCGTAGTCCTCGCCGAGGGCGCAGACGTCCGGCACGGTGACGGGCACGGACGGCCGGGCCGGAGGGCGGACCTTGGGGAGCCGTGCGCGCAGATCGTCCGCGTCCGGGACGCTCGGCGCGCGCGGCGCACGGCGCGGCGGCCGGTCGTCGCGGTGAGGGCCGCCGCCGGGCACCGCGCCGGCGCCGGCGGGCTTCCGGCGGTCCTGCGCGGTGGACGGTGGCGGGGCGGGGGCGGCCGGCGGTGTCGGCAGCGCGGCCTCCAGCGCCTCGCGCGCCGGGCCCTCGACGATCTGCGGTGCGGCGCCCCGCGACGCCGGGTGGCTCGCTTCCGGCACGGCCGGTGCGGAACCGGGGTGCGGCTCGACGGCCACGCAGCCGGAGACGGCGGCCATCGCCACGGTGGCCAGGATCCTCGCGGTGGTTCTCGTTCGTTGCACCCCGTAACTGTGGTGGTTCCGGGGCGCGTTCGGGACGGCTACGCGCGCTGATTGATCCGCACGGGTGAGGGCCGTCGCGCGGGCGACGCTCAGTCGCCGGTCGCGCCGTCGACGCGCTCGCGCAGCAGGTCGGCGTGGCCGTTGTGGCGCGCGTACTCCTCGATCATGTGCGTGATGATCCAGCGCAGGTTGTACGGCTCGCCGCTGCGGCGGTCCGGGCGTACGGCCACATCGTCGAGGGCGTGCGCGGCGGCGATGTCGCGGGCCTGCGCGATCTCGGTCTGCCAGGTGGCGTACGCCTCCTCCCAGGTGTCGTTCTCGGAGGTGCGGAAGTCCCCGTCGAGGTCTTCCTCGGTGTAGTAGATCGGGCCGGCGTCCTCGCCGATCAGGACGCGGCGGAACCAGGCGCGTTCGACCTCGGCCATGTGCCGTACGAGGCCGAGGAGCGAGAGGTCGGACGGCGGGACGGACCTCTCCCGCAGCTGCTTGTCGTCCAGGCCCTCGCACTTCTTGGCCAGCGTCGCCCGGTGGTACTCGAGCCAGCCGTCCAGCATCTCGCGCTCGCCGGCGAGTCCGGAGGGCCCGAGGCGCGGGTCCCGTGCGGGTTGTTCGGTTGTCGTCATGTCCGGCATCCTCGCCGACGGTCCGCCCCGCCGCCAGGGGTTATCGGCCGAGCATGCCGCGCAGCAACTCCTCGAAACCGCTCCGCAGTTCTTCCCGGCCCGGCACGGCCGAGTGGTACGCGCCCGCGGCGCAGGAGAACATCAGCCCCTCGCACCACGCCACCATCGACAGGGCGTGGCGCTCGGGATCGGTGGACCCGGCCGCCCGCATCAGCGCGGTCAGCGGCTCCCGGAACCGGCGGCCGGTCTCGTCGTAGAAGACCCGCAGCTCGGGCCGCCGCGTCGCCTCCAGCGCGAGCTCGTAGCGGGCGACGAGGAGGTCGCCGTGGCGGGTGAGGTAGCGGTGCAGCGCCAGGGCGAGCGTGTCCAGCAGGGGGCCGAGCGCGTCGCCGGAGCCACCCGCAGGCGGTTCGCCGCCCGTCCCCACCGCCCCCAGCTCCTCCGGGCCGATCACCTGCGCCTCGCGGTCCGCGAGCCGCCGTACCGCCGTCTCCAGCAGGGCCTGGCGGGTGCGGGCGTGGTTGGACGTCGAGCCCTGCGGCAGGCCCGCGCGCTCGTCCACGGCGCGGTGGGTCAGGCCGCGCATGCCCCGCTCGGCGAGGAGGGCGAGGGCGGCGTCGGCGATCAGTTCGGCGCGTGCGGTCATGCCGACAACCTACCGCCGTCACTACAGCTGTAGTACGGTGAGTGGCACGGCACTACAGCTGTAGTTCCATCCGTTTCGTTCCATCCCATCCCGCCCGGATCGCCGGAGGAGCCATGGACACCCGCCCGACCACCCCGCCCCACGCCGTCGTCATCGGCAGCGGCATCGGCGGGCTCACTGCCGCCGTCGCGCTGCACCGGCGCGGCTGGCGCGTCACCGTCCTGGAGCGCGCCGCCTCGCTGAGGCCCGTCGGCGCCGCCATCAGCCTGGCCCCCAACTCCCTGCGCGCACTCGACGTCATCGGCCTCGGCGACGACGTCCGGGCCCTGGCCGCTTGGCAGGGCGACGGCGGCCTGCGCACCCCGCGCGGCCGCTGGCTCGCCCGTACGAACGCCCGGGCCGCCGCGGAACGCTTCGGCGGCCCGCTCGTCGTGCTGCCCCGCGCCACGCTCGTCGAGCTGCTCGCCTCCCGCCTGCCCGAGGGAGCGGTGCGCACCGCCGCCCCCGCGACTCTTGCCGACCCGGGCGACCGCACCCCCGACGGCCGCCCCGCCGCCGTCACCACCCCCCACGGCGACGTCGAGGCCGACCTCGTCGTCGGCGCGGACGGCATCAACTCGGCCGTCCGCACCGCCCTGTACCCGGCCCACCCCGCGCCCGCGTACACCGGACTCACCAGCTGGCGCCTGCTCGTTCCCGCGCCCACGCGCCCCTTCCACCCCCACGAGAGCTGGGGCCGCGGCGCCCTCTGGGGCACCCAGCCGCTCAAGGACGGCCGGGTCTACGCGTACGCGGCCGCCGTAGCCCCCGCCGGCGCGAAGGCCCCCGACGGCGAGAAGGCCGAACTGCTGCGCCGCTACGGCGACTGGCACGACCCCATCCCCGCGCTCCTCGCCACCGCCGACGAGGACGGGATCCTGCGCCACGACATCCGCCACCTCACCGCCCCGCTGCCCGCCTTCCACCGGGGCCGCACGGCCCTGCTCGGCGACGCCGCCCACCCCATGGCCCCGACCCTCGGCCAGGGCGGCAACCAGGCGATCGAGGACGCCATCGTGCTCGCCCACCACCTCCCGCCCCGGCGCGCCACGGGCGCCGGACTCGCGGCGTACTCCGCCGACCGCCTGCCCCGCACCACGGCCGTCGTCCGCACCGCCGCCCGGGTCGCGCGCCTCCACACGCGTACGGCCGCGCCCGCCGTCCTCCTGCGTGACGCCCTCATGACGCTCGCCGGGGCGGTTCCCGGTCTCGCGCTGCGCTCCTTCGACTCCCTCGCGGACTGGCACCCCCCACACCGCGAGGAACCCGTCCCGGCATACGATCACCGGGACGACGGCCGGCACAGCCGGCACCGTCAGGACCGCCCGGCACATCGACAGGGAGACCCCCGTGAAGATCGGCTGCATCGGCCTCGGTGACATCGCGCGGAAGGCCTATCTGCCGGTCCTCGCCACCCGCCCGGGGATCGAACTGCACCTCCAGACCCGCACCCCGGCCACCCTCGCCGGCGTCGCGGAGACGTACCACGTCCCCGCCGACCGCTGCCACACCGATCTGGAGTCGCTGCTCGCCGCCGGGATGGATGCCGCGTTCGTGCACGCGCCCACCGACGTCCACGCCGAGATCGTCACGCGGCTGCTGGAGGCCGGCGTCCCGACGTACGTCGACAAGCCGCTCGCGTACGAGATCGACGACTCGCGCCGCCTGGTGGACCTCGCCGAGCGCCGCGGCGTCAGCCTCGCCGTCGGCTTCAACCGCCGTTACGCGCCCGGCTACGCGCAGTGCCTGGACCACCCGCGCGACCTGATCCTGATGCAGAAGAACCGCGTGGGGCTCCCCGAGGACCCGCGCACGCTCGTCCTCGACGACTTCATCCACGTCGTCGACACCCTCCGCTTCCTGCTGCCCGGACCCGCCGAGCACATCGACGTACGCGCCCGGATCCGCGACGGGCTCATGCACCACGTCGTGCTCCAGCTGTCCGGCGACGGCTTCACCGCCATCGGCACGATGAACCGGATGAGCGGCTCCACCGAGGAGATCCTCGAAGTCGCCGGCCAGGACACCAAGCGGCAGGTCCTCAACCTCGCCGACGTCGTCGACCACAAGGGCCAGCCCACCGTCCGGCGCCGCGGCGACTGGGTGCCCGTCGCCCGCCAGCGCGGCATCGAGCAGGTCGTCGTCGCCTTCCTCGACGCCGTGACCGCGGGCAGGACCCTCAGCGCCCAGGACGCCCTGCGGACGCACGAGCTGTGCGAGCGGGTGGTACGGGACTCCCTCGCCCGGGCCGCCGCCTGAACGACCCCGCGGCCTCGGCGGCGCACAGCCCGGCCAGCACGGCGAGCGCGGCGTACACCGGCCAGTCGCCGAGGCGCGCGTACGCCGTCGTCGCGTCCGTCAGCGGAATGGTGTACACCGCCGACGCGCTGCGCTCGGTGCCCAGCGGGGAGCCGATCCGGTCCCCGTCGGGCCCGTACACCGCGCTCACACCAGTGAGGGTCGCGTGCACCATCGGCCGCCCGGTCTCCGCCGCGCGCAGCGCCGCCAGCGAGGCGTGCTGCCCGGGGGCCCAGCTGTCCTGGAACGTCGAGGTCGCCGACTGGGCCACCAGCAGCTGGGCGCCGTCCCGGGTCAGACGCCGGCTCATGTCGGGGAACGCCGACTCGAAGCAGACCAGCGGGCCGAGCCGCAGCCCCTCGTCCCCGACGGCCATCACCACCGGGCGCTCACCGCGCCTGCGGTCCTCGGCCGCCGCCTTGCCGACCGACGTCGCCCAGCCCAGCGCGGACCGGAACGGGATGTACTCGCCGAAGGGCACCAGCCGCATCTTGTCGTACCGGTCACCTGTCGGGCCCTGCGGGCCGATCAGCACACTGCTCTTGTAGATGCCGGGCCGGTCCGAGCGGCGCGCGTCCACATTGACCAGCACCTCGGCCCCCACCTCCCGCGACAGCGCCGCGAGCCGCCGCGCCAGGTCGGGCCGGGCCGCCAGGTCCGCGCCCACACTGCTCTCGCCCCACACCACCAGGTCCACGTCCCGGCCGGCCAGCGCGCGCGTGAGCTCCTCGCCGCGCTGCACCCGCCGCTCGGCGCCGCCGACGCCGTTGATGACGCCCGGCTGCACCACCGCGACCCGCACCTCGCCCGTCGGCTGCGGCGACCGCACCCACAGCCACGCCGAACCCATGGCCACCGCGCACACGGTGACCCCGGCCACCGCCACCGTACGCACGGAGGGAACCGCCACCAGCACGGTCACCGCCGTATTGACCGCCACCACCAGGAGGCTGACCAGCCACACCCCGCCGAGCGACGCCATCCGCAGCGCGGCGTCCACCTGCCACTGACTCGCGCCCAGCAGCCCCCACGGACCACCGAGCCCTTCCCACGACCGCACCAGCTCCACCATCAGCCACCCGGACGGTACGACGGCGAGAGCGGCCGCCGCCCGCCCCCGCGTCGGCGTACGCGCCAGCAACAGCCGCACCAGCCAGCCCCACGGAGCCCACAGGAGCCCCAGCAGCCCGGCCAGCACCACGATGAACACATGGAGGCTCGGCATCAGCCAGTGGTGCACGGCGACCATGAACCCCAGACCGCCGAGCCAGCCGTCCAGCGCCGCGCGCCCTCCGGTCGGCGCCGTACGGATCAGGAGCATCCACGGCACCAGCGCCACGTACGCGAACCACCACAGGGACGGGGCCGGGAACGCCAGCGCGGGCAGCGCCCCGGCCGCGACCGCGACGGCCGCGCGCCACCAGGGCGAGGCGAGCACCCGCCCCGGAGCGTCCCGCCGGCCGACCGGAACCCGCAGGCTCCCGAACCGCATACCGCGCCTCCCTCGGAGTGACGCCTCCAGTGTGCGCGAACGCGCGCGCGAGCCGGTCAGCCCGCCGACAGCGGGCCCCCGGCGCGTCGCCACGTCTCGCGCACCACCACCGAACGCAGCCGCCAGCCCGCCTCCGTACGCGTCAGGGCGAAGCTGCACCGGCCGCCCGCCAGGGCGTCGGCCCCGGCGTCCAGCGGCAGGGGAGTGAGGTAGTCGGCCAGCGCGTCGGCGCTGTCGCCCGGATAGCCGCCGAGGTCCTCGATCCGTACCCGGCGGTTGACCAGGAGGTGCTGGCGCACCGGACGTGGCGGCACCGTCCGCGCCAGCCAGTCGGCGACCTCGGCCGCCGCGCCCTCGATCCCGCCCGCGTCCCGGTAGTCCGCCCGCCCGTCCGGGGTGAACAGCTCCCGGTAGCCGGCCCAGTCCGCGTCGTCCAGGGCCACCGCGTACCCGGTGATCACCTCGTCGATGGCCAGGCGGTCCATCACGGTCGCGAGATCCGCGCGCTGTGTCATTCGGTCAGTGTCGAGCAGCCGGGGCCCCGCGCCAAGAGCGCCGCACGGCTCACGCCGCCTCCCACTGGTGCGCGCGTCCGCCGCGCCACTCCACCAGGTGGGGGTCGTCCAGCGAGATGTCCGCCTCGTCGAGTCCGGCGCGGCGCAGGAACTCGATCAGGTCGACGTCGTTGTGCGCGAGCCCGACGATCTGTCCGCGTATGGTGACGCGCCGCCCGCCGCCGGGGGAGGGGCGGTGCACGACGATGGGTGCCTGCCAGGCCATGGGACCAGGGTGCGCCGGGCGGCACATGATCGCACCCGCCCCTTGCGGAGTGCCTTCACACGGGGTGTGAAGGACATGCATGCATATATGCGGCACGCGCCCTGGCGCCCGCACCGTTCCGCGCGGGACGCTGCTCCTGCGTGTTCGGGCCGGAGGACCCGGGCCACGGGCCGCCGGCCACCCCCCCTGCCGGCGGCCCGTCGCACGCTCCGGGCCCACCGCGGGCTCACCCCGCGGACTCGCCCGCGTGCGGGCTCAGCACCCCCAGCGCCACCAGCGCGAACAGCACGAGTCCCAGGATGATCCGGTAGATCACGAACGGCATGAAGCTCTTCGTGGTGATGAATTTCATGAACCAGGCAATGACGGCATATCCGACACCGAACGCGATGATGGTCGCGAAGATCGTCGGCCCCCAGGAGACGTGGCCGCCCTCGCTCGCGTCCTTCAGCTCGAAGAGCCCCGAGGCCAGCACCGCCGGGATGGCCAGCAGGAAGGAGTAGCGGGCCGCCGCCTCGCGCGTGTAGCTCATCAACAGGCCACCGCTGATCGTCGCGCCCGACCGCGACACGCCCGGGATCAGCGCCATCGCCTGGCACACGCCGAAGATCAGGCCGTCCCTCACGCCCAGGTCGCGCAGCGTCTTGCGCTCCGGTACGGCGCGGTGCCGGCCGCCCTCCTCGACCCGGGCCGCCAGGCGGTCGGCGATGCCCAGCACGATGCCCATCACGATGAGCGTCGTCGCGATCAGCCGCAGATCGCGGAACGGCCCCTCGATGTGGTCCTTGAGGGTGACACCCAGGACACCGATCGGAATCGACCCGACGATGACCAGCCAGCCCATGCGCGCGTCGTGGTCCCCGCGCATCGCCTTGTCCGTCAGCGAGCGGAACCACGCCGAGACGATCCGCGTGATGTCCTTGCGGAAGTAGATGAGGACCGCCGTCTCCGTGCCGATCTGCGTGATCGCGGTGAACGCCGCGCCCGGGTCGGACCAGCCCGCGAAGGCGGCGGTCAGCCGCAGGTGCGCGCTGGAGGAGATGGGGAGGAACTCCGTCAGCCCCTGGACGAGTCCGAGGATGAGTGATTCGAACCAAGTCATGGGGCTAGGGCCGTCCCGAATGCGCTCGTGCGGTCATGGTGGGCCGCCAGGGTCAACGGGGCGACCGGCGGCAGGTCGGTGCGCAGCGTACAGCGCGAAGGTGAATGGAGGGCGTCGCGCAGGCGACTCACCGGCCACGCAACCGGTGGCGCTTGCACCACGCGACCGCCGCCGCGCCGAGCCCCGTCAGGACGATGAAGCCCGTGGAGAGGAGGAAGGCCGGCGAGGTCGGGGAGGCGGCCTGGCTGCCCGCGATCACGTACGCGGCGGTGTTCGGGACCGACCCGATGCCCGTGGCCAGCAGGAACGGCGCGTACCCCATCCGCGAGACCGCCGCGCAGTAGTTCGCCGCGGCGAACGGCACCCCGGGGAACAGCCGGATCGCCAGCATCGAGCGGAACCCGTGCCGGCTGAGCTGACCGTCCGCCGCCGTCAGCCAGCGCCCGCGCAGCAGCGGACGCAGCGCGTCCTGCCCCAGCACCCGGCCCAGCGTGAACGCGATCCCCGCGCCCAGCACGGTCCCGGCGACCGCCGCGACGAGCCCGGCCTGGGAGCCGAACAGCGCCCCCGCCGCCAGGTTCAGGATCGGGCGCGGCACGAAGGCGGCGGTGCACAGCCCGTACGCCAGCGCGAACAGCACCACCGCGCCCGCGCCGCCGATCTGCGGCGGCCAGCCGGCCGAGAGCAGTCGCTGCGGCTCGTACAGGACCACGGTCGCGGCCGCGGAGACGAGCAGCAGCAGGAGCAGGGACAGGCGCGACCACGGGGAGACGAGCGCCCGCGAGCAGCGGAGGGCGAGGGCGGAGGCCTGGGGCCGCGTGACGGGGTCGAGCATCCGGGGAGACTAACCGACGAAGCCGGGTGATCGCCGTAACCTCCGGCTCCTCCGACGGGACGCGACCGCGCCGCCTCGGCTGCCGCCCGCGAAAACCGTTCGACGCGTGCCCGGCCGCCGGGCGATGATCGGCGGCATGTTCCGGTATGCCTTCCTCGCAGCGCCGTCCGCAGTCGCGGACGCGCCGAAGGCTGCCGCCTCTCCCTTTCTCTTCCCGGCCGCTCTCGACGGCGCCCGAAGCTGACCCTTCCCGGACAGTCCGGTGGACCCCGCAGGGGGAGGGTCGGCCAGGCCCAGGGGTCCTCTCCACCGCTTCGAGTTCCGGGAAGGAACCGCGTCGCCATGTCCAAGACGGCATACGTCCGCACCAAACCGCACCTCAACATCGGCACTATGGGCCACGTCGACCACGGCAAGACCACCCTGACCGCCGCCATCACCAAGGTCCTCAGCGAGCGCGGAACCGGCACCTTCGTGCCCTTCGACCGGATCGACCGGGCGCCCGAGGAGGCGCGGCGGGGCATCACCATCAACATCGCGCACGTCGAGTACGAGACCGACACCCGCCACTACGCGCACGTCGACATGCCCGGTCACGCCGACTACATCAAGAACATGGTCACCGGAGCCGCGCAGCTCGACGGGGCGATCCTCGTCGTCTCGGCGCTCGACGGGATCATGCCGCAGACCGCCGAGCACGTGCTCCTCGCCCGCCAGGTCGGCGTCGACCACATCGTCGTCGCCCTCAACAAGGCCGACGGGGGCGACGACGAGCTGACCGACCTCGTGGAGCTGGAGGTGCGCGAGCTGCTCACCGCGCACGGGTACGGCGGCGACTCCGTCCCCGTCGTACGGGTCTCCGGGCTGAAGGCGCTGGAGGGCGACCCGCGCTGGACCGGGGCCATCGAAGCGCTGCTGGACGCCGTGGACACGTACGTGCCCATGCCCGTGCGGTACGTGGACGCGCCGTTCCTGCTGCCCGTGGAGAACGTCCTCACCATCACCGGCCGCGGCACGGTCGTCACCGGCGCCGTCGAGCGCGGCACGGTACGGGTCGGCGACCGCGTGGAGGTCTTCGGAGCGGACACGGACACGGTCGTCACCGGCCTGGAGACCTTCGGCAAGCCGATGGAGTCCGCGCAGGCCGGCGACAACGTGGCCCTGCTGCTGCGCGGCGTGCCGCGCGACACCGTCCGCCGCGGCCATGTCGTGGCGGCGCCCGGCAGCGTCGTACCGAGCCGCCGCTTCACGGCGCAGGTGTACGTCCTGTCGGCGCGCGAGGGCGGCCGTACGACGCCGGTCTCGACGGGCTACCGGCCGCAGTTCTACCTCCGCACCGCGGACGTCGTCGGCGACGTCGACCTCGGCGCGGTCGGCGTCGCGCGCCCCGGCGACACGGTCACCATGACCGTCGAGCTGGGCCGGGACGTGCCCCTGGAGCCGGGGCTGGGCTTCGCGATCCGCGAGGGCGGCCGCACCGTCGGCGCCGGGACGGTGACGGAGCTCCTGTGAGCCGGGCCGAGTGAGCGCCGGCCTCCGCCGGGGGCAGCCCCCGGCGGAGGCCGCCGCGCCGTGATCGCGCTGCGGCCACCGGCCCCAACTGCGCGGGCCGTGGGGGCGGTTGCCATACTGGTCCCGTTCGCACACCGGCACGCATCGGTACTGAGGCGAAGGGCGCCGCACATGGTTCGCACTGTGGTACCGGCGGGGCTGGCGATCGTCCTCGCGGCGATCGGCGCACTCCACTTCGTCTGGGCCTTCTCACCGTGGCCCCTGAAGGACGCGCTGACGTTCACCAGGACGATCGGCGGCAGCGACGACGGCGTCATGCCGTCGAAGCCGAGCACGATCCTGGTCGGTGTGGCGCTGCTCGGCGGCGCGGTGCTCACCCTCATGGACAACGAGTCCATCCCGGCGGTCGGCGCGGGCTGGCTGCGGTTGACGGGCATGTACGGCCTGACGGTGGTGCTGCTCGCCCGCGGCCTGGGCGGATACTTCATGAACTCCACAGCCGCCGTCGAGTTCCGTCGGTGGAACAGCATCCTGTACTCGCCGCTGTGCGTGGCCCTCGGCCTCCTGGGCGCCGTGGTCGCCGTGGCCGCGACCGGACGGCACTAGGGATCACCGGGGCCTGGTCCACACGACACCCCCTAGGCTGGCCGGGTGAACGAGCAGCTCCCCGTACTCCGCGAGGTCGACCACGGCACCGCCAAGCTCATGCCCGACGTGGACCGCGAGCGGGCCTGGCTGCTGACGGTCGACGGCGCGCCGCAGTCGTACGTCGACCTCGACGACCCGGCGTACCTGGAGTTCGAGTACGCCCGGAGGCTCGCCCACGCCGTGGACTGCGCCGCCGGGGAACCGGGCGCGCCGCTGGACGTGCTGCACCTCGGCGGCGGCGCGCTCACGCTGCCGCGCTGGATCGCGGCGACCCGGCCGGGCTCGCGGCAGGACGTGGTGGAGGCGGACCGCGGGCTCATCGCGCTCGTCGAGCAGCACCTGCCGCTGCCGTCCGGTGCGGGGATCATCGTGCACGCCGCGGACGCCCGCGCCTGGCTGGAGGCGGCGCCCGCGCGGTCGGCGGACGTGCTCATCGCGGACGTCTTCGGCGGCTCGCGGGTGCCCGCGCACCTGACGTCCGTCGCGTACGCGAGGGCCGCCGAGCGCGCGCTGCGGCCGGGCGGGACCTACATCGCCAACCTCGCGGACGGCGCGCCCTTCGCCTTCCTGCGCTCGCAGCTCGCCACCTTCGCCACCGTCTTCGAGGAGCTCGCGCTGATCGCCGAGCCCGCCGTGCTGCGCGGCCGGCGGTTCGGCAACGCGGTGCTGGTCGCCTCGCACCGGGAGATCGACACGGCCGGGCTGGCCCGCCGCACCGCCGCCGACGCCTTCCCCGCGCGCGTGGAGCACGGCCCGTCGCTGGCCCGCTTCACCGGCGACGCGCGCCCGGTACGGGACGAGGACGCGGTCGCGTCACCCGAGCCGCCCGACGGGGCCTTCGGTATCGGCTGACACAGGCGCGGCGGGCTGCGCCGCGATCTCCTTCGTACGCCGCGTCAGATTGCGTACGTCCGGCACCAGCAGTACCAGCGCCGTCACCAGCACGATCAGCCCGGCGCACCCCCACAGCGCCGTCTGCCGCCCGAAGAGGCTCTCCGCCGGACCGGCCAGCGCGGTCGACACCGGCAGCATGGCCGTCGAGCCGAACCAGTCGTACGCCGAGACGCGCGACAGCTTCTCCTCCGGGATCTCCTGGTGCAGCGCGGTCATCCACGCCACCCCGAACACCTCCAGCGTGACGCCGCTGAGGAACATCACCGCCGCCAGGCCGCCCACCGGGAGGGGCACGGCCAGCGCGGCCGACGGCAGCGCCAGCGGGAAGACGCACAGGGTGCCGACGAGCAGCATCCGCCGGGGCTTCCAGCGCATCATCAGTACCGCCCCGCCCAAGGTGCCCACGCCGAACGCGGCCAGCGCCAGGCCCCAGGGCCGTGCCCCGCCCAGTTCCTCCTGGGCGACCAGCGGCCCGTACACGGACTCCGCGGCGCCCACCACCGCCACGACCACCGCGAACTGCGCGACGATCGACCAGAGCCAGGGCCGGCTGGCGAACTCCGTCCAGCCCTCCCGCAGGTCCTTCAGCAGCCCGCCGCCGGGGGCGCGCTTCGCGATGTGACCGACGTCGAGGAAGGCGCGCAGCGCCCCCGCCACCGCGAACGCCGCCGCGTCGATCGCGAGCACCCAGCCGGGACCGACCGCCGCGATCATGGCGCCGCCGAGCGCGGCGCCGCCGATGCCCGCGCCGTTCATGGCCATGCGGAAGAGCGCGAAGGCCCGGCTGACCTGCTCGCCGCTGACGCTGGACATCAGCATGCCCTCGGCGGCCGGGCTGAAGAACGCCTGCCCGGTGCCGCCGAGCGCGGACAGCAGCATCATCTGCCACAGCACGGCGTCGCCGGTGAGGACGAGGACGGCGAAGAGCCCCTGCGAGACGCAGTTGAGGGCGTTGGCGGCCACCATCACCCGGTGGCGGGGCAGCCGGTCGGCCACCGCGCCGCCGATGAGCAGGAAGAGCACGAGCGGCAGCGTGCGGGCCGCCGTCACCAGGCCCACGTCGCCGCCGTCCCCGCCGGTTTCCAGCACCGCGAACGCCGCCGCGATGAGGGCGCCGTGGGTGCCCAGGTTGGTGACGACCGCGGCGGCGGTCAGCAGGGTGTAGTTGCGGCCGGCCCAGGCGGGGCGGCGGAGCCGGCGCGGGGAGTGCGGCGGGGCGGCGGGAGTTGTCACTCCGGGACTATCCCCGGAGCGCCGCCCCGATGCAAAAGGGTTTCTCCGCCGCCCCTTCGGCAGTGCCCTACGACGCGGGCTCGGCCAGCCGCACCGTGCTCAGGATCTTCTGGATGGTCGCGTCCGGCAGCTCGTCGCTGACGCCCTTGGCGCCGTACAGGACCCAGCTGGCGTAGTCGCCCTTGTCGTTCTTGAAGGCGAAGGCGATGGACTTGCCGTCCGTCTTGCACTTGCCGGTCTTCTTCACGTTCAGCGCGGTGGCCGTCGAGACGTGCCCGGTGAGCCCGGACTTGGAGGTGTAGGGCACCGCCGTGCTCGCCTTGACCGTGCCCTTGGGCTCCGTCTGGGCGTACGCCGCCCACGCCCAGCTTCCGGCCGCGTTGTACGCCGCGTCCGCGGTGTCCTTGGCGCCCTGCGCGCCCTTGGTGCCGGTGGCGCTCAGGGTCGTGCTCTCCTGGCGGCCGTCCTTGTTCGTGTCGTCCGTGCACCACTCGCTCTTGAAGTACGCGGGCGAGGTCATCACCACCGCCGGGCTGCCGTCGCCCTTCTTCACGTCGTCGAAGGCGGAGATGGCGCCCACCTTCGAGACCTCCCAGTCGGGCGGGACGTCGAAGAGCGTGCCGTACTTGGGGTTGGAGACGACCTTCCAGCCCGGGATCGTGGGCTGGGCCGCGGCGGAGCCGTCGCGCGGGTTCTCGATCGCGGACGGGCTGGAGCCGGCGGACGCGCTCTGCGAGGGCTTGGCGTCCCCGCCGGCCGTCGTCTTCTTGTCGTCGTCCTGCAGTACCAGGAAGCCCGTGACACCGGCGGCCGCGACGACGGCGATCGCGGCGACGATCGCGATGACGGTCGTCTTCCTCTTGTCGTCGGTGCGCGGCGGTACGGGCGCGCCGGGCGGCTGCCCGGGCACGGCGTACTGCGGCACGGTCGGCTGCTGGTAGGGGTTGGGCTGCTGGTACGCGTTCGGCTGCATCGGCTGCGTCGGCTGCTGGTACGGGTTGGCCTGCGGCGCGCCGGCCGGCGGGTAACCCGGCTGCTGCGGCGGCGGTCCCTGAGGCGGCCCCTGCGGAGGCTGTGCCTGCGAAGGCTGCCCCTGCGGCGGCTGCTGCGGATACCCCGGCTGCTGGTACGGGTTCTGCTGCGGATACCCCGGTTGCTGGTACGGGTTCTGGTCCTGCGGGTTCTGCTCGCCCCCGGGCGGCTGCTGTCCTGGCCACATGGCGAGTAACCATAGAGGGGCCGGGGCGCGGACTGCCACGCGCGCCCCCCGGCCATGGGTTCCCGTGCTTGCTACCGCCTGGTAACTTCGGTCCATGTCCGAGACCCAGCCGAACATCGGCGAGATGCTGCTGGCCACCGTTCCCATGGCCAAGACCCTGAACCTCGAGGTCGTCGAGGCGACCCCCGAGCGCGCCGTGCTGCGGCTCCCCGACCAGAGCGACTTCCACAACCACGTCGGCGGCCCGCACGCGGGAGCGATGTTCACGCTCGGCGAGTCCGCGAGCGGCGCCATCGTGATCGGCGCCTTCGGCGACCAGCTGGGCCGGGCCGTGCCGCTCGCCGTGAAGGCGGAGATCGGCTACAAGAAGCTCGCGATGGGCCCCGTCACCGCCACCGCCACGCTGGGCCGCACCAAGGCCGAGGTTGTCGCCGAGCTGGACGCCGGTCAGCGCCCCGAGTTCCCGGTCAACATCGAGATGACGCGCGAGGACGGCGCCGTCACCGGCGAGATGACCATCACCTGGACCCTGCGCCCGAACGCGTAAAGCGCCCCTCACGCGCGCGCGTGCAGCCGCCCCCGCATCCCTCTTCGGGTGCGGGGGCGGCCTGTCTGACCCGGTGTCAGGCATGTCGTCCCGCATAGTGCGTTTATGTCACAAGAGTCGGAAAACGTCAGCCGCAGAACCACCCTCCGCCTGCTCACCGGAGCCGTCACCGCCGCGGCCGTCACCACCGCAACCCCCGTCACCGGGCCGGCCCCCCAGGCCCGGGCCACCCCCCGGCACAGCCGCGTCGACGAGCTGCTCGCCCGGCTGACCATCGACGAGAAACTCGGCCTCCTGCACGGCGCGAAGGACCCGGAGAACCGCGGTCAGGCGGGTTACGTCCCCGGCGTCCCGCGCCTCGGCATCCCCCCGCTGCGCCTGGCCGACGGCCCCGCCGGCGTACGCCTCAGAACGGCACGCGCCACCGCCCTGCCCGCGCCGGTCATGCTCGCGAGCACCTTCGACCCCGCGCTCGCCCGGGAGTACGGCCGGGTCATCGGCCACGAGGGCAGGGCGCTGGGCCAGGACGTCCTGCTGTCGCCCATGGTCAACCTGATCCGCACCCCGTACGCCGGACGGAACTTCGAGACCTTCTCCGAGGACCCGCTCCTCTCCGCCGACATCGTCGCCGAGGAGATCCGCGGCATCCAGGGCGAGGGCCTGATCGCCACGGTCAAGCACTTCGCCCTCAACAACCAGGAGACCGACCGCACCTCCGTCGACGTACGGATCGGCGAACAGGCCCTGTACGAGACCGAACTGCGCGGCTTCGAGGCGGCCGTCGCCGCCGGGGCCGGAGCGGTGATGGGCGCCTACAACAAGGTGGACGGCCTCCACGCGTGCGAGAACCCGGCCCTCCTCACCGGGATCCTGCGCGAACGCTGGGGCTTCGACGGCTGGGTGATGAGCGACTGGGACGCCACCCACAGCGCCGCCCCCGCCCTCACCGCGGGTCTCGACATGGAGATGCCCGCCGGCCGCTGGTTCGGCGAGCCCCTGCGCCGCGCCGTGCGGGACGGCGCCGTGCCCGAGGCCACCGTCGACCGTGCCGTACGCCGGATCCTCACGATCATGGAGCGGTTCGGGCTCCTCGACGGCACGGCCCCCGCCCGCCCCGCCCGCGACGCGCAGGCCGGCGCCCGGGTCGCGTACCGCGTCGCCGTGGCGGGCGCGACCCTGCTGCGCAACGCGCACCGCGACGGGAACGCCACCCTCCCGCTCGCCGGCCCCGCCGCCCGCTCCCTCGCCGTCATCGGCCCCACCGGCGCGCTGCCCTTCGTCGGCGGCGGCGGCAGCGCCCACGTCGTGCCGGACCGGGCGGTGAGCCCGCTCGACGCCCTCGCCGCCCGTGCGGGGCAGGGCGCACGCGTGACGTACGCCCTCGGCGAGGACCTGTACGGCAAGCCCCTGCCCGCCACGTCCCCCGGCGCCCGCTTCGAGCGCCAGAGCGTGGGCGCGGGCGAGACGTGGGCGTACGACGGGACGCTCACCGTCGACGAGCCCGACGAGTGGACGCTCCTCGTCCACTACAGCGGCGAGCGGCCCCGCGTCCTTCTCGACGGCAGGGAACTCTTCCCCCGACGGGACGCCATGGCCGAACTCTTCGACGGCTTCGGCCTGGCGGCCACCGCTCCGGACGGCCTCAAGGTGCGGCGTACCACCCTCGCCCTCACCGCCGGGCGCCACGCCCTCCACGTCACCGCGAAGGGCGGCGCGAAGGGGCAGGTCTTCCGGCTCCGCCGGATCACGGCCGCCACGCGCGCGGCGGACGTGGCCGAAGCCGTACGCACGGCCCGCGCCGCGCACAGCGTGGTGCTGTTCGCGTACGAGGACGCCATCGAGGGCCGCGACCGTACGACGCTGGCGCTTCCCGGCCGGCAGGAGGCGCTGATCGACGCGGTCACCGTCGCCAACCCCCGTACCACCGTCGTCCTCAACACGTCGTCCGCCGTCACCATGCCGTGGCTGGAGCGGACGGGGGCGGTGCTGCAGATGTACTACCCCGGCCAGGAGGGGGCGGCCGCGACCGCCGCCGTCCTGTTCGGCGACACCGACCCCGGCGGCCGGCTCACCCAGACCTTCCCTCTCTCCGACTCCCGCCACCCGACCGCCGGCGACCCGCGCCGCTACCCCGGCGCCGACGGCGTCGCCGAGTACACGGAGGGGGTCAGGACGGGGTACCGCTGGTACGACGCGGAGGGCGTGGAGCCGCTGTTCCCGTTCGGACACGGCCTGTCGTACACGACGTTCGCGTACGCGGGGCTCGTGGTGACGCCCGCGCGCGGGGGCGGCCTCACGGCGAGCTTCACCGTCCGCAACACCGGCACGCGCACCGGCGTCACCGTCCCCCAGCTGTACGTCGGACCCTCGCCCGACGTGACCCTGGACCAGGCACCGCTGGTGCTGGCGGGCTACCGGCGCCTGGAGCTGAGGCCGGGCCAGATCCGCCGCGTCACCGTCCCCCTCGCCCCTCGCACCCTGTCCTGCTGGGACCCGGCGCGGCGCGCGTGGGTCCTCGGGACCGGAACCCGCACCGTACGGCTCGGGGCCTCGGCGCGGGACCTCCGCCTCACCGTGCGGGCGAGGGTGCTCGCCCTGTGAGGCGGTAGGCTGCCACAGCCCATCAGCGGCCCATCAGCCCATCACCACACCCACAGATCCGCAGATCCGCAGATCCATACGGAGGAGCCGGCGTTGCACGTCCAGGAGTGGCTCGAGACCGTTCCACCGCTCAGCATCTACCTCCTGGTGGGGGTGGTGATCGGGCTCGAAAGCCTCGGTATCCCGCTGCCGGGCGAGATCGTCCTCGTCAGCTCGGCGCTGCTGGCCTCGCAGCACGGCGACATCAACCCGTACGTCCTGGGCGCGTGCGCCACCGCCGGCGCGATCATCGGCGACTCCATCGGGTACGCGATCGGCCGCAAGGGCGGCCGTCCGCTGCTCGCCTGGCTCGGCGGCAAGTTCCCCAAGCACTTCAGCGAAGCCAACATCGCCCTGGCGGAACGGTCCTTCGAGAAGTGGGGCATGTGGGCCGTCTTCTTCGGCCGCTTCGTGGCGCTGCTGCGGATCTTCGCGGGGCCGCTGGCGGGTGTGCTGCGCATGCCGTACTGGAAGTTCGCCATCGCCAACGTCTTCGGCGGAATCCTCTGGGCGGGCGGCACCACGGCCGTCATCTACTCGGTCGGCGTCGTCGCCGAGGCGTGGCTCAAGCGGTTCTCGTGGGTGGGGCTCGTGCTCGCCGTCCTCATCGGCGTGACGTCGATGCTGATCCTCAAGAGCCGCGCCAAGAAGGCGGCGGCCAAGGCGGAGGCGGTGCCCGCCGCGCCCGCCGCGGAGCGGGAGCCGGTGCCGGCGGCGGCCGACTGAGCGGCGGGCGGGGGTCCGGGGCTTGGCCGCTGCGCGGGGCTTGTTCCCCACCCCGCCCCTTCCCGTAACCGGGGGCTCTGCCCCCGGACCCCCGCGCCTCAAACGCCGGCGGGGCTGGATGCGCGTACGGGGCCCGGGGGCAGAGCCCCCGGAACTCAGTCCTCCCGCACCTCGCGGTGCGCCTTCGCCAGCTCCAGGTACATCGCGGCGTTGAGCTTGATGCCCTCCCGCTCCTCGGCCGTCAGCTCCCGCTTGACCTTCGCGGGCACCCCCGCGACCAGGGAGCCGGGCGGGACCCGCATCCCCTGGGGCACCAGCGCCTGGGCCGCGATGAGCGAGCCCGCGCCGATGTGGGCCCCGTTGAGGATCGTGGCGCCCATGCCGACGAGGACGTCGTCCTCGACCGTGCAGCCGTGCAGGACGGCGTTGTGGCCGACCGAGACCCGCTCGCCGACGGTGACCGGGAAACCGGGGTCCACGTGGACGGTGCAGTTGTCCTGGATGTTGCTGTCGGCGCCGAGCGTGATCGGCCCCAGGTCCGCGCGCAGCACGGCGTGGTACCAGACGCTCGACCCGCGGGCCATGGTCACCTCGCCGACCACCACGGACGTCGGCGCGGCGAAGGCCTCCGGGTCGACCTCCGGTTGCTTGCCGCCGACGCCCGTGATCAACGCCCGCTCCGCCATCGCCTGCTCCCTCGGATGCTCATGTGCTGTGGGTCGCGCCAGGGGGAACCGTAAGCGACGGCCCCGGCCCGGACGACGGTGGGGTGAACATCACAGGCCGGCGCGCCGGTGGGCCGCGGCCCCGCCGACTACCGTGTGCGGGTGCCGAAGAACAGAAACACGTTCTCATCGCCCGCCGGCTGGCGGCAGCGGCTCCTCTCGCGTGCCGTGCACGGCGGCTGGCGCCGGCTCCAGGAGGCGGGCGCCGTCACCGCCGAACGCCCCGGGCGGCTGCGGTTCCGCCGGCTCGGCCCCGGCACCCGGCTCGCCTTCCCGCAGGGCACGGTCTTCGGCGAGGCGTGGATCGAGCTCGGCGACTACTGCATCATCGCGGAGCAGGTGACGCTCACCGCCGGGATGATGCCCGGCCTCGACCTGGGCCCCGACCCCGTCCTCACCCTCGGCAACGGCGTCGTCCTCGGCCGCGGCAGCCATGTCATCGCCGACGCCCGGGTGACCATCGGCGCGGACACCTTCTGCGGCCCGTACGTCTACATCACCTCCACCAACCACAGCTACGACGACCCGCACGAGCCGGTCGGCCGGCAGTGGCCGCGCAGCGAGCCGGTGGAGATCGGCCCGGGCTGCTGGCTCGGCACCGGGGCGGTGATCCTGCCCGGGGCCAGGCTCGGCCGCAACGTCGTGGTCGCCGCGGGCGCGGTCGTACGCGGAGAGGTGCCCGACCACGCGGTGGTGGCGGGGGCGCCGGCCCGCGTCGTACGCAGCTGGGACGCCGAGAAGGGGTGGCAGCCGCCGCTGCGCACGCCCACGCCCCAGCCGATTCCGGACGGTGTCACGCCCGAGCAACTGGCGGCGCTGGCGGCACTGCCCACGCCAGCCGAGGCCGACGGCCGCTGACCGCCGGGAAGGCCCCGGGCGGCCGGCGGGTATCAGCCGACGGCCAGCAGCACCGTTCCCACCAGCGCCAGTCCGGCTCCGGCCGTCTGTACCGCCCGCAGCCGCTCCTTGAGCACACCGCGCGCGGCGAGCGCCGTCACCACGGGGTAGAGGCTGGCCAGTACGGCGGCGACGGTGACGGGGCCGTGCTGCGCGGCGATCGCGTACGTGCCGTTGGCGGCGACGTCCGCGAGCCCGACGAAGGCGAGGGCGGGCAGGGCCCCCAGCATCACGCGCATGCCGCCGCCCTCCGGGAGGGCCCGCCCGCCGCGCCTCACGGAGACGTACAGAGCCGCACCGCCCACCGCCACATTGGTGACGCGCTGCACGAACAGCGCGAGGAAGAGCCCGGTGAGGGTGGTGGACGCCTCGGAGATCAGCGCCATCACCGCGCCGAAGCCGAACGCCGCCACCAGCGTCAGCAGCACCGCCTGCCGCCGCACCGGCGCCCCGCGCAGCTCGGGCCCGCCCGCCAGCACCACGCCCGCGACGGCCACGCCGATCCCGGCGTACTGCAGCACCCCCGGCCGGTCGCCCAGCAGCAGGCCGACCGAGACGGGCACCACCACGCCGAGGGAGCCGAGCGGGGACACCACGCCCATCGGGCCGAGCGCCAGCGCCTTGTAGAAGGCGAGCATCGCCACCGGCCCGACGGCGCCGGCGGCCACCGCGTACCAGAGCAGCGGCCCCGCCTCGCTCCAGCCGCCGGTCGCGACGACCACGGCGCCCAGGACGACGACCGCGATCGTCTGGGAGACGACGACCACGGTGAGCGCGGGGGTGCGCCGGGTGAGCAGCCCGCCGCCGAAGTCGGCCAGCCCCCACAGGAGGCTGGTGGCCAGGGCGAACAGTGCTGTCATGGTGTCCTCGCCTCGCAGTACAGTGCAGTGAACGATGAAGTGCACCACACCGTAGTGCAGCCTATTGAACCCTGTCATCCAGAATATTGGACGGAATGTGTCGGACCTTGATCAGCTCACGCAGTCGCTCGCCCGCAACCTGAAGCGCTGGCGAGGGGAGCGGGGCTTCACCCTCGACGCGCTCGCGGCCCGCTCGGGGGTGAGCCGCGGCATGATCATCCAGATCGAGCAGGCGCGTACGAACCCGAGCGTCGGCACCACCGTGAAGCTCGCCGACGCCCTGGGCATCTCCATCACCACGCTGCTCGACTACGAACGGGGGCCGCACGTCCGCCTCGTGCCCGAGGAGCAGGCCGTCCGCATGTGGTCCACGGACAAGGGCAGCCGCACCACGTTGCTGGTCGGCACCGAGGCGCGGGGGCCGCTGGAGCTGCTGTCGTGGACCCTGATGCCGGGCGACGGCTACGCCTCCGACCCGCACCCGGGCGGGACCACCGAGCTGCTGCACGTCACGGCGGGGGAGCTCACCCTGGTCGTGGACGCCGTCGAACACCGCCTCCCGGCCGGAACCTCCGCCGTCTTCGAGTCCAACGTCCCGCACGCGTACCGCAACGACGGCGAGGAGCCCGTCGAGATGACGATGGCCGTGTCGGTCCCGCCCGTCCGCTGAGCCCGTTGGCCCGTTGAGCCCGTCCTTCGAGACGGTCAAGCGCCCGTCGCGGCACCGCTGTTAGCGTGCGGGCCATGCGCGCACCCATCGGAGACTTCGACGACGCCCGCCCCGCCCCCGACTGCCTCGACGAGCTCACCGCGCCCGTCGCCGCCGCCGTACGCGTGTGGCAGGGGCACGTGCCCGCCGAGCAGCTGCTGTACGTGGACACCGACCCGGCCATCGCCGACACCGCCGCCTTCGTCGAGCACCACGGGCAGGACCTGCTCGACACCTCCGCCAACTGCGTGGTCGTGGCGGGCAAGCGGGGCGGCGAGAGCTCGCTTGCGGCCTGCGTGGTGCTGTCCTGGACGCGGGTCGACGTCAACGGCGTCGTACGCAAGCACCTGGGCGTCCGCAAGGCGTCCTTCGCGCCCATGGACACCGCGACGGGCGAGACCGGCATGGAGTACGGCGGGATCACGCCCATCGGCCTGCCCGGCGACTGGCCGCTGCTGGTCGACTCCGCCGTCGTCGACCGCCCGTGGGTGCTGATCGGCAGCGGCCGCCGCCGCGGCAAGCTCATCGTGCCCGGCAAGGCCCTCGCCGACCTGCCGGGCGCGGTTGTCCTGGAGGGCCTCGGAGCGGCCCCCGCCGTCAGCTGAGCTTCGGGATCTCGATGGCCGGGCAGCGGTCCATGACCATGTCGAGGCCCGCGGCGCGCGTGCGCGCGTAAGCCTCCCGGTCGATCACGTCCAGCTGGAACCAGACCGCCTTCGCGCCCTTGGCCACGGCCTCGTCGGCGATGCCCCCGGCCAGATCGCTGTTGACGAAGACGTCCACGACGTCCACGGGGAAGGGGATGTCCGCGAGCGACGCGTAGCCCTGCTCCCCGTGGACCGTCTCCGCCTTCGGATGGACGGGCACGATCCGCTTCCCGAACCGCTGGAGCACGGCCGCGACGCCGTACGCCGCGCGGGAGCGGTTGTCGGACAGCCCGACCACTGCCCAGGTGTCGCCGGACTCGGTCAGAATCCTGCGGACGGTCTCGGCCTCGGACTCGGCCCCGGACTGGTTCTGCACGCTGTGCCTCCTCTGTCGGTCTCTGTGTGCGCCAACCCCCGCCCGGTGCGATTCCTTCCCCGCAGGCGGCCCCGCATAGGGTGGCGGGATGCAGGAGCAGTACCGGACGGTCGCCCGCGAAGGCGTGCACGAGACCGAGATCAACCGCTCGCGCTTCCTCTGCGCGCTCGCGCCCGCCGCGACCGAGCAGGAGGCACAGGACTTCGTCGCACGCGTCCGCAGGCAGCACCCGACCGCCACCCACAACTGCTTCGCGTACGTCATCGGCGCCGACGCCGCCGTACAGAAGGCCAGCGACGACGGCGAACCGGGCGGCACCGCCGGCGTGCCCATGCTCCAGATGCTGCTGCGCCGGGACGTGCGGTACGTCGCCGCCGTCGTCACCCGCTACTACGGCGGGGTCAAGCTCGGCGCGGGCGGACTGATCAGGGCGTACGGCGGTGTCGTCGGCGAAGCGCTGGACGCCCTCGGCACGGTCACGCGGCGCCGCTACCGGCTCGCCACCGTCACCGTCGACCACCAGCGGGCCGGGAAGCTGGAGAACGACCTGCGGGCGACCGGGAGGGCCGTGCGTGACGTGCGTTACGCCGAAGCCGTCACCATCGAGGTCGGCCTGCCGGACGCCGACGTCGGCAACTTCCGCGCCTGGCTCGCCGATGCGACGGCCGGGACGGCCGCGCTGGAGCTCGGCGGCGAGGCGTACGGAGATGCCTGAAGCGGCACGCGTTGTCGGACCCCACCGCTAACCTCGAGGATCATGAGACTCCTGCACACGTCGGACTGGCACCTGGGGCGGTCCTTCCACCGCGTCGGCCTGCTCGACGCCCAGGCCGCGTTCCTCGACCACCTGGTGGCGACGGTGCGCGACCGCGACGTGGACGCGGTCCTGGTGGCGGGAGACATCTACGACCGGGCGGTGCCGCCGCTGCCCGCCGTGGAGCTGTTCGACACGGCCCTGCACCGGCTCGCCGACGCCGGCGTACCGACCGTGATGATCTCCGGGAACCACGACTCCGGACGCAGACTCGGCGTCGGCGCGGGACTCATCGGGCGCGCCGGGATCCACCTCCGGACCGACCCGGCCGGGGTCGGCACCCCGGTGGTACTGGCCGACGCGTACGGCGACGTCGCCTTCTACGGGCTGCCGTACCTGGAACCGGCGCTCGTACGGGACGAGTTCGGCGCGAAGAAAGCCGGCCACGAGGCCGTCCTGACGGCCGCCATGGAGCGGGTCCGCACCGACCTGGCCGGGCGGCCCCCCGGCACCCGCTCCGTCGTCCTCGCCCACGCCTTCGTCGCGGGCGGGGAACCGAGCGACAGCGAGCGGGACATCACCGTCGGGGGAGTGGCGGCCGTTCCGGCCGCCGTCTTCGACGGCGTCGACTACACCGCCCTCGGGCACCTGCACGGCAGCCAGACGATCACCGCGCGCGTGCGGTACTCCGGCTCGCCGCTCGCGTACTCCTTCTCCGAGACCGACCACCGCAAGACGATGTGGCTCGTCGACCTCGGCGCGGACGGGGAGATCACCGCCGCCGAGCGGATCGACTGCCCGGTGCCGCGCCCGCTCGCCCGCATCCGGGGCCGCCTCGACGACCTGCTCGACGACCCGGCGCTCGCCCGCCACGAGCAGTCCTGGATCGAGGCCACCCTCACCGACCCGGTCCGCCCGGCCGAGCCCATGGCCCGGCTCGCCGAGCGCTTCCCCCACACCCTCAGCCTCGTCTTCGACCCCGACCGGCCCGACGACGAGCCCAGCGCCTCCTACGCCGAGCGCCTGCGCGGCCGCAGCGACCAGCAGATCGCGGAGGACTTCGTGGCGCACGTACGCGGCGGGGCGGGCCCCGACGCGCCGGAGAGGGCGGCCCTGCAGCGCGCCTTCGAGGACGTACGGGTCGACATGGAGCGGCGCGAGGTGACCGCATGAGGCTCCACCGGCTGGAGATCACCGGCTTCGGCCCCTTCGGCACCACCCAGACCGTCGACTTCGACGCCCTCTCCGAAGCCGGGCTCTTCCTGCTGCACGGGCCGACGGGCGCGGGCAAGACCTCGGTCCTCGACGCCGTCTGCTACGCCCTGTACGGCGCGGTGCCCGGCGCCCGGCAGAGCCCCGGCACCTCCCTGCGCAGCAACCACGCCCCGGCCGGGACGGCCACCGAGGTGGTGCTCGACCTCACCGCTGGCGGCCGCAGACTGGAGATCACCCGCAGGCCCGAACAGCTCCGCCCCAAGAAGCGCGGCTCCGGTTTCACCAAGGACAAGGCCCAGTCCTGGCTGCGCGAGTACGACCCCGAGCGCGGCGCCTGGCAGGGGCTGAGCAAGTCCCACCAGGAGATCGGCGAGGAGATCACCCAGCTCATCGGCATGAGCCGGGAGCAGTTCTGCCAGGTGGTGCTGCTGCCGCAGGGCGACTTCGCGCGCTTCCTGCGCGCGGACGCCGAGGCGCGCGGCAGACTCCTCGGCCGGCTCTTCGACACCCGGCGCTTCGCCGCCGTCGAGGAGCACCTCGCCGGGCTGCGGCGCGTCGCCGAGCAGCAGGTGCGGGACGGCGACGAGCGGCTCCTGGGCCTCGCGCACCGCATCGCGCAGGCGGCGGGGCCCGCCGCCGCGGACTGGCCCGCGCCCGACGGCAAACCCGGCGACCCGGGGCTCGCCGACTCCGTGCTCGCCTGGGCCGCCGTCGCCCGCGCCGGGGCCCGCGAGGCGCTGGACGTCGCCGCGTCCGCGCTCGCCGCCGCCGAGAGCAGGCACGCCGCCGCCCGCCGCGCCCTCGACGAGGAGCGCGACCTCGCCGCCCGGCAGCGGCGGTACCAGGACGCCGTGCGCCGCCGTGAGGAGCTCGACCTGCGGCGCGCCGACCGCGACGCCTGGCAGGCCCGGCTCGACCGGGCCCGCAAGGCCGAGCGGGTGGCCGGGCCGCTGAGCCTGCGCGACGACGCCGAGCGGGCGCACCGCGCGGCCCGCGCCGCCCACGAGCGGGCGTCGGCCGGACTCTCCGCCGCCGGACTGCCGCCGGACCTCGCCGACGCGGGCGCCGAGCACCTCACGGCGCTGGCCGGGCAGCTGCGCCAGGAGCTCGGCGGGCTGGAGCACGCCCGCCGGGCCGAGCGGCGCGGCGCCGAGATCGCCCGCGAGCGCGAGGAGCTGGAGCGCCAGGCCCGCGCCGACGAGGACACGCTCCACGACGCGGACGCCTGGCTGGCCGGCTGGGACAACCTGCGCCGCACCCTCCAGGACGGCGTCGAGGCCGCCCAGGAAGCCGCCACCCGTGCCGAGCACCTCGCGGGCCGCCTCGACCCGGCACGCCGCCGCCTCGCCGCCGCGCGCCGCCGTGACGCGCTCATACGCGAGGCCGAGGCCGCCGCGTCCCGTCTCACGACCGCCCGCGAGCAGGCCAACACCGCCCACGAGACGTGGCTCGACCTGCGCGAGCGCCGCCTGCGGGGCATCGCCGCCGAACTGGCCGCGGGGCTCGTCGACGGCGACCCGTGCGCCGTCTGCGGCTCGCCCGACCACCCGGCCCCCGCCCGCGCCGCCGCCGACCACGTCGACCGCGCGGCGGAGGACCGCGCCTACGCCGCGTACACGCACGCGGACGAGAACCGCTCCGCCGCGGAGCGTGAACTGGCGGTGGTGCGCGAGGCGTTGACGGCCGCCCGCGCCGAAGCCCGCGCCGAAGCCCTCGCGGACACCGAGGGCGACGCCGAGCTCGCCGCCGCCGAGCCGACCGCCGCCGAGCTCGCCGAGGTCGTGCAGCGGCTGGACCGCGCGTACGACGAGGCCCGACGGGTCGCCGGCGGCCTGCACGCGGCCCGCGAGGAGCTGCACCGTGCCGAGGCCGAGTACCAGCGGCGGCTCGACGCGCGACGGCAGGCCGAGCGCCGCGCCGCCGCGCGCACCTCGCAGCGCGAGGCCCTCGACCGCGAGCAGTCGGCCGTCGACGCCGTACTCGCCCAGGTCCAGGGCGGCGTCGCCGAGTACGCCACCCGGCTGGAGCGCAGGATCGCCCGCCTCACCGAGGCCGCCGACGCCGTGCGGGCCGCCGAGGACACCGCCCGGCGCCTCAAGGAGGCCGACGACCGGCTCGCCGACGCGGCGTTCCGCGCCGGGTTCGACACCCCGGACGCCGCGGCCGCCGCGCTGCTCGACGACGTACGGCAGCGGGACCTCCAGCACCGGCTGGACGAGTGGCAGGCCGCGGCCGCCGCGGTCGCCGACCGGCTCGCCGAGCCGGAGACGCGGGCCGCCGCCGAGCGCCCGCCCGCCGACCCCGGCGCGGCGCAGGCCGCGCTGGCCGCCGCCGACCGCGTCCTGCGCGACGCCGCCTCTACGCTCGACGCCCACCGCGACCGGTGCGCCCAGCTGTCCCGGTTGTCCCGCGACGCGGACGCCGAGGTCCGCAGGCTGGGACCGCTGCGCGAGGAGTACGACCGCGTCGCGCGGCTCGCCGGACTCACCGCCGGTACCTCCGCGGAGAACGAGCGCAGGATGCGACTGGAGTCCTATGTGCTCGCGGCGCGGCTCGAACAGGTCGCGGCCGCCGCGACCGCGCGCCTGCAGCGCATGTCCGCCGGCCGCTACACCCTGGTCCATTCCGACGCCCGCGCCGGCGCCAAGCGGTCCGGCCTCGGGCTGCACGTCGTCGATGCCTGGACGGGCCGGGAGCGCGACACGGCCACCCTCTCCGGCGGCGAGACGTTCTTCGCCTCGCTCGCCCTGGCGCTGGGCCTCGCCGACGTCGTCACGGACGAGGCCGGCGGCGTGCGCCTCGACACGCTCTTCATCGACGAGGGCTTCGGCAGCCTCGACGACCAGACCCTCGACGAGGTGCTGGACGTCCTCGACTCCCTGCGGGAGCGGGACCGCAGCGTAGGCATCGTCAGCCACGTCGGCGATCTGCGCCGCCGCATCCCGGTCCAGCTGGAGGTCGTCAAGGAGAGGGCGGGCTCCCGGGTGAGGCTCCGTACCGGAGGCAGTGGCCTCGGCGGCTGACGGGCTCCGCGGCTGACGGCCTCAGCGGCCGATCGGGCGGCGCGGCAGCGGCGACGAGTAGACGACGCTGGTCGTCACCGACCCCAGCGCGGCGACCTTCCCCGAGATCTCCTCCAGGTGCGTCATCGACCGGGCGGCCACCTTCAGTACGAAGCAGTCGTCGCCCGTCACGTGGTGGGCCTCCAGGACCTCCGGCGTCGTGTCCAGCAGGTCGTGGAACGGCTTGTAGTTGCCGTGGGGGTAGCGCAGCCGGACGAACGCCAGGATCGGGAGCCCGAGCCTCTCCCGGTCGACCACCGCCGTGTAGCCGCTGATTACCCCCGCCTCCTCCAGCCGGCGCACCCGCTCGGTGACCGCGCTGGCGGACATGGAGACGGTGCGCGCCAGCTCGGCGAAGGTGGCCCGCCCCTGGTGCTGCAGGGCCGTCAGAATGCGCCAGTCGGTGGCGTCCGGTGAATATCCCGTCATGGACGACGAATAACAGGGGAATCACCGGCTGAACAAGACAAGCTCCGGGGATTGTCACTTCATCGAGATGATCATGGGCCGTAGATTTTCCGCCATGACGACGACACAGACCACCAGCGCCCCCGCGTCCGCCGCCGCCAACGCCGTCCTGCGCGTGCCCCCGGCCTCGCCCGCCGCCGCGGCCGCGTACTTCTCGGCGAGCCTCGCCTTCCACGCCGACGTGTCGGACGTCGCCTCCGCGCTCGCCGCCGGCGGCGACCCCGGCTTCGTCGTCCTCGACTCCCGCTCCACCGAGTCCTGGGACCAGGGCCACGTCCCCGGCGCGGTCCACCTGCCGACGGCGCTCATCCCCGAGCAGGCCGAGCAGCTGCTGGACAAGTCCGTGCCGGTGGTCACGTACTGCTGGGGCCCGGGCTGCAACGGCGCCACGCGCGCGGCGCTCGCCCTCGCCGAACTCGGCTACCGGGTCAAGGAGATGCTCGGCGGCTTCGAGTACTGGGTGCGGGAGGGCTTCGCGTACGAGACGTGGGAGGGTCCCGCGCGGCGCGACGCCGACCCGCTGACCGCCCCGGTCGACGCCGACGACTGCGGCTGCTGACCGCCCGGACCGACCTCCCGCGAGACGGCCGGTCCCGGCCCCCACGGGGGAGCGGCCGGGACCGGCCGCGCTCACAGCCGGGACAGCTCGTCCACCAGGTCGTCCAGGCCCAGCGGCCCCTGCGACAGCGCCGCCATGTGCCACTTCTTCGCGTCGAAGGCGTCACCGTGCGCCCTGCGGGCGTTCCCCCGGCCCCGCAGCCACGCCCGCTCGCCCAGCTTGTAGCCGATGGCCTGCGCGGGCATCGACAAGTAGCGGGTGAACTCGCTCTCCACGAACGCCGGCGACCTGCTGCTGTGGAGCTGGAAGAACTCCTGCGCCAGCTCCGGTGTCCACCGCTCACCCGGGTGGAACGGCGAATCCGCCGGGATCTCCAGCTCCAGGTGCATGCCGATGTCCACGATCACGCGGCACGCCCGCATCATCTGCCCGTCCAGGTAGCCGAGCCGCCGCTCGGGGTCCGGCAGGAAGCCGAGCTCGTCCATGAGCCGCTCCGCGTACAGCGCCCAGCCCTCCAGGTTGGCGCTGACCGCGCCGACCGTCGCCTGGTAGCGCGAGAGCTGGTCGGCGACGTGCGCCCACTGCGCGATCTGGAGGTGGTGGCCCGGGACGCCCTCGTGGTACCAGGTCGACACCAGGTCGTACACCGGGAAGCGGGTCTCGCCGTCGACCGGCAGCCAGGTGCGGCCGGGGCGCGAGAAGTCCTCGGACGGGCCCGTGTAGTACGCCGCGGCCGCGCTGCCGGGCGGCGCGATCCGCGACTCCACCCTCCGTACCCGCTCGGCGAGTTCGAAGTGGGTGCCGTCCAGCGCCTCGATCGCCTCGTCCATCAGCTTCTGCAGCCAGAGGCGGACGTCCTCGACACCCACGTGGGCACCGTGCTTGTCGAGGTGGGCGAGCGCCTCCCACGGGCCGGCACCCGGAAGGATCTTCTCCGCCTCGGCCCGCATCTCGGCGAGGAGCCGGTGGTACTCGGCCCAGCCGTACGCGTACGCCTCGTCCAGGTCGAAGTCGGCGCCGGTGAAGTAGCGCGACCAGCGGGCGTAGCGCTCGCGGCCCACCGTGTCGGGCGCGTCCTTCACCGCGGGGGCGTACACGTCCCGCATCCAGTCGCGCAGCCCGGCCATCGCCCGGGTGGCGGCGCGCGCCGCCGTGTCCAGCTCCGCGCGCAGCGCGGACGGCCCCGCGGTGACGAACTCCTCGAACCAGCCGGTCCGGGCCCCGTCGTGGCCCGTCCACTCGGTGAGCTGCTCGACGACGGTGGCCGTGGCGCGCGGGCCGCCCTTAAGCCCCCGCTCCAGGCCCGCGTGGAGCGACGCGCGGTAGCCGTCCAGCGCGGCGGGCACGGCGCGCAGCCGCTCGGCGACCGCCGCCCAGTCCTCGTCCGTCTCGGTCGGCATCACCGTGAAGGCGATGCGCACGCTGTGCGCGGGCGAACGGAGGTTGCTCACCGCGCACAGCCCCTCCCCGGCCTCGTGCACGGCGAGCTCCGCGGTGAGCCGCTCGCGCAGCAGGCGGGCGCAGCGCCGCTCCGCGTCGCTGTCCGCGCCGGGCCGGCGTTCGGCCTCGTCGAGCCGGGCGAGCGTGTCGCGGGCCAGCGCGGCGAGCTCCTCCTGTCCGGCGGGCGAGAAGTCCGGGAGGAGCCCGGAGCTTTCCCTGACGCCCAGGTACGTACCGGTGATCGGATCGAGTGCGACCAGGGCGTCGACATACGCGTCGGCCACCTGGCGGGGGAGAGCGCTGCTGGAGGTCTCTGGCATGGAGCCATCCTGGTACGCCGGCGGCCTCGGCGTCACCCTCATCCGTACCTAGTCGGCTGACAAATGAGCGCTCGCCGCGCCCGCCGTGGCCGGCAGCAGCGGCCCGCACTCCCACTGCTGGAAGATCAGCCGCGTCTCCACCCGCGCCACCTCGCGCCGCGACGTGAACTCGTCCAGTACGAGTCGTTGCAGGTCAGCGGGGCCCGAAACGGCCACGTGCACCAGGTAGTCGTCCGGTCCCGTCAGATGGAACAGCGCTCGGGACTCCGGCAGGGCGCGGATCCGCTCGACGAAGGGTCCGATCAACTCCCGCCGGTGCGGGCGCACCTGGACCAGCAGCAGCGCTTCCAGGCCGCGCCCGAGTTTGGCCGGATCGAGTCGGAGCCGGTGGCCCAGGATGACGCCGGTGCGGCGCAGCCGTGCCACCCGGTCCAGGCAGGTGGAGGGAGCGACTCCCACCTCGGCGGCGAGCTCGCGGTACGTGGTCCGGGCGTCGTTCTGCAAAAGGCGAAGTATGTGCAGATCGACCGTGTCCAGTACGACAGATTCGGCCATGCGGCGAACGTAGCACGGCCTTTTCCACCATCGGGCCGGGATGTGTTCACAGTGCGGTCCATGGATGCCATGGACCGCACCACCGCGATCGTGCCCCACCAGACCCCGTGGGCGCCGGCCACCCAAGCCGTGCACGCCGGGCGCGAAGACCTCGCCGCCCTGGGCCTGCACGCCGTCCCGCTCGACCTGTCCACCACGTACCCCTCGTACGACGCGAGGGGGGAGGCCGCGCGGATCGACGAGTTCGCCGCCACCGGCACCCTCCCGGAGGGGCCGCCGGTCTACGCCCGGCTCGACAACCCCACCACCGCGCGGTTCGAGACCGCGCTCGCGCGGCTGGAGGGCACGCAGAGCGCCGTGGCGTTCGCCAGCGGCATGGCGGCCCTCACCGCCGTCCTGCTGGCCCGGGCGAGCGCGGGTCTGCGCCATGTGGTCGCCGTGCGGCCCCTGTACGGGTGCAGCGACCACCTGCTCACGGCCGGCCTGCTGGGGACGGAGGTGACCTGGACGGATCCCGCGGGCATCGGTGACGCGATCCGGCCCGACACCGGTCTGGTGATGGTCGAGACGCCCGCCAACCCCACGCTCGCCGAGGTCGACATCCGTGCCGTCGCGCACGCCTGCGGAGAGGTGCCGCTGCTCGTCGACTCCACCTTCGCCACCCCCGTCCTCCAGCGGCCCGCCGAGCACGGGGCGCGGATCGTGCTGCACAGCGCCACCAAGTACCTGGGCGGGCACGGCGATGTGCTCGCGGGTGTGGTGGCGTGCGACGAGGATTTCGCCGGGCAGCTGCGGCGGGTCCGGTTCGCCACCGGCGGTGTCCTGCATCCGCTGGCCGCCTACCTGCTGCTGCGGGGGCTGTCCACGCTGCCGGTGCGGATGCGGGCCGCGTCGGTGTCCGCCGCCGAGCTGGCGCGCCGGCTGTCGGTCGATCCGCGGATCGCGCGGGTGCACTACCCCGAGATCGGCGGCGCCATGGTCTCCTTCGAGGTGTACGGCGACCCGCGCGACGTGATCGCCGGGGTGCGGCTGATCACGCCCGCGGTGAGCCTCGGCAGCGTGGACACGCTCATTCAGCACCCGGCGTCCATCAGCCACCGCGTGGTCGACGAGACGGACCGGCGCGCGGCCGGGGTGAGCGACCGGCTGCTGCGGATGTCGGTCGGTCTGGAGGACGTCGAGGACCTGTGGCGGGACCTGACGGAGGCGCTCAGCGCCGCGCCTGTCGGTGGCCCTCGCCGGAGCGGAGGACGGGAGCGCCGCTCGGAGCGTCCGGGGACTCCACGGCGCTCAGCCGCGCGGTGATCACCATGGTGCCCTCCTCGATCTGGTAGTCGAGGGGCAGGTTCAGCCCGCGCATGGCGGCGACCATGCCGGTGTTGGACGCCTGCGTCACGGCGTACACGCTCGCGCAGCCGGCTTCGACGGCGAGCTCCACCAGGCGGCGCAGCAGTTCGGAGCCGATGCCGCGGCGCTGCCAGTCGTCCTCGACGAGCAGGGCGACCTCCGTCTCGTCGCCGTCCCACAGCAGGTGGCCGAGGGCGACGAGACGGCCGGACGCCGTCTCGACGGCGAGGGTGCGGCCGAAGCGGGGGCTGAGGAGGTGGTCGAGATAGCGGTCGGCGTCGCCGACCGGCCCGTGGTAGCGCAGTCCGAGCGTGCGGTCCGAGCACCGGTCGTGCATGGCGCGGGCGGCCCGCAGGTCGCTCTGGTCGGCGCGCCGGACGGTGATCTCGTTGCCCTCCGGGAGCGTGAGCACGTCCTGACCGCGGGGAATGCGCGGGCCGAGGCGGGCGTCGAGCTCGACGAGCGCGCGGGCGCGGGCGAACTCGGTGGGTGTGAACGGCAGATACGGGCGCTCGACCGTGATCACCCCGCCGTGGGGGTCGCGCAGCCGCATCACCGTCTCGCCGTCCTCCAGCGCTCCCTCCACCGGCGCGGTCGCCCCGGTGGGGCGGCCGGACAGCGAGACGGCCGGCACGGAGTGGATGGTGCACCGGCCGAGCAGTCCGCGCAGCGCGAGGGGCAGTTCGGCGGCGTCGAGAGCGGTACGCGTGGCCAGGCCGAGCACCCGCGTCGGGGTGTCGACCAGGTCGTGCGCGTCGGCGCGCTCGATCCAGGTGGACGTGCCGCCCGCCAGGGAAGCCTCCCGGGTCAGTTCGGCCGCCGGGAGCGAGGCGGGGGCGCGGAGCAGGAACTCGTCCACCGTGCCCTCGGCGAGCGGGTGCGTCTGGAGGGTGAGGATGTCGACGCGGAGCCGGGCGAGCGCGGTGCACAGGGCGGCGAGGCTGCCCGGCTCGTCGCGCACGGTGGTGCGCATCCGCCACAGCGCGGTCTCGGCCGGCGGCGCCGCTGCCGTCCCGGCCGGTCCGGCGGCCGCGGCGGGCGCGGCGTTCGCCGCGCCGCCGGTATCACCGCCACTGTCACCGTCGGCCGGCGGCGCATGGCTGTGCCGCCGTGCCCACCAGGTGTGGAACGCCGCCGTGGCGATCAGGACGACCGCCGAGACGGCGAGCAGGTAGGGACCGTCGGGGCCGTGCGCGATGGTGTTCGCCACCGCGTCCGCGACGGCCACGGCGGTGAACAGAGCGGCCAGTTCGACGAGGTCCCGCCGCCAGTGGTGGTGGCGGTGCCGGCGGCGGGCGCTCTTCACAGCGGTCACATCAGTCATGGCATCACTGTGACCCAGCGGTGTTGCGTGATCACGAACCCTTTGTGACTGATGGGTTAAGCATGCATCTGCTGCTTTAATGACTGCTTTCTGTCGTTTCTGGCGTGGACTGTTCGACCGGATGTGCGGGGGAGTCCGTTGTCCTCGCCAGGGCCCGCGCGAGCCGCTTCGCCTGCGTGACGAGCTGCGACGAGCCGCGGCGGGCCGCCAGCGCGTCCAGCCCCGGGACCGGGCCGTGGGGGACCGAGCCGTGCGAGACCGGGCCGTGGGGGTCGTGCGCCGGAACCGCTCCGCACCGCTCCACGCAGTCCGCGGCGACCGCCAGTATCTCGCCGAGCCCGCGCACCGGTTCACCGCCGTCGACCATCCCGGGCAGCGCGCTCGCCAGCACCGCCCAGGTGGTGGCGTACGCCCCCGTCGCCGCGGCCGTACGCACCGAGTCCGCCAGCCGGTTGGGCTTGACCGTACCGAGCCGCACCAGCTCCGCGAGGTCCCCGCCGAGCCGCGCCGCGTCCAGCTCCCCACGCGCCGCCAGCACCAGGAGGGCGTCCACTGCCACGAGCCGGTCCTCCGCGTACCGCGCGCCCAGCCCGGTGGCCAGTGCGAGGTGCAACGCGGGCCCCGGCTCGCCGCCCGCCTCGGCGAGCGGCGCCAGGAGCGACGTGCCGCCGCGCAGGTCGTCGGTGGCGGCCGCCGCCAACGGCAGCAGCCATGTCGCGAGCCGCTCACGGTCCTCCGGCAGCACGGCCGTCCAGTGGGGATTCGCGCCCGACCAGTGGTAGCAGCGCCGGCCGTCGTCGGACGGAGTCGACTCCAGGACGCGGAACGCGGGCGGGAAGTCCCGCAGCGCCCCGGGATCCCGGCCGGTCGCCAGCACGATCCGCCGCGGCAGCAGACGGGTCCAGCGGAACCAGTCGTCCACCGGGGCCTGACCCTCGGCGACGCCGCGCACGGCGGGCGCCCACAGCTCCTGGGCGGTGAGCCACCGTGCCAGACGCTCCCCGGTGGGGGTGCCCAGCCGGGCGGCGTCCTCGGCCGCCCGGGCCGCTTCGGGGCCGGACCTTCGCACCCGCAGCAGTGCCTGGGCGAAATCGATGTCTCCCGGTGCGACACCGAGCTGCTCGTAGCCGCGCAGGCGCTCCACCAGCTCGCCCGGATCCACCGCCCCCGTGTGCCAGGTCGGGACCGCCAACAGGTGGGGCGCCTTCCCCTTGAGCACCGCCAGCGCGGCCTCCTGGGCACGCACCAGCGGGAGCCGGTCGAGGGCGCGGTGCACACAGTCGTGGGCAGGCTCCGCCCGCAGCGCCGCGTGCAGATGGCCCGACGTCACCTTGCCGACCACCGTCCCCACGACGATGTCCAGCGGCTGGAGGTGCTGCATGAACTGGGAGTCCCGTCCGTACCACCACAGATCCGCGACCAGCGGCAGCAGCGCCTCACGCAGCGCCTCGCGGTCCCGGTACGCGTACCGCACCAGCCCGTCCAGCGCCCGCTCGACACCGATGACGTCGTCACCCGACTTCAGCAGCACCGCCACGTCCTCCACCAGCTCCGGCAGGCCGTCCGCCGCCGGGGCCACCCGCCGGTCCTGCGGCGCCGGAGGCAGGAGCTCCTCGTACGGCTCCGCCTCCCCGTCCGCCGGGAACACCTCGCTGAACACCTCCCCGAACAGCTCGGCCGCCGCTGCCCGATGTGCCGGGCCGAGCAGCACCGCCGCCTCCGCCAGTCCCGCGCGGGTGTCCTCGTCCACGTCGGACAGATGGCGCGCGACCAGCTTCAGCACCCGCTCCTGCACCCCGGTGTCCGGGTGCCCGAACGCCTCGGCGATCGCCGGCAGCAGCTCGTCCGCCGCGTCCGCGCCACCCCGCCGCAGCGCCTTGCCCACCAGCACCAGCTGAGCCCGCACCAGCTTCTTCTCCGTACGGAACAGAACCGCCCCGGACACCTCGGCCAGCTCCCGCGCGGACAGGTCCCCCGCTTCGGACAGCCGGCCCAGCACCTCCTGGGCGTGCGCCGCCACGGTCGACGGGCCGTCGGCCGCCATGCCCATCCAGTCGGCCGTGCGCGCCCGCTCCTCATCGGCCGTCAGCCTCAACTGCCGCAGCAGGTCGAGGAAGAACCGGACGGCCCCCGGCTTCGCGCCCCGCAGCAGCCGAGCCACACAGGCGTCGACGAGCACGGCCCGCTCCACCACGCCCTCGTCGGCCAGCGCCACGAGCCCCGCCTGCCAGTCGTCGGAGCGCCACGTCAGCGTGGTCGGCAGCTCCGTGGTCTCGAAGAGACGGGGGACCAGCGCCCGCACATACGGGTCGCTGCGCAGCGCGGCCCGGATGTCCCCCTGGGCCACCGCGTCCGTCCAGCCGTGGACGTACCCGTCCGTCACCGGCACCGCACAGCCGGAGAGCCGGACCAGCTCGTGGATGAGCGGGTAGTCCTCCTCGGCCGTGGCGGCCCTCCCCGCGAGCCGGTGCGCCACATCGCCCAGCCACCCGGTCTCCCGGTCCGCGAGGAGGTCGAGCAGCATCCCCGTCGGCAGCCGCTCCCAGTCCCGAAGGTCGCGGGCGCCGATCCACGCCGAGGCCGCCGCGGCCCCCGTGTGACAGCCGGCGCCCGCCACCAGCAGCGCCCGTGAGATGTGCCGCCGCTCCTGCCAGCGGTCCCAGTCCCAGCCGCGCAGCTCCTTGCGCAGCTCCTTCAGCTCCGCGAGCGCCGCCTTGCGCCCGGCCGGGTCCAGCCCCTTCACCAGGGCCGGTACGTCGTCGCGCCGCCCTGCCCGGACGGCCTCCAGCAGCTCCTGCGCCGCGCTCATCGGGCACCTCCGGCGACCGCCGGGGCAGCTTCCTGGGCTCCGCTCGCACCGCGACGGACCATCCTGACCGCCAGCGCGTGTTTGCACGGCCCTCGCCCGCCCCGGTAGTCCACCCACCACTGGCACGTGCAGCTCAACACCCCGCCCTCCGACTGCCGCACCTGGTAGCGGCGTTCGCCCGAGGAGACCAGTGCGAGGCCGTCGCCGCCGGACAGCTCGACCGCGCCCGACGCGACCAGCGCCCGCGCCGCCACCAGCCGCGGATTGTGCCGCTCCGCGCGGTCCGCGTCGTACGGCAGCTCACGGTGGAAGTACGCGGCGTCCGCCACGTCGTAGCCCACGCGGCCCGCCGTGCCCAGCCGGGTCAGCGCCGCCCGCACCCGCTCCACCGACAGACCGGCCTGCGCGGCCAGGTCGGCGAGGTCGATCCGCGGCTCCCACGCGAGCAACACCGACACCAGCTCGGCGTCCTGCGCCGCCTCCTCCGTGGCGAGCGCCTCCAGCACCCCGCCCTCGCCGGAGAAGCCGCGCGAGGCGTCGGGCGACAGCGTCAGCGTCAGCCGCATCCCGGGCAGCGCCACCTCCCAGGCGCTCGCCGTCGCCGCCCCGTCCGCCACCGGCCCGTACACCCGCAGCGCCGTCGCGTGCCGCAGCACCCGCTGGAGCGCGACCAGCCGCTCCGGACCCGGCAGGCACACGGCCCCCGGCACCGGCCGCGTCGTCGGCCGCAGGGTCTTCCCGGCCGGCACCACCCACAGCGGCCCGCGCGCAGCGCCCCCGACCGCCGTGCGCGGCAGGGACCGCAGGAACCGTACGGCCTCGGCCGCGGACAGCTCCGCGCGCAGATCGAACCCGGCGCACGCCACCTGGGCCTCGGCGAAGCCCCGCAGCCAGCGGTCCGGCAGCGGCACCTTCTTCTCCACCACCGCGCCGTCGAGCGTCGTCACGGCCAACTCCTCCGGACCGACGCGCAGATGCAACGGGTCCTCACCGGTCAGCCGGGAGAGCGCCTCACGCAGCGGGTTGTTGACGTCCACATTGGTCGTGCCGTGGCCGGTCTCGGCGCCGTCCAGGCCCTCGCTCAGCACGTCCAGCCGCGCGTACACCCCGCCGCAGCCCGAGAACGACTCGAACCGCAGCCGGTCGCCGTTCCCCGTCACCACCGGGTCCAGCGACGCCGGCCGCAGCCGCTGGTAGTACCGGGCGGCCGCGACGTCCGCGACCGCCAGCAGGCCGCGCGCCGCTATCTGAGGCGACGTCACGAAACCGGAGAAGAAACGGGGATGGGCCTCGGCGCCGGTGGGCGTCAGCCCGCCCGAGGTCTCCAGGCCGAGCAACCGTCCGGCCTGCGAGGACTCCAGGGCGGACGGGCGGGAATAGGCGAGTGCCTGCACGGATCGCGTCATGGAAACGACGGTAGGCCCCACCACTGACAACGGCCCCGGCCCGAGCTCACGCAAGGCGGGCAGGGGGCGGGCGGTTCAGCGGCTCCCGTCCAGCAGGACGCGCGCGACCAGGCCCGGGTCGTCGCTCATCGGCACGTGCCCGCACCCCGGCAGGCTCACCAGCCGGGCGTCGATGATGGCCCGCTTGGCGCGGATGCCCTGACGGCGCAGCAGCAGCCGGTCCCGGGCGCCCCAGGCGATGGTGACCGGCACATCCGGCAGGTCGTGGGTGAACAGGACGTCACGTCCGGCGGTGAGCGTCTGGTGGAAGCCGGTCGCATGACGCAGCGCCAGCGTCTCGGCGACGACCGCCTCCGGCGACCGCCGTCCCGGGTGGGCGTAGACGGTGCTGGTCAGCGCCGCCCGCCCCGCGGCGGACCGGGACATTCGTTCCAGTACCGGCAGGGGGAGGGACTCGGCGCCCGCCCGCATCGCGCGCAGCGTCGCGAAGGCGTACCGCCGCTCGCTCTCGCTCCAGAACCCCGCGGGGGCCAGCGCCGTCACCGACCGGACGCGCTTCTCGCGCCCCAGCTCCAGGGCGAGCAGCCCACCGAGGGAGTTGCCCGCCACGTGCGGCCGGTCGAGGTCCAGGCTCTCGCACAGCAGGCCCAGCACCCGGCCGACCGTGGGGAGGTCGTACGGCAGCCCGTCGGGCAGCGCGGGCGACGCGCCGAAGCCCGGCAGATCGACGGCGATCACGTCCCGTTCGGCGGCCAGGAGGTCCCACACCGGCTGCCACGCCTGCCAGTGGTGCCCGACGCCGTGGAGCAGGAGCAGCGGCTGCCCGGAACCGGCCCGTTCGTACTCGAGCGTCAGTGTGCGGGGCCCCTGGAGGGACTCGACGGTGAACGAGACCTGTCCGGCCATGCTGGCTGCACCTGCTCCCTGCCGTGGTACGCCCTGTTTCAGACGCTCTGTCAGCAACCATTACCGTCCGGTAGTGCCCAGTTCAAGGGGCGCGGCCGTCCCCATGTGGTCAGGACCGCATCCGTCTCTCCTGGACATGCCCTTTCCCGTCGGCTGGGATGGACACGTGGCAACCGAAACCGAGTCCGGCGTCGCCGGCGTCAATGACATCGCCGAGGCCTTCGAAGCGCACCGCCCGTTCCTGATCGGCGTGGCCTACCGGATGCTCGGCCGCGTCGCCGACGCCGAGGACGTGGTCCAGGAGGCATGGCTCCGCTGGTCGGGCGCCGACCACGCCGCCGTCCGTGACGCCCGTGCCTTCCTCGTACGGATCACCACCCGGCTCGCCATCGACCGGCTCCGCCAGGCGCAGGCGCGGCGCGAGGCGTACGTCGGGCCGTGGCTCCCCGAGCCCGTCACCACGGACTTCGGGCCCACCGTCCCCGACACGGCCGAACGCGCGGTGCTCGCCGACTCCGTCTCGCTCGCCGTCCTGGTCGTCCTGGAATCCCTCTCGCCGTTGGAGCGCGCCGTGTTCGTGCTGCGCGAGGCCTTCGGGTTCCCGTACGCGGAGATCGCCACCACCCTCGACCGGTCCGAGGCGGCGGTGCGCCAGCTCGCCGGACGCGCCCGACGCCACGTGGACGAGGGACGGCGCCGGTACGACGTGGACCCGGCCGAGCGCCGTGACCTCACCGAGCGCTTCCTGGCCGCGGCCTCCGGCGGCGACCTGGGCGAGCTGCTCGCGCTGCTGGCCCCGGACGTCCGGCTGGTCGGCGACAGCGGGGGCAAGGCCAAGGCGCCGCTGCGCGTCATCGAGAGCGCCGACAAGGTGGGCCGCTTCTTCTTCGCCGTCACCAAGGCGCCCGTCACGGGCTCGGAGTTCCGCTACGTCGAGGTCAACGGCGCTCCCGCGCTGGTCGTGCTGGTGGAGGGGAGGCCCGAGACCCTCGTTCAGGTGGAAGCGGTCGACGGCCGGATCCACACCGTGTACGTCATCCGCAACCCGGACAAGCTGGCCTCCCTCACGCTGCCGTAACCGCTGCCGTAGCCGCGGCCGCGACCACGGCCCTCAAAGGCGGTCCTCCGCTTCGCCCACCGGCCCCGCGCTCCCCTCCCGGACGCGGGGCCGGCGCGTTCTCCCGGCCTCCTCCGGCTCGCATTGGTCTTGACCAACGGTTGAGGGCCCCCTTATGGTCGGTCGCAGGGTTAGTGCAGGAACCTTTAATAAACAAGGCACGGAAAGCAGCCGGGGCACGGCGATCGCGGAGGATCAGGGTGGGGACCACGCAGCTGGAATCGGTGCCGGAGCCCAAGTACTTGCACCTGAAGACCGTGATCAGCGAGGCACTGGACTCGGATTTCGCGGTGGGGGAGATCCTGCCCAACGAGCGTGAACTGGCCGCCCGTTTCGGGGTCGCCCGCGCCACGCTGCGCCAGGCGCTCGAACAGCTCGAGCTGGAAGGCCGCCTCCAGCGCCGCCGCGGGGTCGGCACCACCGTGGCCCCGCCGCGCATGGGCGTCGACGTCTCCACCACCCGGCACCAGTGGCCCGGCCCGGGCGACGAGGCGTGGGAGCCGGTCGACTGCGTCTCCACCACTCCGCCCGCCGCCGTCGCGCGCCTCCTCGACCTCGCCCCCGACGCCGATGAGGCGGTCCACGCCGTACGCCGACTGCGCGTGACGGCCGGCCAGCCGGTCGCCGCCGAGCAGCTGTACGTCCCCGCCGCGTCCGTGCCGGACCTCACCGCCATCAAGGCGCCCACCGGCCCGGCCCGTGCCCGTACCGTCCTGCGCGAGCTGCAGCGCCTCACCCTGGAGGGCCAGGAGCGCGCCGTCGAGCTGGGCTCCGCCCGCGCGGACGACGCCAAGGAGCTCGACCGGCTGCCCGGCGCCCCGGTGCTCGTCGTCACCACGCGGTACGTCGCCCAGGGACGTACGGCGGCGGTCTCGGTGGCCACGTACCGCGCCGACACCTGCCGGCTCACCTTCGGCGGCGCGGGCGACTTCCAGATCGCCTCCTGACGGCACGGCGGGACACCGGCACGGCGGGACACCGACCCGCCGTCGCCCGTCAGCGGCGGGCCGTCACCGTGCCCTCCACCGCGAAGAGCTGCTCCTCCACGTGGTCCAGCGCCAGCCGCAGCGCGCCCGTCGCCACCGCCGCCTCGCCCAGCAGCGACAGCACCACCCGGGGCGGGCGCAGGCAGAACCGCGCCATCTCCTCCCGCAGCGGCGGGAGTATCCCGTCCAGACCGGCCGCCCAGCCGCCGATGACCACCACCTCCGGGTCCAGCGCCAGCACCAGCGCCCCCACGTCGTGCACGAGCCGCTGGATGAACCGCTCTACCGCCGCCCGCGCCCGCGCGTCGCCCTGCCGGGCCAGCGCGAACACCTCCGCCACCGCCTGCTCGTCCAGCGGGTGCAGCGGCTCGTCCGTGGTCGACAGCAGCTTCTCCGGGGTCACCCCCCGCCCCAGCAGGTGCAGCGCGCCGATCTCCCCGGCGGCTCCGCCGAAGCCCCGGTGCAGCCGCCCGCCGATCAGCGAGCCGGCGCCCGGACTGAGCCCGGCCAGCACGAAAACGATGTCGTCCGAGTCGGTCGCGGCGCCCTTCCACTGCTCGGCCACCGCCGCCGCGTTCGCGTCGTTCTCCACCAGCACCGGGCAGCGGAACGAACGCCGCAGCCGCTCGCCCAGCGCCAGCCCGGTCCAGCCGGGCAGCGCCGTACCGAGCCGTACCGTCCCGTCCGCCTCCACGATGCCGGGCGTGCCGACGCCGACGGCGCGCAGACTGCTGCGCGGCACCCCCGTGCGCCGGAGCACCTCGGCGACCACCGCGCGCACGCGCTCCAGCCGCTCGTCCGCCGAGGCCGTCTCCGAGACCTCCCGGGACCCGGCCCCTATGATCCGGCCGTCCAGCCCCGACATGAGCGCGGCCACCCGGTGCGGCCCGATCTCGACGCCCATCAGGTGCCCGGCCTCCGCGCGGAACCGGAAACGGCGCGCCGGCCGCCCCTGGCGCCGGGTCTCGCCCTCCTCGGGCGCCGCCTCGACCACCAGACCGGTGTCGATGAGCCCTTCGACCACACCCTCGACGGTGGGCCGGGACAGGCCCGTGATCCGTGTGAGGTCCGTGAGCGTACGCGCTTCGGAGCCCCGCAGCGCATGGAGTACCACCGCGGAGTTGATCCGCCGCAGCAGCGACGGATCCCCGCCGGTCAGCCGGCCCACCGTGTGTCCTCCCAGCTCGAACGCTTGTCTGACGGATCGTACTCAATGCCCGGACGGGCGGCGAGCGGTGCCCGGCCCCCGGTCGCCTCTAACGGGCCGGGTCCGACGGCGCCACGAAACCCGACTCGTACGCGGCGATCACGGCCTGCGTACGGTCCCGGGCCCCCAGTTTCGCCAGAACGGCGCTGACGTGCGTCTTCACCGTCTCCGCGCCGACGACGAGCTCGGCGGCGATCTCCGCGTTGGACAACCCGCGTGCCATCAGCCGCAGGACCGCCGACTCCCGCTGCGTCAGCGCCGCCCGCTCCAGGGCGGCCCGCGCGTCGCTGTTGCCGTACTCGGCCGCCAGCGCCCGGACGGCCGCGGGGAACAGCAGCGACTCGCCCTCCGCGATGAGCCGTACCGCGTGCGCGATCTCGGCCGGACGGGAGCGCTTGAGGAGGAAGCCGTCCGCCCCGGCGCGCAGCGCCCCGTACACGTACTCGTCGTTCTCGAACGTCGTCACCACGAGGATCTTCGGCGGATCCGGCACCGTGCGCAGCAGCAGCCGCGTCGCCTCGATCCCGTCCATCAACGGCATCCGCACGTCCATGGCCACGACGTCCGGGCGCAGCCGCCGCACGAGGGGGAGGACCGCCGCCCCGTCGGCCGCCTCGCCGACCACCTCGATGTCGGGCTGCGCCCCGAGCACGGCGCTCAGCCCCGCGCGTACCAGCGGTTCGTCGTCCACGAGCAGAACGGTGATGGGCATCGGATCAGCGTAGGCCGTCCACCGGGAGGCTCGCGCACACCCGCCAGCCGTCCTCGAACGGCCCCGTGAACGCCTTCCCTCCCAGCAGCGCGGCCCGCTCCCGGATGCCCCGCAGCCCGCTGCCCCCGGCCGTGGCGGCGACGGACGCGAACGGACCCGGACCCGGCCCCGGTCCCGCCCCCGCCACGGGGTTCGTCACCTCGATGTCGACCCATCCCTCCGAGACCGCGACCCGCACGGTCACCGGTACCGGCCCCCCTCCGGCGTGCCGCAGCACATTGGTGAGGGCCTCCTGAAGGATCCGGTACCCCTCCCGCGACACCGGGCCGGGCACCTGCTCCAACGGCCCGGACACCTCCGCCACCACGTCCGCCCCCGCAGCCCGCGCCGACTCCAGGAGCCGGTCCGCCTCGTCGAGGGCGGGGCGCCGCGCGGGCGCCTGTCCGGGGTCGCGCAGCGCCTTCAGCACCCGCTCCAGGTCCTCCAGCGCGCTGCGCCCCGTCTCCTCCACGGCGGCGAGCGCCCGCTCGGTGAACTCCGGGTCCTTCGCCGCCCGCGCCGCGCCCGCCTGGACCACCGCCACCGTCAGCGCGTGCCCGATCGAGTCGTGCAGCTCCCGCGCGAGCCGGTTGCCCTCCAGGAGCCGCTCGGTGCGCTCCTCCAGCGCCGCGAGCCGCTCCGCCGCCGACGGGCCCAGGAGCCGCCGCGCGACGGCGGTGACCAGCTCGCCGAGCCCCACCACGACCGCGAGGAGCACCACCAGCGGCAGGACGGCGAGCGGCACGTACACCCAGGGCGGCCCCGCCGCCAGCAGGTCCGCCGACAGCATCGGCAGGCGTACGGTCGCGAACATCGCCGCGGCGGCGAGAGCCATCCGCGCCGCCAGCCACAGGACCGTGCGCCACCGCTGCTCCCACCCGGCCGAGGCGACGGCGGTGATGCCGGCGCCCGTGCCCGCGCCGCCCTCCGCGTGCGCCGCGCCGGGCGCCAGCAGCAGCCGGGCCTGGACGCCCTCGGCCTGCCGCACCCACGGGACCAGGCCCGCCGCCGGCACCAGCACCGCCGGCACCCACGGCCTGCCGGGGTCGATGAACATCCACACCGCCACCAGCAGCGACGGCACGCACAGGTGCAACCAGCGCGTGTACGTGACCCACTGGGCGAGAGGACGGAGGAGGCACATGGGCCCATCGTGCCAGCGGCCCCGGCGGGCATCCTCCCCCGCACGGGGGAGAGGCCGCACACCGGCGGGGGAGGCCCCGCACCGGTGCCGAAGGCGAAGCTCGACGCATGACCAGCATCGAACTGCACGGACTCACCAAGGAGTACGGCGGCCGGCGCGCCGTCGACGGCCTGACCCTCGGCGTCCGCCCCGGCCGCGTCACCGGCTTCCTCGGCCCCAACGGCGCGGGCAAGTCCACCACCCTGCGCCTGCTGCTCGGCCTGGACCGCCCCACCTCGGGCACCGCCCTGATCGACGGGCGCCCCTACCGCGAACTCACCGCGCCCCTGCGCCGAGTGGGAGCCCTCCTCGACCCGCAGGCCGCCCACGGCTCCCGGACGGGACGGGCCCACCTGCTGACCCTCGCCGCGAGCAACCGCATCCCCGCGCGCCGCGTCGACGAGGTCCTGGAGGAGACCGGCCTCGGCCCGGCCGCCGGCCGGCGCGTGAAGACGTACTCCCTCGGCATGAGGCAACGCCTCGGCATCGCCGCCGCGCTGCTCGGGGACCCGGACGTGGTGGTGCTGGACGAGCCGTCCAACGGTCTCGACCCCGAAGGGATCGTGTGGATCCGCGAGACGATGCGCCACCTCGCCCGCGAGGGCCGTACCGTCCTGGTCTCCAGCCATCTGATGAACGAGACCGCCACGTTCGCCGACCACCTCGTCGTCCTCGGCCGCGGGCGCCTGCTGGCCGACACCCCGGTGCGCGCCTTCCTCGACGAGCGCAGCAGGCCGCGCGTCCGGGTGCGCACCCCCGAACCGGAGCGGCTGCGCGCCGCGCTGGCCGCGGCCGGACACGCCGCCGTGCCCGCGGAGGACGGGCGCTGGACGGTCGACGGAGCCAGGGCCGAGGACATCGGCGCGCTCCTCGCGCGCGAGGGCGTCCCCGTCGCCGAACTCTCCGACGAACGGGTCTCCCTGGAACAGGCCTACCTCGATCTGACCGCCGACGCGGCGGAGTTCACCGCGACCACCACGTCACCCGCCCGGGAGACCTGACATGCTCTTCACCGCCGTCCTCCACACCGAGTGGCTCAAGATCCGGACCATGCGCTCGCTCACGGCGGCACTGGCCGCCGTCCTCGCCGCCACCGCCGGAATCACCCTCCTCGTCAACGCCCTCACCGGCGCCGACGAGACCGGCAGAACCGGCGACGACCCGCTCTTCGCCGCCTTCTTCGGCCTCAACTTCGGCCAGATCGCCGCGATCGCCTTCGGCACCCTGGCGGTGTCGTCCGAGTACGCCGGCGGCGCCCTGCGAGTCTCGCTCGCCGCCGTCCCCGACAGGACGCGGTTCTACGCCGCCAAGACGGCCGTCATCGGCTCCCTGACCCTGCTGGTGGGCGTGGTCACCGGCTTCGCCACCTTCCTCGGCGGGCAGGCGTTCGCGGGGGAGCGGGCCCTCGGTCTCGGGGACCCCGGCGCGGTCCGCGCGTGCGTCGGCAGCGGTGTCTACCTCGCGCTGATGGCGCTGTTCGCGGCGGGCCTCGCGACCGTGCTGCGCAGCGGTACGGCCGTGCTCGCCCTGCTGATCCCGTTCGTGCTGATCGTGTCCTTCGTCGTCGGCGATGTGGCGTCGGGCGCGGCGGAGTACCTGCCGGACCAGGCGGGCCGGTTGGTGGTACGTCAGGACGCCGGCGGCCTCGACCCGTGGGGCGGCCTCGCCGTGACGGCCGGGTGGGCGGCGGCCGCGCTGCTGGCCGGCTGGTTCGCCCTCCGGCGCAGGGACGCCTGACGGAACGCCAATTGTCAGTGGCGGGGGCTTTACTGGGTCCATGACCACCGCTCGGCATCTGACGACCATCGACCTGCTGCGCTCCCGTCCCTTCCCCGGGCAGCGCGGCAGATCGGACGTGGGCGACAGCGGCCCCGGCTACCACATCGCGGAGCTCGGCACGAGCGAGGAGTTCTGGGACGACGACGGCACGCGGCGCGCGCTCGTCGAGGAGCAGTACGAAGCGGAGCGCGACGCGCTCGCGGTGCTGCTCACCGCGCGCTGGGGCGAGCCGCAGACCTTCAGCCTGTGGTCGGTGTTCGACCGGGGCATGGCGGGCGAGGAGATACCGGACCCCTGGGACTTCCTCAGCAGCTCCGTGCCCGACCTCCACCTCTGGCGCGCGGACGGGCTGTGGATAGCCCTGGGGGTCTCGCAGTGGGACAAGGAGCTGCCGTTCCAGCTGCTCGCCGTCGTCACGGAGACCGACCCGCCCTAGTCCTCCTGCGCGGCGGCCCGCAGCCGGGCGAACTCCTCCGCCATCGTCTCCAGCGTCCAGTGGGCGTTGAGACCGCTGGGGTTGGGCAGCACCCAGATCCGGGTGTCGCCGATCGTCCGCTCCTGCGGGCCTATCCGGGCCTTCCGGTCGTGGAAGGCCGTGCGGTACGCGGTGACACCGGCCACCGCGAGCCAGCGCGGCCGCAGCCGCGCCACCTTCAGCGCCAGCAGCCGGCCGCCCTCGCGGAACTCGTCCTCGCTCAGCTCGTCGGCGCGCGCGCTCGCCCGCGCCACGACGTTGGTGATGCCGAGGCCGTACGAGAGGAGCTCCTGCTGCTCCGCCGGCTTCAACCGGCGGGGCGTGAAGCCGGACCGGTGCAGCACGGGCCAGAAGCGGTTGCCGGGCCGGGCGAAGTGGTGGCCCGTCGCGGCCGACATCAGGCCGGGGTTGATGCCGCAGAACAGCACGGACAAGCCGCCCGCGATCACATCGGGGACGATGCGGTCGCGAGCGGCTTCGAGTTCCTCAGGTGTCATACGGGTCGTGTGCCCCGAGGTCAGAGGATCGCACCGGGCGTGTAGCCGGCGGCGTCCGGGTGCTGCTTGGCGATCTCCTCGATCCGGGCCACCACGACACCGACCTGGTCGGCCGCCGCGCCCGTGAACGACAGCTTGTCCGCCATCGCCGCGTCCAGCTGCGCCCGGTCCAGCGGGATACGGTCGTCGGCGGCGAGCTTGTCCAGCAGCTCGTTGCGCTCGGCGCCCTGCTCCCGCATGGCCAGCGCGGCGGCGACGGCGTTCTCCTTGATGGCCTCGTGCGCGACCTCGCGGCCCACCCCGGCCCGCACCGACGCCATCAGCACCTTGGTGGTGGCCAGGAACGGCAGGTAGCGGTCCAGCTCACGGGCGACGACCGCCGGGAAGGCGCCGAACTCGTCGAGCACCGTCAGGAAGGTCTCCAGCAGGCCGTCGAGCGCGAAGAACGCGTCGGGCAGCGCCACGCGGCGCACCACCGAGCAGGAGACGTCGCCTTCGTTCCACTGGTCGCCGGCGAGCTCGCCGGTCATCGAGGCGTAGCCCCGCAGGATGACCATCAGGCCGTTGACGCGCTCGCAGGAGCGGGTGTTCATCTTGTGCGGCATCGCCGACGAGCCGACCTGACCGGGCTTGAAGCCCTCGGTGACCAGCTCGTGCCCGGCCATCAGCCGGATCGTCTTCGCCAGCGACGAGGGCGCGGCGGCCAGCTGGACGAGCGCCGTGACGACCTCGTAGTCGAGCGAGCGCGGGTAGACCTGGCCGACCGAGGTGAAGGCGTGCCCGAAGCCCAGGTGGTGGGCGATCCGCCGCTCCAGCTCCGCCAGCTTCGCGGCGTCGCCGCCCAGCAGGTCCAGCATGTCCTGCGCCGTGCCGACCGGGCCCTTGATGCCGCGCAGCGGGTAGCGGCCCAGCAGCTCCTCCACCCGGGCGTACGCCACCAGCAGCTCGTCGGCCGCGGTCGCGAAGCGCTTGCCGAGGGTCGTGGCCTGCGCGGCCACGTTGTGCGAGCGCCCCGCCATCACGAGCTCGCCGTACTCGCCCGCCAGCTTGCCCAGCCGGGCCAGCACCGCCACCGTGCGGTCGCGCATCAGCTCCAGCGACAGCCGGATCTGCAGCTGCTCGACGTTCTCCGTGAGGTCGCGGGAGGTCATGCCCTTGTGGACCTGCTCGTGGCCCGCGAGCGCGTTGAACTCCTCGATGCGCGCCTTCACGTCGTGGCGCGTGACCTTCTCGCGCTCGGCGATCGACGCCAGGTCGACCTGGTCGAGCACCCGCTCGTAGTCGGCGAGCGCGGCGTCCGGCACCTCGATCCCGAGGTCCTTCTGGGCACGCAGCACGGCCAGCCACAGCCGGCGCTCCAGCTTCACCTTCTGCTCGGGGGACCAGAGGACGGCGAGCTCCGCGGAGGCGTAGCGGCCGGCGAGGACATTGGGGATGCGAGGCTTCGCAGACGCAGCAGTCACGTGACCAGAGTCTAGCTGGCGATTTGTGCAGGCCAGCGCCACGGTCCCGTTTGTCGGTTGCTACGAGACGGTGTCGCCCCGCGGGACGGAACCGCTCCGCGGAGCGGGCTCCTCGGGCGAGCGCCCCGTGCCGGGCGCCTCGGACGGTACCTCGGGCCGGGCCTCGAACGGCGCCTGTGACCGGGCCTCGGACAACACCTCGGACCGCGCCTCGGCCACCACCTCGGACCGCGCCTCGGCCACCACCTCGTACGGCAGCAGCTCCGGCCGCTTCGCCGGGCGGCCGTCACCCGACGAGCGGCCCGTTAGCCGCCGCCCGATCCACGGCCCGAGGTGCTGCCGCGCGAACCGCGCGTCGCTCAGCCGCCGGGCCGCCCAGCCCGGCCGCACGGCCGGGGGCAGCGGCGTCCGCCAGTCCTCCTCCGCCTCCAGGCCCAGCGTCTGCCACACGGCCTCCGCCACCCGCCGGTGCCCCTCCGCCGTCAGGTGCAGCCGGTCCACGTCCCACAGCCGCTGGTCGCCCAGCACCTCGGCGCCGTACAGGTCGACCACCAGAGCGCCGTGCCGGGCCGCGAGCTCGTCGACGTACGAGAAGAGCTCCTCCATGCGCGGCCGGAAGCGCTTCATCACCGGGCCGTTGCGGCCGGGGCTGCGCATCAGCACCAGCCGCCCGCACGACGGGGCCAGCCGCTCGACCGCCTCCTCCAGCAGTCCGCGCACCCGGCCCATGTCGCACTTCGGGCGCAGGGTGTCGTTGAGCCCGCCGACCAGCGTGACGACGTCCGCCTTCATGGCGGCCGCGAGGTCCACCTGCTCCTCGACGATCTGACCGATCAGCTTGCCGCGCACGGCGAGGTTCGCGTACCGGAACCCGGGCGTACGGGCGGCGAGGCGGCCCGCCAGCACATCGGCCCAGCCCCGGTAGGAGCCGTCGGGCAGCAGGTCCGACATGCCCTCGGTGAAGCTGTCGCCCACCGCGACGAAACTGGTGTAGGTGGCATTCATCTCCATGGCGGAGTGATCGTATCCCGCGCCCCCGACTACGCCGTCTCTAGCCCGTCCGAGGCCGGCCCACCAGCTCCCGCAGCACGTCCTCCATCGTGACGAGTCCGGCCAGCTTGCCGTTGTCGTCCAGGACCGCCGCCAGGTGCGTACGGCTGCGGCGCATCGCCGTCAGGACGTCGTCCAGCGGCGTGGCCGCCCGGACCCGGGCGATCGGCCGCATCGACGAGACGGGAAAGGGCAGGTCGCGCGGGAAGACGTCCAACGCGTCCTTCACATGGAGGTACCCGAGGATGCCCCGGGTGGCGTCCACCACCGGGAAGCGGGAGAACCCGGACCGGGCCGACAGCTCCTCCAGTTCGGCGGGCGTCGTTCCGACCCGCGCGTACACCACCCGCTCCACCGGCATCACCACGTCGCGCACCGGCCGGCGACCCAGCTCCAGCGCGTCGTGCAGCCGCTCGGTCGCCCGGTCGTCCAGCAGGCCCGCCTGGCTCGCGTCCGTCACCATCCGCGCCAGCTCGGCGTCCGAGAACGTCGCCGACACCTCGTCCCGCACCTCCACCCGCAGCAGCTTCAGCAGCGCGTTGGCGAACGCGTTGATCGTGAAGATCACCGGACGCAGCGCCCGGGTCAGCGCCACCAGCGGCGGCCCCAGCAGCAGAGCCATCCGGGTCGGCTCGGCCAGCGCGATGTTCTTCGGCACCATCTCGCCCAGCAGCATGTGCAGGTACGTCGCCACCGACAGCGCGATCACGAAGGAGATCGGGTGCACCAGCCCGTGCGGCACTCCGACCGCGTCGAAGACCGGCTCCAGCAGGTGCGCGATCGCCGGCTCGGCGACCACGCCGAGCACCAGCGTGGACAGCGTGATGCCCAGCTGCGCCGCCGCGAGCAGCGCGGAGACGTGCTCCAGGCCCCAGATGACGCTGCGCGCCCGCCGGTCCCCGGCCTCGGCGTACGGCTCGATCTGGCTGCGGCGCACGGAGATCAGGGCGAACTCGGCGCCGACGAAGAAGGCGTTGACGACCAGCGTCAGGAAACCGATCAGGAGCTGGATCGCGATCATCGGCCGGCCTCCCCGGCGCCACCGGCGCGGCGGCCGCCGTCCTCGTGGTCCTGCGCCCCGCCCGGGGGCTCGGTGGGCGCGTGCAGCAGCACCCGCGCGGCCCGGCGCCCGGAGGCGTCCACCACGTCGAGCCGCCAGCCCGCGAGCTCCACCCGGTCGCCGACGACCGGTATGCGGCCGAGCTCCGTCGCGATGAGCCCGGCGAGCGTCTCGTACGGACCCTCGGGCACGCGCAGCCCGGCCCGCTCCAGCTGGTCGGTCCGGGCGGCGCCGTCCGCCGACCACAGCAGCCGCCCGTCGGCGTCCTCGCCCACCCGGGCGAGGTCCGGCGTCTCGTGCGGGTCGTGCTCGTCGCGCACCTCGCCGACGACCTCCTCGACGATGTCCTCCAGCGTCGCGACGCCGGCCGTGCCGCCGTACTCGTCGATGACGACCGCCATCGTCCGCTTGCCGGACAGCCGGTCGAGCAGCCGGTCCACCGTGAGCGACTCCGGTACGAGCAGCGGCTCCCGCAGGATCTCGGTGACCGGCGTACGCGGCCGCCGCTCGGCCGGGATGGCCAGGACGTCCTTGATGTGCGCGGTGCCGATCACGGTGTCGAGGCCGCCCCGGTAGACCGGGAAGCGCGACAGGCCGGTGGCGCGCGTGGCGTTGGCGACGTCCTCCGCGGTGGCCTGCGCCTCCAGGGCGGTGACCTGGACGCGCGGCGTCATGACGTTCTCCGCGGTCAGCTCGGCGAGGTTCAGGGTGCGGACGAAGAGCTCGGCGGTGTCGGCCTCCAGCGCGCCCTGCTTCGCGGAGTGGCGCGCCAGGGCGACCAGCTCCTGCGGGCTGCGCGCGGAGGCCAGCTCCTCGGCCGGCTCCAGGCCGAGCCGGCGCACCAGACGGTTCGCGGTGTTGTTGAGGTGGCCGATCAGCGGCCTGAAGGCGGCGCTGAAGATCCGCTGCGGCGTGGCGACGACCTTGGCGACGCCCAGCGGCGAGGAGATCGCCCAGTTCTTGGGGACCAGCTCGCCGACGACCATCAGGACGACCGTCGACAGGCCCGTACCGATGACGAGCGCGATCGACGACGCGGCCGACGCCGAAAGCCCGAGGGTCTGGATCGGTCCCCGGATGAGCTTGGCGATCGACGGCTCGGAGAGCATGCCCACGATCAGGTTGGTGACGGTGATGCCGAGCTGGGCGCCGGAGAGCTGGAAGGTGAGGGAGCGTACGGCCTTGAGGGCGCCGGCCGCGCCGCGCTCACCCCGTTCGACGGCCCGTTCGAGCTCGCTCCGCTCGATGGTGGTGAGGGAGAACTCGGCCGCGACGAACGCGCCGCACGCCACGCAGAGCAGCAGTGCCACGGCGAGCAGAAGCACTTCGGTCATCGGTTCACCTCCGTCCCATCGTCGGACAGGGAGCGGAGGAATGCGCGATGTCGCGTACGGGGAGGCTCGCCCATGGGCGGACGCTCACACCTTTCGTTCGGGTCGTCGGAGTGGTTCTCCGGCGCATGCCCACTCATGGTAAAGGGTTGGTAAATCGCTCAGGATTCGGGGAGCCCGTCTGCCGGCTGCCGTTCCTCCAGCGGCTTGACCCAGCGGCTCCACTGCGGCTCCGGCGCATAGCCGGCGGCCCGCCACGCGTGGTGCGCGAGCGCGTTCCCGTCGAGGACCATGGCGTCCCCGCGCCGCCCTCCGAGCCGTACGAAGCGCTCCTCGGCGGCCGCGAGGAGCGCCCCGCCGACGCCCTGGCGGCGATGGTCCGGATGGACGGCGAGCCGGTACAGGTGGCAGCGCCAGCCGTCGAAGCCGGCGATCACCGTGCCCGCGAGCGCGCCGTCCCGCTCCGCGAGGAGGAGCGCGTCCGGGTCGCGGGCGACCAGGCGCGCGACACCGTCGCGGTCGTCGCTGATGCTGGTGCCCTCGGCGGCGACCTTCCAGAAGGCGAGGACGGCGTCGAGGTCGGCCGGCCGGGCGGCCCGTATCCGAAGATCGTTCATGCGTTCCATCCTCCACGATGCCGCGGCGGCCGGAAGACATGCCTTGCCGCTGCTAGCGCCGCCGCGCTAGCGTGAGGGAGTGGCCAAGACCCAGCTGAACGTTCGCGTGGACGAATCCACCGCCGAAGCCGCCCGCCGCCGGGCGCAGCAGCGTGGCGTCAGCGTGAACCGCTACATCGAGGAACTCGTCCAGCAGGACGCCGGGGAAGCAGGGCGCACCTTCGTCGAGGCGGCGGCCGACTTCATGAAGCAGTACGAGGCCGTCTTCGCCGAGGAGTTCGGCACCGCCGAGCACCGGGCCGGGCCTCCGGCGAAGGGTGGCGGCAAGCGCGCCAAGGGCAAGCGGTGAGCGGCCGGGGACACGCGCCGGGCCACGCGCCGAGGGCGGGCGCCGCCTCCGGATGAGCCTCTCCATCGACCTCGCCTGGCTCCTCATGGTCGCCGAGCACAAGACCCCCGGCGACCCCCAGGTCACCGACTGGGGCGCGCTCGTCGCGGCCGTCGCGCGCCACGACGCCGAGATCTTCGGTACGGCCGTGTACGCGGACCCTCCCGCGCGGGCCGCCGCACTGCTCCACCTGCTGCTGCGCGTCCCCGCCCTCGAGCACTCCAACGCGATGTTCGCCTCCGCCGTCGCGTATGGCTACCTCGTCGCCTGCGGCCTCAAGGTGGTCACCTCGCCCGAGCAGGTGCGGGACCTCGCGCGCCTGGTCAGGGAGGGCGAGGCGGACGTCCGGGCCATCGCGGAGGAGCTGCGGCAGTGGAGCCTGTGACCGGTCCCGCCTACGCACGGGCGCGCCGCGCCGCGTGCGCCTCCCGGTACCGCGACGGCGGGATGCCGTAGCGACTCGTGAAGGCCTGGCGCAGGGTCTCGGCCGAGCCGAAGCCGCACTTGGCGGCCACGCTCGCCAGCGGAAGCGCGGTGGACGCGAGGAGGTGCGCGGCGGCCTCGGTACGGGCCTGCCGCACGAACCGGCCCGGCGTCTGACCGAGGTGCTCCAGGAACAGCCGCGTGAGGTGGCGCGGCGTCACGCCCGCGAGCGCCGCCAGCGCCACCGTGCCCAGGTCGCCGTCCGGGTGGCCGGCGATGTGGTCGACGAGCCGCCGCACGAGAGCGTCGCGGGGCGGCGACGCGGCCGTGAACATGCTCATCTGCGCCTGGTTCCCCGGCCGGTGCAGGTACGTGACCAGGTGGCGGGCGACCTGGCGGGCCAGCTCGGCGCCGTGGTCCTCCTCGATGAAGGCGAGGGTGAGGTCGAGCGCGCTCGTGATGCCCGCCGCCGTGGAGATGTTGCCCTCGCGGATGTAGATGGGGCTCGGGTCCACGGTGACCTCGGGGTGGCGGGCGGCCAGCCGGGCCGCGAACTGCCAGTGGGTGGTGGCACGGTGGCCGTCCAGCAGCCCGGTGGCGGCCAGGATCGCGGCCCCCGTGCACACGGAGGCCACGCGTCGGCTCTCCTTGGCCAGGCGGCGGACGTGCCCCACGAGCCGCGCGTCGGCGGCCGCCCGCTCGACCGCCAGGCCCCCGGAGACCACCAGCGTGTCGAGCGGTCCGACGAGCCGCTCCAGGGACTGCTGGCTGAGCAGCGTGAACCCGGAGCCGCACACGATCGGCCCGCCGCCCGGCGCCGCCAGGACCACGTCGTACGGGCGGGCCGGGGCACCGAGGTGGTTCGCCATGACGAGGGTGGTGGTCACACACGCGATGTCCAGCAACTCGGCCGTGTCGAAGCCGACCACGGCCACTCGCCGTTCCGTCATGCGACGACCCTATGCCGGAAGGACCGGTACCCCAAGGTTCGGGACATGACCGGGGGAGACCGTACGCGGACGGGGCCGGCGGGCCGGAAGGTGGACTCCACCACGACCGCCGCCTCGCCGCTCCGGGAGAGACCCATGACGACCGACGCCACCCGCGGAACCAGAGCCGACACGACACCGGACACGCCCGAACTGCCTCGGCCGTCCCGGCCGTCCCGGCTCCTCCGCCTCCTCGGGCACCGCTGGCCCACCTGGCTCGCGCTCGCCGTGGTGGCCGCCACCTTCCTCGACGGCACCCCGCCCGTGGCACGCCTCGCGGCGCTCCTCGCCCTGATGCCCCTCTTCTACCTGGCCTTCGGCGCGCTGCGCGGGCACCTGCGCGGCCCCCGCGTCCTCGCGCTCCAGATCGGCGGGCTGCTCGTCTTCGCCGCGCTCGCGCTGGTGGCGCTCACGGCCGACCGGACGACCGCGCACTACCTCCTGGCGGCCGGCTGGTTCGCCCACGCGGTCTGGGACTTCGCCCACCACCGCGCCGACCGGGTGGCGCCCCGCGCCTGGTCGGAGTGGTGCTGCGTCGTCGACCTCTTCGGGGCGGCGGCGATCCTCCTCGCGGCCTGAGGGACGGGGCCCCTGCCCCGGCCCCGCGACGCTCAGCCGACGGGAGCGCCGAACCATCTGAGCAGTTGTCCGCGCAGGCCCGGCTGGTCCTCGCCGATCCAGGCCACGTGCCCGTCCGGCCGCAGCAGCGCCGCGGGCACGTCCAGTTCCTCGCCGACGCCGACGACGTGGTCCACCCGGTCCGCCCAGCCCGCCACCGACAGCCGGCCGGTCTGGTCGAGCAGCAGTCCGCGGCCGTCGCGCATCAGCTCGTAGAGCCGCCCCTCCTTGAGCTTCACGTCCCGCAGCCGCCGGCCGAGGAGCTCGTGCCCCTCGTCCCCCTCGCCGAAGTCGTAGCGGACGGCGATCGCGGTGATCTTCTCGATCAGGTACCGGTTCACCTCCTCGAACTCCATCAGTTCCGCCATCAGCCGGCGCACGGCCCGGGCGCCCGGTTCGGAGGACAGCAGCTCCATCTGTGCCCGGGTGTTGTGGAGTACGTCGGCGGCCACCGGCCGGCGTTCGCTCTGGTAGCTGTCCAGCAACCCCTCCGGCGCCCAGCCGCGCACCGCGGCGGCCAGCTTCCAGCCGAGGTTGAACGCGTCCTGGATGCCGAGGTTGAGGCCCTGCCCGCCGGTCGGCGGGTGGACGTGCGCCGCGTCACCGGCCAGCAGCACCCGGCCGACGCGGTAGCGCTCGGCCAGCCTGGTGGCGTCGCCGAACCGGGACAGCCAGCGGGGCGAGTGCACACCGAAGTCGGTGCCGGCGAAGTCCCGCAGCCGCTGCTTGAACTCCTCGAACGCCGGCGGGACCGAGCGGTCCTCGGCCACCCCGTCGGCGGGCACGATGACGCGGTACGTCCCGCCTTCGAGCGGCATGGTGCCGAACCGCCACTCGGTCTTGCGCACCTCCGCCACCACGGCCGCCAGCTCCTCCGGCTCCATGGCCACTTCCATCTCGCCGAGCAGCGTCTCGACCCTCGCGGGCTCGCCGGGGAAGCCGACGCCGAGCAGCTTGCGCACGGTGCTGCGGCCGCCGTCGCAGCCGACGAGGTACCGCGCGCGCAGCCGCGTGCGACCGGCCGCGCCGTCGGCCGCGCCGTCGGCCAGCTCGACGGTCACACCGTCGTCGTCCTGGCTCAGCCCCACCAGCTCGCAGCCGCGCCGGATCTCGGTGCCGCGCTCGACGGCGTGCTCGGCCAGCAGCCGCTCGGTGGTGTTCTGCGGGATGCCGAGGACATACCCGTGCGCGGTGTCCAGCCCGGTCGGCCACGATGTGCCGATGCCTGCGAAGAACCCGCCGGTCTCGTACTTCTGGCCGAGCGGGAGGAACCGCTCCAGCAGCCCGCGCTGGTCCATCACTTCGATGCTGCGCACATGGAGACCGAGCGCGCGGGTCTGCCTGGTCGGCTCCGCCAGCTTCTCCAGCACCACCACGTGCACTCCGTGCAGCCGCAACTCGCCGGCCAGCATCAGACCGGTCGGTCCGCCCCCGGCGATGATCACGTCAATCATGAAACCCCCATGTCCTGGCTGAGGTGGGAGATTCTGCGGCACCACCGGGGCCTTGCCGCAAGGCCCCCAGTGCGCTATACGTTGAGAGTGGCAAGGAGTGGGTAACCTCCTTGCCTTCGTTTTTGTGGCCCTTTTTCCTTGTGCGCTCGGCGGTGCTCCACGTTTGGGTGAAGGCCGTAGCGCTTCCGGTTCTGCGACGAAGCGCCGGGCATGTCCGTGCTGAGAGGTCGTTCTCGCCTGGTCCCGGCGCTGCGTGGGGCAGCGGTAGGCGGGCCAAGGCGAGCCGGGAGAAAGGGAATCGCCATGAGCCTGCGATCACTCGTCCGTCGTCCGGTTGTCGCCGCCGTCACCGTGGGGCTCGCCGCCGCGACGTCAATCGGGGTCACCGCGCCGGTATCCAGCGCCATCGCATGGCGCGACTACGAGTGTCGGCACCTGGAGTACCACGCCCGCCTGCGCACGCTGGACGGATACGGCTGCACGCCCTTGTACATCAACCATGAACCGATGGAAAACACGCTGATCACAAGGACGGACAGCAGGCGCTGGCTCTACGAATGCGAGATCGTCAAAGAGGTCGTGGGCGGCCACAACGAGATCGTCGGCGCGCACTGCAACCCCATCTAGCGTGCGCCACCCGAACCACCCATTGATCCCGACTCGATACGTGCCCTAGTAGTCGAGCTCCACGTAATCGATGTCGGTGAACTCGACCTGGAGGCCCGCCGCGCGCCGCCCGCGGTCCTTGAAGTACTGCTCCTGGAGGCCCTCGGCGGCGATGGCGCGCAATTCCTGTTCGGCCGCGCCGGCCGCCTGGGCGTCGAAGAGGCGTGCCGCGTAGGCGGGGGGCAGGTGCTGGGTGATCAGGCGCAGGCGGCTGTCGTCGGTCGAGCCGGGGGCGGCCGTGAAACCGAAGCGGGCGCGGGTCTCGATCACGATGCCGCCGGTCGTCGCGGCCGCCTCGCGGGCCCGTTGCCGTACGCGCGGCTGCCACGACTTTCGCACCTCGGCGACCAGGCGCGCCGCGAGCTCGGGGCGCGGCTGCCTGATCTGGCCCTTGACGTACCGCTCCACCGTGCGCTGCGAGACGCCGAGGCGCCGCGCCACCGCCCGCGTGGAGCCCTTCTCGCTCCTGACGAGGAACCTGACCTGCGCCGGAGCGGACTTCGGGAGCGGGCGGGTGAACGTGTGCTCCGCCGCCCGTTCGAGGCTGTCGCCCAGGATGCCCATCGTGCGGCCCTACTCCCCGTCCGCCACGGCGTCCGTGCCCTTGATGTGCCGGGCCGGGTTGTGGCCCTCGTCCAGCATGCGCACCGCCCACATCAGGGACTGCGTGCCCTCGTGCTTGACCATGCCGGGCGACACGCCCAGCCGGAAGCCGCCCGGCAGTGGCTTGCCCTCCGGGGTGCGCGGCAGGAAGTCCAGCGGGCTCGGCCCGTCGGACAGGTACACGGCGCAGTCGGACAGCACCGCGATCGGGAACAGCCCCGCTCCCTCGGCGAGCCGCAGCATCTTGCGGTGCATGTTGATCCGCGCGGCCGCGATCACGGCCGCCCGGATGTCCGGGCGCCAGGTGGGGCGTTCCAGGGCGGGCCACCGCTCGCCGGGGCGGTAGCCGACGCCCTGCGGACGCTCGCGGAGCTTGCCGATGCCGCCCTTGACCGTCGCCTTGATGGCCGACAGGACGGCCGCACGGCCCGGATGCTCCGCCTTGTGCCGCTCGGCCTCCTCCATCGCCGCGAGGAACTCCGCCTCCGGCATCCCGGCGCGTACGCCGAACTCCTCCATCGTCGTCAGGTAGGCGTCGCGCAGACGCGTGTACCAGGCGTCCAGGTAGGCACCGTTGTCGGGGCGGAGGTACGCCTCGACGGGCGCGACGTGGTGGCCGAGTTCGACGGCGTACGCGACGGTCGGCGTGGCGTACCAGGCCGGTCCCTCCGGCCGTGCGCCGTGCGGCGTGAACGGGTTCGGCAGCCGCGGGTCCACCTCGACGGAGGACAGGTCCACCAGCCAGGAGCCGGGCGTCTTCTTGTCGAAGACGGGCGAGGTGACGTGGACCGGGGCGCCCAGCCCGACCGTGAGGCGGTTCGCGGCCGCCGCGAACGCCATGTTCACGTCGATGCCGACGGCGTAGGGCCTGGCGCACTCCGCGTCGGTGAGCAGCTCCGGACTGCGGATCCAGTCGTACGCCTCCTCGTCGAGCACCTGGTCGGGCGTGCGCTGGTGCGTGCGCGGGTACAGCGCCGCGACGACCGGGTGCTCGTCCGGGGCCTCCGGCGGCGCCGGGTCCACGGGCGCGGTGAGCGTGCCGGGGCTGGGCGCGGACACCCAGGAACCGGTGGCCTCGTCCCGCACCGCGCGCGTCGGCGGGCGCAGCGCGGTCATCAGCTGCAGACCGCAGACGGCGGTGGTCCCGCGCGGCGTGATGACCCGGGCGGCGTACGTCGCGAGCATGTCGGCCAGGTCGGCCGGGGGCAGTGCGGCGGCCTCGCCCCACGTACGGCTGTCCAGCGCGCCCCACGGCAGGACGGCGAACTGCACGCACCGGCGGCGGCTGCCCTGCGCCGGGCGGTACAGCCAGGCCCAGGGCCCGAACCCACGGCGCGTCAGCAGCCAGTCGGCCTTCCTGATCCGCCGTACGACCTCGTGGTCGTCGGGCAGCCGCAGCCCGCGCCGGTCCGCCAGCTCGGCCGGCAATCCGAGCCGGACGGCCGCCGACTCCGTCAGCACCACGAGCGGGTCCGCGTCCTGCCCGTTGCGGTGCAGCCGGGGCGCGCCCAGCCGCGCCTCGCCCAGGGCCCATTCGGCGAGCGAGGGAAGGTCGGTGGCCGGGCAGTCGAGGACGAGCCCGCCCGCGCAGTACGCGCTGCCGTCGCCGTCCAGCACGGCCAACGGGCCGTGCGCGAACCGCGGGTCGACCGGATCCTGGTCCTGGTCCTGGTCCTGGGGCCGGGCGGCGGGCCGCTCGCGCGTCACGGTGGTGCGGGCCTGCCCGGCCGCCACCCCTGCCGTGCGCCGGTCCTGCGGCGCGGGCACCCGCCCGGCGGGACCGCCGGCGCTGTCGTCGTACGGTGGTGCCGGTGCCGGTGCCGGATTCACTGCCAGAGCCGGGGCCGCCCCCGAAGCCTCCGCCGACTCCTCCGCGGCCTCTTCCACAGCCTCCGGATGCCGCTCCGCCAGCCCCGACAGCAGCCGCGCGTACGCCGCCCGCTTCGGGGGGCGGGGGTCCGAGCGGCCGGTTTCCCAGGACGTGATGGTTTCGCGGCGGACGGAGAGCGCCTGGGCGATCTGGTCCCGGCTCAGCCCCGCCGCCTCGCGCAGGCGGCGGCGCTCGGCCGGGGCGGGAAGGGCCGCCACCTGCTCCAGCAGCGCGTCGACCGCCGCGAACAGCTGCTCCTGCTCATCAGACACACGGTCACCCTAACGTCAGCCGCCCGGGCGCCGGGCCACCCCCAGGACGCAGGGCGACGACGGCAGCTGCGGCCCCTTCTCCGGGAGGCGGAACCGGCGGTGGGTGACGACCTCGAAACCCGCCGCCTCGATCGCCGCCAGCGGATCGCGCGCCGTGTGGCACCCGCCGAAGAGCGTCGGCCACACCGTGCGGTCCAGCGCCCGCTGAGCCGTCGCCAGGGCCCGCCCCTCCGCCCGCCCGTGCTCGAAGAACCGCAGCTCACCGCCCGGCCGCAGGACCCGCCGCAGCTCCGCGAGGGCGCGCGGCAGGTCCCGTACCGTGCACAGCACCAGCGACGCCACCGCCGCGTCGAACGCCTCGCTCTTGACCGGCAGCGCCTCCGCCACGCCCGGCACCACATCCACCGGTACGTCGGAGCGCAGCGCCGCGCTCACCGCCAACTGCCGCAGCCGCCGTTCCGGCTCGATGGCGACGACCTCCGAGACGGCTCCCGGGTAGTGGGCGAAGTTCAGGCCGTTCCCGGCGCCGATCTCGATGACCCGGCCGGAGAGCCCGGCCAGCAGCTCGTCGCGGCACGCGGCGACGCCGCCCTTCGTGTCCATCGCGACGCTCACGCGCGCGTAGAAGCGGGCGAAGAGGGGGTGGTGGACGGTGTCCCGCATCGCGGACCTCCCGGCGAGAGGGTGGGGCGGACACCGTCAGTGTCCCCCCGTCAGCCGCTGACGAAGCAGAACTCGTTGCCCTCGGGGTCCCGCAGCACCTGGAAGTCGCCGTAGTCGTCCGCCACGACGCCGCCGACCCGCACCGCGCCGAGCCGTACCGCCTCGGCCGCGGCGGCGTCCACCTCTCCGCCCTCCAGATCCAGGTGGAGCCGGTTCTTCGCCGCCTTGCCCTCCGGCACGCGCTGGAAGGCGATCCGTACGAACCCGGGAGGCTCGACGTACGACCAGTCGGGGCCGCGGTCCACCGGCTCGCCGCCCAGCAGCGCCGCCCAGAAGCGGACCAGCGCGGCCGGGTCGGCGCAGTCGAACACGATCTCACTCACTCGAGCACGCATGCTCAGCAGCGTACGGCCGCGGCGAACGCCTCCGCGTCCCAGGTGCCCCCGAGCGTGGGCGCCAGCCAGGACGCCGCCCGCTCCCGGAAGGCCTCCACCGGCAGCGCCCCCGCGCCCGCGGGCACCGCGCCCAGCAGCGGCGCCCCGGCCGACTCGGGCAGGTCCGTGATGTTGCAGCGCTCGGCCAGCCCGGGCTCGTCCGGCCAGCTGCCGACGACCACGCCCAGCTGGGCCAGGCCGCGGGCCCGCAGCGCCTCGCCCGTCAGCGTCGCCATGTTGAGCGTGCCGAGCGCGGCGGGCGCCACGACCAGCACGGGCGCGTCCAGCAACCGGGCCGCGTCCGCGAGCGTGCCGCCCTCGGCGTCGTACCGTACGAGGAGCCCGCCGGCGCCCTCCACCAGGACCAGGTCGTGCTCCTCGGCCAGCTTCCGCGCCGCCCGCGCGACCTCCTCCGGCGCCACCGGCGCCATCCCGGCGCGCCGCGCGGCCGTCGCCGGGGCCAGGGGCTCGGGGAAGCGGACCAGTTCGACGGGCGTGACGCCGTCACCGGCGAGGCGTACGACCTCGTCGGCGTCGCCCCGCTCGCCCGGGCCGACCCCCGTCTGCGCGGGCTTCAGCACGGCCACCGACCGCCCCGCCGCCCGCGCGACCGCGGCGACGGCGGCCGTGACGACGGTCTTGCCGATCTCCGTGCCCGTTCCGCTGACCACCAGTACCGTCATCTCAGCCCTCCCGTGCCGCCGCGCACACCCCGCGGCAGATCCGTGCCAGGTCCTCCGCCCCGGTGATGTACGGCGGCATCACGTACACCAGGTCCCTAAACGGCCGCAGCCACACGCCCTCGCGCACCGCCGCCGCCGTCGCGGCCGCCATGTCCACCGGATGGTCCAGCTGGACGACGCCGATGGCGCCGAGCACCCGCACCTCGCGCACCCCCGGCAGCTCGCGCGCCTCCGCGAGCCCGTCCAGCAGGCCCGCCTCGATCCGCTTGACCTCCTGCGCCCAGTCCTGCTCCAGGAGCAGGTCGATGGAGGCGGAGGCGACGGCCGTGGCGAGCGGGTTGCCCATGAACGTCGGCCCGTGCGCCAGCACCGGCACCTCGCCCCGCGAGATGCCGTCCGCCACGCGCGGGGTGCACAGCGTCGCCGCCAGCGACAGGTAGCCGCCGGTCAGCGCCTTGCCCAGGCACATGACATCCGGGGCCACGCCCGCCTGCTCGGCCGCGAACAGCGTGCCCGTCCGCCCGAAGCCGGTCGCGATCTCGTCGAAGACCAGCAGCACGTCGTGCGCGTCGCACGCCTCCCGCAGCACCCGCAGGTACGCCGGGTCGTGGAAGCGCATCCCGCCCGCGCCCTGCACCACCGGCTCCACGATCACCGCGGCCAGCTCGTCCGCGTGGCGCGCGATCAGCTCCCTGAGCCCGTCCGCGTACGTCTCGTCGTACGCGGCGGGCGGCGGCCCCGCGAAGAGCTGCCGGGGGAGCACCCCGGACCACAGTCCGTGCATGCCGCCCTCGGGGTCGCACACCGACATCGGCTGCCAGGTGTCGCCGTGGTAGCCGCCGCGCCAGGTCAGCAGCCGCTGCTTGGCCGGGCGGCCGATGGAGCGCCAGTACTGCAGGCACATCTTGACGGCGACCTCGACCGCCACCGAGCCCGAGTCGCACAGGAAGACGTGGCGCAGCGGCTCCGGCGTGATCTCGACCAGCCGGGTGGCGAGCCGCACGGCGGGCTCGTGGGTGAGCCCGCCGAACATCACATGGCTCATCCGGCCGAGCTGTCCGCTCGCGGCCTCGTTGAGCACCGGGTGGTTGTAGCCGTGGATCGCGGACCACCAGGACGACATGCCGTCGACCAACTCGCGCTGTCCGTGCGCCGGTTCCGCGAGCCGCAGCCGTACCCCGGAGGCGGACTCGACGACCAGCGGGTCCGAACGGCCCGGCATCGGGCTGTACGGGTGCCACACGTGAGTCCGGTCCAGGGCGATCAGTTCGCCGGGGGTGAGCTGATCAGGCATTGGGCGCCAGGTCCGTACCGGCGCCACGACGGCGCACCGCGACCAGGTCGGGGCGGGCCGCCTGGGGCTCGGCCGCCACCTGTGCAGGCGCCTGCGCCGGGACCTCCGCGTCCGACCCGCACACGGAACCGGAGCCGCAGCCGCCGCCCGAGGAACCGCAGGAGGCGGCGTCCGAGCGGTGCTCGGGCAGCGTGGTGGTGTCCGTGCCCTCCACCTCGAAACCGGCGTCCGCGATCATCTCCAGGTCCGCCTTGCCGGCCTGGCCCTCGCTGGTGAGGTAGTCACCCAGGAAGATCGAGTTCGCCAGGTGCAGCGCCAGCGGCTGGAGCGTCCGCAGGTGCACCTCGCGCCCGCCCGCGAGCCGGACCTCGACGTCCGGGCAGACGAACCGGACCATCGCCAGGATGCGCAGCGCCCGCTGCGGGGTGAGGTTCCACTCCTTGGCGAGCGGCGTGCCCTCGAAGGGGATGAGGAAGTTCACCGGCACCGAGTCCGGGTCCAGTTCGCGCAGCGCGAAGACCACGTCCACCAGGTCCTCGTCGGACTCACCCATGCCCGCGATCAGGCCCGAGCAGGCCGACAGGCCCGCGGCGTGGGCCTTTTGCACCGTATCGACGCGGTCCGCGTAGGTGTGCGTGGTCGTGATGTCCCCGTACGTCCCCTCGGACGTGTTGAGGTTGTGGTTGTACGCGTCGGCGCCCGCCGACCGCAGCCGCTCCGCCTGGCCGTCGGAGAGCAGGCCCAGGCAGGCGCAGACCTCGACGCCCTCGTTCTCCTCCTTGATCGCCGCGATGGTCTGCGAGACCCGGTCCACGTCCCGGTCCGTCGGGCCGCGGCCGCTGGCGACCAGGCACACCCGCTTGGCGCCGCCCGCGACACCGGCGGCGGCCGCCTTGGAGGCCTCCTCCGGCTTCAGCCAGGTGTACTTGAGGATCTCGGCCTTGGACCCGAGCCGCTGGGAACAGTACGAGCAGTCCTCCGGGCACAGGCCCGACTTCAGGTTGACCAGGTAGTTGAGTTTCACCCGGCGCCCGAACCACTTGCGCCGCACCTTGCCGGCCGCGGCCACCACATCGAGCAGCTCGTCGTCGGAGGTCGCCAGCACGGCGAGCGCTTCTTCGCGGGTCGGCAGCTCGCGCCGAAGCCCCTTGTCCACCAGCGTGTTCAACAGGTCCATGGCGCCGATCCTGTCCTACGGCACACCCCCTGGCCAAGGAGGAACCGGACAAGAGAGCGGCTGAGCGGTGTGTGTATGACCACACTGTGCCCCCGGCTGTCCCGGGCTAGGGTCTGTGCGCTGCCTACAAAAGGGACCCGACCCATGCCGCAGGAAGACCCCTTCGACTGGACCGACGCCGAGGCGCGCCGCCGCGCGGACGCCGGTCTGGTGCGCGTGCTGCGCCCCCGTCCCGCCGAGCCGGACCTGCTCGACCTCGCGAGCAACGACTACCTCGGCCTCACCCGTCACCCCGCCATCACCGCGGCGGCCGCCGGGGCCGCCCGCCGCTGGGGCGCCGGCGCCACCGGGTCGCGCCTGGTCACCGGCACCACCGAGCTCCACACCGAGCTCGAGCGCGAACTGGCGGACTTCTGCGGCTTCGAGGCGGCCCTGGTCTTCTCCTCCGGGTACGCGGCCAACCTCGCCGCCCTGACCGCGCTCAGCGCCCGCGGCTCCCTCATCGTCTCGGACGCGGGCAACCACGCCTCCATCGTCGACGGCTGCCGGCTCTCGCGCGCCGAGACCGCCGTCGTCCCGCACGCCGACCCCGAGGCCGTCGCCAAGACCCTCGGCGCCCACCCCGACCGCCGCGCCCTCGTGGTGACCGACTCGGTCTTCTCGGTCGACGGCGACGCGGCGCCGCTCGCCGGACTCGCCGCCGCCTGCCGCGCGCACGGCGCCGCGCTGGTCGTCGACGACGCGCACGGCCTCGGCGTGCTGGGCGACGGCGGCCGCGGAGCGCTGCACGCGGCGGGGCTCGCGGGCAGCGCGGACGTCGTCGCCACGCTCACCCTCTCCAAGTCCCTGGGCAGCCAGGGCGGAGCGGTCCTCGGCCCGGCGCGGGTCATCGACCACCTGGTCAACGCCGCGCGGACCTTCATCTTCGACACGGGCCTGGCCCCGGCCGCGGCGGGCGCCGCGCTGGCGAGCCTGCGGCTGCTGCGGGCCGAGCCGGGCCTGGCCGGCCGGGCCCGTACGGTCGCGGCGACCCTGCACGGGCGGCTGACGGCGGCCGGCCTGACCGCCGTGCGGCCGGACGCCGCCGTCGTCTCCGTACGTGCCCCGTCACCGGAGCAGGCCGTGCGGTGGGCCGCCGACTGCCGCGCCGAGGGGCTGGCCGTGGGCTGCTTCCGGCCGCCGTCGGTGCCGGACGGGATCTCGCGCCTGCGGCTGACCGCCCGCGCCGACCTGTCGGAGGCTCAGATCGATACGGCCGTGACCACGATCCTCCGTACGGCGCCGGAGCCGGTCAGCCCAGCGGCTTCAGGGAACTGACGAAGGACGTCCAGGCCGCCGCCGAGAACCGCAGCGGCGGCCTGGCGGTGTCCTTCGAATCACGCACGGCCAGCCGCGCGGCACCGAGGCAGGCCGCCTCGACGCAGTTGTTCATGCCCACGCTGCGGCTGCTGCGCCGCCAGTGCGGGCCATCGTGGTGTGCGAGGTAAGCAGACATGTGGGGTGCCTTGCCTCTCCCTACGCGCCGTCACCGATCCCGGCGATGAGTTCCGACGACTCCTCGGGCGTCAGGGCGAGCGCCTGCATGGTGCGGAACGCGGCGCAGTACGCCTCGAGGTCTTCCGAGCGTTCGAGATAGAGGCTACTCGTCAAGTGGTCGAGAACCACCACATCCAGATCAGACATGTTCGCGAACGAGAAAATAACGAAAGGCCCGGAGAGGCCGACGTACCCGCCCACCGCGAACGGCAGCACCTGCAACCGCACATGGGGCAGGTCCGCCAGCTCCCGCAACCGCCGCAGCTGGGCCCGCATCACCCCCGGGCCGCCCACCTGCCGCCGCAGCACCGCCTCGTCCAGTACCGCCTCCAGACGCAGCGGCGGATCACCGAACAACACCTCCTGGCGGGCGATCCGGACCTCCACCAGTGAGTCGACCGCCGTCGCCGGCAGCCCGTCCAGCGCGGCGCGCGTCACCGCCCGTGCGTAGTCGGGCGTCTGCAACAGGCCCGGCACCACCGAGGTCTCCAGCGTGCGGGCCCCGCAGGCCTGCGACTCCAGGCTGATGAAGTCCTGGTACTGCGGCGGCAGCACGCCCCGGTACGCGTGCCACCAGCCCGTGCCGCCGCCGTCCGCCGCCGCGCCGGACAGGGCCTCCACCAGCGTGCGCAGCCGTGGTTCGCGTACGCCGTAGGCGTCGAGCAGCCGTGACACGTCCGCGCCCGTCACCCCGCTCGCACCCGTCTCGATCCGGCTGACCTTCGACTGGTGCCAGCCGACGAGCCGCGCCGCGTCCCGGCTGGTGAGCCCCGCTCTCAGGCGCAGCCGCTTCAACTCCTCGCCGAGCTTGCGGCGTCGCACCGCCGGACCGTGTCGCGTGCCCCGCACGACCGCCCCTCCTCCCACCCTCCGGAACGCTGGACCAACCCGCCAGTCTGCCCGCCGGAACCGCTCTCGCGTAGCAGGGTTCACCGCTTCGAGCGACAGATATATGCATATCTTGGGGGATCGGCCCCACCTGGGGCGACATAGGTGGCAGTCTGGCGCGAAGCGCAATCCGAGGCCGTCCTCGCACAACATCCGCTCCCTGTCGGAGTCCGGCCCCGGTGGGAAAGGGACAGCGTCGCCATGGCAGACCATCAGGAAGCATCCGTCACTCTGCCGAGCGATCCAGCCTCGGTCTCCGCAGCCCGCAGATACGTGGCGGACGTTCTTACCGAATGGGGGCTGCCGGCCGAGTCCGACACCGCGGACGCGGTACGGCTGATCGTCTCCGAGCTCACGACCAACGCCGTTCAGCACACCTTCGGACAGTCCCCGACCTTCACGGTGGACATCCGGCTGGAGCGGGACGAGCAGCTGCGCATCGGCGTCACCGACAGCCACCCGCGCTGGCCGCAGCGCCTGCCCGCGGCCGTCCAGCAGGACAACGGGCGCGGCATGGTCATCATCCGCTGGCTCGCCGCCGAGCGCGGCGGCCGCCTGACGGTCACTCCGACCGGCGACGGCGGCAAGACGGTGTGGATCGCCCTGCCCTGGTCCGTCCCGTCCGTCCCCGTCCGGGGCTGACCGGCCCCGCACCGCAGGTGTGCACGCTCCGTGCGGTACGGGGGCTTGGGGCCTCGCGTCAGCGCACGCGTCCGTAGTAGACCGACTTCGACCAGATGCGGTCGAGCTTGACCACCGAACCCGACTTCGGTGAGTGCCAGATCTTGTTGTCACCGGCGTACAGGCCCACGTGGTAGACGCGGCCACCGGAGTGGAAGAAGACCAGGTCTCCCTTCTGCCGCTGCGACGCGGAGAGGTGACGGGTCTTGTTGTACTGCTGCTGCGCGGTGCGGGGCAGCGTCTTGCCGGCCTTCTTGTACGAGTAGAGCGTCAGCCCGGAGCAGTCGAAGCGGGACGGGCCCGCTGCGCCGTACGCGTACGGGGAGCCCTTCTTCGACGCGGCGACGTTCAGCGCCTTCGTGGCGAGCGTCGCGGTGGCGGCCTCGGCGTCGGAGACGGCGCCCGGTGCCAGCATCGTGCCGCCGACGGCGGCGAGCGTCAGTGCCGAGACGGCACCGGCTCGGGACAACAGAGACGGGACATGCATCTGCGCGGTCATAGCGCAACCCTTCGTCAGCCGCCTGTGAAGGATGACCTGTCGGGTTCGGGCTGGCGAAGTTGCCCGGCCGCTGACGCGGCTTCACCCCAAGGGGCGGCCATGGTGCGCTCGCCCCGTACTGCTTGGGTCCTCCACTCCTGCCGATCCACTCCTGTCGACCAGTCGTCCGGACGGCGGCAGGACTCGGCGTCCGCCCGGACCGCCCCGCCGCGGTGGCGGGGGCTTGTCGTCGAAGGGATCTTGACCCATGACGGGACGAAATTCCGAGCCGAAACGGAAGTTTGTGAGGCTCCTCACGACTGATCCATTCGAGTGGACAGGGGCGTTTTGGCGCGACGCGGCGGCCGATTGATGATCCGTGTACCAGCGGCGGAGCGTGATGTTCCGCCAGATGTGTACAGCAGCGGCGCAACTCGTGCAGTGCGTAATTCCCTCGTTTGCGTACGCCGAACGAGGGTGGCTCGTTGGCCCGTCTGCGCCCATCCGTGCTACGCGGAAATCCCTCATCAGGCGGGCTCCTGAGGGAGCGTCACCCGCGCTGTTCGGCATTCGCCATCGAGAACACGGAGCGCACGCGCCAGCGTCCGGGTGTGCGCCTCGCCCTCCCGTGGTCACGCGTCGCGCTCAGTGCCTCCCGCGGTGCGGCCGTGCGCCCGGCGAGCGCCCGATTGGGCCCGCTCCAGGGGTGCGGACGCGTGCGGGATCGTTTCGTCGTCCTCGTGCGGGTGACCGGGCGCGTACCCGGGGTGCGGAGGTGGGTAGCCAGGGGCCGACTCGAACCAACCGGCGGGTCAGGACCCGTCACTCTGCCCCAGGAGGGAATCCGTATGCGTCGCATCGCGGCCGTCGTCCTCGGAACCATCGCACTGCTCGGATCCACCGCCACCACCGCCTCGGCGGTGCCGGATCCCACCGCCGTCGTCGACTGCGTCGTTACCGGCGCGACCGACCTGACCGCCGTCGTCGACCCCGCCTCCCTCGCCATCCCCCCGGAGGTCCCGGGCGTCCCGGGAGCGAACTGCCTGGCCGTCTGAGGCGGACACCACGGCTCGTATACGAAAGGGCGGCTGCCCCGGCGGGGCGGCCGCCCGCATCCCATGGCCGGGCAAAGCCGTAGTTAACCTCCTGGAAAAACTTCTGCCCGAGATTGAAATATCTCTCCCTCACAATCGTTTCCGCAGGTCAACAGAGTGTTGAAGCCGGATAGGGTCCCGCTGCTGCCCGGGGTCGCGCCGGGCGGGAACATGTGAGGTGAAACGTGCAACTGAGCCCGCACGAGCAGGAGCGCCTGCTCATTCATGTCGCTGCCGACGTCGCGGAGAAGCGCAGGGCACGCGGGGTGCGGCTCAACCACCCCGAGGCCGTCGCCCTGATCACCGCGCACATCCTGGAGGGGGCCAGGGACGGCCGGACCGTCGCCGAGCTCATGGCGTCCGGGCGCAAGGTCCTCAGCCGCGACGACGTCATGGAGGGCATCCCCGAGATGATCCACGACGTCCAGGTCGAGGCGACCTTCCCCGACGGCACCAAGCTCGTCACCGTCCACGAGCCGATCGTCTGACGGGGAACGCCACCGATGATCCCCGGAGAGATCCTCTACGCCGACGAGCCCGTGCCCCTCAACGAAGGCCGCCCCGTCACCCGCCTCACCGTGCTCAACGCCGCCGACCGGCCCGTCCAGGTCGGATCCCACTACCACTTCGCCGAGGTCAACCCGGGCCTCGTGTTCGACCGCTCCGCCGCCCGCGGCCTGCGGCTCAACATCGCCGCCGGTACCGCCGTGCGCTTCGAGCCCGGCATCCCCGTCGACGTCGAACTCGTCCCCCTCGCCGGCCGCCGCGTCGTCCCCGGCCTGCGCGGACAGACCGGAGGAGCCCTCGATGGCTGAGCTCGCCCGCCCCCAGTACGCCGACCTCTTCGGCCCCACCACCGGTGACCGGATCCGCCTCGCCGACACCGACCTGCTCGTCGAGATCGAGGAGGACCGCTCCGGCGGGCCCGGCCGCTCCGGCGACGAGGCGGTCTTCGGCGGCGGCAAGGTGATCCGCGAGTCCATGGGCCAGGCCCGCACCACCCGCGCCGAAGGCGCCCCGGACACCGTCATCACCGGCGCCGTCGTCATCGACCACTGGGGCATCGTCAAGGCGGACATCGGCATCCGCGACGGCCGCATCACCGGCATCGGCAAGGCCGGCAACCCCGACACCATGGACGGCGTCCACCCGGACCTCGTCATCGGCCCCGAGACCGAGATCATCGCCGGCAACGGCAAGATCCTCACCGCGGGCGCCATCGACGCGCACATCCACTTCATCTCGCCGACCGTCGTCGAACAGGCCCTCACCTCCGGCATCACCACCCTCGTCGGCGGCGGCACCGGACCCGCCGAGGGCAGCAAGGCCACCACCGTCACCCCCGGCCCCTGGCACCTCGCCCGGATGTTCGAGGCGCTGGAGACGTACCCCGTCAACATCGGTCTGCTCGGCAAGGGCAACACGATGTCGCGCGAGGCGATGCACTCCCAGCTGCGCGGCGGAGCCCTCGGGTTCAAGATCCACGAGGACTGGGGCGCGACCCCGGCCGTCATCGACGCCTGCCTCGGCGTCTGCGACGAGACCGGCGCCCAACTGGCCATCCACACCGACACGCTGAACGAAGCCGGGTTCGTCGGCGACACCCTCGCCGCCATCGCGGGCCGCACCATCCACGCGTACCACACCGAGGGCGCGGGCGGCGGTCACGCCCCCGACATCATCACCGTGGTCTCGGAGCCGTACGTCCTGCCCAGCTCCACCAACCCCACCCGGCCGCACACCGTCAACACGCTCGACGAACACCTCGACATGCTGATGGTCTGCCACCACCTCAACCCGGCCGTCCCCGAGGACCTGGCGTTCGCCGAGTCCCGCATCCGGCCCTCGACCATCGCGGCCGAGGACATCCTGCACGACATGGGCGCCATCTCGATCATCTCCTCCGACTCCCAGGCGATGGGCCGCGTCGGCGAGGTGATCCTGCGGACCTGGCAGACCGCCCACGTGATGAAGCGGCGCCGCGGCGCACTTCCCGGCGACGGACGCGCCGACAACCACCGCGCACGCCGCTATGTCGCCAAGTACACGATCAACCCGGCCGTGGCGCAGGGCCTCGACCACGAGATCGGCTCCGTCGAGCCCGGCAAGCTCGCCGACCTGGTGCTCTGGGACCCGGCGTTCTTCGGCGTGAAGCCGCAGACCGTGATCAAGGGCGGCCAGATCGCGTACGCGCAGATGGGCGACGCCAACGCGTCCATCCCCACGCCCCAGCCGGTCATGCCCCGCCCCATGTTCGGCGCGCTCGGCCGGGCCGCGGCGGTGGGCTCGTACAACTTCGTCACGCACAGCGCCCTCGACGACGGGCTGCCCGAACGGCTGGGACTGGACAAGGGGTTCGTGGCGATCAAGAGCACCCGCGGAGTCACCAAGGCCGACATGCGCGAGAACGACGCCCTGCCGCGCGTCGAGGTCGACGCCGACACCTTCACGGTGACGATCGACGGCGAGCCGGTCGACCCGGCACCCGCCGCCGAACTGCCCATGGCCCAGCGCTACTTCCTCTTCTGAGGGCGCCGACGATGTCCCGGTCCGCCCTTCTCGTCCTCGCCGACGGCCGCTTCCCCGCCGGCGGCCACGCCCACTCCGGCGGCGCCGAACCGGCCGTCAAGGCGGGCCGCCTCCGCGACGCCCGCGACCTGGAGGCGTTCTGCCGCGGCCGCCTGCACACCACCGGCCTCACCTCGGCGGCACTCGCCGCCGCGGCCGCCCTCGGCCTCGACCCCGCCGCCCTCGACGAGGCCGCCGACGCCCGCACCCCCTCGCCCGCGCTGCGCGCCACCGCCCGCAAGCTCGGCCGCCAGATGCTGCGGGCCGCCCGAGCCACCTGGCCGTGCGCCGAACTCGACGCACTGGCCCGGCGGTTCCCGCGCGGCGCGCACCAGCCCGTCGTGCTCGGGCTCGCCGCGCGGGCGGCCGGGCTCGGGCCCGAGGACGCGGCGCACTGCGTCGCGTACGAGACGGTCAGCGGCCCCGCCACGGCCGCCGTCCGCCTGCTGAGCCTCGACCCCTTCCACGCCACCGCCGTCCTCGCCCGCCTCGCGCCCGACATGGACCAGGTGGCCGAGCACGCCGCACGGGCCGCCCGCGAGGGCATCGACGCCCTGCCGGCCGCCTCGGCACCGCTGCTCGACATCACCGCCGAACAGCACGCCGCCTGGCCCGTACGCCTCTTCGCCTCCTGACGACAAGGAAAGCCATGCACCTCGACCACACCCACGACGAAGCCCCCGCCGCCGTCAGCGCCGACGCCCACCGCCCCGACGGCACCCGCCGCGCCCTGCGCATCGGCCTCGGCGGACCCGTGGGCTCCGGCAAGACCGCCACCGTCGCCGCCCTCTGCCGCGCCCTGCGCGACCAGCTGTCGATCGCGGTCGTCACCAACGACATCTACACCCGCGAGGACGCCGAGTTCCTGCTCCGCAACGCCGTCCTGCCGCCCGAGCGCATCCAGGCCGTGGAGACCGGCGCCTGCCCGCACACCGCGATCCGCGACGACATCTCCGCCAACCTCGAAGCCGTCGAGGACCTGGAGGAGGCGGTCGGCCCCCTCGACCTGATCCTCGTCGAGTCCGGCGGCGACAACCTCACCGCCACCTTCTCCAAGGGGCTCGTCGACGCCCAGATCTTCGTCATCGACGTCGCGGGCGGCGACGACATCCCCCGCAAGGGCGGCCCCGGCGTCTCCACCGCCGACCTGCTCGTCGTCAACAAGACCGACCTCGCCCCGTACGTCGGCTCCGACCTGGAGCGGATGGCCCGCGACGCCAAGGAGCAGCGCGGCGACCTGCCCGTCGCCTTCACCTCGCTCACCGGCGAGCAGGGCGTCGCGCCCGTCGCCGCCTGGGTGCGCGAGCGGCTCGCGGCCTGGACCGCATGAGCGTCCACGCCACCGCCCGGATCGTCGCCACGCCCGCCGGGCTGCCCGTCCTGGAGAGCGACGGGCCGCTCGCCCTGCGCCGCACCCGGGCCGTCGGCGCGTACAGCAGGGTGACCGTCGTCGGTGCGATGACCGCCCCGCTGGGCGGCGACCGGCTCGCCATCGAGGCGGACGTACGGGACGGGGTGCGGCTCACCGTCGACTCGGCCGCCGCGACCGTGGCCCTGCCCGGCCGCGGCGCCGACGAGGCCCGCTACGACGTCCGCCTGACGGTCGGCCCCGACGCGGAGCTGCGCTGGCTGCCGGAGCAGCTCGTCTCCGCCCGCGGCTCGCTCCTGCGCATGCGCACGACCGTCGAACTCGCCGACAGCGCACGGCTGGTGCTGCGCGAGGAGCAGGTCCTCGGCCGCCACGGCGAAGCGCCCGGCACTCTCGCGACCCGCCTCACGGTGCGCCGCGCCGGGCGCGCCCTGCTGGACCAGGAGCTGGCGTACGGCCCCGGCGCGCCCGGCGGCTGGGACGGGCCGGCCGTCCTCGCGGGGCACCGCGCCGTCGGCCAGCTCCTCGTCGTGGACCCCGCCTTCGACGACGAGCCCGCCGAGCCGCGCGCCCTCGGCCCGACCGCCGCGCTCACCCCGCTCGCCGGGCCCGCGGCCCTGGTGACGGCCGTCGCCCCGGACGCGCTGCGCCTGCGGCGCGTCCTGGACCAGGCGCTGGCGATCCTGGCGGACCCTGGGCGTGTTGCCGTAACCGCAACAACGGTTGGCGCATCCGGCGCCTGAGCGCAGCCTGGTTCCCGTCGAGGCCGTCAAGGCCTTCGAAGCCGTCGAGAACCAGGAGGCCGCACGATGTCCACGCCGAACAACCGCGTCCACCACGTCCGCTCCGGCGAGTTGGACGGCCACACCGCCATCAGCGGCGGCACGGTCGGGTCGAAGAAGCTCTGGATGGGCATGGTGGTGAACCCGCCGCTGAGCGCCACGGACAACCACCACCACGGCGATTCGGAGGCCGGGATCTACGTCGTCAGTGGCCACCCCGTGTTCGTCTACCACGACGGCACGCGGGAGGTGCGGATCGCCGGGGGCCCGGGCGACTTCTTCCTCGTCCCCCCGTTCGTCCCGCACCGCGAGGAGAACCCCGACCCGCACGAGCCCGCGGTCGTCGTGATCGCCCGGACCACGCAGGAGCCGATCAAGGTCTCCGTGCCCGAGCTGTACCGGCTGGAGGAGACGCCTCGGTGAGGCCCGCGGCGACCCTCAGTGCCTGAACCGGGGGAGCCTGCGGCCCTGTTGACCGGTTTCGCGCTCCTTCACGACGGCCGCGTACTCGTCCACGTACTCCTGGCCGGACAGGGCGAGGATGCTGGACATGATCTCGTCGGTCACGGCGCGGAGCACCGCCTTCTCGTGCTCCATCCCCGCGAACCGCGAGAAGTCCAGCGGCTCGCCGAAACGGATCGTGACCCGCTTGATCCGCGGGACGGTCTGGCCGGGGGGCTGGATCTCGAACGTCCCCACCATGGCGCAGGGGATCACCGGCACCCCGGCCTTCAGGGCCATCACCGCGACCCCGACCTTGCCCTTGTAGAGCCGGCCGTCGTGCGAGCGCGTCCCCTCCGGGTAGATGCCGAGCAGCTCGCCCTTGGCCAGCACGCCCAGCCCCTCGCGGATCGCCGCCTGCCCGGCCTCCTTGCCGGAGCGGTCCACCGGGATCTGCCCGGCGCTGCGGAAGAAAGCGGCGGTCAGCCGGCCCTTGAGCCCCGGCCCGGTGAAGTACTCCCGCTTCGCCAGGAAGGTGATGCGCCGCCTCAGTACGGCCGGCATCAGGAAGTGGTCCGAGAACGACAGGTGGTTCCCCGCGACGATCGCCGGGCCGCGCTGCGGAACGTGTTCCAGCCCCTCGGTCCTCGGCCGGAACAGCAGCCGGAGCACCGGCCCGAGCAGCACGTACTTGAGCACGTAGTAGAACATGGGCTGACTCCCTACTCCCTACTACACGGATGGGCTGACGGACCGTCAGGCCATTTTGCCCTTCGTGCGACCTGCGGCTGAGGTGTCGTGTACCCCGTGTCGACGCCGACGTGATTCGGATACCGATATGGGGGAAGACGCAGCGGAAGGGAAAACCACGGCCTGATGGGGGAAGCTTGGATGCGCAGTGACAGCACGGCCTTCCTCGACGACGCACGGCCGGCCCGGGCCCAGTCCGCCTCCAGGACCTACGGCGACCCGCGCGGCGCCATCGCGGCGGCGAGGGACTTCACCGCGTCGTTCCTGCGCGCCCGGGCGGAGGCGGGGGCGGCGATAGGGCAGCGCACCGTGGAGGACGCCCGCCTCGTGGTGAGCGAACTGGTCACCAACGTCGTCCGGCACGCCGCGGGGCCCTGCCGGGTGGAACTGGGCCTCACCCGAGGGACGCTGGAGATCGCCGTGACAGACACGTACGAGGCGGCCCCCACCGCCCACGCACCCGACCCGGGAAGGGTGGGGCAGCATGGACTGGAGATCGTCCTCGCGCTGTGCGAAAGCGTGGACGTGGAGCCGGTGCCCTCGGGGAAGCGCGTACGGGCGCGCCTCAAGGTGAAGTGACCGACATCGGTTCGTAGGAGGAAAGCAGGAATGGGACCCTCTCGGGTGCAGGTGCGAGTCGAGCCCCGGCCGGCCGGCATCGGTGTCGTCACCATCAGCGGCGAGCTCGACTACGACGGGATCAGCGCATTCGAGCAAGCACTCACCGCCGCCCAGGCGCGCGGCATGCACCAGCTGCTGCTGGACCTGTCGCCGCTGACGTTCATGGACTCCTCCGGAGTCAACGCCTTCCTCAGAGCGCAGCGCGCCACCACGACCACCGGCGGATGGCTACGCCTCGCCAACGCCCAGCCGTCGGTGCTCAAAGTGATCGAACTCGTCGGCCTGGGCCAGGCGATCCCGCTGTACGGCACCGTTGAGGAAGCGCTGGAAGCCTGAGCCTGAGCCGGCGGTGCGCACCTCGCCCGCGGCAGCCGCATCGCGGTCGGCAGCGAGGCGGAAGCCGCTCAGGCCGGTGGCGAGGGCCCTGCGCTGGGCGGCCGGCATCGCGGAGATGACGTCGATCAGCGCTGCCTCGCGGCGGGCGCGCAGGTCTTTGAGGTAGCTCTCGCCGCGGCTGGAGAGGCGGAGTTCGACTTCGCGGCGGCTGGCGGCGCTGGGGGAGCGCTCGATGAAGCCGAGGGCGTCGAGGCGGTCGCACATCCGGCTGACGGAGGAAGGCGCGGAGCCCAGGACGTCACCCAGGGTGCGCAGGTTGATGGGCTGGTCGCGCTCCAGGATGTACAGCACCCGCAGCTGCGAGGAGGAGACCGGGGCGGATGAGGTCATGTCCCGGCCCTTGTTCCACAGCACCTCGAGCAGCTCGATGACCTCGCGAGCGGCGTGAGCGGCACGGGCGGCGTGTCCGGCGTACGCGCCGGCATCCCGGTCGGCGCATGGGGAAGTCTCGGAACGCATGCCCCCAACTGTGACACCTCGCAACGGCGTTGTCAGTCACCGGCGACCCCGCCCGGCGTCACACCACCTGGATGCCGATGAGGCACGTGTCGTCGTCCGTGTCCGACTTGCTGTGCGTGAGCAGACCGTCGAGACGCTGCTCCAGCGAGGTGGTCGGTATACGGGCGTTGCTCAGCAGCTTGGCGAGGGAGTCCTGGACCGACTCGTCCCGGCGCTCGACCAGCCCGTCGGTGTACATCAGCAGGGTGTCGCCGGGCGACATCCGCAGCTCCTCCTCCTCGTACGACGCCTCCGACAGCGCGCCGAGGAGGATCCCGCTGACCGTCCGCAGCGTGGTGGCCTTCTGCCCGCGGATCAGCACCGGCGGGAGGTGGCCCGCACGGGCCCAGCGCAAGGTGCCCTTGTGCGGGTCGTACAGTCCGCACACGGCCGTGGCGGTGACGTGCTCGGTCAGGTGGTGGGCCACGATGTTCAGCCAGGACAGCAGCTGCCCCGGACCGGCGCCGGTGACCGCCAGACCCCGCATGGCGTTGCGGAGCACCACCATGCTGGTGGCGGCCTCTATGCCGTGCCCGGCCACGTCGCCCACGCACAGCATGACCTGCTTGGAGGGCAGCACGACCGCGTCGTACCAGTCCCCTCCGACCATGGACTCCGACTCCGCCGGCCGGTAGCGGACCGCGATCTGCAGCCCCGGGCTGTCCAGCGGTGCCTGCGCGGGCGGCATGATGGCGTGCTGCAACTGCAGCGTCAGGCGGTTGCGTTCGGCGGCCTGCTGCTCGGTGTGGGCGAGCTGGTCGCGGGTGGCCGCCAGGGCGACCTCGGTCCAGTGCTGCGCGGAGATGTCCTGATAGGCGCCGCGCACCGCCAGCAGCCTCTGGTCGGCGTCGACGACCGGCTCGGCGATCACGCGGATGTGCCGGGTGACCCGGTCGGGGCGGAGCAGGCGGAAGTCCGCCGACGCCGGCCGCCGGTGGTGCAGCACGGAGCGCAGGAACTGGCCGATGGCCACGGCATCGTCCGGGTGGGCGTGGGCGGTCAGCTCCTCCAGGGGCACGGGGCGCATCGTGCGGGGGCGGCCGTAGAGGTCGAACAGCTGGTCGTTCCACATGATCTCGCCGGTGGCGACGTTCTCCTCGAAGCCGCCGATCCGGCCGAGGCGCTGGGCATGCTGGAGGAGGTTCGCCAGGCGTGCCGTCTCGTCCTCGACCCGCCAGATCAGCAGCACGCTGCTGCCGTGGCGGCTGACGCTGATGTCGGCCACGGCGGCGAGAGGCACCTGATCGACCAGGGCCGTCAGGGTCATGCGCCGGGCCCGGAACGGCTCACCGGTGGCGTAGACGCGCTCGATGCTCTCGAACAGCTCGCTGCCGCCGACCGCCATGGGGTACGCCTCCAGCAGCAGCGCGCCGCTGACGGCGTTGCGGGGGCGGCCGGCCGGGTCGACGAAACGGCTGTTGACGTGATGGATGCGGAAGTCGACGAGCTCGCCCTCCGGTCCGAGGAAAGGCGTCAGCACCAGAGCCGGGTCGTGCAGGCCCTCCGCCAGATTCGCCAGCTCGGACAGGTCGGGCGTGCTGATCCAGGCGTCCGCCGCAGGCACGACCCCGGTCCCCGGGCGCCCCTCCAACGTGTGGGCGCAGAGCTCCGCCAGGGCCTCGATCTGCCGCTCGATCTGCGGCGGGTGCGAAGGCAACGGGTCGGGCCAGCAGATCTCCAGGATTCCGTGGATGCGGCCGCCGGTTCCCGCCGGGACGGCGACGCGCCCGCCGTCCGGGTGGTGGGCCCACCCGATGGACGGCGGACCGGCCGCGCGCAGGGACGAGACCCGGACCGCCTGCCGCCGGCTCAGCGCCTGGCGGGCCAGCGTGGACACACCCGGTGGCACGTACCGCCAGCGCACGGCCTCGTCCGCCGGGAACCCGGCGTGGCCGGCCAGGGTCAGTGACGCGTCGGAGCCCGCCGTCCACACCGCCACGGCGCTGGCGCCCAGCGGCGTCAGAGCGTGCTGCAGCAGGGACTCCGCGACCGCCTGGGTGTCTCCCGCGGCCAGGGCGGCGCTTTCCGCCGTACGCAGCCGCACGCCGACGGAGATGTCGTGGTCCCCGGCGGACTCCGTCTCGCTGTGGGTACGCCGGACGAACTCGGTGGCGATGTCGGTGACATGGTCCCGGGCCGCCTGGTTGACGATGTCCGCCGCCAGCTCCAGCGGGGAGACGCCCGCCTCTTCCGCCAGCGCGGCCAGCTGCTGGGCCGCCACCGTCGGGCTGCACCTGAGCCGCTCGACCAGGACGCCCTTGGCCAGCTCGATCAGGGCACGGCCGTCGGCCGCGGCCTGCGCGGCGCGGATCTCGCGGCGCAGCCGTTCGACCGTCGCGGCCAGCCTGCCCACCCCCGTGGACCGGTGCACGGAGGCGGCAGGCTCCACCTCGTCCTCGGTCCCGCCCTCGGTGGCCACCGCGGTTCCACGATGCTCAGGAGTGCTCACAGTGCTTCCTTACGCAGGGATCCAGCGCCCGATGCAGGCGATGAGGTCGTTGGCGTCGACCGGTTTGGTGACGTGGTCGCTCGCTCCGGCGGCCAGGCTCTTCTCCCGGTCGCCGGGCATGGCCTTGGCCGTCACGGCGATGATGGGCAGGTGGGCGTGGGCGGGATCCTGTCTGATGGCCGACGTCGCGGCGTAGCCGTCCATCTCGGGCATCATCACGTCCATCAGGATCAGGTCGATCTCCGGATGCTCGCGCAGCGTCTCGATGCCCTTGCGGCCGTTCTCGGCGTGCAGTACCTCGATGCCGTGCATCTCCAGGATGCCGCTGATGGCGTAGAGATTGCGGGCATCGTCGTCCACCACCAGCACGGTGCGGCCGGTCAGCGTGCTGTCGACGGGCTGGGAGGCATGCTGGAACAGCTCCTCCGTACGCACCAGGGGCAGCACATGCCCCGGCTCCTCCGCCGACAGGTGCAGCGCGATCCGCTCCCGCAGCTCGTCGAGGCTGGAGATGAGCTCCAGCGGCCGCGCGTGGGAACGGGCCTGGAGCTCCTCCTCCTGGGCCCGCTCCAGACGGCGGCTGTTGTGCGCCAGGACCGGCACCGTCATCGCGGCGGTGTCGCCGTCCATGGCGTCCAGGAACTGCAACGCCGCGCCCTTGGACATGTCGAGCTCCAGGACGACGCAGTGGAAGGGCCCGGCGGCCAGGCTCTCGGCCGCTTCCTGGGCGCCCACGGCGGTGATGACCTCGATGCTCGCCGTGTGCTTGGAGAGTTCCCCGCTGCCGGACAGGTCGGCCACCGCGCTCTCGGCGACCAGGGAGAGCAGACCTCTGCTGCGCTCCTCGACGACCAGCAGCCGGCGCTTCTGGCGCGGCACCGCGGTCGGGCGGGCCGTCATGCCGCCGGCTGCCCGATCGGCGGCCGGCTGCGCGGCAGGCAGCGCCGCTCCCGGGGCGATGCCGACGGCGTTCCACTCGGACCGCGCGATCGGCAGGTACAGGGTGAACGTGCTGCCCTCGCCCTGCACGCTCTCGGCGGTCAGCGCGCCGCCCAGCAGATGGGCGATCTCCCGGCTGATGGACAGCCCCAGACCGGTGCCGCCGTACTTGCGGCTGGTGGTGCCGTCCGCCTGCTGGAAGGCGCCGAAGATCGTCTCCAGGTGCTGTTCGGCGATGCCGATGCCGGTGTCCTTGACGTGGAAGGCCATCACCGGCACACCGCGCTGCACGGAGGCCGGGAGCTCGTGCTCCGCGGCCATCTCGATGCGCAGTTCGACGCTGCCGCGCTCCGTGAACTTGACCGCGTTGGACAGCAGGTTGCGCAGAACCTGGCGCAGCCGCGAGTCGTCGGTCAGCAGGTCGGTCGCCACGCCCGGAGCGGTGCTGATGGTGAAGTCGAGGTGCTTCTGCGCGGTCATGGGGCGGAAGGTGGCCTCCACGTAGTCGAGGAGCTGCCGCAGCGCCACCACTTCGGGGTTGATGTCCATCTTGCCGGCCTCGACCTTGGACAGGTCCAGGATGTCGTTGATGAGCTGGAGCAGGTCCGACCCGGCCGAGTGGATGATGCCCGCGTACTCGACCTGCTTGGGCGTCAGGTTGCGGGTGGGGTTCTGCGCCAGCAGCTGGGCGAGGATGAGCAGGCTGTTCAGCGGGGTGCGCAGCTCGTGGCTCATGTTGGCCAGGAACTCCGACTTGTACTTGGAGGCGAGGGAGAGCTGCTGGGCCCGGGCCTCCAGCTCCTGCCGGGCCTGTTCGATCTCCAGGTTCTTGGTCTCGATGTCGCGGTTCTGCGCGGCCAGCAGCGCGGCCTTCTCCTCCAGCTCCGCGTTGGACCGCTGGAGCTCCTCCTGCTGCACCTGGAGCTCGGTCGAGCGTGCCTGCAGTTCGGCGGTCAGCCGCTGGGACTCGTCCAGCAGTTCGTCGGTGCGGGCGTTGGCGACGATGGTGTTGACGTTGACACCGAGCATCTCCATCAGCTGCTCGAGGAAGTCCCGGTGCACGGCGGTGAAGGGCGTGAACGACGCCAGCTCGATGACGCCGAGCACCTGGTCCTCGACGACGATCGGCAGCACGACCAGGCTGACCGGGACGGACTGCCCCAGGCCGGAGGAGATGCTGACGTAGTCGCCGGGCAGCTGCTCGACGGCGATCGTCCGCTTGCTGCGCGCGGCCTGCCCGACCAGCGACTCGCCGAGCTTGAAGCGCGCGTGCCCGGCGAAGTCGACCGGGCGGCCGTAGGAGCCGACCAGCCTCAGCTCGGTCCCCTCCGCGGCCTCCTCGGCCAGGTAGAAGGCGCCGTACTGGGCCGACACCAGCGGTGTCAGCTCGTCCATCACCAGCTCCGCGACCACGGCCAGGTCCCGGTGGCCCTGCATGAGGCCGGAGATGCGGGCGAGGTTGGACTTGAGCCAGTCCTGTTCCTGGTTGGCCAGAGTCGTCTCGCGCAGCGACTCCACCATGGTGTTGATGTTGTCCTTCAGTTCGGCGACCTCACCGGAGGCGTCGACCGTGATGGACCGGGTCAGGTCGCCCTCGGCCACCGCGCTGGCGACCTCGGCGATGGCCCGCACCTGCCGCGTCAGGTTGCCGGCCAGCTCGTTGACGTTCTCCGTCAGCCGCTTCCAGGTGCCGGACACGCCCTCGACCTCGGCCTGGCCGCCCAGCCGTCCCTCACTGCCCACCTCACGCGCCACGCGCGTCACCTCGGCCGCGAACGAGGACAGCTGGTCGACCATCGTGTTGATGGTCGTCTTGAGCTCCAGGATCTCGCCGCGGGCGTCAACGTCGATCTTCTTGGAGAGGTCTCCGTTGGCGACGGCCGTCGTGACCAGGGCGATGTTACGGACCTGGTTGGTCAGGTTGTTCGCCATGGAGTTGACGTTGTCGGTGAGGTCCTTCCAGGTGCCGGCCACATTGGGGACCCTGGCCTGGCCGCCGAGGATGCCCTCGGTGCCCACCTCGCGGGCGACGCGGGTGACCTCGTCGGCGAAGGCGGAGAGCGTGTCGACCATGGTGTTGATCACGCCGGCGAGGGCGGCGACCTCGCCCTTCGCCTCGACGGTGATCTTCTGCGAGAGGTCGCCCTTGGCCACCGCGGTGGCCACCTGGGCGATGGAACGCACCTGGCCCGTCAGGTTGGAGGCCATCACGTTGACGTTGTCCGTGAGGTCCTTCCACGTGCCGGAGACGCCCCGGACGGTCGCCTGGCCGCCGAGGTTCCCCTCGGTGCCGACCTCGCGGGCGACGCGGGTGACCTCGTCGGCGAAGGCGGAGAGCTGGTCGACCATCGTGTTGATGGTCTCCTTCAGCGCCAGGATCTCGCCCCGGGCGTCGACCCGGATCTTCTGCGACAGGTCTCCCTGGGCCACCGCGGTGGTGACCTCGGCGATGGAACGCACCTGGGCGGTGAGGTTGTCGGCCATCACGTTGACGGACTCGGTGAGGTCCTTCCAGGTGCCCGAGACGCCCTTCACGTCGGCCTGGCCGCCGAGCCGCCCCTCGGTGCCGACCTCTCGGGCGACGCGGGTGACCTCGTCGGCGAAGGCGGAGAGCTGGTCGACCATCGTGTTGATGGTGTTCTTCAGCTCCAGGATCTCGCCGCGGGCCTGGACGGTGATCTTCTGGGAGAGGTCGCCCTTGGCCACGGCCGTGGCCACGTGGGCGATGTTGCGGACCTGGTCGGTGAGGTTGCCCGCCATGAAGTTGACCGAGTCGGTCAGGTCGCGCCACACGCCGCCGACGCCCGGCACCTGGGCCTGACCGCCCAGCTGGCCTTCGCTGCCGACCTCTCGGGCGACGCGGGTGACCTCGTCGGCGAAGGCGGAGAGCTGGTCGACCATCGTGTTGACGGTGTCCTTCAGCTCCAGGATCTCGCCCCGGGCGTCCACGTCGATCTTCTGGGAGAGGTCGCCCTTGGCCACCGCGGTGGCCACCTGGGCGATATCCCTCACCTGGGTGGTGAGGTTGCCGGCCATGGCGTTCACCGAGTCGGTCAGATCGGCCCAGGTGCCCGACACGCCGGGCACCACGGCCTGGCCGCCCAGAGTCCCCTCGGTGCCGACCTCCCGGGCCACCCGGGTCACCTCGGAGGTGAACAGCGACAACTGGTCGACCATGCCGTTGAAGACGGTGGCGATCTCGCCGACCAGCCCCTCCGCCTCCACGGGCAGCCGGGTGCCGAAGTCCCCGTCGCGGACCGCGGTCAGGCCGGCCAGCAACTGGCGCAGCTCCGCCTCGCCGACCTTGCCGCCCCCGCGAGCGGGCCGGGACCGGGGCACGGCGCGCGCCCCTTCGACCACCGTCTCAGCCATGACCAACCTCGTTCCTCAGATGCCACGACGAAAAGACCGAACAGACGCACGCTCCCGGCGGGAGCGGCCCCCACAGCATTGGTTTAATGCTTAATCATTGCCGTACGGCAAATACTCGCAGCCTAACCCGCGCGTCACGACGAGGGCAATCGACCCCCAAGACGCACGCCCCCGGGTGCGTGCGCGGCCCGATGCGGGGCACACGCGGTGCACGGCAACTCCCCTATCAGCAGCAGACCTTCGACGGCAAAAGGAGCTTGTCATGTCCGACGCGCACCGACCTCAGGCGGAGTACCCGAACACGGTGTACGAGTCCGGCCACCACGCCGCCGGGACGGGTGGCGAGCGACCCGGTCAGGGGATGGCGATCGCGGCGCTGGTGACCGGTGTCCTGTCCCTGCTCCTGTTCTGGCTGTGGTTCGTGGGCATCCCGCTGGCCATCGCGGCCATCGTGCTCGGCGTCATCGCGGTGCGGCGCGCCCGCCGGGGGCGTGCCGCCGGAAAGGGCATGGCGATCACGGGTCTCGTGCTGGGTGCGCTCACGGTGGTGGGCACGGCTCTGCTGATCGCGGTGGGCGTGTCCGTTCTCGACTCCGACAGCGGGCGGGACTTCCAGGCGTGCGTGGACAAGGCGCAGACGGAGTCGGCCCGGCAGGAGTGCGCCGACGACTTCGGCCGCGATCTGAGTGACTGACGGGCCCGAGGCCGCCGCGGCGTCATGAGGGCGACGTCCAGCGCACGGCGACGACGGTCGTGCCCTGCCCCGGCGTGGTGTGGATGTGGAACTCGTCCATCAGGCGCCGCGCGCCTCCCAGGCCGTGCCCCGGGCCGGCACCGGTGGAGTACCCGTCGACGAAGGAGGTGTCCAGGTCGGTGATGCCCGGTCCGTGATCGGTCACCGACACCCGCAGTCCCCGGCGTCCCGGCCGCCGGACGACTCTCACCTCGCAGGCGCCGCCTCCGCCGTGGACGTACGCGTTGCGGGCGAGCTCGCTGGCGGCCGTGACGATGCGCGTCTGGTCCACCAGCTCGAATCCGGCCCGTATGGTCGCGGAGCGCACCGCGTGGCGCAGGGCGAGCAGGTCGTCCTCGCTGTGCAGAGGGTGCGTGGCGGCGGCCGGGCCGCCGACGTCGTGTGGGTCCATGCGCAGCCCCTTCCTGCCGCGGATCACCCCGGTACCGGTCGATCCCGTTCCGTGGCGACGATGCCGCCGCCTGCGTGACGGTTGCCGCACGGCAAATGTAGCCCGAAGGGGGAGCATGCCCCGTGGCTATCGCGAGAAAACAGTTGCCGTTTGACAACTGTGACCCAAAGGAAACACTCTTTCCTCGTGCGAGTCCCTCCGCGTGCCCCGCCCGTGGCACGCACGCTCGAGAACAAGGCAGGTGACGGTGAAGCGGACGGCATGCCGTGCGCCTTCGGCGGTCAGGCGGTCTCCTCCGCGTCGCCGGCCTTGTGGGCCCCCTGGGAGTCCTCGGATTCCTGGGTGTCCTCGACGGCGAGGCGGAAGCCGCTCAGACCGGTGGCGAGGGCCGTGCGCTGGGTGGCCGGCATGGCGGAGATGACGTGGAGCAGGGCTGCCTCGCGGCGGGCGCGCAGGTCTTTGAGGTAGTTCTCGCCGCGGCCGGAGAGGCGGAGTTCGAGTTCGCGGCGGCTGGCGGCGCTGGGGGAGCGTTCGATGAAGCCGAGGGCGTCGAGGCGGTCGCACATCCGGCTGACGGAAGAGGGTGCGGAGCCCAGGACGTCGCCGAGGGTGCGCAGGTTGATGGGCTGGTCGCGGTCGAGGATGTACAGCACCCGCAGCTGCGAGGAGGAGACCGGGGCGGGTGAGGTCATGTCCCGGCCCTTGTGCCAGAGCACCTCGAGCAGCTCGATGACCTCGCGGGCGGCGTGTGCGGCAGCATCCCGGTCGGCGCCTGGAGAAGTCTCGGAATGCATGCCCTCAACTGTGACACTTCGCAACGGCCTTGTCAGTCTCCGCGACATAAGAGGCCATCCACTCCTTTTACGCAATTCTCTCGAACAGGTGGTACCCGAACGGTGGACAGATTCTCGGCTGTGGAACGCGCGCTGCGCGGGGCACCGCCCCACGCTCTTCTCGAAGCAGTGCGTGACGCGCTCATCGCCCACTACACGGCCGTCTCCGTCGACCTGCTCGTGGCCGATTACGCGATGACCATACTGCAACCGGTCCATCCCCTCGCGGACACCGTCGAGCCCGTGCCGGTACACGGCAGCGCCCCGGGACGGGCCTTCGGCTCCCAGCAACCGTATGTCGAAAAGCAGCCACGGGGCACCCGTGTGATCGCCCATTTCCCCGTCAGTGTGCGCGGAGACCGCATCGGCGTCCTCACCGTCCGTCTCCCCGCCGACGGCTACACACTCCGTACCGAGCGGGAGCTCCAGGAGATCGCCGAGATCCTCGGACACGAGATCGTCGTGGCCGAACGCGACACCGACCTGTACCTCCAGGCCCGCCGCGCCAGCCGGCTCACCCTCGCCGCCGAGATGCAGTGGCAGCTGCTGCCCGGCCGCTCCTGCTCGCGCCCGGAGTACGAGATCGGCGCCCAGCTGGAGCCCGCCTACGCCATCCACGGTGACAACTTCGACTGGTCCACCTCCGCCGACCACCTCACGCTCACGGTCACCAACGGCATGGGCGAGGGCATCCAGGCCGCGCTCCTGACGAACCTGGCCATCAACGCGCTGCGCAACGCCCGGCGGGCCGGACTCAGCCTCGCCGACCAGGCGTGCCTCGCCGATCAGGCCATCTACGGTCACTACCACGGGGCCGCGCACCTCTCCGTCCTCCTCCTGCGTTTCGACCTCGCGACCGGAGACGCCGAGATCGTGGACGCCGGATCGCCGAAGATGTGGCGGCTGCGGAACGGCAAGCCCGAACCGATCGACCTGGAGGCGCAGCTGCCGCTCGGCATGTTCGAGGACACCCTCTACCGGGCGCAGCCCTTCAGCGTCCTGCCGGGCGACCGGCTCTTCTTCGTCAGCGACGGCGTCTACGACGCCGCCTCGCCGGCCGGGGAGCGCTACAGCGACAAGGCGCTCGCCCGCGCGATGACCGCGACGCGCCTCCTTCCGCCGTCCCAGGTGCCCCGCGCGGTGCTCCACGAGCTCGCCGGGCACCGCGGCCCCGTGGCCGCGGAGGACGACGCCATGGTCCTGTGCCTGGACTGGCACGGCCGCCGGTAACGGCCCGCCGCCCTTCCGGCCGCCTACCACGGCAGGAAGACGTGGATCTCCTTCCCCCTACGGTCCCGTACGACGTCGACCCGGCCGAGCGCCTGGACGATGTGCCAGCCCAGACCGCCCGGCGCCCGATCGGGCCGGCAGGGCACCGGCTTCGGCGGCTCGGGGTTGGTGTCGCCCACCATGACGTGGACCCCGTCGAAAGTGCGCCGGACCCGCAGCGTGAACGGCCCCGGAGCGTACTGAACGGCGTTGGCCGCCAGCTCCGTGACCACCAGCACGATGTCGTCCCGGCTGTCGGGCTCCGTCGGCGGATCGGCGTACGCGAGGGTGTCGAGGAACAGGCCCGCCGCCAGCCGTGCGTCCGTGACGTTTCTCAGCTCTCCGTCGAAGCGCGTGCGCAGACCCTCGCCGGCCTCGCCGCGCATGGGGTCCCAGTCGTCCTTGAGTGGCCCGGGCGCCATCCTCGACCTCCCGTCTGTCCGTTTCATGCGAATGGTCCGCCTGCCCGTACGGGGGTGATCTACTCGCCCACATGGGCGCCCCCGCCCCGCCGCCTTACACTGAGTGAGGACCGGTTCCCTTTCCGAGCTGGGGAAAAGGCGGCACGACGTGGACAGACTCATCGCCGTCGACAGGGCCCTGAGGGCCGGCGCACCCCACACCCTCCTGGAGATCGTGACGACCGCCCTCGCCACGGAGTACGGAGCCGAGCGGGTGGAGCTCCGGCTCGCCGACTACGCGGTCCGATCGCTCCAGGCGGTCGAGCGAGGCCCCCGCAAGACCGAGCCGGTGGGCATCCACGACAGCCCCCAGGGGAGGGCCTTCGGATCCCAGGAACCGGTGGTCATCGAGGGCGGCGCCACCGGCGCGGTGGACGTGCACCTCCCCGTGACCATCCGGGGCGACCGGATGGGGGTGCTCTCCGTCCGGCTTCCCGGCGACTGCCCCCTCGACACCGTCCTCCCGGAGATGCGGCACATCTGCGAGGCGCTCGGCCACGAGATCCTGGTCGCCGAACGGGACACGGACCTCTACGTCCTCGCCCGCCGCGCGGCCCGCCTCACCCTGGCGGCGGAGATGCAGTGGCAGCTCCTCCCCGGGCGGGCCTGCTCCCGCACGGAGTTCTCCCTGGGCGCCCACCTGGAGCCCGCGTACGCCATCTTCGGCGACAACTACGACTGGTCCATCTCCGCCGACGACCTGATCCTCACCGTCACCAACGGCATGGGGCAGGGCATCGACGCCGCACTCCTGACCAATCTGGCGGTCAACGCCCTGCGCAACGCCCGGCGGGCCGGGCTCGGTCTCGCCGACCAGGCCGCCCTGGCCGATCAGGCGGTCTACGCGCAGTACCACGGGCGCACCTACGTCTCGGTGCTCCTGCTGCGCTTCGTTCTCGCCACCGGCGAGGTGGAGGTGGTCGACGCGGGGTCACCGCGGGCCTGGCGGATGCGTGCGGGCGTGGTGGAGCCGCTGCGGTTCGAGGCTCAGCTGCCGCTGGGGATGTTCGAGGACACCCCCTATGTCACGCAGCCCTTCAGCGTGGAGCCCGGCGACCGGCTGCTCTTCGCCAGCGACGGGGTGTACTCCGTTCCGTCCTCCGCGAGCGAGCACTACGGAGAGCGGGCCCTGGCGCGTTCGCTCAGCGCCACCCGCCTGCTGCCCCCGAGCCAGGTGCCGGCCGCCATGTTCCGGGACCTCGCGGCACACCACGGGGAGACCCCCCTGGACGACGACGCCCTGGTGATGTGCCTCGACTGGTACGGACCCTCGCCGAAGACACCCTGATCCGTCGTACTCCGGCGAACCTCAGGCGAAGACCAGGCACGCGGCGGCCGGTACCTCCAGCGCGCCCGCGCGGCGCGGTTCCCCGCTCACGGGGTCGACGTCGAACCAGGTGACGTCGCCGGACCACTCGTTGGCGACGTACAACCTGCGCCCGGACGGGTCGGGCACGAGCGCGCGCGGCCAGACGCCCCCGCACTCCACGACCCCCGTGAGCCGCGGCTTCTCGGCACCGTCGGCGAGCGAGAGGGTGACGATCGTGTTCCTGCCGCGCACCGCGGCCCGTACGAACCGCCCGTCGGAGGAGACCGAGACGACCGACGGGTGCGCCCGTACGCCGTCCGGACCGGGATCGGGGTCGACGTCGACCTCCGCGAGCGGCTCCAGGCGCCCGGACGCCGGATCCCACTGGCAGACGGTGAGCAGCGGCTCCAGCTCGTGGAGGACGTACACCACCTCTCCGTCCGGGTGGAACGCGAGGTGCCGCGGCCCCGACCCGGCGCGCAGCATCGTCTCGGCACGCACCCGCAGCTCCCCGGTGCCGGCGTCGAGCGCGCAGACGCGCACCGAGTCGGTGCCCAGGTCCACGGTGAGCACCCACCGGCCGCTCGGGTCGGGCAGCACCTGGTGGGCGTGCGGCCCCTCCTGCCGGTCGGTGTCGGGGCCCGAGCCGCGGTGCGTGAGAACGGCGGGCGGCCCGGCGAGGCCGCCGTCGGCCGCCAGTGGCAGGCTGCTCACGCTCCCGGAAACGTAGTTGGCGGTCAGCAGCCGCCGCTCGGCCACACTGAGATGAGCGGGGTTGACACCCCCCACCTCGACCGCCGCTCCGAGCGGGGCGAGCCCCCCGGCGGTGGGCCGGAAGGCCGCGGCCCTGCCCGGTTCCGTCTCGCTCACGGCGTACAGCACCCCGGTGTCCGGCGCGAGGGCCAGCCAGGAGGGGTTCACGACGGTGTCGACGTCCGCGAGCGGGGCCAGCGCCCCGGTCGCCGGGTCCACGTCCGCGACCGTGATGCCCCGCCCGCCGCCCGAGGTGTACGAGCCGATGTACGCCCGCGGCCCACCGCCCGCGCGCTCCGTGCCCTCGCCCACAGGGTGCTCCTCTCCGTCCTCCGGTCCTCCATGATGTGCGGCACGCGGCTGCCGCCGCCCCGCTCACTGGGCCGTCCGGGGGGTGCCTCGCGGGCCGCCTCACGGGGTGTCACGCCGGGGGAGCGGGGCACAAGGGCTCCATGACCGTTTCGAAGACAAGTGTCCTGGTCCTGGACTGTGCCGAACCGGAAGCCCTGGCGGAGTTCTACGCGTCCTTACTCGGCGCCCACGCCCAGCGGGGGACCGACCCCGACTTCATCGAGGTCCTCGACCACGACGGCGTACGCCTGGCCATCCGGCGCGACCACGGGTACGCGCCCCCGAGCTGGCCGCGCCCCGACGACGCGCAACAGGCGCACCTGCACATCCTGGTCGCCCAGGAGGACATGGACGAGGCCGAGCGCGAGGCGGTCAGCCTGGGCGCCCGCCCCGTGGAGACCAGGGACAACTCCGGGCCGCGTGACGTGCGGACGTACGCCGACCCGGCCGGGCACTCCTTCGTCCTCGCCGCCCGGGAGGGCCGCTCGTCCGTCACGTGACGGACGTTACTCGTGCGTTCCGCACGGCTCTTTGCTGACAGTTGTGACTGTTGGCCGCCCCCGACCCGGTGGCACTGTCTTCCTCGACGCCGACCGAGGGAGCAGGAGTGAACAAGGGGTACGCCACCTTCTGCGACGCGGACCGCCACTTCTACGACGCGCCGCACCGGCTGTCACTCGACGGCCAGGGCCCGTACGCACTGGCGCTCGCGTCCGTACCGGAAGGCTGGCAGCGGCACCGCAGCGGGGACTGGCTGGCCCTGCGGCCCGTACGGCACACGCTGCCGGCGCAGGGGTGGAAGATCCACGTGTCGGCGTGCCTGGACAACGCGGAAACGATTCTCTCCCGCACCGCCGACTACTGCCTCACCCACGGCATTGCCTTCAAGTTCGTCCCGAGCCGCTACCTGCTCCACAACCGCAACGCCAAGTACGCCGACCGCGCCGCCAGCGGCAAGTTCATCACCGTCTACCCCGCCGACGACGAGCAGTGCCACCGCGTCGCCGGCGACCTCGACGCCCTGCTCGCCGGCGAGGCCGGCCCGTACATCCTCAGCGACCTGCGCTGGGGCCGGGGCCCGGTGTACCTGCGGTACGGCAGCTTCACCCAGCGCCACTGCTACGACGACAAGGGCGAGCTGTGCCCCGCCGTCGAGGACCCCGACGGACGGCTCGTCCCCGACCTGCGCGGACCCGTCTTCCAGACGCCCGACTGGGTCCGGCTCCCCGACTTCCTCCGGCCGCACCTGGAGGCCCGGCAGAACGTCACCGTCGCCGGCATGCCGTACACCGTCGAACGCGCCCTGCACTTCTCCAACGGCGGCGGCGTGTACGTCGCCCAGGACACCCGCACCGGCGAGAAGGTCGTCCTCAAGGAGGCCCGCCCGCACGCCGGGCTGGCCGCCGACGGCGCCGACGCCGTCACCCGGCTCCGCCGCGAGCGCGAGGCCCTCGAACGGCTCGCCGGCCTGCCCTGTACCCCCGAGGTGCACGACCACTTCACCCTCGGCGACCACCACTTCCTCGCCATGCAGTACATCGAGGGCAAGCCGCTCAACACCTTCTTCGCCCGCCGCCACCCGCTCATCGAGGCCGACCCGACTCCCGAGAGCCTCGCCGCCTACACCGAGTGGGCCCTGCGCATCCACCGGCTGGTGGAGGAGGCCGTCGAGGCGGTCCACGCACGCGGCGTCGTCTTCAACGACCTGCACCTGTTCAACATCATGGTCGCCGAGGACGAGGAGTGCGTCGTCCTGCTCGACTTCGAGGCCGCCGCGCACATCGACGAGGGCCGCCGGCAGACCGTCGCCAACCCCGCCTTCGTCGCCCCCGCCGACCGGCGCGGCTTCGACGTCGACCGCTACGCCCTCGCCTGCCTGCGCCTCGCGCTCTTCATCCCGCTCACCAGCCTCCTCCCGCTCGACCCGCACAAGGCACGGCACCTGGCCGACATCGCGGCCGCCCACTTCCCCGTACCGCGCGACTTCCTCGACGAGGCGGTCGCGGAGATCGCCCCGGGCCCGGCCCCCGCGCCGTACTTGCCCGTCGAGCCGGCCGACTGGCCCCGCAGCCGCGACTCCCTGGTCAGCGCCATCACCACCTCGGCCACGCCCCACCGGGACGACCGTTTCTTCCCCGGCGACATCGCCCAGTTCGCCACCGCCGCAGGCGGGATGAGCCTCGGCTACGGCGCGGCAGGCGTCCTGTACGCCCTCGCCGAGACCGGCGCCCCGCGGCACACCGCCGCCGAGGAATGGCTCCTGGAGCACACCAAGCAGCCGCCCTCCGGCAGCCCGCTCGGCCTCTACGACGGCCTCGCCGGCATCGCCTGGACCCTCGACCGCCTCGGCCACCCCGAACGCGCCCTCGAACTCGCCGAACTCGCCCTCGCCCGCCCCTGGGACGACATCGCCCCCGACCTCCACAGCGGGCTCGCGGGCCTCGGCCTCGCCCTCGACGCGCTCGGCCTCCACGACGCGGCCCTGCGCTGCGCGGACCTCACCGGCCGCACCCAGCCCACCCGGGCCGGGCTGCTCCACGGCAACTCCGGGCCCGCGCTGCTCTACCTGCGCCTGTACGAACGCACCGGCGACACCGGCCTCCTCGACCTCGCCGCCGACGCCCTGCGCCGCGACCTCGACCGCTGCGTGCGCGGCGCGGGCGGCACCCTCCAGGTCGACGAGGGCTGGCGGACGATGCCGTACCTCGGCGCCGGGAGCGTCGGCATCGGCATGGTGCTCGACGACTTCGCCGCCCACCGCGACGACGACCGCTTCGCGCAGGCGCGGACCGAGATCGTACGGGCGGCCCAAGCCACCTTCTACGCCCAGCCCGGGCTGTTCCGGGGCGCGGCCGGCATGGTGCTGTACCTCAGCCGCACCACCGCGCCCGGCGTCCAGCCCGCCGACGTACGCCGCCAGATCGACGCCCTCACCCGGCACGCCGTGCCGTACCAGGGACATCTGGCCTTCCCCGGCGAGCAGATGATGCGGCTGTCGATGGACCTCTCCACGGGGACCGCCGGCTGCCTGCTCGCCCTCGGCAGCGCCGCCACCGACGGCGTGGCTCAGCTGCCGTTCCTTCCGCCGCCGCGGCGGCCCCAGAGCCGGTCCCAGTCCGGGACCGTGAAGAAGCACACCGTCCCCACAGAAGGGAAACGATCATGACGCTTCTCGACCTCCAGTCGATGGAAACCCCCAAGGAAGAGGCCACGGGCGATGTCGCCACGGGGAGCCGCGCGAGCCTGCTGCTCTGCGGTGACAGCAGCCTGAGCGTCACGACCTGTAACTGACGCGTCCTGGCCACCCGGTGCCGACACCGTGTGGCCGCCGGCCCCGGCCCGAGCGGGCTCTCCCGCTCGGGCCGGGGCTCCGGCATCGGGGGGCGGCGCGGGGCTTTTCCCCTACCCGCCCCCTACGCCCTGCGGGCATGGGGGGACCCCCACTTCCCGTAACCGGGGCTGCGCCCCGGACCCCTGTTTGTCTCCGGGCCGGTGGTCCGGTTGTGCCACCCTCCCCCGTGCCCGAAGGGCTACGGGGGAGGCGTCGAGACCGTTCCGCGTCCGTACGGGCCAAGGCCGCCGGCCGCGAGGAGTCGAGCCCGGAGGGGCCCCGCCCCGGACCCCGCACCGACGGGTGCCGCCCACGCGGACGCTCGCGCGGCGCCGCACGCGAGCCCGGGCGGGTAGCCGCCCCGCACCGACGGGTGCCGCCCACGAGGACACCCGCACCGACAGGTGCCGACCCCGAGGGACTGGGTCCCGAACGAGGAAGGACACGCCCCGGATGCCCCGCACCCGCCCCCGCACCGCGGACGCCGCCCTCCTCGGCGCCGCGCGGCGCAGTGTCCCGCATACCGCCGCCCTCCTCCTCTGCTCCCTCGCCTCCGCCCTCGCCACCCTCGCCGAACCCGCCGCCGTCGGCCACACCCTCGACCTCCTGCTCGCCGGCGCCCCCGCCGCCCCCCGCTGGGTCGCGCTCTGCGCCGCACTCATCGCCGCCGACCTGGCGCTGGACGCCGCCGTGGCGTGGCTGACCGGCGTGACCAACGCCCGTACGACGGCCCGGCTGCGTACGCACGTCCTCGCCCGGCTGCTGCGTACCGCCCCGCACCACGCGGCCGCGCGGTTCCCGCCCGGGGACCTGGCGACACGGCTCACGGCCAACGCGACGGAGGCGGGCACGGTGCCCGCCACCGCCGCGAGCGCCGCCGCCTCCGTGCTGCCGCCCCTGGGTGCGCTGGTGGCGCTGTTCCTCATCGACTGGCGGACGGCGGCCGCCTTCCTCGCCGGCGTACCCCTGCTGCTGCTCCTGCTGCGCGCGTTCGCCCGCCACTCCTCCGACAGCGTCGCGCGTTACCAGCACGTGCAGTCGGGCATCGCCGACCGGCTCGTCGAGGCCCTCGCCGGGGCGCGTACCGTCGCCGCCGCCGGGACCGCCGCGCACGAGCGGCGGCGGATTCTGTCCACGCTGCCCGAACTCGGCGCGGAGGGGCGGCGGATGTGGCGCGTGTACGGCGCCGCCGTCGCCCGCAGCGGTGTGCTGATGCCGCTGCTCGTCTGCCTGGTCCTCGCCGTCGGCGGGCTGCGGCTCGCGTCCGGCGCGATCGGCGTCGGCGAGCTGCTGGCGGCCTCGCGGTACGCCGCGCTCGCCGCGGGCGTCGGCGCGGTGGCCGGCCTGCTGGGCGGCCTGGTCCGGGGCCGGGCCGCCGCCCGCCGTACGACCGAGCCGCTGTCGCTGCCGCCCTTCGCGTACGGGACGGGGACCCTGCCCCCCGGTGGCCCCGGCACGCTCGCGCTGCGCGGCGTCACCGTCGTACGCGAGAAAACGGCCGTGCTGCGGGACGTCGACGTCGTGGTGCCCGGGGGCGCGACGGTCGCGGTGGTCGGCCGATCGGGGTCCGGCAAGTCGCTGTTCGCGGCGGTCGCGGGCCGGCTCACCGACCCCGACGACGGCGAGGTCCTGCTCGACGGCGTCCCGCTGCGCGCCCTGGACGAGGGAGACCTGCGCCGCGAGGTCGGCTACGCCTTCGCGCGACCCGCGCTGTTCGGCGCGACGGTCGAGGAGGCCCTGGCCTTCGGCGCGCAGACACCGCCCCGCGACGCCCTGCGCGCGGCGGCCCGCGCGGCGGGCGCCGACGGCTTCATCGAGCGGCTGCCCCACGGCTACGCCACCCCGCTCCCGGACGCGCCCCTGTCCGGCGGGGAGCTGCAACGCCTGGGCCTGGCGCGCGCGTTCGCCCACGCCGGGCGGCTGCTGATCCTCGACGACGCCACCTCCAGCCTGGACACCCTCACCGAACGGGAGGTCCAGCGGGCGCTGACCCGCGACGTACGGCACGGCACCCGGCTCGTCATCGCCCACCGGCTGTCCTCGGCGGCCCGTGCCGACCTGGTGATCTGGCTGGACGAAGGCCGGGTACGCGCCACCGGGCCGCACCCGGAGCTGTGGCGGGACCCGGCCTACCGCGCGGTCTTCGCCGCCACGACCGAGGGAACCGCGTCATGACGAGCCATGGCCCGCTGCGCCGCGTCCTTCCGCAGGGACGCCGGTTCCTGCTGCGCCGCCGGCGCGCCCTGCTCACCCTGACCGGCTGGTCGCTCCTCGAATCCGCCCACACCTTCCTCACCGGTTACGGCGTCGCCCGCGCCCTCGACGACGGTTTCCTCGCGGGCCGTACCGGCACCGGACTGGTGTGGCTGGCGGTCGCCGCGGGCGCCGCCCTGCTGGGCGGGTTCGCCGTCCGCGGCGTGTTCGCGGGCCTCGCCGGTCTGGTGGAGTCGCTGCGCGACGGGCTCGTGCGCCGGGCCGTGTCGCAGGCCCTGGCCGCGGCGGTGTCCGACCCGGCCCGGTCGGACGGCGCCGCGGCCACGAGCAGCGCGGCGGTCTCGCGGCTCGTCCACCAGACGGAGATGGCCAGGGACAGCTTCGCGGGACTCGTCCTGACCGCCCGGTCGTTCGTCTTCACGGCTCTCGGCGCGCTGCTCGGGATGGCCTCGCTGGCGCCCGCGCTGCTGCTCGTGGTGGTGCCGCCGCTGCTCCTGGGACTGCTGCTGTTCCTCGCCACCCTCGCGCCGATGGCCGCCGCGCAGCGCGCGTTCCTCGACACGGACGAGGCCCTGTCGGCCCGGGTCGGCGCGGTGGGGGCGGGGCTCCGCGACGTGGTGGCGTGCGGCGGGGAGCGCCGGGTCACCGAGGACCTGGGCGCGCTGATCGGCGCGGAGGCGCGCCTGTCGCGCCGCCTCGCCCGGTGGGCCGGGGTGCGTACCCTCGCGCTGGGCGCGGCGGGCAGGCTGCCGGTCGTGGCGCTGCTGGTGGCGACGCCGTGGCTGCTCGGACGCGGAGTCACCGCGGGCGCCCTGCTCGGCGCCTTCACCTACCTCGTACAGGCGCTGCTGCCCGCGCTGCACACGCTCATGACGGCGCTCGGCGCGGCGGGGACCCGGCTCCTGGTGGTGCTGGACCGCTTCGGCACGGAGGAGCCCGCGCTCCCGGACGGGGAGCCCGCCGCCGCGCCCGTACGGCAGAACCCGCGCCCGCGCCCGGCCGCCGCCGTCGAACTGCGCGGCGTCACGTTCGCGTACGGCCCGCGGGCCCGCCCGGTGCTCGACGGCCTCGACCTCGTCGTCGAGCCGGGGGAGCACCTCGCGGTGGTCGGGCCCAGCGGCATCGGCAAGTCCACGCTGACGGCGCTCCTCGCCGGGCTGCTCGCCCCGACCGGCGGCACGGCCCTGATCGACGGCGCCCCCGCCCGCGGGCACGACGGCCCGCCCGGACCGGACCCCCGCCGCGCCCTGCTACCGCAGCAGGCCCACGTCTTCAGCGGCACGGTCCGCGACAACCTCCGCTACCTGCGGCCCGGCGCGCACCCCGCCGAGGTGGAGGAGAGCGTCGAGGCGCTCCGCCTCGCCCCCCTGGTGCGGCGGCTCGGCGGCCTCGACGCGGTGATCGACCCCGGCACGCTGTCGCAGGGCGAGCGCCAACTCCTGGCCCTCGCCCGAGCCCACCTCGCCGCCGCCCCGCTGCTCATCCTCGACGAGGCGACCTGCCACCTGGACCCGGAGACGGAGGAGCACGCGGAGCGCACGCTCGCCGCACGCCCGGGCACGCTGATCGTCGTCGCCCACCGCCTCTCGTCGGCCGTACGGGCGGACCGCGTCCTGGTCCTGGACGGTACGCGGGCGGCGTGCGCGCCGCACGAGGAACTGCTGGACACCTCGCCGCTCTACCGCGACCTCACGGGCGTCTCCCACGGCTGAGCCACGCGGCCCGGCCTCACACCCACCCCGCGCCCTGCGAGATACGGATGGCGTCGATCCGGTTGCGCGCGCCGACCTTCCGCGTGGCCGACGCCATGTAGTTGCGCACGGTGCCGTTGGACAGATGCAGCCCTCTGGCTATCTCGGCGATGGACTCGCCCTCCGCCGCGCGGGCCAGGACGCTCAACTCCCGGGCCGTCAGCGGCATCCGCGACGCCTCCAGAAAGCCGAAGGCGAGCGATTCGTCGACGAACCGCTCGCCTGCCGCCACTTTGCGGATGGCCCTGACCAGACGGCGTGGGGAGCCGTCCTTGTCGACGTAGCCCAGCGCCCTGGCCTCGAAGGCCTTGCGCAGCGCCCCGGGGCGTCCCGCCGAGGCGAGCACCAGCAGCCCGATGCGGGAGCCGAGGCCCGTTCCGCCCCCGGGGCGCCCCTCCTCCCACAGCGTCGCGGTGCCCGGACAGTCGAGGTCGACCACGCACACGTCGGGCGTTAAGGACTCCGCCTGTCGGAGCGCCGTGCGCCAGCCGCACGTGGAGACGTCGAACGCCCCCTCGGACTCCCCTGGCTCCCCGGACTCCCCCGACCCCTCCGACTCCTTCGTGAGCAGCGCCGCCAGCGCCGACCGCAACAGGGCGACGCTGTGCAGGACAAGCACCTTGGTCATGGCGGTTCCCCTCCCGGTGGTGGCCCGGCGCTACCCGGGCGCTCGGATGCCACACATGCGACTGCCCCGGACGCGAGTGCAGGAACCTTTCGCTGGGGCGTACGGGGCGCGCGGTACGGATCGATGGGCGCCCCTCCTGCGCCCCGTGCGCCTTTGTGCGCCCCCCATCCCGTCCGATGGGCCTTCAGGACCGCTCGTACGCGGTGAAGGGCGAGGACCGGTACCCCGCCTCGCCGGTGATCAGCAGCCCCTGGTAGTCGAACAGCGCGTCCCCGCCGTCGACCTGGTCGTGGAAGCCGCGGTTGTCGAGCTCCTCGCCGGTGGCGGCGTCGAAGACGAACAGGTCGCCCTCGGCGAAGTAGTGCTCGTCCGCCTTCGTGAGCACGGTGACCTTCCCGTCCTGGACGAGCAGGCCCTTGGCCTCCACGCCGTCGAGGTGCTCGTCCGTGCCGCCCCAGGCGACCTCGCCGGTCGCCAAGTCGAAGGCGACAAGAGTGTGGTCGTAGTACCTGCTGTTGTGATCACCCAGGGCGTAGAGCCTGCTGTCGTCCACCGCGACCATGAACCGTGCGGGGCCGCCGTACTGATTGGTCCCGCCGATGGCGCCGTAGTCGCCCTTGTAGTCGATGGCGGGGTGGGCGCGGCCGTCCTTGCCGAACGAGTAGTAGGCCCCGGGGCCCGCCACCACCAACGGATCCGCGGACACCACGCTTACCTCCGTGCTCCCGGCGAGCAGCGGGCGGCGGGCGCTCAGCGGGGTCGACCAGAGCAGCGCGCCAGTGGCCGAGTCGAAGGCGGCAGCGTGCAGTTCGCCGGAGCGGCCAGGCATCTCGTCCGCGCCCTCCTGGTCGCCACCACAGGCGAGCACCGCGGCGACCCGGCGCTCGGCCGCGCCGAACCGGCCCACCGAGCAGTCCTTGGGGACGGCCGCGGTCCACCGCACCTTGCCGGTGCGCACGTCCACGGCGCGCGGCACCCGTTCGCCGAGCACGGCGACTCCGCCGGCCGCGGCCACGGTCTCAGGCCCGGAGTCCGGAGCGCCGGGAGCGGAAGCGATGGCGGTGCGCCAGAGCTCACGACCGTCCTTCAGGTCGATCGCGACGGCGGTGGCGCACTCTCCGGCCTTCTCCGACCTGCCTTCGGCGTCGCGGACCACCACCAGCACGGACGCGGCCTCGTCGGCGTCGCCACCGCAGATCTCCGAGCGTCCGGGCGGCACGTACTCCCATGCCCGCTTGCCGGTACGGGCGTCGAAGCCGGTCACGGCGTCGAAGCGGCTGCGCACCAGGGTGTCGCCGGACAGCCAGACGCCGTTGCCGTGGCCAGAGTCGGTGCGGTCCGCGGGGGTGTTCCAGCGGATCTCCATCGAGTCACCCGGGAAGCGCCCGGTGGTGGAGAGGCATCCCGCGGTGAGCGCGCCGACCACGGCCAGCACCACCCCGAGCTTGACCAGTATCCAGGTGAGCCGACCGCTCATTGAGTCCCCCCTCAGCCTCGGCCGGGATCATCATACGAGCCGGTCGGCCGCCCCCGTCCCGTCCGCCCGGTCCATCAGCCGCGACAGCTCCACCCGAGAGCGCACCTGGAGCAGCGCGAAGACGTTCCGCAGGTGGTGGTCGACGGTGCGCGGGCTGATCGACAGCCACGCGGCCACCTCACGGTTGGTGGCCCCCTCGGCGACACAGCGCGCGATCCGCAACTGCTGCGGCGTCAGTACGGGCAGCACCCCGTCCGGTTCCCGCCGGCTCCCCAACGCCTCACCGGTCGCCCGCAGTTCGGCCCGGGTCTGCTCGGCCCAGGGGCGGGCCCCGCACCGCTCGAAGGCGACGAGCGCGTCCCGCAGCCTGCCCCGCGCCTCGCGCGGACGGCGCCGGCGCCGCAGCCACTTGCCGTACAGCAGCAGCGTGCGCGCGGTCTCGAAGTCGCCGCCCGCCTCCTCGTGGCGGCGCAGCGCCTCCCGGAAAACGACGTCCGCCTCCTCCGACTCCGGCGCGAGCAGCGCCCGGCACCGCGCCAGCTGCGCCGGGGCCTGCGCGTCCGCGCCGAGCGCCGCCCAGACGGCGAACTCCTCGGCCGCCGCCCGCGCGTCCTCGCACAGCCCCGCAGGTACGGCCGCCTCGACGAAGCACGGCACGGCGAGCATCCGTACGCCGAAATGGCCCCGGCGCGGCCCCGGCCGCACCAGCGGCCCGAGCCGGGCGGCGGCCTCCGCCACCCGTCCACGCCCGAGATCGGCGCGGGCCGCCGCCCATTCGGCGAGCGTGGCCGCCTGGGCCAGGCCGTGCGGCCGCGCGATCGCCAGGGCGTGCCCGACATGGTGCGCCACGGCCCCGGCGTCGCCCTCCACCGACGCGACCAGCGCGAGCACCGCGTGCTGGTGCGCGACGACGTTGCCCAGCCCGGCCCGGTGCGCCCCGCGCAGCCCCTGCCGGGCGTGCGCCCTCGCCAGGGCGTGCCGCCCGCCCCGCAGCTCCGCGTACGCCAGGTGCTCCAGCACCCGCGGCACCAGCGTGGCCATGCCCCGGGCCCGGGCGAGCGCCAGCGCGCGGGCCCCGGCGCGGCAGGCGGCCGCGCTGTCGCCGAGGACGAGTGCGGCGGCCCCGGCCCGCAGCAGCCGCACGGGGTCGTCGTCCCCCACGGCCCGCCGCAGCACCCGGCGCAGCGGCTCGCGCGCCCGGTCCAGGCGCCCGCAGAGGGCCGCGTACAGGCCCAACCGGTAGTCGTACGACGCCCCGGGCTCACCGCGCAGACGGGCCGGCGGGCCTCCGTCGCCACCGAGCGCGGCCAGGCACGCCGCCATGTCGCCCATCGCCCACCCGGCCTCCACGGCGGCGAGCCGCGCGGCGAGGGCGCGCTCCGGGTCGTACGGGCCCAGCAGCTCGGCCGCCACCAGCAGCTCCGCGTGGGCGTCGCCGACGGGCCCGTCGTACAGCGCGAGGGTGCCGCGTACCAGCTCGGCCCGGCCGCGTACGCCTTCGTGGGCCGCCTGCCGCGCGGCGGCGAGCAACTCCCGCGCCCGGCGCGGCACCCCGGCCGCCCCGGCGAGCTCGGCGGCGGCGGTCAGCCGCGCCGCCCGGCCGGCGCCGTCGCCACCGAGCTCCGCGGCGCGGGCGAGGGCCCACGACCGCTCCAGCGGGCTGCCCTCCACCTTCGCGGCCTCCTCGAGCGCCGCCGCCAGGGACGCGTCCGGCCCTTCGGCGGCGAAGGCCAGGTGCAGGAGGTGCGACAGCCGGTGGTCCTCGCCGCCGAGGGCCGCGGCGAGCAGCGCGTGCGCGGCGCGCCGCCGCGACAGCGGGGCCCCCGCGAGGACCGTGCGCCGCAGCAGCGCGCTCTCGAACCGGATCGCCCCCTCGACGCGCCCCACCACGACGCCCGCCGCCTCGGCCGCGTCCAGCGCCTCGGACCCGATCCCCGCGGCCCGGGCGGCCCGGAGCACCACCGCCGCGTCCGCGCCCGCGGCCCCGGGCGCCGGCTCCTGCGCGGCGGCCGCCAGCAGCAGCGTGAACCGGGTCTCCGGCGGCAGCCCCGCCAGCCGCCCGCCGAACGTCCGCAGCAGCACCCCGCCGTCGGCGAGCGGCCGGGGCAGCGGCGCGTCACCGGTGCGCTGCGCCGGGGTCAGGCCCTCGACGACCGCCGCGATCAGCGCGGGATTGCCCTCGGCCTCGTACCTCAGCTCCCGCAGCAGCTCCTCCCGCACGGCCGGATCGGCACCGCCACCGGCGACCCCGCCCGCCGACTCGCACGCCGACCCGTCCAGCAGCTCGTCCACCAATGCGGCCACGGCCCGGTCCTCCAACGGCGCCAGGCGCACCACCGGGACCCCCGCGTACTCCGGGTCCTGCGCCCGGTGCGCGGCCACGGACAGCAGCAGCCCGACGCCGCGCAGCGACTCCGGGCGCCGCGCCGCGAAGCCGAGCGCGGCGCGCGACGGGGTGTCCCACAGGTGGGCGTCGTCGACGCACACCAGCAGGGAGCGCGCCTCGCCGGCCGCCCCGCGCAGCAGCTCGGCCAGCCGGTCCGGCTCCAGCCCGGTGCGCAGGACGTCGGCCGTCCCGCGGACCCCGGCGGCGGACAACAGCGCGTGCACCCCGCTGTGGGGAACGCCCCGCTCGGCCGCCACCGCGCGGACGCGCACCACGCGCCCGCCGCCCGTGAACCCGTCGGCGGCCCGGTGGAGGAGCGCGGTGCGGCCGAGACCTGGTTCGGCGGCGACGAGGAGCGCGCCCCCGTGCCCGGAGCGAACCCGGTCGAGCAGGTCCCCCACGGCGTCGAGTTCAGCGCTCCGGCCGTATATCCCGGTCACACTCGCACGTTACTTGCGCGTAACGACAGGCGGAAGCGGCGTTGGGCACGCGCCCAACGCCGCCGGTCCAACTCTGTGCTCAGGCACCGCGTCCGATGTCACGAGGAGTGCGGGCAGGTGCCCCGGTACTCCTCGATGGTCAGGCTCGGCCGGGGGAGCGGGCACAGGAACTGCTCGTAGCGGGTGTCGTTGTCGATGAACCGCTTGAGCCAGGAAATGCTGTACTTCGCGATGGTGGTGTCGGAGGTGTTCGGGGCGAAGTGCCCGGCGTTGTTCAGCTCCAGGTACGCCTTGTCGAGGGTGCTCGGCAGGCTCGTGTAGAACGGCTCCGAGTGCGAGGAGACCGGTGCGATCGTGTCGTCCTCGGCGCCGATGACCAGCGTCGGCGTCCTGACCTCAGGCCAGCTCTTGTCGGTGTTCCAGGGGGTGAGCGGTATCGCGGCCTGGAGGGACGGCCGGCTCTTGGCGGCCTCCAGCGAGCCGCCGCCGCCCATGGAGTGGCCCATCACGCCCAGCCGGGTGGCGTCGATCCGGCCGCGCACGGCGCTGCGCTGCGTCAGGTAGTCCAGCGCGGCGAGGAGCTGGCGCCCGCGACTGTCCGGCTGGTCGAGGGTGGTGTTGGTGTCGATGGTGAAGACCACGAAGCCCTGCGAGGCGAGCCGGGGGCCGTACCAGGCCATGGAGGACTGGGTCCCGGTGTAGCCGGGGGAGACGGCCACGGCCCCGAAGGTGCCGTCGGCGGTGGTGGTGGGGTAGTAGATGGTGCCCCCGCCGAATCCGGTGACCGACAGCGACGAGACGCTCGTCTGGGAGACCGCGTAGGGGCCGCGTACGGCCTCGATGCTTGCGGTGGTCGGGTCCGGGCCGCGCTCGTAGGGGTTCTCCGCGGCCTGCGCACTCGGAGTGATGGTCAGGGTCATGCCAAGACAACAGGTGGCGATGAACGCCGCCAGAGTGGATCTCTTCACGACTGAGTCGTCCTCTCGGTCGTGGCGGGGGAAGCCCTCAGTGACAGGAGTGCCGTCGGGGCGGTACCGCCGTGTTTGCCGGGGTGCCACTGTCCCGGCGCCCACGCCCCACCGGCATCGGTGGAATCACCGGTCCTCGCCAGGGGTACGCGGCGGACGTCCCGGTAGAACGGGCGGTACGACGAGGAGCGTGAGCCGCATGGACCAGACCGACGCGGCGACCGGCCGCAGGACGGCCCCCGACGGCGTGAGCGAGCTGCCCACGGTGAGCAGCCTCGAGGAGCTGGGCGATCTGGTGGAACGCCACGGCCGGCTCTACGTCCGGTGGTCCCGCAGCCCCGCCGACGACACGAAGGACTCGCACAGCGCCGACCACCTCACCGGCATCACCATGCCCGGCCTCTCGGCGAACCCCCTCCAGATCGAGACCTGGTGGGAGGACCGTCCCGTGCGGCTGTGGGTGGCCCGGCGCCTCTACGACTACTGCCACCTGCGCGAGGAGCGGGACGGCGACGTACGCCCCTGGGCCCTGCGCGGCCGCGAGGTCGCTCGCGGCCCGGACAACGAGCCGCTGCTCCGCGACATCGAGCCGGTCTGCTGGATCGACCTCGGGGTCATCGAGGAGGCCGAGCGCGAGGTGGCGCGTCAGCGCCGTCCATGGGGCCCCATGCGCAGGTGAGACCGGCCCGGTGAGGAGGGGACGAACGTCCCGCGTGCCGCCGGTCTCCCCGGGCAAACGGGCGATATGTCCACAGCCATGGATCACACCGCCACGGAGCAGCAGGCGCACCAGGGGGAGCAGGGGGCGCCCCTCAAGCGGTCGCTCACCACCCCGCTGCTCTACTTCTTCATCCTCGGCGACGTCCTCGGAGCCGGGGTGTACGTCCTGATCGGCCAGGTCGCCGCCGAGTCGGGCGGCGCCGTCTGGGTGCCGCTGACCGTCGCGCTCGCCCTGGCCCTGCTCACGGCGGCGTCGTACGCCGAGCTCGCCACCAAGTACCCGCGCGCCGGTGGCGCCTCGCACTACGTCACCCGCGCCTACGGGCCCTTCGCCGGGTTCCTCGCGGGCTTCTGCATGCTCGCCGCCGGCGTCGTCTCGGTCGCCGCGCTCGCCCGGGGCTTCGCGGGCGACTACCTCTCGGCCTTCGCCACCGTCCCGGTCGCGCTGGTCGCGGTCGTGTTCCTCGCGGCGCTGGCCCTGCTCAACGCGCGCGGCATCCGCGAGTCCACCCGCGCCAACGTCGTCGCCACGCTCGTCGAGGTGGGCGGCCTGGTGATCATCATCGTGCTCGGCGCCTGGCTCCTGCTGCGCGGCGACGGCGACCCCGGCCGGCTCACCCGGCTGGGCACCGCCGAGAAGGGTGCGGCGTCGGCCGTCCTGAGCGGCGCGGTGCTGGCGTACTACTCCTTCGTCGGCTTCGAGACCTCCGTCAACGTCGCCGAGGAGACCCGCGACCCCCGCCGCTCCTACCCGCGCGCCCTCTTCGGCGCGCTCGCCACGGCCGGCGGCGTGTACGTCCTCGTCGGCATCGCCGCGTCGGCCGCCGTCCCCACCAGCACCCTGGCGAAGTCGAGCGGCCCGCTCCTCGAAGTGGTCCGGGCGGCGGGCGGCGTGCCGCTGTGGCTGTTCAGCGCGATCGCGCTCGTCGCCGTCGCCAACGGAGCGCTGCTCACCGGCATCATGTCCTCGCGCCTCACGTACGGCATGGCCCGCGACGGACTGCTGCCCTCCGCCCTCGCCCGGGTGCTGCCCCGGCGCCGTACACCGTGGGCGGCCATCGCGGCCACCACCGCGCTGTCGATGCTGCTGGCCGTCACGGGCAGCGTCGAGACCCTCGCCGCCACGCTGGTGCTGCTCCTGCTGGTGGTCTTCTTCCTGGTCAACACCGCCGCCCTGGTCCTGCGCCGGGACCCCGGCGGCACGCCGGGCCACTTCCGGGCGCCCGTCGTGCTCCCGGTCCTCGGTGCGGCCTCGTGCGTCCTGCTCGCCACCCGGATCGAGGCGCAGGTGTGGCTGCGCGGGCTGATCGTGCTCGCCGTGGGCCTGGTCCTGGGCGCGGCCGCCGCCCTCAGGCGGTCATCGGGCCGCCGGGCGACGACCTCCGACAAGCACGGGGACTAGCTGTCCCGGATGGCGATGACCCCGAGCGTCAGCAGGCCGAGCACGACCCACCCGAACCAGAGCCAGCCGTTGCTGCCGAGCGCCACCGTGTACGCCGTCGTCAGCACCAGCGCGCCGACGGTGAGCGTCCCCATCGTCTTCGTGGGACTGGACATGCGTGCCCTCCTCCCGGCCGGGCCGCGGGGCCGACAGGCCGTAGAGCCATGGTCGCCCCACCGCCACCCTCGGCGCTACCGCCGCGCACGCCCCGCCCGGCCGGCGCCCCGGGAGCGCTACCGCCCGCGTGCGTGCAGCGACGCGAGGTAGGCGTTGTACGCCTCCAGCTCCTTGCCGCCGTCGCGGTCGGCCGCCCGGTCCTTGCGGACGGCCTGCCGCTGCTCGGAGCGGTACCACTGGTACACCAGCGCGATCAGCACGAGCACGGAGGGGATCTCGCTGAACGCCCAGGCGATGCCGCCCGCCGCGCTCTGGTCGCCGAGGGCGTCGATGCCGAGCGACGACGGCGGATTCCGGTACGCCGCGACCATGGGCTCGGACGCCATCATCAGCGCGATGCCGAAGAAGGCGTGGAACGGCATGCCCGCGAAGAGCTCCAGCATCCGCATCACGTAGCCCGGACGGTGCGGTCCCGGGTCCACGCCCATGATCGGCCAGAAGAAGACCAGGCCGACCGCGAGGAAGTGCAGCATCATCGCGATGTGCCCCGGCTTGGAGCTCATCAGGAAGTCGAACAGCGGCGTGAAGTACAGCCCGTACAGGCTCGCGATGAACAGCGGGATCGTGAACGCCGGGTGCGTGACGACCCGCAGGTAGCGGCTGTGCAGCAGCGCCAGCAGCAGCTCGCGCGGGCCCTTGCTGCCCCGCCGCGACGCCACCGGCAGCGCGCGCAGCGCCAGCGTGACCGGCGCGCCGAGCAGCAGCAGGATCGGCGACAGCATGCTGATGACCATGTGCTGCACCATGTGCACGCTGAACATGACCATGCCGTAGTCGTTCAGCTTGGTGCACATCACCAGCGCGACGGTCAGCACGCCGATGGCGAAGAACACGGTCCGCCCGACCGGCCAGGCGTCACCGCGCCGGCGCAGCCGGACGACGCCCCACCCGTACAGGCCGAGCGCGAGCAGGCACCCCACCAGGAAGAAGGTGTCCGGCGAGTAGGCGAGCGCCCGCCCCAGCGTGAACGGCGGAAGGTCCATCGGCATGCCGTGCCCGCTGTGATGATCCATCCGCCGGCTCCTGATTCGTACGGGGTTGTCCGCTTGCGGGGACAAGACTAGAACCGCCCCCGGCCGCGTCTGCGACCGGGGGCGGTTCGTTCACGTTTCACCCAGGCGGTGAACGGTCAGAGGACGGTCTCGGCCTCGTCGTACCGCTCGGCGGGCACCGTCTTCAGGGTCTCCACCGCCTGCGCCAGCGGGACCATCACGATGTCCGTGCCGCGCAGCGCGGTCAGCATGCCGAACTCGCCCCGGTGCGCCGCCTCCACCGCGTGCCAGCCGAAGCGGGTGGCGAGGACCCGGTCGTACGCCGTCGGCGTGCCGCCCCGCTGGACGTGGCCGAGGATCACCGCGCGCGCCTCCTTGCCGAGGCGCTGCTCCAGCTCGCGCGCGAGCTGCTGGGCCACGCCCGCGAAGCGCTCGTGGCCGTAGATGTCCTTGCCGCCCTCGTCGAAGGCCATCGTGCCCTCGCGGGGCTTGGCTCCCTCGGCCACCACGACGATCGCGAACCGCTTGCCCGCGCGGAAGCGCTCGCCGACCCGGGCGGTGAGCTCCTCGATGTCGAAGGGCCGCTCGGGGACGACGATCGCGTGGGCGCCGGCCGCCATGCCGGAGTGCAGCGCGATCCAGCCGGTGTGCCGGCCCATGACCTCGACGATCAGCACGCGCTGGTGCGACTCGGCGGTGGTCTTCAGCCGGTCCAGCGCCTCCGTGGCGACCCCGACGGCCGTGTCGAAACCGAAGGTGACGTCGGTCGACGCGATGTCGTTGTCGATGGTCTTCGGTACGCCGACGATCGGCAGCCCCGCCTCGGAGAGCAGGTTGGCGGCCTTGAGGGTGCCCTCGCCGCCGATCGGGATGATCGCGTCGAGGCCGAGCTCGGCGACGTACCCCTTGGCGCGCTCGACACCGTCGACGAGGTGCGCCGGCTGGACACGGGAGGAGCCGAGGATGGTGCCGCCGCGGGCCAGGATGCCGGCCACCGCGTCGAGGTCGAGCTTGCGGTAGTCGCACTCCAGGAGGCCCTTCCACCCGTCGTGGAAACCGATGACCTCGTCGCCGTGGTCGACGACGGCGCGGTGCACGACGGAACGGATGACGGCGTTCAGACCGGGGCAGTCGCCGCCGGAGGTGAGCACACCAATGCGCATAGCCCGAAATACCTTTGCAACGTGGGCCGACTCCCGGACCACGTCGTCCGGTTGGATCCCCGTCACCCTACCGGCGTTGGGTGACGGGGCCGAACCGAGCGTCCGTCAACTGGACGTTCTTCGGAGGAACAGACAAGGGGTGGCGCGCGAGACCGCTCCAGACGAGCGGACGCCCGCTCAGGCGGGCTGGCTCGCCGCCGCGATCCGCTCGGCGCGCAGCGCCTCGTACCACCGGTCGTCGGTCGGCGGCAGCGCGTTCACATCGAGGGCCAGCTTCAGCAGCAGGTCCGCGATCTGCGGGTTGCGCGCCATGACCGGTCCGTGCATGTACGTCCCGAAAACGGTGTCGTTGTAGGCGCCTTCGGTACCGTCCCCGGTGCCGTTGCCCTTGCCGTACACGGTCCGGGCGAACGGGCGCGCGGTCGGGCCGAGGTGGGTGATGCCCTGGTGGTTCTCGAAGCCCGTCAGCTGGGGCAGGCCGAAGCGCGGGTCGATGTCGGCCAGGACGTCACCGACGCACCGCTCGCCCTCACCGCGCGTCGAGATGACGTCGATGAGGCCGAGGCCCGGCTCGCGCTCGCCCAGGTCGTTGATGAACTCGTGGCCGAGGATCTGGTACCCGGCGCACACCGAGAAGATGATGGCGCCGTTCTCGGCGGCGCGGTTCAGCCCGCCGTCGCGGCGCAGCCGCTCGGCCGCGAGCCGCTGCGGCCGGTCCTCACCGCCGCCGATCAGGTAGATGTCACCGGACGTCGGGATCGGCTGGTCGCTGCGCACGTCCACCCGGTGCACGTCCAGGCCGCGCTGCCGGGCGCGCCGCTCCACCACCAGGGCGTTGCCCTGGTCTCCGTACGTGCTGAGCAGGTCCGGGTAGACCCACACCAGCCGCAGACTGCTGTCGCTCATGCTCATGTCCTTCGAGGCTCTCGGTCGCTCTGGCTCAGTTGCCGACGCGGCGGCGTACGTCCTGGAACGCGGTGTAGTTCGCGATGAGCTCGATCCGGCCGGGCGGAGCCAGCTGGACGGCCTCGTCGAGGGTGTCGCACACCCGGAAGTCCAGGCCGGCGACGTCCAGGCGCACCGCCAGGTCGAGGCGGCGGTCACCGATCACGAAGATCGGGTGCCCGGCCAGCCGCGGGTAGTCGACGTCCCAGAGCCAGGACGTGTCGGTGCCGTCGGCGCCGCGGGCGTTGACGGACAGGATGACCGGCGTCGGCGGCCCGTCGATCAGGGAGAACGTCTCGAGCCAGCCCGCGGGGTTCTTCGCCAGCAGCAGCCGCAGGTCGCGGCCGAGGAAGGACACCACGTCGTACCGGCCGGCCACCGCCTGCACCTGGTACATGCGCTCCAGCGCCACCTGCGGCGGTACGCCGAAGACCGCGGCGACCGCGGCCGACGTGGTGGCGTTCGCCTTGTTGGCGCGGCCGGGCAGCTGCAGGTGGATCGGCCAGGCCGAACCGTGCGGGTCGAGGACGTGGTCGCCGCTCAGCGCCCAGCTCGGGGCGGGGCGGCGGAAGCCGCACTCGCCGCAGAACCAGTCGTCGCCGGGGCGCTGCATCACACCGCCGCAGGCGGGGCACGACCAGGCGTCGTCCTTCCACTCCTGACCGGCGGCCACCCACACCACGTTGGCGGAGGACGACGCGGCCCACACCACCAGCGGGTCGTCGGCGTTGGCGATCACGACCGCCTTCGACCCGGCCAGGCCCTCGCGCCACTTCTCCGCCAGCATGCGGGTCTCCGCGGCGCGGTCCAGCTGGTCGCGCGAGAGGTTGAGCAGCGCGACGGCCTTCGGCTCGGTGTCGCGCGCGACACCCGCCAGGTACTTCTCGTCGACCTCGATGACGCCGTACTTGGCGTCCGAGCCGCCGGCGAGCGCCGAGGTGATGCCCGCGGGCATGTTCGCGCCGAGCGCGTTCGAGACGACCGGACCGCTGGCGCGCAGGGCCTCGGCGATCAGCCGGGTGGTGGTGGTCTTGCCGTTGGTCGCCGACACCAGGACGACGTCCAGGTGCTGCGCCAGCCGCCCCAGCAGGTCGGGGTCGAGCTTGAGCGCCACCTTGCCGCCGATCACCGATCCGCTGCCGCGTCCCGCCGCGCGAGACACCGCCGCTGCGGCCTTTCCTGCCGTCACGGCCAGCTTGGCGCGCGGCGACAGCGGCTCCGTGTTGCCTGCCATCGTCCTTGTTCCTCCTAGCGTGGGTCCGGGCTCAGCCTATCGAGCTCCGGCCGGGCGCCCGAACCGCGCCACCTGCCGAAACGGTCGGGCGAGGGCCGAACCTACGCGGAAACCGCGCGTAAACCACGCGGAACGTACGCTGACGCCATGCGAAACCGCCCGATCCCCGGCAGTTCCGGTCACGTACGAGCCATGACACTGCTCGGCGAACCGGTGCTGCACACGCCCTGCGAGCCCGTCACCGACTTCGGTCCCGCGCTGTCCCGGCTCATCGAGGACATGTTCGCGACGATGTACGCCGCCGAGGGCGTGGGCCTCGCGGCGAACCAGGTCGGTGTCGGTTTGCGGGTGTTCGTCTACGACTGCCCGGACGACGAGGACGTCCGGCACCTCGGCCACGTCGTCAACCCGCGGCTGGTCGAGGCGGACGGGGTGACGGTGCGGGGCCCCGAGGGCTGCCTGTCGCTGCCGGGGCTGGAGGCGGGCACGGAGCGCTTCGACCACGCGGTGGTGGAGGGCGTGGACGCGCAGGGCGTGCCGGTGCGGGTGGAGGGCACGGGCTTCTTCGCCCGGTGCCTCCAGCACGAGTGCGACCACCTGGAGGGGATGGTGTACCCCGACCGCCTCACCGGCTGGCGCCGCTCCAAGCTCCTGCGCGCGGCCCGCCGGGCGCCGTGGTCGCGGGAGCGCTGACGCGCAGCGGCCTCGCGCTAGAACCCCGGGCCGCCCTCGCGGTCGTCGACCTCCGCCAGGCAGCCCCACAGCAGGTCCGCCAGACCCCGTACCAACTCCGGCCGCGTGCAGGGGCGTTCGCCGAGCCACCAGTCGCCCGCCGCGTGCATCATGCCGACGATGCCGTGGCCCCAGACCCGCGCCAGCGCCTCGTTGCCCGGGCCCAGGTCTATGCGCTCCGCGATCACCTCGGCGAGCTCCTCGCCCATGCGGCGCAGCAGTGGCGCCGAGTGGCGGCCGACGTCGAAGCCCTGCTCCGGCGTCTGGCCGGGCTCCTCCGCCGGGTGCATCAGGAAGCGGTACACCTGCGGCCGCGCCTCGATCGCGGCGAGGTAGGTGTCGAGCGTCGCCTCCACGCGGCGGCGCCGGTCGGCCGGCGCGTCCAGCGCGGCGCGCAGCGCGGCCAGCAGCGCGTCCGTGTGCCGCTTGGCGAGGGCGCGGTACAGGCCGCCCTTGTCGCCGAAGTGGCGGTAGAGGATCGGCTTGGTGATGCCCGCCTCCGCGGCGATGGCGTTCATCGACGCCCGGGGCCCGTCGCGGAGCACCACGCGGTCGGCCGCCTCGAGCAGTTCGCGTCGCCGCTGGTCGGCCGACCGCTGCTGGTCGGTCCGGTGTGTGGTGTCCATAGTGCTTCTCCCCGCCCGTGAGATGTCCTGAGGCTTGCGCAACGTAACACCCGGCCGCGTGCCGCTGCCGGTTGACAGCGGCTACTTACCGGTAACAGACTGCGGTTACCGTTAGTAACACCCTGGGAGGGATCATGGCCGCCGAGTTCACGCTCGACCTCAACGACGACCAGAAGCAGGTCCGTGACTGGCTGCACGGTTTCGCCGAGAACGTCATGCGCCCGGCGGCGGCCGAATGGGACGAGCGCGAGGAGACCCCCTGGCCGATCATCCAGGAGGCGGCCAAGGTCGGCATCTACTCCCTCGACTTCTATGCCCAGCAGTTCTTCGACCCCACCGGCCTCGGCATCCCGATGGCGATGGAGGAGCTCTTCTGGGGCGACGCGGGCATCGCCCTGTCCATCGTCGGTACGGGCCTCGCGGCCGTCGGCGTCCTCGCCAACGGCACCGAGGAGCAGATCGGCACCTGGATCCCCCAGATGTACGGCGACGCCGACGACGTCAAGGTCGCCGCCTTCTGTTCCTCCGAACCCGACGCCGGCTCGGACGTCGCCTCGATGCGTACGCGCGCCGTCTACGACGAGGCCGCGGACGAGTGGGTCCTCAACGGCACCAAGACCTGGGCCACCAACGGCGGCATCGCCAACGTCCACGTCGTCGTCGCCGTCGTCGACCCCGAGCTCGGCTCCAAGGGCCACGCGTCCTTCATCGTCCCGCCGAACACCCCCGGCCTCTCCCAGGGCCAGAAGTTCAAGAAGCACGGCATCCGCGCCTCCCACACCGCCGAGGTCGTCCTCGACAACGTACGCGTCCCCGGCTCCTGCCTCCTCGGCGGCAAGGAGAAGCTGGACGAGCGCCTCGCCCGCGCCCGCGAGAAGGCGGCGAAGGCCGGCAAGGAGGGCGGGGAGCGTGTGAAGAACGCCGCCATGGCCACCTTCGAGGCCTCCCGCCCCGCCGTCGGCGCCATGGCCGTCGGCACCGCCCGCGCCGCGTACGAGGTGGCGCTCGACTACGCGAAGACTCGCGAGCAGTTCGGCCGCCCGATCATCGACAACCAGGGCGTCGCCTTCCAGCTCGCCGACATGCGCACCCAGATCGACGCCGCCCGCCTCCTGGTGTGGCGGGCCTCCTGGATGGCCACCACCGGCAAGCCGTTCACCTCCGCCGAGGGCTCGATGTCCAAGCTGTACGCGAGCGAGGTCGCCAAGAAGGTCACGGCCCAGGCCGTCCAGATCCTCGGCGGCAACGGCTTCACCCGCGAGTACCCGGTGGAGCGCATGCACCGCGACGCCGCGATCTACACCATCTTCGAAGGCACGAGCGAGATCCAGCGCCTGGTCATCGCCCGCACCCTGTCGGGCATGCCGATCCGCTGACGGACGCTCACGCTTCCGCCCCCTCCACCTCGTCGAACAAGCCTGCGGATAGACTCGCCGGGCTCGGCGCACGGGGTACGAGGGGGAGCGCACATGGAACACCCGCGTCAGGACGACCCGGTGCGGATCGGCCCCTACCGCGTGCTCGCAGCCCTCGACCCCGAGACCGCGCGGCCGGCCGTCCCGGAGCACCGCTCCATCGCGCGCAGCGCCTCGGGGGACGACACCGTCATCCTCGCCGTCCCCCGGGCCGACGCCGACCCGGACCGCTGGTGGGCCGAGGCCGAGACGGCCCGCCGCCACACCGCGCCCGGGCTGCTCGGCGTCACCTGGACCGGCCGGGACGGCCGACTCCCGTGGCGCGCCGCTCCGTACGTGCCCGCGCTTCCGCTGCCGTCGGCGCTCGACGCCCACGGCGGTCCGCTGCCGGAGCCGGCCGTCCGCGCCCTGGGGGCCGCCCTCGCCCGGACCCTGGCGGCTCTCCACGACCAGGGGGCCGCCCACGCCGGACTGTCCCCGTCCGCCGTGCTGATCACCGCCGAGGGCGTACGGCTGAGTGCTTTCGGAGCCGTACGCGCGGCCGCGCCCGACGGCGAACGGCGCTGGGGCCTGCCCGGCCTGGAGCCCGGCAGCCTGGCGCCGGAGCAGGGATCCGGCGGCCGGCCCCGGCCACCCGGCGACGTGTACGGCCTGGGCGCCGTCCTGGCGTACGCGAGCACCGGGCACATCGTGCCCGAGAACGCCGAACTCCCCGCTTCGGTAAGGGGCCTGATCGCGGCCTGCCTCGCCCGCGATCCCGCCGACCGGCCGACCGCCCACCAGGTGCACGACGCCCTGGCGTCCGCCGAACCGTCGCCCGAACCGTCCGTCCCGCCCGCGGGCCACCTGCCCACGCTCCTCGACACCGCGGGCCACCTGCCGCCCCTGCCCGCCCGGGTGGTCGTGGCCCTCGCCCGGCAGGCCGCGGAGGTACTCGCCGCCGAAGCCGCCACGACGAACGGGCCCGCCGCGGCCGCCACCATGACCGCTCCCGCTCCGCCCGCGACCGCCCTGGACTGACGCACCCCATGTTCTCGCCGCTCACGCACGACGACCCGCGCCAACTCGGCGCCTACCGCCTCATCGCCCGCCTGGGCAGCGGCGGCATGGGCACCGTCTACCTCGCGCGGTCCCTCACCGGCCGCACCGCGGCCCTCAAGACGATGCACGCCCACATCGCCGGCGACCCCGCTTTCCGTACCCGGTTCCGGCTCGAAGTCGACGCGGCGCGGGTCATCGGGGGCGTGCACGGCGCCCGCGTCTTCGACGCCGACCCGTCGGCCGCGACGCCGTGGATGGCGACGGAGTACCTGCTGGGGCCGCCCCTCGACGAAGCGGTCGCGTCCTTCGGACCGCTCCCCGAACCGGCGGTCCGCGCGCTGGGCGCCGGACTGTGCCGGGCGCTGGCCCGGTTGCACGCCTCGGAGGTGGTCCACCGCGACCTCAAGCCGTCCAACATCATGGTCACCGCCGAGGGCCCCAAGGTCATCGACCTCGGGATCGCGCGGGCGATCGGCGACGACCGTCTGACCCGTACCGGCGCGGCCGCCGGCACCCCGGCCTTCATGTCCCCCGAGCAGGCCACCGGCGAGGAGCACACCCCGGCGGGCGACGTGTTCGCCCTGGCGAGCGTCCTGGTCCACGCCGCCACGGGCCACGGCCCGTTCGGCACCGGGCAGCCCGCCGACATCCTCTACCGCGTCCGCTACGCCGAACCCGACCTGACCGGCGTCCCCGAAGCCCTGCTCCCCGCCCTCACCCGCTGCCTCGCCAAGGACCCCGCCCAGCGCCCGTCCACCATGGAGCTGGCCGCCCAACTCGCGCCCGGGCCAGGAGACTTCGCGGAGCACCTGCCGGAACCGCTCCTCATGGAGATCGCCCGCCGCTCGGCGGCCGTGTGGCACGTGCGTCCCACGCGCCTGCCGCCCCCGGCGTACGAGACGGTCGTCGCACCGGCTCCCACGGGCCGCACGACCGGCCTGTCGCGCCGCCGGCTCCTCGCCCTGGGCGGCGGTTCCGTCGCGGGCCTGGCCGCGACGGGGGTCGGCGCGTGGGCCTGGCTGGGGAACGGGAAGCCCGAAGGGAGCGGCGGCGGGAGCGCCGCGCCGAAGCCGGCGGGCACCGCCCAGACCGGGCCCCGCTGGGAGTCGCTCTGGCAGGTCAAGGCCGAGGGCAGCCCCGACCGCCTGCCGCCCGCCGCGATCCTCCTCAAGGACCTCGTCATCGCCCCCTCCCAGGGCTACACCCTCCAGGGCCTGGACCCCCGCACGGGCGAGGTGCGCTGGGCGGACGGGGATCCGGTGTTCCCTCACCGCGTGGCCGCCGACGGCGAGCACGTCCACGCCCTGGACTACGCCCTCGAGGAAGAGCCACTGAGAGTCGCCACCCTCGATCCCGCGACGGGAAAGCTGACGAACCCGCTCGCGGAACCGACCGACCTGAGCGGTTTCCCCCTCGGCACGCAGCTGCTGTGCGCCGGGCAGGGCGCCGTCTACATGGCCGCGTCCCGGGGCCCCCAGTCCGTGCGGGAGTTCCGCAAGGACCAGGCATGGTTCCTGGCGGCCCTCGACAGCCGTACGGGCAGGAAGCTGTGGGCCAACCCGCTCCCCGCGCGGTCCAACGCCACCGAGCGGCTCCACTTCCTCGCCGCGGAGGTCAGGGGCGGATTCCTCGTGCTCGTACAGCAGTTGGAGCAGGGCGACCTGAATCTGGTCGTGCGCGACGCCGGCACCGGGAAGGCACGCTGGAGCACCCCGCTCGACGGCCCCGGAGCGCCCTTCGCCCGCGCCGTCCTCACCGTGGACGACCAGCACGTCTACCCGGCGGCCGGCGGGCTCCGGGCGCTCGATCTCAGGAGCGGCGCCGTGGTCTGGCACCACGCGGGAGGGACGCCGCAGGCCCGGTTCGGGCCGCCCACCGTGAAGAACGGCGTCGTGTACGCCGTCGAGGGCGGGCGCGGCCTGGTCGCGGTCAGCGCCGCCGACGGGAAGGCGTTGTGGGCGCAGAAAGGCCGTCAGACCGCGGAGACGGAGCTCGCGTACGCGCCCGTCGTCGGCCGCGACGCCGTGTACAGCCCCTCGCCGTCCGGGCTGCTGGCCGCCGACCTCCGTACAGGCGCCGCGAAGGGCACCTTCAAGGCCGCCCCGGCCCGCTACTACGCCCATGAATCCGCCCAGCGGCTCATCGCCGTGGGCCCGTCCTCCGTAGCCGGATACCCGCTGCGATGAACCACGGAGAGCACTGATCACCGCCATGAACCCGCTGGAATTCGGAGACCCGGTCCGCCTCGGCCCGTACCGCCTGCTCGGTGTGCTGGGGGAGGGCGGCATGGGCAAGGTCTACGTCGGCCAGGACGGCGAGGGCCGGGCCGCGGCGGTGAAGGTGCTGCACCCCCACCTGTCGCACGACGAGAACCTCGCCCAGCGGTTCGTCCGCGAGGCGCGGATGGCCCAGGCCGTCTCCAGCCCCGGCGTGGCCAGGGTCCTGGACGCGCGGACGGAGGGCGGGCGCCCGTGGATAGCGAGCGAGTTCCTCACCGGCCCGACCCTGGAGCAGGCGGTCCACGCGCACGGACCCCTCGACGAACCCGCCGTGCGCGCCCTCGCCGAAGCGCTCGCACGCACCCTGCACGACATCCACGCCGCCGGTCTCGTCCACCGCGACCTCAAGCCGGCCAACATCGTGCTGACGTCGGGCGGCCCCCGCGTCATCGACTTCGGCATCGCCCGCCCCGAACACGGCCTCACCCTCACCACCACCGGACAGGTCCCGGTCACCCCCGGATACGGCGCGCCCGAACAGGTCCTGGGGCACCGCGTCGGCCCGTCCGCCGACGTCTTCTCGCTCGGTGCGGTCCTCGTCCACGCGGCGAGCGGACAGCGGGCGTACGAAGGCGCCAACATCGCCGCCGTCCAGTACGAGGTCGTCCACGGCGCCGCGCGCCTGGACCGCGTCCCGGCGGCCCTCGTCCCGCTGATCGGGCCCTGCCTCGCCAAGGACCCCGCGGCTCGGCCGACCCCGCGGGACCTCGTCCGCGTGGCCGCCCCGCCCCGTGGGGCGGACCGCGTCTGGCGGCACGGCCCCATCGCGCAGGACATCACCACGCGCGAACTCGGCCTGCGGACGCTCACCTCGACGGTGCCGGGCGCCGCCGCCCAGGCCCCGCGCTCCGTGTCGCGCCGCCGTCTCCTGACGACGGCCGCGGCGGGCGGCGCCGTGCTCGCGGCGGGAGGCGCGGCGGCCGTCTGGTGGAGCACGAGACCTCGCCGCACCAACGAGCTCTTCGACATCCCGCCCGCCGTGAAGGCGCCGATGGGCCGGCTGCTGGACGCCACGAAGGGGGACTTCGTCATCGGGCAGTCGCCCGAGCCCCTCTGGACGCACAAGGACGCCCTCGCCGAGGAGTCCCCGGGGCCCCTCCCGGTCGGGGACGTCGTGGTGGCCGGCACCGCGGACGGTGGCGTCACGGCGTACGGCGTCGTCGACGGCAAGCGGCGCTGGACCGCGCCCGAGGCCCGGGCCGTGCACCGGTACGCGTCGCTCTCCGACCGGCTGGTGGCGGGGGTCGACGGGGACGGCACGCTCCTGACCTTCGTCGCCTCCACCGGCCAACCGAAGTGGACGGCGCCGGCCGAGGCGTCCTCGATCCTCGGCGTGGACGACGACGCGGTGTACGTGGCCACCGAGGACAACCGGGTGCGTGCCGTCGGCCGTTCCGACGGCCGCCTCCGCTGGACCGTGCGCCTCGACACCGACCTCCGCCGGGAGGCCCAGCCCCGCGGCACCGTGTCCCACGGCCACCTGGCCGTCACCACCAAGGACGGGGACGTCACGGCCCTCGACACCCGCGACGGCCGCACGGTGTGGAACGTACGCCAGGAGTCCGACGAGCGGGTGGAGACCCTGGCGTCGGGCCGCACGCTCTTCCTCTCGGGCCACCGCTTCCGGGCCGTGGACATCACCACCGGCAAGCAGCAGTGGATCGCCGACCTCGCACGGCAGGACGGCACGCCGATGCGGTGGGGTCCGCCGGCGGTGCACGGCGGCCATGTCTACGTGGCCGCGCTGGGCTTCCCGTTGCGCTTCGACGTCCGCAGCGGCAAGACCGTCGAGTGGACCTGGGGCCTCCTCCCGGAGGGCCACCCCCGCACCCCGCTCGTCCTCCAGGGCAACGGCTTCTGGATGATCGAGGTCGACGGGACCAGGACGGAGGCCGGGGTGTCGGTCCGCCACCGCGAGGACAGCACCGGGACGACCTGGGGCTTCCGCGGGCTCCGCAAGCCCGACCGCTGCTGGATGGTGGGCGACGCCTACCGCGTCTTCGTCCGCGACAGCACGACGCTCACCGCGCTCCCCGTCTTCTGAAGACCCGAAGCCCGCGAGGGGAACACCCCCGCGGGCTTCGGGTCTTCAGGGGCTCACTTCACCGAACCCGCCATCACCCCCTGCACGAAGTGCCGCTGGAAGGCGAAGAAGACCACCACCGGCACCACCAGGGACAGGAACGCCCCGGGCGCCAGAACGTCGATGTTCGAACCGAACTGCCGCACCTGCGACTGCAGTTCCACCGTCAGCGGCTGCGATGACGAGTCGGCGAAGAGGAGCGCCACCAGCATGTCGTTCCACACCCACAGGAACTGGAAGATCGCCAGGCTGGCGATGGCCGGCCGGCCCACGGGGAGGACGAGCCGGGTGAAGATGCGCCACTCGCCGCCGCCGTCCATCCGGGCCGCCTCCAGCATCTCGCGTGGGATGTCGGCGAAGTAGTTGCGCAGCAGGAAGATCGCGAACGGCAGTCCGTACGCGACGTGGAACAGCACCACGCCCGGGATCGTGCCGAACAGCCCCAGCTGACCGAAGAGCTTCGCCACCGGCAGCAGACCCACCTGCACCGGCACCACCAGCAGCGCCACCACCAGCAGGAAGATCCAGTCCCGGCCGGGGAACTCCAGCCAGGCGAAGGCGTAGCCGGCCAGCGCCGCCACCACCACGACGAGCACCGTGGTCGGCACCGAGATCAGCACGGTGTTCCAGAAGGCCCGCGTGATGCCCGCGTTGTCCAGCAGCGTCGCGTAGTTGGCGAGCGACAGCTGCCCCGGCTCGGCCAGCGCCGTCCACCACCCACTCGACGCGCTGTCCCGCGCCGAGCGCAGTGACGACAGCAGCAGCCCGGCGACCGGGGTGATCCAGATCAGGCCCACGACGGCCAGGAACGCCTGCACCAGGCCGCTGCCCAGCCACCGGCGCAGCCGGCCGCCGCCCGGAGCCGATACGGTCTGCGCGCTCATGACTGACTCCTCCGGAAGCGGCGGACGTTGAACACCATCGCCGGGATCACCAGCAGCAGGAGCAGCACGCCCAGCGCGCTGCCGAGCCCCTGGTCGTTGCCGCCGCCGAAGGACACCAGCCACATCTGGGTGGCCAGCACGGTGGCGTCCTCCTGCACCGGGCCCGGCGCGATGATGTAGATCAGGTCGAAGACCTTCATCACATTGATCACGAGCGTCACGAAGACCACCGTCAGCACGGGCGCCAGCAGCGGCACGGTGATCCGCCGGAACACCTGCCACTCGTTCGCGCCGTCCATCCGCGCCGCCTCCAGGCAGTCGCGCGGCAGCGACGACAGCCCGGCGCCGATGAGCACCATGGCGAAGCCCGTCCAGATCCACAGGTACGCGCCGATGATCGCCGGGGTGACGAGCGCCGGGCCGAGCCAGGAGACGCCCTCGTACGGCGGCGCGAAGTTCGCCGCGGGCAGGCGCACGGTGTACGCGCCCGGGCCGAGCTCCGCGAGGCGGAACGAGCCGTCGGCGGCCGTGGTCGCGGTGGCGACGGCCTTGCCGTCCCGTACCGCCTCGACCGTCATCCCCGGCAGGCCCCGCTCGGCGGCGTCCACCACGCCCGGGCGCCCCCCGCCGCCGGGTGTGAAGTCCAGGTAGACGGTCCCGCGCAACTCCCGCGGGCCCGGAGCCGGCCCCGCGGACGCGGTCTTCGCCTCCGCCGGCAGTTCCTTGGGCGGTACGCCGACGAGGCCGAGCGCCACCGCCTTGCCGGGCGAGACCGGCTCGGCGGTGCCGTACGAGCCGTCCGGCGCCCGGTCCAGGCCCTGGCCCTCCCGGGGCCGGGCCTTCGGGTAGGAGGAGGATTCCTCGAACACGCCGTGCACGCCGACCACCGCCGCGTTGAGCACTCCCTTGTCGGGGTCCTCCTCGTACGCCAGCCGGAAGATGATGCCCGCCGCGAGGAAGGAGACCGCCATCGGCATGAACAGCAGCAACTTGAAGGCGGTGGCCCAGCGGACCTTCTCCACCAGCACGGCGAGGATCAGGCCGAGCCCGGTCAGCAGCGTCGGCGCGACCACCACCCAGATCGCGCTGTTGCGCAGGGCGGTGAGCGTGGCCGGGGCGCGGAACATCTCCGCGTAGTTGCCGCCGCCGACGAACCGGGTGCCGGACGCGTCGAAGAAGCTGCGCCCGACGGAGAAGACCACGGGGTAGACGACCAGCGCGCCGAGCAGCAGCAGCGCGGGCAGGACGAACGCCGCGGCGATGATCCGCCGGCGCCGCCGGGCGCGGGCCCGGCCGTCCGCGGGCCCGGGCCCGCCCGGCCCGGCCTTGGCGACGGGCGGGGACGGGGGAGGGGAAGGCGAAGGAGCGGTGAGTGTGGTCATGTCGTCAGCCCTTGCCGCCCGCGCCGCCCGACGGGTACGCCTTGGCCGCGGCGGCCTCCAGCGCGGCCGCCGTGGCCGCCGGGTCCTTCGGGTCGCGCAGGAAGTCCTGGAGCAGCTTCCACTCGCCCGCGCCCTTGGTGCCGCCGAACGCCGCCGGAGCCTGGTCCGACATGTCGAAGCGCACCGAGTCCCCGGCCGCGATCAGCGACTTGGCGGTCTCGCGCAGCGTGTCGTCCCCGTACGCGGCGAGGTCCAGTTTCTTGTTGGGGGAGAGGAAGCCGCCCGCCTCGGCCCACGCGGCGGCCGCCTCCGGCGTCGCGAGGAACTCCAGGAACGCCATGGCGGCCTTCTGGTTCTTGCCGTCCTTCAGGACGACCGCCGCGTCACCGCCGCTGACCACCGGCGCCTTGCCGCCCGCGACCGCCGGGAAAGGGAAGAACCGCGCGTCCTCGCCGATCTTCTTCCCGAACTGGTCCTTGGCGATCCCGGCGACGAAGTCGCCCTCGTACACCATCCCGGCCTCCGGCTCCGGGCCGAAGACCTTCTCGACGGAGCCGGGGAAGTCGGTGGCGAGCGCCCCCTTCTGGCCGCCCGAGATCAGCTTCTTGTCGGAGAAGAGCGCGCCGAGCGTGGTGAGCGCCTTGACGACCGTCGGGTCGGTCCACTTGATCTCGTGCCGGGCCAGCTGGTCGTACTTCTCCGGTCCCGCCTGGGAGAGGTAGATGTTCTCGAACCAGTCGGTGAGCGTCCAGCCGTCCTCACCGGCGACCGCGAAGGCCGGCAGACCCGAGTCGGAGACCGCCTGCCCCGCCTTCAGCATCTCCTCGTACGTCTTCGGGGGCGTGACACCCGCCTGCTCGAGAGCCTCCGGGCTGTACCAGACCGTCGACTTGTGCGCGGCCTTGAAGTACAGGCCGTAGAGCTTTCCGTCGACGGAGCCGTACTCCTTCCAGACGGGCGCGTAGTTGGCGTCGACGGACTTCACGGTGGCCGGGGACAGCGGCGTGAGCCACTTCTCCTCGGCGAACTGCCGCAGGACGCCCACCTGGGGGACCATCACCACGTCGGGCGCGTTGCCGCCCTCGATCTTGCTGCCGACGACGGTGGAGACGTTGTCGCCGGTCGAGGTGAACTGCGTCTTCGCGCCGGTCTTCGCGGTGAAGGCGTCCAGCACCTTCTGGAAGTTCTTCTGCTCGGCGCCCGACCACACCCCGGCCACGTCGAGGGTCTGGCCGCTGAGCTCCTTGCTCCCGCCGCCCGCTGCGACCGGGCCTCCGCCGCAGGCGGTCGCGCCGAGCGCCAGGGTGAGGGTGAGGGCCGAGCAGCGGGCGAGCACTGTCCGTCGTCGCGTCATCTCTGTGATCCCTTCGGGGTGGTGGTGTGGTCGTCGCTGATCCACCAGGCGGCGGTGGAGCCGGGCAGGGAGCCGTCCGGGCAGATGCCGCTGGACAGCAGGGGCGCTCCGGCGACCGGGGCGGGCACCGGGGCGGTGGTGAAGTTCACGGCGCAGACCAGGCCGTCGCCGCGTACGAAGGCGAGGACCCCGGGCGGGGTGTCGTCCAGCCAGCGCAGGGTTCCTTCGCCCAACTGCGGCAGTCCGCGCCGCAGTTGGAGTCCCTCGCGGTACAGGTGCCAGAAGGAGCGGGTGTCCGCGAGCGCCCGCTCGGTGGCGTGCTCGGCGAACCAGCCCGGCTGCGGCAGCCACGGCCGCGCGCCCTCGGCCCCGGTGGAGAAGCCGAACGGCGAGGCGTGCCCCGACCAGGGCAGCGGCACGCGGCAGCCGTCGCGGATCCGGGCCCGGCTGCCGGTGCGCCGGAAGATCGGGTCGGTGAGCACCTCGTCCGGCAGGTCCACGACCTCCGGCAGGCCCAGCTCCTCGCCCTGGTAGATGTACGCGGCTCCCGGCAGCGCCAGCATCAGCAGCGCCGCCGCCCGCGCCCGGGCGGCGCCCAGGCCGCTGCCCTCGGTGCCGGACTCGCCGTAGCGGGTGACGGTGCGCACCTGGTCGTGGTTATTGAGCACCCAGGTGACGGTGGAGCCGGTGCCCGCGATGTCGCGGATCGCCTCGTCGATGACCTTGCGGAAGGTGTCGGCGTCCCAGGGCGCGCTCAGCAGGTCGAAGAAGAACGCCTGGTGCAGCTCGTCGGGGCGCACGTACTTGGCGTGCTCGCGCGCGGTCGGTACGGACACCTCGCCGACGAGCAGCCGCTCGCGGCCGTCGCGGGCGGTGTACTCCTCGCACACCGCGCGCCAGGCGCGCCACACGTCGTGCACCTCGGGCTGGTTCCAGGCGAGCGGGTTGACCGAGTCGCGGGTGCGGGCGTCGGCCTCGGGGTCGGGGGAGTCGGGCAGCTCCGGGTGCTTGAAGAGCCCGGCGGCCACGTCGATGCGGAAGCCGTCGACGCCCCGGTCCAGCCAGAAGCGCAGGACGTGGTCGAAGTGGGCGCCGACCTCGGGGTTGCGCCAGTTCAGGTCCGGCTGCTCGGGCGTGAACATGTGCAGGTACCACTGGCCGGGCGTGCCGTCCGCCTCCAGCACCCGGCTCCACGCGGGACCACCGAACATGGCGTGCCAGTTGTTGGGCGGTACGTCGCCGTCCGGGCCGCGCCCCTCGGCGAAGTGGAAGCGGGCGCGGGCCTCGCTGCCGGGGCCGGAGGCGAGCGCCTCGCGGAACCAGGCGTGCTCACTGGAGCAGTGGTTGGGGACGATGTCGAGGAGCACCTTGATGTCGAGGCGGTGCGCGGCGGCGACCAGCCGCTCGAACTCGTCGAGGTCGCCGAAGACCGGGTCCACGTCGCAGTAGTCGGCGACGTCGTAGCCGTGGTCGGCCTGCGGTGACGGGTAGAAGGGGCTCAGCCAGATGCCGTCGACGCCGAGCTTCTTGAGGTAGGGCAGGCCGGCCCGGACCCCGGCGAGGTCGCCGATCCCGTCGCCGGTGCTGTCCAGGAAGCTGCGGACGTACACCTGGTAGATCACCGCGTCGCGCCACCAGTGATGGCTGCTGAGGGCTGTGAGCATCACCCGTTGACCTGTTTCTTCGTGAAGGGGTGCACGCCACCCAGAGCGGGTAGCGGTTATGCATGCATGTTAGGTATCCAGCTCGAGGAAGTGTCAATGAACGTGCAGCAAACAGCGGGTAGCTGGGGGTATATGTCCCGATTTGACCCGCCGAGAAGGGAAGGTCAGGTCCGGATGCTGATACCTAACAGGTATGTAGGAGGCTCGGCGATGCGGCCGTCAGCGGCGGCGGGCGATCGCCGCCAGCTCGCCGGCCAGCCGCCGCACCGCCGCCTCGGGCGTCTGGTGCTGCGCCATCGCGTCGTGCGCCACCGCCTGCACCGCCAGGCTCACCTGCTCGTAGTGCGGGCTCTTCGGGCGCGGCGCCGCCGCGAGCACGCTCGCCCGCAGCGCCGGCAGGTACGGGAACTGCCGCACCAGCGCCGGATCCCGGTACAGCGCCGCCCGCACCGGCGGCAGCGCGCCCTCCGTCAGGACGCGGCGCTGCACCTCCTCGCCGGTCAGGTACGCGATCAGGTCGCGCGCCGACCGCGGATGGCGCGCCTGGGCGCTCACCGCCAGATTGGAGCCGCCCAGCACACTCGTGCCCGGCCCGTCGGGCCCCGGCAGCGGCACCGCGCCGAACTTCCCCGCGACCTTCGACCCCGCCCCGGAGGCGCCGGCGTACGCGTACGGCCAGTTCCGCAGGAACAGCAGCCTGCCGTCCTGGAACGCCTGCCGGGACTCCTCCTCCTTGTACGCCAGGGCCTCGCGCGGAATCCAGCCGTCGCGCACCCCGCGGGCGAGGAACCCGATCCCGGCACGGGCGGCCGCCGAGTCCACGGTGACCCGCTCGCCCTCGTCGCCGAGGATCGCGCCGCCCGCCGAGTACACCGCCTCGGCGGTGTTCACCGTGAGCCCCTCGTACGGCAGGAACTGCCCCGCGTACCCGCCCACCCCGTACCTCGGGGCGATGGTCCGCGCCTGTTGCTCCAGCTCCGCCCAGGTGCGCGGCGGGCGGGCGCCCGCCCGGTCCAGGAGGTCCTTGCGGTAGAAGAGCATCCCGGCGTTGGTGACGTACGGGACGGCGTACAGCTTCCCCTCGTACGTCGCCGTGTCCACCACGGGCGGCAGGAAGCTCTTCAGCGGGAAGCGGTCGCGCTCCAGCGGCGCGATCCAGCCCGCCGCGGCGAACTCGGAGGTCCAGGCCACGTCGATGTTGAGGACGTCGAAGCGGCCCCCGCCCGGCCGCAGGTCCGTGATCATCTGCGCGCGGGTCTCGTCGGCGGAGTCCGGCAGCTCGACGAGCGTGACCCGCTCGCCCGGGTGCTCGCGGTTCCAGCCCTCCAGTACCGGGCCGAGATAGCCCGTGAGGTCCCCGGCCGTGGCCAGCGTCATGGGCCCGCGCCCGTCGCCGCGCACCCCGGCCGCCCGCTCGCCGTTCGCGGGCGCGGCCGAGGCCGCGAACCCGCTCAGGACGACGGCGACCGCGAGGAGCCCCCTACCGGCGGCGCGCATCCACCGCATAGGTTCCTCCTTGAGCACGGCGCCGTACACCTTCGTCCGGCGTCAGGGCATGTATACCCGTTAGGCATGGGCGATACTAGAGCTCACATCACATTGGGAGCACGCGGAGGAGGACGGCACCGGTGCGGCTTCCCCTCCTCGCCCTGCTGGCCCGCGGACCCGCCCACGGCTACGAGCTCAAGCAGGACCTTGAGCAGCTGCTGGGCGCGGCGTACCCTCCCACCAACGTCGGCCAGATCTACGTCACGCTCGGCCGGCTGGAGAAGTCCGGGCTCATCGAGGGCGAGGAGATCGCCCAGGAGAGCCGCCCCAACAAGAAGATCTACCGCCTCACCGACGCCGGGCAGGAAGCGCTGCGCGCCTGGTTCGAGGAGACGGCGGACGAACCGAGGGTCCGGGACGAGTTCTTCATGAAGCTCGCCCTCGCCCCCCGGACCGGCCTCGCCGACCAGATCGCCCTCATCAACAAACAGCGCCGCGAGTACCTCAACACCATGCGCAACCTCTCCAAGCTTGCCGCCACCGAAGACCGCGACAACCGCATCGCCCACCTGCTGATCGAGGGCGCCATGCTCCACCTCCAGGCGGACCTCGACTGGCTGGAGCGCTGCCAGGAGGAGTTGGAGGAGCTGCGGTGACGGACTCCCACGAGATACCCCTGCTGCGCGCCGAGGGCCTCGTCAAGACCCACCACGGCGAGGGCGCGCCCGCCCACGCCGTACGCGGCGTCGACCTGACCGTCCGGCGCGGCGAGTTCGTCGCCGTCACCGGACCCTCCGGCGCCGGCAAGTCCACCCTGCTGCACCTGCTGGGCGGGCTCCAGCGCCCCGACCAGGGCTCCCTGTGGCTCGACGGCGAACGCACCGACGGCTACAGCGAGGCCCGCTGGGCCGTGGAGCGGCGCCGCAGCATCGGCATCGTCTTCCAGTTCTTCAACCTCGTCTCCAACCTCACCGTCGCAGACAACGTCGAGCTGCCCGCCCTCCTCGCCGGCCACTCCGCCCGGCAGGCCCGTGCCGCGCGCGAGAAGCTCCTCGCCGAGCTGGGCCTGGAGGGCAAGGAGCGCTCCATGCCCGGCGAGCTGTCCGGCGGCCAGCAGCAGCGCGTCGCCCTCGCCCGCGCCCTGGTCAACCAGCCCCGCCTGCTCCTCGCCGACGAACCGGCAGGCAGCCTCGACAGCAAGGGCACCCGCGAGGTGATGCGGCTGCTGACCGACTTCCACGGGCGCGGCCAGACCATCGTGCTCGTCACCCACGACGCACGGCTCGCCAGCGCCGCGGACCGGGTCATCAGCTTCTTCGACGGCCGCATAGCCGACGACGCCGCACTCGGCGCCACCCCGCCGCCCCGCACCGGCCGCGGCCTGTCCGGCGTCCTCGAACTGAACGAACTGAAGGACTGACCGGCGTGCGGGCCATGCTGCGCTGGGCGCACGCCGACCTCCGCACCCACCGGGGCGAGGCGCTGTTCATGATCGCCGCGACCGCCGGGATCGTCGCCTCTCTGCTCCTCGCCACCGCGCTCTTCGGCTACGCCACCAACCCCTGGCAGCGGCTCTTCGCCCAGTCGCGCGGCGCCCACGTCTGGATCCACACCGGCCCCGCCGCCGACGCCGCCGAGCTCGCCTCGCTCGACGGCGTCGAGGCGGCCGCCGGCCCCTACCGCACCGCGACCACCACCGTCGCCTCGCGCGGCGCCCGGGCCGCCGTCGAACTGCGCGCCGCGGACCCGCGCCCGCCCGCGACCGGCCGCCCCCTCCTGGCCTCCGGCCGCTGGCTCGACCCCGCCGTCCCGGACGGCGTCGTGCTGGAGTCCACCCTCGCCCGCGCCCTGTGGGCCGAACCGGGCGACCGGATCACCCTGCCCTCCGGCGCCCCCCTCACCGTCGTCGGCGTCGCCGACACCGCCGAACCCCGCTACCGCCCCGGCGAGCGGCCCGGCACCCTGTGGGCGCTGCCGCCCGCCGTACCCGCCGACCGCACCGGCGGCCAGGTCGTCGGCCTGCGGCTCGCCGACCCCGACGCCACCGGCTACGCCGTGCAGCGCGCCGTCACGGCGCTCGGCGCCGGGGCCGTCACCGACGTCTCCACCTGGCAGCAGACCCGCGCCGAGGCGCAGGGCGACACCCGGCTACTCGGCCAGGTCCTCGGACTCTTCGGCCTCGGCGCGCTGATCGCCGCCGCGCTCGCCGTCTTCGGCGCCATCAGCACGCGGGTGCGCGGCCACCTGCGGGACGTCTCCGTCCTCAAGGCCATCGGCTTCACCCCCGGCCAGGTCGTCCGCGTCTTCCTCGTCCAGCACCTCGCCTTCGCGGCGCTCGGCGCGACCCTCGCCACCGTGCTCGTCCAGGCGCTCGGCGCCCGCCTGCCGGGCCGCCTCGGCGACGCGGTCGCGGTCTGGCAGGGCCTGCCCGGCCACACGGCGGCGCTGCTCGCGGTGCCCGTCGCGGCGGTGCTCTTCATCGGCGCGGCGACCTGCCTGGCCGCCTGGCGCGCGGGCCGCGTGGAACCGGTACCGGTCCTGCCCACGGGCGCGGCCCCCGGGGCCGGTCTTTCGCGCGCCACCCGCGCGGCACTGGGGCTCGGCGTGCCGGCCGCGCTCGTCCTCGGCTGGCACCAGGCCTTCGGGCGCGGGCGGCGGGCCCCCGCCACGATCGGGCGGCTCGCGCTGCCGCTGCTCCTGATCATCGTGGCGCTCGGCGCCTGGACGACCATCGAGCGCTTCGACAGCCGCCCCGAGCAGCTGGGCCTCGCCGCCGCGCTCACCGCACGCCCCGACGCGGGCCTCACGGACCGCGAGGCGGCCGCGCTCCTCGCGGCGCACCCCGCCGTCCGGGCCGCGCACCCCGGCCTGGAAGTCGCCGCCCTCGTCCCCGGCCAGACCGGCACCATCGCCCTGCGCGGCCTCGGCACCCGCGCCGCGCCCTACCCGTACTCCATCGCCGAGGGCCGCCCGGCGCACGGCCCCGACGAGGCGGTGGCCGGCCAGGGGCTGCTCGACCTCCTCGGCGTACGCGTCGGCGACTGGGTCCGCGTCACGGTCGGCGGCCACCCGCAGGTGCTGCACCTGGTGGGCCGCAGCATCGAACCGGAGAACGGCGGCCGGGTCATCTCCACCTCGCTCGACACCCTCCGCGAGAACGACCCCGCCCTGCGCGCCACCCTCTACCAGCTCCAGCTGGGCCCCGGCGCCGACCCGCGCGCGGTCCGCGCCGAACTCGCCGCCGCCTCCGAAGGCCGCCTCGACGTCCACGAGGTCACCACCCCCGCCGACCGGCTCTCGGCGCTGCGGGGCGTCGTCGTCGGCCTGATCGCCGTGCTGGCCCTGATCGGCCTCACCGAACTGTCCACCGCGATCGGCGGCAGCCTGCGCGACGGCGAACGCGACCTGCTCGCCCTCAAGGCCATCGGCCTGTCGCCGCGCCAGATCGCGGCGGTCACCGTGACGGCCATCGGCTGTACGGCGCTGGCGGCCACGCTCCTCGCGACCGCCCTCGGCGTGCCCTTCGCGCACTGGCTCATCGACCACGAGGCGCACGCCACCGGCATCGGCGCGGGCATCGCCCACGCCCCGCCCCCGCCGCACCTCGCGGCCCTCGCCGCGGCCGCCGTGCTCGGCGCGGTCGCCCTCACCGCCCTCCCGGCGGCGCGCTCCGCCCGCCACCGCCTGGCGGACACGCTGAGCGCGGCGGCGTGACGGGCGGGCCCCGGGCGCGTCAGCGGTGCACGAGGTCCCGGACCTGTCCGTAGACCACCGGGTCGGTGCCCAGGGCGCTGTGCCCGAGGCAGGCCGTTCGGGTGTTGGCCGCGCCGCTCAGGGCGACGCTGCTGTCCGGGTTGATGAAGCCGTCGCACGGCGACCACCAGGTGGCGTGCCGTACCCCGTCCGGGGTCTCGTCGCCGGAGTTGAGCGCGGTGAGGAAGGAGGAGCCGATGCGCATCTCCGTACACGAGGTGTCGTAGCAGGAGTCGGCGGCGTCGGTGCCGTGGTTGGGTCCGCCGAGGGAGACCCAGGCGTCGATCTTCGAGCTGCCGCCGAGTTCCTTGGCGTAGTGGCGGCTGGAGAGCCCGCCCATCGAGTGGGTGATGACGTCGACCCGGCTCGCGCCGGTCTCCGCGAGCAGCCGGTCGACCTGGGCCGAGACCTCCCGCGCGGTGGTGGCGTTGGACTGGCGCCAGTCGTAGCTCCACTGCCGCAGGTGGGTGGAGGGCCAGCCGTCCGCGCGGAATCGGTCCGCCATGGTGTTCCAGTACGAGCCGGACGAGTTGTACCCGTGCACGAACAGCACGGGGTGCCGGGTGGGCGTGGCGGAGGCGGTGGCGGCGTCGGCCGGGACGGCGGTGCTCAGGCCGAGCAGAGTGCCCACGACGGCGACGCGAAGCGACAGCAGGTACTTCTTCATGACCTACCTCGGTGAGGGTCGCGTGGGGGGCGCGAGAGGAGGTTACTGGCAGGTAGCCGGAAGAAGTCAATGGTGCTGCACGAACCCGTGCGCGAACCCCGAGCCCGGGTTTGTCGCGTCACCTGCTCGCGGTCATCCGTCGCGGTCGCCCGGCCCACGGCACGGTGCTGTACTGGGAGAACGGAAACCCCGCTGAGAGGGGGCGCCATGCACCGCTCCTCGCCCCGCAGCCGGACTACCGCCGTACTGGCCTCGGCCGCCGCCGTTCTGGGCCTCGCCACCCTGGCCCCCACCACGGCGCAGCCCGGCAACCCGGATCCCCGGCAGCGCGGACCGGTCGTCCTGCGCGTCATCGACGGCGACACCGTCGAGGTACGCGGTGACGGCCGGGTCATCCCCAACGGCGAGATCGCGCGCGTACGCCTGCTGGAGATCGACACCCCCGAGCGCGGCGAGTGCTTCAGCCGCCAGGCCACGGCCCGCACCGCCGAACTGCTCCCCGTCGGCAGCAGACTGCGCACGGAACGCGACGTCGAGCTCAAGGACCGCTTCGACCGGTACCTGCTCTACGTGTGGAACGAGAAGGACGTCTTCGTCAACGAGTCCCTCGTCCGCAGCGGCCACGCCACCAAGGTGCTGTTCGAGCCCAACGACAAGTACTGGCCCACGATGACCAGGGCCGAGCAAGCCGCCCGCCAGACCGGCGCCGGCCTGTGGTCCGCCTGCCCGACCCCGACCCGCTGACGCGCGTCAGGCCGTCGGCAGCGCCGCCTCGATCGCCGCGACCAGCTCCGGCGCCTCCGGCTCGGTGCGCGGACGGAACCGGCCGACCTCGCCGCCCGGCGCGACGAGGAACTTCTCGAAGTTCCACTGCACGTCGCCCGCCTCGCCGTCCGCGTCCGCCGCCTTCGTCAGCTGGACGTAGAGCGGGTGCCGCCCGTCGCCGTTGACGTCCGTCTTCTCCAGCAGCGGGAACGTCACGCCGTACGTCGCCGAGCAGAACGTCGCGATCTCCTCCGCCGTGCCCGGCTCCTGGCCCGCGAACTGGTTGCACGGCACGCCCAGCACCGTGAACCCCCGGCCGCCGTACCGCTGCTGCAGCCGCTCCAGCCCCTCGTACTGCGGCGTCAGACCGCACTTGGACGCGACGTTGACGATCAGCACCGCCTTGTCCTTGTACTCGGCGAGGCTCGTCGGCTCGCCGGACAGGGTGCGCAGCGGGATGTCGTACAGGGACATGGGAGCTCCTCGCGGGGTGGAGAGCGGGCACGGTACGGACTCCATGAAAGCAGCCCGGCCGCCGCCGCCCTGCCCCGGCCCGGCCGGGCCCGCTCACCCGTGTCACGTCCAGTCGGCGAGGCGGAAGACACCGAGCATGTCGTGGGAGCGCGGGTCCGCGTCGGCGAACGGGTAGAAGGACGCCTCGACGCCGACCCAGCCGCGGAAGGTGCCCGCGTCGTCGATGATCTGCAGTATCGGCTTCACGTGCGAGTTGCCCGTGTAGCAGGTCCGGCCCTGCTCCAGGGCCAGGCAGGTGCACCAGTGCCACAGGGTGTCCCGCCGGTCCTGGGGGGACAACGACTGCAGGTAGTACTGGATGGAGGTGACGTTCGCCGGAGTGCCGCCGCCGTGGTTCGGGCAGCCGCCGGTCGCCTGGCAGGCGCGTGTCGACGCCGGCTGGAGATGCGTCAGGCACCAGGTCGTCCGCACACAGGTCTGGAACGACCGGTGCTGGAACAGGCCGCCCGCGGTGGTCACCTGGTCGTGGGCCCAGGTCTGTCCCTGGAGGTGGAGCGGGGCCGGGTGGTCGCGCACGGCCGTCATCGCCTGACGGGTGGTCAAGGGGGCGTTGCTGCCGTAGCCGTAACCGGTCGTGGCGTCGGTGGCGTACACGAAGGACAGCCGGGCCAGCGTCGACGTGGTCTCCACCGCCCACTTCTCCGTCCTGGGCGGGGTGGTGTCCCAGAGGATCCAGAGCACGGGCGTCGACCGGCCGTCGACCGTCTCCGTCTGCAGCTGGTACCTGCCCGAACCGACGTCGGTGGGCTCGGCGGCGAACCCACCCGCCGTCTGGATCTCACAGGTGCGGACGAGCGTGGCACTCGTGGACGGGGACGTGGTGGAGCAGGAGTCGTCCGGCACGGTTCCCGTGCCGACCCGCGCGCGCGGCTCCGTGTGGTCCCACCGGTGTATGCGGGCGGCGACCGTGCCGTTGGCCGCGTCGAAGGAGTACGTGCCCAGCCGCACCCGGTTGGCGCGGGAGGTGGCGGTCATGTGGCCGACGGCGACGACGAAGTTCACCTTGCCGCCGGGGAGTTGCCGGGCCGCCTGTGCCTGCGCCTGCGCCGGGACGGCGGACGCCGGCAGCGCGAGCAGTGAGAGAGGCACGAGAGACGCGAAAAGCGCGAGGAAGAGGACACGAAGTCTTCGCAGCATGACCTGCACGATCCAGAGCCGGGGCGGAGGGAAGGACCCGGGGTCCGGCCGGTGCCGCCGCGCTCCGGCGGCGACATCGATCGGCTCGGCCCACCGCGTCCCTGGCCCAGATACTGCCGCATGTGATCGTTTCGCCCACGCATCACACGTCGTGTCGGCCCGCGGACCTCAGTGGCGCCGGAACAGCCCCTCCTGCACCACCGACACCAGCAACCGCCCCTCGCGGTCGTAGATCCGCCCGCGCGCGAGACCCCGCCCGCCCGTCGCGATCGGGGACTCCTGGTCGTACAGGAACCACTCGTCCGTACGGAACGGCCGGTGGAACCACATCGCGTGGTCCAGCGACGCCATGTCGAAGCCGCGCGGCCCCCAGAGCGGCTCGACCGGGATGCGCACCGCGTCGAGCAGGGTCATGTCGGAGGCGTACGTCAGCGCGCACGTGTGCACCAGCGGGTCGTCGCCCAGCGGGCCCACCGCGCGCATCCACACCGCGCTGCGCGGGTCCGCCTCCTTGACCTCCTCCTGCGTCCAGCGCAGCCGGTCCACGTACCGGATGTCGAAGGGCTGGCGGCGCGCCATCCGCTCCAGCGCCTCCGGCAGCGCGCCCAGGTGCTCGCGGATCTCCTCCGCGACCGAGGGCAGCGACTCCGGCGGCGGGAAGTCCAGACGCGGCGGCAGCTGGTGCTCGAAGCCCGCCTCCTCCGGCTGGTGGAAGGAGGCCGTCAGGTTGAAGATCGTCTTACCGCGCTGGATCGCCGTGACCCGGCGGGTGGTGAACGACCGGCCGTCCCGCACCCGTTCGACCTGGTACACGATCGGCAGGCCCGGGATGCCCGGCCGCAGGAAGTACGCGTGCAGCGAGTGCACCGGCCGGTCGCCCTCCGTCGTGCGGCCGGCCGCGACCAGGGCCTGACCGGCGACCTGGCCGCCGAAGACCCGCTGCAGGGACTCCTGCGGGCTCGCGCCACGGAAGATGTTGACCTCGATCTGCTCCAGGTCGAGCAGGTCGACGAGTCGCTCGGCGGGGTTGGTCATACGGGGTCCTCCTACAACTGGCCGACGTCGGTGACGCGCACGATCGCCCGGCCCTCCTCGTCCGAGGCCGCCAGGTCCACCTCCGCGCCGATGCCCCAGTCATGGTCGCCCTTGGGGTCGGCGAAGGTCTGCCGGACGCGCCACAGTCCGTGGGCCGGGTCCTCCTCGATGGAGAGCAGCTTCGGGCCGCGCGCGTCCGGGCCGGTGCCGAGCTCGTCGTACTCCTCCCAGTACGCGTCCATCGCCTCCTCCCACGCCTCCGCGTCCCAGCCGGACTCGGCGTCCAGCTCGCCGAGTTCGTAGAAGCGGTCCAGCGCCGCCAGCTCGACGCGGCGGAACATCGCGTTGCGCACGAGCACCCGGAAGGCGCGGGCGTTGGCCGTGACCGGCTTGACCTGGTCGGCCTTCTCCTGGGCCTCCTCGGCGGTCTCCACCTCCGGGTTGGCCAGCTGCTCCCACTCGTCGAGCAGCGAGGAGTCCACCTGCCGCACCATCTCGCCCAGCCAGGCGATCAGGTCCTCCAGGTCCTCCGTCTTCAGGTCGTCCGGGATGGTGTGGTCGAGCGCCTTGTACGCGGACGCCAGGTAGCGCAGCACGATGCCCTCGGTGCGCGCCAGCTCGTAGTGGGACGTGAACTCGGTGAAGGACAGCGCCCGCTCGTACATGTCCCGGATGACGGACTTCGGCGAGACGGGGTGGTCGCCGACCCACGGGTGGGACTTCTTGTACGTGTTGTACGCGTGCCACAGCAGCTCTTCGAGCGGCTTCGGGTACGAGATGTCCTGGAGCCGCTCCATCCGCTCCTCGTACTCGACGCCGTCCGCCTTCATCGCGCCGACCGCCTCGCCGCGCGCCTTGTTCTGCTGGGCGGCGAGGATCTGGCGCGGGTCGTCCAGCGTCGACTCGACCACCGACACCATGTCGAGGGCGTACGACGGGGACTCCGGGTCCAGCAGCTCGAACGCCGCCAGCGCGAAGGTGGACAGCGGCTGGTTGAGCGCGAAGTCCTGCTGGAGGTCGACGGTGAGCCGGATCGTACGGCCCTCGGCGTCCGGCTGGTCCAGCTGCTCGACGACCCCGCCGTCCAGCAGCGAGCGGTAGATCGCGATGGCGCGGCGGATGTGCCGCAGCTGGTTCTTGCGCGGCTCGTGGTTGTCCTCCAGGAGCCGGCGCATCGCCTGGAAGGCGTCACCGGGCCGGGCGATCACCGACAGCAGCATGGTGTGCGTCACGCGGAAGCGGGACGTCAGCGGCTCCGGCTCGGAGGCGATCAGCTTCTCGAAGGTGTTCTCCGTCCAGCCGACGAAGCCCTCCGGCGCCTTCTTGCGGACCACCTTGCGGCGCTTCTTGGGGTCGTCGCCCGCCTTCGCGAGGGCCTTCTCGTTCTCGATGACGTGCTCGGGCGCCTGCGCGACCACGAACCCGGCCGTGTCGAAGCCCGCGCGCCCGGCCCGGCCCGCGATCTGGTGGAACTCACGGGCGCGCAGCGTGCGCACGCGGTTGCCGTCGTACTTGGTGAGCGCCGTGAACAGCACGGTGCGGATCGGGACGTTGACGCCGACGCCGAGGGTGTCCGTGCCGCAGATCACCTTCAGCAGACCGGCCTGCGCCAGCTTCTCCACCAGGCGCCGGTACTTGGGCAGCATGCCCGCGTGGTGGACACCGATGCCGTGCCGGACGTACCGCGAGAGGTTCTTGCCGAACTTGGTGGTGAAGCGGAAGTTCCCGATCAGTTCGGCGATCTTGTCCTTCTCCTCGCGCGAGCACATGTTGATGCTCATCAGCGACTGCGCCCGCTCGACGGCCTGCGCCTGCGTGAAGTGCACGATGTAGACCGGCGCCTGCTTGGTCTCCAGCAGCTCGGTCAGCGTCTCCGTGATGGGCGTGAGCCGGTACTCGTACGACAGCGGCACCGGCCGCGTCGCCGAGCGGACCACCGAGGTCGGGCGGCCGGTGCGGCGGGTCAGGTCCTTCTCGAACATCGAGACGTCGCCGAGCGTCGCCGACATCAGGACGAACTGCGCCTGCGGCAGCTCCAGGATCGGGATCTGCCACGCCCAGCCCCGGTCCTGCTCGGCGTAGAAGTGGAACTCGTCCATCACGACCTGGCCGATGTCGGCGTCCTTGCCGTCGCGCAGCGCGATGGAGGCCAGCACCTCGGCCGTGCAGCAGATCACGGGCGCGTCGGCGTTCACGGACGCGTCGCCGGTGAGCATGCCGACGTTCTCGGTGCCGAAGAGCTTGCACAGGTCGAAGAACTTCTCCGACACCAGGGCCTTGATCGGCGCGGTGTAGAAGGTCACCTGGTCGTTCGCGAGCGCGGTGAAGTGCGCACCCGCCGCGACCAGGCTCTTTCCGGAGCCGGTGGGGGTGGAGAGGATCACGTTCGCCCCCGAGACCACCTCGATCAGCGCCTCCTCCTGGGCCGGGTAGAGCGTGATGCCCTGGCCCTCGGCCCATGACGAGAAGGCCTCGAAGAGGGCATCGGGGTCGGCGTCGGGCGGCAGCTGATCGATAAGGGTCACGCCCCCATCTTGCCTGGCGGACCCCCCTGAGTGGGAACCGGCCACCGGTACGAAGATCACAGAGCGATACCCTGTCCCGTCAACCGGGGCGCAGGACAGAACCAAACGGGGCGGGGAACGCACATGATGGGACCGGCACACTCACTCTCCGGCGCGGCCGCGTGGCTGGGGGTGGGGGCCGCGACCGCCGCGGCCGGGCATCCGATGCCCTGGCCGGTGCTCGTCGTCGGCGCCCTGATCTGCGCCGGCGCGGCCCTCGCGCCCGACCTCGACCACAAGTCGGCGACCATCTCGCGCGCCTTCGGCCCGATCTCGCGCGGGCTCTGCGAGATCGTCGACAAGCTCTCGTACGCCGTCTACAAGGCCACCAAGACACGGGCCGACGCCCGCAGGAGCGGCGGCCACCGCACCCTCACGCACACCTGGGTGTGGGCGGTGCTGTGCGGCGCGGGGGCGTCCGCGCTGGCCGTCACCTGCGACCGCTGGGCGGTGCTCGCCATCCTCTTCGTCCACCTGGTGCTGGCCGTCGAGGGCCTGCTGTGGCGGGCGGCCCGGATGTCCAGCGACGTCCTGGTGTGGCTGTTGGGAGCCACCAGCGCGTGGATCCTCGCGGGCATCCTGGACAAGCCCGGCCATGGCGCGGACTGGCTGTTCACCGGGCCCGGGCAGGAGTACCTGTGGCTCGGCCTGCCGATCGTGCTGGGGGCCCTCGTCCACGACATCGGCGACGCCCTGACCGTCTCCGGCTGCCCGATCCTGTGGCCGATCCCCATCGGGGGCAAGCGCTGGTACGCGCTGGGGCCGCCGAAGGGGATGCGGTTCCGCGCGGGCAGCTGGGTGGAGCTGAAGGTGCTGATGCCGGCGTTCATGCTGCTGGGCGGGGTGGGCGGCGCGTCGGCGCTGAACTTCATCTGATCGTCCCGTTCGGGTGAACGGGGGACGAAGCCCCGCCGTGGAGTCTCAAGATCCGCTTTCTTCTGATCATGGATTCCACGCACCTGACACGACGTCAGCTGACCGCCGGCGCCGCCTCCACGGCCGCCGCCGCTGCCCTGCTCCCCGCGTCGCCCGCCACGGCCGCCCCTGCGGCTCCCGTGGCTCCGGTGGCCGCGCCCCGCTCCACCGCCGACTGGGAGACCTGCCTCGCCGTCGCCCGCGCCCTGCTCGTACTCGACGAGGACGACCAGCCGCTGGTCCCGCGCTACGAGAAGATCCTCCTCCGCGGCGGACTGCCCAAAGGCGCCTCGGGCCGTAAGAAGGTGCTGGTCCTCGGTGCCGGACCGGCCGGCATGGCCGCGGCCCACCTGCTGAAGCGCGCGGGCCACGACGTCACCGTCGTCGAGGCCAACGGGAACCGCGCCGGCGGCCGCATCAAGACCTTCCGCACCGGCGGCCACGAGAACGCCGCCCAGGCCTTCGCCGATCCGAAGCAGTACGCCGAGGCAGGCGCCATGCGCATCCCTGGCAGCCACCCGCTCGTCATCGGGCTGATCGACCAGCTCGGCATCGAGCGCCGGCCCTTCCGCTACGTCGACACCGACCCCGAGGGCACGCCCCGCTCCCGTACCTGGATCAGCGTCAACGGCATCAGGGCCCGCCGCGCCGACTACGCCAAGGACCCCCGGGCCGTCAACCGCTCCTTCGGCGTGCCGAAGAAGTACGAGGACGTCCCGGCCGCCGACATCGTGCGCCAGGCCCTCGACCCCGTACGCGACGAGCACAGCGTCAAGCGCCCTGACGGCACCCGGGCCGACAAGCCGATGCCCGAGCTGCTCGAAGGGTGGGCCCGGGTCGTCCAGCGCTTCGGCGACTGGTCGATGTACCGGTTCCTGACCGAGCACGCGGGGCTCGACACCCGCACGGTCGACCTGATCGGAACCCTGGAGAACATGACCTCCAGGCTGCCGCTCTCCTTCCTGCACAGCTTCATCAGCCAGGCGCTGATCAGCCCCGGCACCGCCTTCTACGAGCTCGTCGGCGGCACCGCAGTCCTCGCCGACGCGCTCCTGGAGCAGGTCCGCGACCACGTCCGCTTCGACCGCCGCGTCACCCGCGTCGAGACCCGGGAGCAGGGCGATCGGGTGGTCGTCGACACGGTCTCCGAAGGCCGGAACGGCAAGGTCGTCCACGAGCGGTTCACCGGCGACGCGGCGATCGTCACCATCCCCTTTTCGGGCCTCCGGCACGTCCAGATCACGCCCCCGCTCTCCTACGACAAGCGCCGCGCCCTCACCGAGGTGCACTACGACAGCGCCACCAAGGTGCTCCTCGAATTCAGTCGCCGCTGGTGGGAGTTCGGCGAGGACGACTGGCGCCGCGAGCTGGACGCCATGGAGCCCGGGCTGTACGACCGGTACCGCAAGGGCCAGGTGCCGCCGGACGGACGGCTCCTCGGCAAGCACCCCTCCGTGCCCAAGGGCCACCTCTCCGAGGACCAGCGCACCCACTACGCGGCGAACGCCTGGGTCTCCCGCGACCAGCCCGAGGCGGCCGGGGTCTTCGGCGGCGGCTCGGTGACCGACAACCCGAACCGTTTCATGTTCAACCCCTCCCACCCCGTCCCCGGCAGCGCCGGCGGGGTCGTCCTCGCCTCCTACAGCTGGGCGGACGACGCCAGGCGCTGGGACGCCTACGACGACGAGGCCCGCTACGCGCTCGCCCTGCGGGGCATGCAGGAGGTGTACGGGCAGCGGCTCGAGGTCTTCTTCACGGGCGTCGGCCGCACCCAGAGCTGGCAGCGCGACCCGTACGCCTACGGCGAGGCGTCCGTCCTGCTTCCCGGCCAGCACACCGAGATCCTCCTGGACATGCGCACCCAGGAAGGCCCGCTCCACTTCGCCGGCTGCCACACCTCGGTCAAGCCCGCCTGGATCGAAGGCGCCCTGGAATCGGCCGTCCGCGCGGCGCTGGAAGTCCACGGCACGCGCTGACCGGCGGCACCCGGGGCGCCCGTAGGGGGCGCCCCGGTTCCCACGTCGGGGACGGGAGTTGCGCCCGTGGTTACCGTGTGTGTACCTGGCGTAGCCTGTGATCATGACCATGCCGACACCTCAGTCGCCACCGCCCGGCCCGTACGGGCATCCGCCGCAGCAGAGTCCGTACGGTCAGCCCCAGCCGTACCCGCCGCAGCACTTACCGCACCCTCCGCCGCCCTATCCGGGCCCGGGCGCGTGGGGCGGACCGCCCGCAGGGCCGCCGCCGCGCAAGGACCGGACGTGGCTGATCGTCGGCATCGTCCTGGCCTCCATGGCCGCATTGCTCGGACTCGCGTACCTCGGCAACCGGGGAAGCGACGGCGCCCCGGTGCGCGGGGTGGCGGACCCCTTCCCGGTGGCCGAGTACCGCCTCACCGTTCCCAAGACACTCCTGGGGGACGAGTACCGGCTCGTCAACGACGGTTCCGCGGACGCGGACGCCAGAGCGAAGAAGGAGTCCGACGCCACCGGCCCCGGCTGGCGCGTCACGGCCTCCGTCATGGGCTCGTACAACGGCACAGGGACCGGCGGCGGTACGGACGGGCCGCATGGACTCGCTCTCATCGGGATGTACGGGCAGTTCAAGGACCCGGCCCAGCAACGGAGTGGTCTGCTCAAGGGCATGCGCGAGGCCGACGGGGTGAGCGAGCCCCAGCCGGCGAGGACCATCACGCCGCCCGGCTCCGACGTCGAGCTGGAGTGCACGGTGCTGCTGTCGCAGGACGCGGACGGCACCTCCACCGTGCCCGTCTGCGCCTGGGGCGACGCGAACACGGCGGCCTACGTGGCCTTCATCACCCCGGCCGACGCCGCGCAGGACCCTGGCTCCGTCGACCTCGACGCCCTCGCGCGGCAGGTCCTGAAGGTACGGGAAGAGGCACGGCAGCCGATCGGCTGAGCCGGGAGCACACAGCGGCCCGCCCGGCCCCGGCGGCTCACCTCGCCGCCCCGGGTCTGGGCCGCCCGGCCGCCCGGCGCAGACCCCGTCCCCGCAGCCGCTCAGCCGTGCCAGGACCGCCACAGGGCCGCGTACGCGCCGTCCGTCGCGACCAGTTCGTCGTGGCTGCCGAGCTCGCTGATCCGGCCGTCCTCGACGACCGCGATCACGTCCGCGTCGTGCGCCGTGTGCAGCCGGTGCGCGATCGCCACCACCGTCCGGCCGTCCAGCACCCGCGCCAGCGAGCGCTCCAGGTGGCGGGCCGCACGCGGGTCCAGCAGGGACGTCGCCTCGTCGAGCACCAGGGTGTGCGGGTCGGCCAGCACCAGGCGGGCCAGCGCGATCTGCTGGGCCTGCGCCGGGGTGAGGGCCAGCCCGCCGGAGCCGACCTCGGTGTCCAGGCCGGCCTCCAGGGCCCGCGCCCACGCCTCCGCGTCCACCGCCGCCAGCGCCGCCCACAGCTCCGCGTCCGGGGCCTGCGCCCGCGCGAGCCGCAGATTGTCCCGGAGCGTGCCGACGAAGACGTGGTGCTCCTGGTTGACCAGCGCCACATGCGCGCGGACCCGCTCGGCGGGCATCCGCGACAGCTCGGCCGCGCCCAGCGTGACGCGCCCCGCGCGCGGGGCGTAGATCCCGGCGAGCAGCCGGCCCAGCGTCGACTTGCCCGCGCCCGACGGGCCCACCAGGGCCAGACGCGTGCCCGGGGCGACGTCCATCGACACCCGGTGCAGGACGTCCACGCCCTCCCGGTACCCGAAGCGCACGTCGTCCGCCCGCACCGCGCGCCCGTCGGGCCGTACGGCCGGGTCCCCGGCGTGCGGCTCGATCTCGCGCACGCCCACGAGCCGGGCCAGCGACACCTGCGCCACCTGCAGCTCGTCGTACCAGCGCAAAATGATCCCGACCGGCTCCACCAGCATCTGCGCCAGCAGCGCACCCGTCGTCAGCTGCCCCACGTCCAGCCAGCCGCGCAGCACGAAGAAGCCGCCGATCAACAGCACCGAGGCGAGGACCGTGGTGTGCGTGAGGCTGATCACCGGGAAGATCACCGAGCGCAGGAAGAGCGTGTACCGCTCCCACGCCGTCCATTCCGCGATGCGCCGGTCGGACAGCGCGATCCGCCGCGCGCCCAGCCGGTGCGCCTCGACCGTGCGGCCCGCGTCGACCGTCTCGGCGAGCACCCCGGCGACCGCCGCGTACCCCGCCGCCTCCGAGCGGTACGCCGACGGCGCACGCCGGAAGTACCAGCGGCAGCCCGCGATCAGCAGCGGCGCCGCCACCAGGATCGCGAGCGCCAGCGGCGGGGCCGTCACCGTGAGGCCGCCGATCAGCAGCCCCGCCCACACCACGCCGATGGCGAGCTGCGGCACCGCCTCGCGCATGGCGTTGGCGAGCCGGTCGATGTCGGTCGTGACCCGGGACAGCAGGTCGCCGGTCCCCGCGCGCTCCAGCACGCCGGGCGGCAGCCCCACCGACCGTACGAGGAAGTCCTCGCGCAGGTCGGCCAGCATCTCCTCGCCCAGCATCGCTCCACGCAGCCGTACCAGCCGCACGAACACCGTCTGCACCACCAGGGCGGCGGCGAACACCGTGACGGTGACCGGCAGAGGGAGCTCACGCTCCCCGGCGGCGAGCCGCTCCACCACCGAACCGAGCAGGTACGGGCCGGCCATCGAGGCGATGACCGCGACCGCGTTGACGGCGACGAGCACCGTGAACGCCGTGCGGTGGCGGCGCAGCAGCTCCGCCACATACGCGCGGACCGTCGCGGCGCCGCCGACCGGCAGCGTCGTCGCGGTCTCGGGAGCCGCCGGGTCGTACGCCGGCGGCGCCATGCCGATCATGCCTTCTCCTCCAGGTCCACCAGGTCGGGTGCGGTCGCCGTGACGGCGGGCTCCTCGTCGGTCTCGCGGGTGACGACCGCGCGGTACCGGGGCTCCGTGCGCAGCAGCTCGCGGTGCGTGCCCACCGCCACCGCCGCGCCCTCGTGGACCAGCACCACCCGGTCCGCCCGGTCCAGCAGCAGCGGCGAAGAGGCCAGCACCACCGTCGTCCGCCCGGCGCGCAACCGCGCGATGCCCGCCGCGACCCGCGCCTCGGTGTGCGAGTCCACCGCCGACGTCGGCTCGTCCAGCACCAGCACGCCCGGGTCGGTCACCAGCGAACGCGCCAGCGCCAGCCGCTGGCGCTGCCCGCCGGAGAGCGACCGGCCGCGCTCGGTGATCCGCGTACGCATCGGATCGCCGTCCGCGCCCACCGACGCCTGCGCGAGCGCGTCCAGCACATCGCCGCACTCCGCCGCCGCCAGCGCCTCCTCGGCGCTCACCGCACCCGACGACGGCACGTCCAGCAGCTCCCGCAGCGTGCCGGACAACAGCACCGGATCCTTGTCCTGTACGAGGACGGCGGCGCGCGCCGCGTCGAGCGGCAGCTCGTCCAGCGGCACGCCGCCGAGCAGCACCGAGGCGTGGCCGTCGGTCTCCTCGGCCGGGTGCCCGCCGAGCCGGTCGGCCAGCCTGCCGGCGGCGTCCGGGTCACCGCACACCACGGCGGTCAACAGCCCCTCGGGGGCACGCAGCCCGGTCACCGGGTCGTACAGATCACCGCTCGGCGAGGAGGAAGACCCGTGGGAGCCGGTGACCGTCGTCGTACGCGCCAGGGACAGCACGCGCGCCGCGCGCTTCGCGGAGGGCCGCGAGAAGGCGAAGGCCATCGTGATCTCCTCCACCGTCCGCAGCGGGTAGTGGGTGAGGGTCACCGCGGCGTAGACGGTGACCAGTTCACCGACCCCGATCCGCCCGTCGAGGGCCAGCCGCGCGCCGTACAGCACCACACCGATCAGCAGCAGCCCCGGCAGCAGTACCTGGACCGCCGCGATCAGCGCCCACATGCGGGCGCTGCGCACCGCCGCCTCCCGGACCTCCTGGGAGGCGGCGCGGTAGCGGCCGAGGAACAGCTCCTCGCCGCCGATGCCGCGCAGGACGCGCAGGCCCGCAACCGTGTCCGAGGCCAGCTCGGTGGCGCGCCCGGCCTTCTCCCGCTGGACGTCCGCCCGCCGCGTGGCGCGCGGCAGCAGCGGCAGGGGCGCCAGCGCCAGCACCGGGACGGCGATGGCCACGACGACGCCGAGCGCGGGCGCGTAGAACACCAGGCCGACGCAGACCGCGACCAGCGTGAGGACCGCCGCGCCGAACCGCGACAGCGCCTCCACGAACCAGCCGATCTTCTCGACGTCACCGGTGGACACGGCGACGATCTCACCGGCGGCGACCCGCCGCGTCAGCACCGCGCCGAGCTCGGCGGTCTTGCGGGACAGCAGCTGCTGCACCCGGGCGGCGGCGGTGATCCAGTTGGTGACGGCGGTGCGGTGCTCCATGGTGTCACCGGTCGCGATGGCCGCGCCGAGCAGCGCCAGCAGCGCGCCGGCGAGCGCGAGCCGGCCGGCGGAGCCGTCCACGACCGCCTGCACCGCGAGGCCCACGCCCAGCGGGAGCCCGGCGATGCCGAGCTGGAGGAGAAGGCCCCAGGCCAGGCAGGTGAGCTGGCCACCGAGCTGGTTGCGGCCCAGCCAGACGAGGAACCGCGTGCCCGACCGTACGTCGGGGTCACCGGGATCGGCGTACGGAAGCTGGTGAATCTGCATGACGTCCCAGGGATTGCAGCGGCGGAAGGCGGGGAGGGAGGCGGGAAGAGCCAGGGAAGTGGCGGGGAAGCCGTGCAAGGTTCGCCTTCCGGGCCCGGGGTCGGCAATCGATTTTCCGGCCGGACGAACGAAACGCGCCAAGGGCCGCCGGACTGTCTGGCGCACTCCGGTGATGCCCGCTTCACTCGCGGCCCATGAGACAACGAACAGTCATGAGCATGCTCGGCGCCACCCTGTTGGCCGCCGCGACGGCGCTGCTCCCCGCCGCCCCCGCTTCCGGGGCCGGGGCCCCGGCCGGACCGCAGCCGCCCGCGGAGTTCGGCACCGACTGGCACGATCCCGTCACCGCCGCCCCGCCCGTCCCGCGCCCCACCGGCGTCCGCTCCTGCGAAGTGGCCCTCGCCAAAGCGCAGTTCCGCGACTTCACCCCGTACAAGGGCGCCTACACGCCACCTAAGGGCTGCGGCGACCGCTGGAGCGCGGTGGTGCTGCGGCTCGACGGCAGCGTGAAGGGACGGCAGTACGACCGCCTCGGCAACCTCACCCTCGGCGGCGTCGAGATCTTCCGCACCTCCACCCCGCAGCCCTCCCCGGACGGCATCACCTGGTCGGTGGAGAAGGACGTCACCCGTTACGGCGACACGCTGCGCCGCCCGGGGCCCGTCGAGATGCTCATCGGGAACGTCGTCGACGACACGTACACCGGCGTCATCGACGTCACCGTGACCCTCACCTTCTACGCGGCCCCCAAGGACGGACCAGGCCCCTCCGCCGACGTCCCCGACCGGGTGATCCCGCTCGACACCCCGTCACCGGCGCTGCCGCGCAACTCCGAACGGATTCTCGCCGAGGTGTACGCCACCGGCTCCGGCGGCGGCTGCGAGGAGTACTGGTACCTGTCCGCCCCGGACGCCGCCCCCTACTCCTGCAAGGCCCCCGAGGGCCCGCACCGCGAGGTGCGCATCAGCGTGGACGGGCGCCTCGCGGGCATCGCCGCGCCGTTCCCCACGGTCTGGACCGGCGGCTGGTCCAACCCCTTCCTCTGGTACGTCACGCCCGCGCCGCGCGCCTTCGACGTCAAGCCGGTCGTGTACGACCTGACGCCGTTCGCGGCCCTGCTGAACGACGGACGGCCGCACCGGATCGAGGTCACCGTCGCCGGGGTGCCCGCCGGAGCGCCCGGCTGGTCCACGCCCACCAACCTCCTGCTCTGGCAGGACGAAGGGCGTGAGGTCGTCACCGGCGCGCTGACCCGCCACGACACCGGCGCACCCGACAACTCCACGGCGTACAAGCCCGGTCGGGAGCACCGTCTCACCACCGAGGCCGCGCACCGGCTCATCCTCGCCGGGTACCTCGACACCTCCCACGGCCGCGTCCCCACGACCGTCACCCGATCCCTCGCCCACACCTCCGTCCACCGCTGGACCGACGGCGAGACCACCGACGCGCTGACGGCCCACTGGACGGACGACGAGACCGTCACCAGCGGGCGGACCGTGACCCGCACCCACCGCACGTACGCCATGGACGGCGAGACGACGCTCGGCGCCGGAGACCGGCTGCGCACCGTCCTCACGCTCGGGGACCGCGCCGACACCGTCGTCCTGCGGAGCGGCGCGCGGCCGGCGTGGACGCGCCTCGACGACACGTACACGGGCGACGCGACGTACACCGCGGGCGTCCCGCGCGACCAGCGGCACGCCGTGGGCACCACCACCGAGCGCTACCGGCTGCACGGCTCGGCAGGCTGCTACGACCGCACCCTGACCGCCGTCCAGGGCACGCTGACGGAGGACCGCCGCCGCTGCTGACGCACCTGGGGCCCGGTGCGACACCGGGCCCCAGCGCGCTCACTGCGGCTTGACCGAATCCACCCCGGAGCGGGGCTTCCTCCACTCGCCGCGCGTGAAGTCGGGGATCTGCTGCGGCGCGCCCTTCGCCTTGATCGAGGCGTGGCTCAGCGGCACCGGCGCCGTCCACGTCGCCGCGTCGTACACGTCGAAGTCCGGGACCAGCCCGAGCCGCATGCACTGCATGAGGCGGTAGACCATGATGTAGTCCATGCCGCCGTGCCCGCCGGGCGGATTGGCGTGCTCCTTCCACAGCCAGTGGTCGAACTCCGCCGCGTACGCCGAGAAGTCGCCCCACTGATGGCCCTTGTGGTCCGGCTCGACGTAGATCCGCGCCGGGTAGTCCTCGAAGACGCCCTTCGTCCCGCCCAGGCTGTTGATCCGGCTGTAGGGATGCGGCGTCGACACGTCGTGCTCCAGCCGGATCACCCGGCCCTTCGCCGTCGTCACCATGCTGATCGTGCGGTCGCTGCCGACGTACGTCTCCTTCCAGCTCGGGTCACCGGGCGGCATGTTCGCCTCCCGGTACTCGGCCAGCCCGAGCGCCGGCGTACCGAAGCTGCTGATGCTGACGACCCGGTCGCCCCGGTTCACGTCCATGTAGTTGGCCACCGGCCCGAAGCCGTGGTTCGGGTACAGATCACCGCGCAGCCGCGTGTGCCACAGCCTGCGCCACGGCCCTTCGTAGTACGTGGGCGAGAACATCAGCTCCCGCAGGTCGTGGTTGTACGCGCCCGCGCCGTGCAGCAACTCCCCGAACACACCGGCGTGCGCCATGCGCAGCACCCGCATCTCGTTCCTGCCGTAACAGCAGTTCTCCAACTGCATGCAGTGGCGGCGGGTCCGCTCGGACAGGTCCACCAGCGCCCACAGCTCGTCCAGGCGCATCGCGAGGGGGCACTCGACGCCGACGTGCTTGCCCGCCAGCATCGCCGCCTTCGCCATCTCGAAGTGCGAGTCCCACGGGGTCGCCACATAGACGAAGTCGACGTCCCCGCGCGCACAGAGGTTGGCGTAGTCGTCCTCGCCCTTGGTATAGACGGCGGGGGACGGCTGACCGGCCTTCACCACCTTGGCGGCCGCCCGCTCCGCCTTCGCCCTGACCGGGTCGCACACCGCCACCACCCGTACGCCGGGCAGGGCGAGGAACAGGTCGATCATGCTGCCGCCGCGGTTGCCGAGGCCGATGATCCCGACCCGTACGGTCGACCGCCGCTCGAAGGGCACGCCCGCCATGGTGCTGCCCTGGCGCCGGGGCACGGGCGCCTCCGCGGGAGCGCCGGCCGGGGCGTCGGCGGCCGCGGTGCCGCCCAGCGGGCCGAGGCCCAGCCCGGCGGCCCCCGACACGCCCACCACCCCCGCCGCGCCCGCCGTGGTCCGCAGGACGGAGCGACGGCTGGGCGAGTCCTGGTTCCCGGGTGCTGCGTCGTTCATCGAACCTCCCGTACATGCGTGATGTGCGCGGCTGGGTTCATGAATCCCGGGAAGGACCCTGGCCGTTGGGGCTCAGGGTGCGCAAGAGCGCGGATTGGACTCTTGGGGCGAGCCCATGGACTCTCGTGGACGCGAGGGAGGGGACGCGGGGGAGGGGGAGGGCGGTTCAGGGGCGCGTCGCCCGCTCCAGCTCCTGGAGCGCCGAGTGGTAGCGGCGGCCCGTGGCGTGGTCCATGCCGATCTCGCACATGCGGTTCGCCGACAGGTACGCGTCGAAGTCCCGGCCCGTCACCTCCGCCGCCTCGCGGGCCGTCGCCGACTCGGTCAGCTCGCGGTGCAGCAGGCCGCGGTCGCCCGCGAAGGCGCAGCAGCCCGCGTCGTCCGGTTCGTACACCTCCTCGGCGCAGGCCGCCGCGAGCGCCGTCAGCCGGTCCTGGTCGCCGAGGTGGAGCATCGCGCACGTGGGATGGACCACGGCGGAGCCCGCCCGGTGGCGTACCTCCAGGTGCGGCAGCAGCTCGTCGGCGGCCCACACGACCGAGTCGAGGACCGTCAGCTCGCCGTGCAGCTCGCGGTTGCGGTCGGTGAGGTACGGCACCACGTCGTGGGCGAGGCCCAGCGTGCAGGAGGACGCGTCGACGACGAGCGGCAGGCGGCCGCCGGCCGTCCAGCCCCAGGCGGCCTCGACGACGCGGTTCGCCATGACGCGCGCGCCCTCCTCGTACCCCTTGGAGTGCCAGATGGTGGCGCAGCAGGTGCCCGCCACGTCGTCCGGGATCCACACGGGCCGCCCGGCCCGCGCGGACAGCGCGACGACGGCCTGGGGGAGGGGCGGGCCGTCGAAGCCGTCGGGCTCGCCGAAGATCCGGTTCACACAGGCCGGGTAGTAGACGGCGGCCGCACCAGCCCGCTCCGTACGCGGCAGCCGGGCGCGGGCCGCGCCGGGGACCTCCGGCAGCCACTCGGGGACCAGATCGGGCCGGATGACGCGGCGCGCCAGGCCCGTCACCGACGCGGTCAGCCGGTCTCCGGCCGCGTCCGCCGCCGACAGCGCGAGCCGGGCCGCCACCTCCACCGCCTTGAAGTTGCGGGCGGCGAGCGCCGCCACCCGCTCCTCGCGCGCGGAGTGCCGCCGGTGCCGCAGCCGCTTCATCAGGGCGCCGGTGTCGATCCCGACCGGGCAGGCGAGCTTGCAGAGGGAGTCGCCCGCGCATGTGTCCACGGCGTCGTAGCCGTACGCCGCGGCCAGGCCGTCCTCGACCGGCGAGCCGGGGCTCTGCCGCGTCATCTCGCGCCGCAGCACGATCCGCTGGCGCGGTGTGGTCGTCAGGTCCGCGCTGGGGCAGGCCGGTTCGCAGAAGCCGCACTCGATGCACGGGTCGGCGGCCGCCTCCACCTGGGGGATCGTCTTCAGGCCGCGCAGATGGGCGCGCGGGTCGCGGTCCAGGACGATCCGCGGCGCCAGCACCCCTTCCGGGTCGATGGCCCGCTTCGTACGCCACATCAGCTCGGTGGCGGTCGGCCCCCACTCCCGCTCCAGGAACGGGGCGATGTTGCGCCCGGTGGCGTGCTCGGCCTTCAGGGAGCCGTCGAACCGCTCGACCGTCAGGGTGCAGAAGGCGTCCATGAAGACGGCGTAGCGGTCGGTGTCGGCCGGGTCGGCCGCGTCGAAGGCCAGCAGGAAGTGGAGGTTGCCGTGGGCGGCGTGGCCCGCGACGGCCGCCTCGAAGCCGTGCTCCCGCTGGAGCGCGAGGAGGGCCTCGCACGCCTCGGCGAGCCGTGCCGGGGGGACGGCGAAGTCCTCCGTGATCAGGGTCGTACCGGGCGGGCGGGAGCCGCCGACGGCCGTGACGAACGCCTTGCGCGCCTTCCAGTACCCGCCGATGGCCGCCGCGTCCCGGGTGAACCGGTTGGTCACCGACGCGACCGGCGCCACCAGTTCCACGCCCGCCAGCACCCGGTCGGCGGCCCGCTCACACACCCCCAGCGCCGCCCGGTCGGGCGCCCGGAACTCCACCAGCAGCGCCGTGGTCTCCGCGGGCAGCTCCGCCCAGTCGGCGGGCACCCCCGCCACGGTGACGGAGGCCCGCATGGCGTTGCCGTCCATCAGCTCGACGGCGACCGCACCGGCCTCGGTGAACCGCGGCACCGCGGCCGCGGCGGCCGGCAGGGACGGGAAGAACAGCAGCGCCGTGGAGACCTCGCGGTCCAGCGGCAGCGTGTCGAAGACGACCTCGGAGATGAAGCCGAAGGTGCCCTGGGAGCCCACCATCAGCCCGCGCAGGATCTCGACGGGCGTCGAGCCGTCCAGGAACGCGTCCAGCCGGTAGCCGTTGGTGTTCTTCAGCTGGTACTTGGCGCGGATCCGGGCCGTCAGCTCCGCGTCCGCCTCGATCTCCGCCTTGAGCGCGAGGAGTTCCTCGCACAGCTTGGGCTCGGCGCGCGCCAGCTCCTCGTCGGCGGCCGGGTCGCCGGTGTCGACGACCGTCCCGGACGGCAGGACGACGGTGAGCGAGGAGACCGTGCGGTACGAGTTCCGCTCGGTCCCGGCGGTCATGCCGGAGGCGTTGTTGGCCACGACCCCGCCGATGGTGCAGGCCGCGGCGCTCGCCGGGTCGGGGCCGAGCACCCGGCCGTACCGGGCGAGGGTGGCGTTGGCCCGGGCGACGGTGGTGCCGGGCCGGACGCGGGCGCGGTCGCCGTTGTCCAGCACCTCGACGCCCACCCAGTGCTTGCGCACGTCCACCAGGATGTCCTCGCCCTGCGCCTGGCCGTTGAGGCTCGTCCCGGCGGCCCGGAAGACCACCTCGCGGCCCTTGTCGTGGGCGTACGCCAGGATGGCGGCGATGTCGTCGGTGTCCTCGGCGACCACGACGATCTGCGGCACGAAGCGGTAGGGGCTGGCGTCCGACGCGTACCGCACGAGGTCCGAGACGCGCCACAGCACCTTCTCGGGGCCGAGGAGGGCGATCAGCTCGTCCCGCAGCCGCCCGGGTGAACCGTGCGCCACCAGATCCGGTACGCGGTCGGGGGACGGCGTCCGCGTCCCGCCGGGGCGCAGCGTGTCCGGCTTCGGCTCCAGCAACGGCATGTCACGGTCCCCTCGACGTCGGGCCTCGTCTCAGCAGCGCCGCCGCTCCGGCACCCCGTCCACGAGGGCGGACAGCAGGCCGCCGAGCACCTCGCGCTGTTCGGCGGTCAACGGAGCCAGGATGTCCTCTGCGGCCGCCCGGCGCGCGCTGCGCAGCCGCCGCAGCGTGTCCCGGCCGGTGTCGGTGAGCTCGATCCGTATCACCCGGCGGTTGTCCGGATCGGGGACGCGCCGGACCCGGCCACTCGCCTCCAGGCCGTCGACCAGACTCGTCACCGCCCGGGGCACGACCTCCAGCCGGGCCGCGAGGTCCGCCATGCGGGGCGGGCGGTCGTAGTGCGCGACGATCCGCAGCAGCCGGGACTGGGCGGGGGTGATGGCGACGTCCACGGACTCGAGCTGCCGCTGCTGGCTGCGCTGGAGCCGGCGGGTCAGCCGCAGGAGCTGCTCGGCCAGCAGGCCGTCGGCGTCGGGGGAGTTCATGGCCGAAGAGTATCAGGACTATGCTCATTGTGAAGATAGGTAACAATGAGCTATCCTCTGGAATGTTCGCGGTGTCGTCGCTCCGGCGGTCGCTTCCGCGTACGCACCCCAGTACACCGGCGTGCGTACGTGTCATCCACGGGGGTGCCACCCGCGTGGGCGTCCGGACGCCCATGTGACGGCCCCGCGCGTCACCGACCCGCGCGACCGCCGAGCCCGGCGGCGCGCCCCACCCGAAGGAGCCCATGCGCATCCACGCCGAGTCCACCTGGACGCCACCACCCCCCGATCCGGAACAGCCGCAGCCACCCGCCGAGATCCGGCGCATCCTCCGGCTCTTCCGCCCCTACCGAACCCGGCTCGCCGTCGTCGGGCTGCTCGTCGCGGCCTCGTCGCTCGTCTCCGTCGCCTCGCCGTTCCTGCTCCGCGAGATCCTCGACACCGCCATCCCGCAGGGCCGCACGGGGCTGCTCACGCTGCTCGCGTTCGGCATGATCCTCACCGCCGTGGTGACCAGCGTCTTCGGCGTACTCCAGACGCTGATCTCCACGACGGTCGGCCAGCGCGTCATGCACGACCTGCGCACCGCCGTCTACGCCCAGCTCCAGCGCATGCCGCTCGCCTTCTTCACGCGCACGCGCACCGGCGAGGTCCAGTCCCGGATCGCCAACGACATCGGCGGCATGCAGGCCACCGTCACCTCCACCGCCACCTCCCTCGTCTCCAACCTCACCTCCGTCGTGGCCACCGTTGTCGCGATGCTCGCCCTGGACTGGCGGCTCACCGTCGTCTCCCTGCTGCTGCTTCCGCTGTTCGTGTGGATCAGCCGCCGCGTCGGCCGCGAGCGCAAGGCGATCACCACCGAGCGGCAGAAGCAGATGGCCGCGATGGCCGCCACCGTCACCGAGTCCCTCTCGGTCAGCGGCATCCTGCTCGGACGCACCATGGGCCGCGCGGACTCCCTCACCCGTTCCTTCGCCGCCGAGTCCGAGCGGCTCGTCGACCTCGAAGTGCGCTCCTCCATGGCCGGGCGGTGGCGGATGTCCACCATCGGCATCGTCATGGCCGCCATGCCCGCGCTGCTCTACTGGGCCGCCGGACTCGCGCTCCAGGCCGGCGGCGCCGCGCTCTCCATCGGCACGCTCGTCGCCTTCGTCTCGCTCCAGCAGGGCCTGTTCCGGCCCGCCGTCAGCCTGCTCTCCACCGGCGTCGAGATCCAGACCTCCCTCGCGCTCTTCCAGCGGATCTTCGAGTACCTCGACCTGCCGGTCGACATCACCGAGCCGGACAAGCCCGTCCGCCTCGACACGGTCCGCGGTGAGGTCCGCTTCGAGAGCGTCGACTTCCGGTACGACGAGAAGAGCGGCGAGACGCTCCACGGCATCGACATCACCGTCCCGGCGGGCGGCAGCCTCGCCGTCGTCGGCCCCACCGGCTCGGGCAAGTCCACGCTCAGCTACCTGGTGCCCAGGCTCTACGACGTCACCGGCGGCCGCGTCACCCTCGACGGCGTCGACGTACGCGACCTGGACTTCGACAGCCTCGCCCGGGCCGTCGGCGTCGTCTCCCAGGAGACCTACCTCTTCCACGCGTCCGTCGCCGACAACCTGCGCTTCGCCCGCCCCGACGCCACCGACGAGGAGATCCAGGCGGCCGCGCGGGCGGCCCAGATCCACGACCACATCGCCTCCCTGCCGGACGGGTACGACACCCTCGTCGGCGAGCGCGGCTACCGCTTCTCCGGCGGCGAGAAACAGCGCCTCGCCCTCGCCCGCACCATCCTGCGCGACCCGCCGGTCCTCATCCTCGACGAGGCGACCAGCGCCCTCGACACCCGCACCGAGCACGCGGTGCAGCAGGCGATCGACGCGCTCTCCGCCGGCCGCACCACCATCACCATCGCGCACCGGCTCTCCACCATCCGGGACGCCGACGAGATCGTCGTCCTCGACGCCGGCCGCATCGCGGAACGCGGCACCCACGACGAACTGCTCGCTCTCGACGGCCGGTACGCCGCCCTCGTCCGCGGCGACGCGGAACTCGCCCCCGCTGCGCCCTGACGCCCGTTCCCCGGAACGCACGCGGAAGCGCCGCCGCTCCCGTGGGACGGGGGAGCGACGGCGCCGGGTCGAGCGATCGTCAGACGAGCCAGCCGACGAAGTGGATGAAACCGGCCAGCAGATCGGTGAGCACGTTCATGATGGTGCGTTCTCCTTGTGCTTCGTGCATGTGTGGGACGACGCAACCGAGGTCTGCAGCCCGTCGCTTGCGCACCGTAAGCATCATGCGTCGCAGCCGCGCTGCGCCCGGAAACCGGATGCGATCACGCGTTCAGGCGAACATCCGATCCCGTGTTCGTGTGTTCAGGGCCGACCCGGTGGTCGACGTGTCGGGGCGCGGCCGGCTGCCGGGTTCGGCGTACGGCCCGGGTTAGCGTGCCCGCATGGTGAACGAGTCCCCGCAGGACACGCCCCGGCGCCGGTCCCGGATGACGCGGCGGGGCAAGCTGTCCCTCGCCGCAGGTCTGGTGGTCGTCACGGCCGCCGCGGTGCTGGTGCCGTTGCTGCTGCTCAGGGGCGAGGCCCCGGCCCCGCCGCCGCCCGAGAAGCCGAGGATGCTCCTCATCCCCGAGGGCTGGCGGGCCACCCAGGTGTACGACGCCGTCGACAAGGCGCTCCAGGCGCCGCCCGGAACCACGCGGAAGGTCGCCGAGAGCGGCAGGCTCAAGCTGCCGGCCGACGCGCAGGGCAATCCCGAGGGCTTCCTCTTCCCGGCCACGTACCCCGTGTACAAGAAGACGACCGCGCGCGGCCTGCTGGACTACATGGTGCGCACCGCCCACGAACGGTTCGGGGTCGGCCGCGTCGGCGCGGGCACGCAGCGCAACGGCGTGAGCCTCTACCAGACGGTGACCATCGCCAGCATCGTGCAGGCCGAGGCCGACACCGTGGAGGACATGGGCAAGGTGGCGCGGGTGATCTACAACCGGCTCACCCAGGGCATGGCCCTCCAGATGGACTCCACCCTCAACTACGCCCTGGGGCGCTCCACCCTCGACACCTCGCACGCCGACACCCGGATGGAGAACCCGTACAACACCTACAACCGCCAGGGTCTGCCGCCCACCCCCATCGACAACCCGGGCGAGCAGGCGATGGACGCGGCGATCAGTCCGCCACCGGGCGACTGGCTGTACTTCGTGACCGTACGGCCCGGCGACACGCGCTTCACCGCCGACTACGCCGAGCACCAGCGGAACGTGCAGGAGTTCAACGAGGTCCGGCGGAGCGCGGCGGCGAGCTGACGCTCACGCGGGCACCCGGTCGGGCCCACGGCCCGGGTGGACCGCGCGCGGCACCGGCTTCGTCCCGCGCTCCAGCAGGCGTCCGACCTCCCGCACGGCGGCCCGCCCGGCCCGGTTGGCGCCGATGGTCGACGCCGACGGCCCGTACCCGACCAGGTGCACGCGCTCGTCGCGTACCGCACGGGTGCCCTCCAGGCGGATGCCGCCGCCCGGCTCACGCAGCCGCAGCGGCGCGAGATGGTCGATGGCGGCCCGGAAACCGGTCGCCCACAGGATGACGTCCGCGTCGACCTCCCGTCCGTCCGTCCACGCCACACCCGTCGGCATGATCCGGTCGAACATCGGGAGCCGGTCCAGGACCCCGCGCTCCCGCGCCCGCCGGATCGCGTCGGTCACCGGCAGCCCCGTCACGCTGACCACGCTCTCGGGCGGCAGCCCGCGCCGCACCCGCTCCTCCACCAGCGCGACCGCCGCCCGGCCCTCCGCCGCACCGAACGGCTCCTCGCGCCACACCGGCTCCCGGCGCGTCACCCACGTCGTCTCCGCCGCGACGTCCGCGATCTCCATCAGGTGCTGCGTGCCGGAGGCCCCGCCGCCCACCACGATCACCCGCAGCCCCGCGAACTCCTCCGGCCCCGGATAGTCCACGGTGTGCAGCTGCCGCCCCCGGAAGGTCTCCTGGCCGGGATAGCGCGGCCAGAAGGGCCGGTCCCAGGTGCCGGTCGCGTTGATCAGGGCGCGCGTCGCGTACGTCCCCTCCGAGCTCTCGACCAGCAGCCGGCCGCCCTCTCCGCCGTCCCGCACCGCCGTCACGCCGACCGGCCGGTGCACGCGCAGGCCGAACGCCTCCTCGTACCGCGCGAAGTACCCGCCGATCACCTCCGACGACGGGCGGCCCTCATCGGCCCCGGTCAGCTCCATGCCGGGAAGCCGGTGCATGCCGTGCACCTTGCCGTACGTCAGCGAGGGCCAGCGGAACTGCCACGCGCCGCCCGGCCGCGGAGCGTGGTCCAGGACGACGAAGTCCCGGTCCGGCTCCAGCCCGGTGCGGCGCAGGTGATACGCGGCGGAGAGCCCGGCCTGCCCCGCGCCGACGACGACCACGTCGTACACCCGGAAATCGTTCACGCTTCCACCAACCAGGCCGGGTGCGGGGATCTTCCCGGACGCCGGTCAGATGATGTGCGCCTCCGAGCGGCCCCCGGACGCGGCGCCGTCGAAGCGGTTGGCGGCGAGCGGAGCGACATCGAGGAACGGCGCCCTGCCGAGGTACAGGTCCCGCACCACCTCCCCGACCGCCGGGGCCATCAGGAAGCCGTGCCCGGAGAACCCCGTCGCGTACAGGAACCGGCTGACGCCGCGCGCCTCGCCGATCAGCGCGTTGCAGTCGGGCGTCATCTCGTACAGGCCGGCCCAGCCGCCGCGTACCGGCACGTCCGCGAGCGCGGGCGCACGCCGGGCGGCGGCCTCCCGGAAGAGGTCCAGCCACTCCTCGCCGAACTCCCGCCCGAACCCGGGCTCCTGGCGGGGGTCGGACAGTCCCAGGACGAGACCGCCCGCCCCGTCGCCGTGGAAGTACAGCGTGGAGCCGTAGTCCAGGGTGAACGGCACACGCGGCGGCGCCGGGTCCAGCGGACCGGTCAGGGCGATCTGCCGGCGCAGCGGCGTGACGGGCAGCTCCACCCCCGCCATCGCGCCCACCTCCCCGGACCAGGCCCCGGCCGCGCAGACCACTGCCCCGGTGCGCACGGTCCCGGCACCGGTGCGCACCGCGCGGACCTCCCCGCCGGAGGTCTCGATCCCGATGACGGCGCACCGGGTCCGTACGGTCGCGCCGAGCGCGGCGGCGGCCCGCAGGTAGCCGCGCACGGCCGCACCGGGCAGCGCGTACCCGTCGGCGGGGGAGTGGGCGGCGGCCACGAACGACGACGGCTCGACGTACGGGCACAGCTCGTGCGCCTCGCGCGGGCTCAGCAGCCGGCTGGGCACGCCGTACGCGTGCTGCACCTCCATCGCCTGCCGGAAGGCCGCCACCTCGGCCTCGTCGGCCAGCAGGAACAGATAGCCGACGCTCTCCAGCCCCACGTCCGCCCCGGGTCGCTCCCCGAACGCCCGCCACGCCGCCAGGCTCCGCTGCCCCAGTCGTACGTTCACCGCATCGGAGAACTGCGCACGCACCCCGCCGATCGGCTTCCCGGACGACCCGGACCCCGGCACATCCCGCTCCACGAGCAGCACCCGTCCGACCCCCGCCTCCGCGAGGTGGAAGGCGATGCTCGCCCCGATGACCCCACCCCCGACCACCACGACATCGACGGCCCCCGTCAGTGACCCCTCAGCTGACACACCCTCAATCGCCATGCGCCCATGGTGGCGGCTGACGACTCGTCACGCCGACGGCCGCGCGGCGTGCCGCGCGGTGACACCATGGACGCATGAGCGACGCATTCACCACTCGTACGCTGCGGATCACCACCGGCACCCGGGAAACGGTCCACGACCTGACCGGCGACTGTGCTTCCTTCCTCCGCGAGGTCGCGGCGGGCCGGGACGGCCTGCTGAACGTGTTCACGCCGCACGCCACCACCGGCGTGGCCATCCTGGAGACCGGCTCCGGCAGCGACCACGACCTCCTCGCCGCCCTCCACACCCTGCTCCCGGCCGACGATCGCTGGCAGCACCGCCACGGCAGCCCCGGCCACGGCCGCGACCACGTCCTCCCCGCCCTGGTGCCCCCGCACGCGACGATCCCGGTCATCGGCGGCGAGATGGCGCTGGGCACTTGGCAGTCGGTGTGCGTGGTCGACACGAACAAGGACAACCCGGACCGGCAGGTGCGGCTGAGCTTCCTGGGGTGACCAGCGGACCAGAATCTGGGTGCGGGGTGTTGGATCGTCTTACGCTCCGTCGACGTGGGAAGGCGGGGATGGTACCGCCATGGACTGCATCAAGAGGCCGTTCGACGAGTGCGGAAAGCGCCGGCTCGGGGTACGCCGACTGCCGCGGGTCAAGGCTGCCACCGTCTCTCCGGAGCGGCAGAGGGAAGGAGCGCTGACCGGAACGGCCTGACACTGTCCGGCCATCCGGGATGGACCGCACTGCCGGACGCGCCGTCAGGCGACCACCCCTAGCGCGGCGACCTCGCGCCGTAGTCGCTCTTCCTTGGTGCGGGGCAGGTTCCGCAGTGCCTCGTACGTCTCGTAGTCGGCGGCCCACCTCTCCTGGGGCAGGCCCTCCCACCATGGGGCATCAGGTCTGAATGGTCCGAGGAAGTCGTCCTGGTTTCTGCGGCGCCGCTCATCGGCAGAGGCCGGCATCCGGGAGATCCAGCTCATGTCGCGCCGGACGTCTTCCTGTGTCACCTGCCGTTCCAGATGCCGATCTCGGTGAAAGCGCAGTAGGGACACCTCTGTGCTTACCAAGTCCCACAGTGCCGGCGATGGAAGCCACCGCGCGTCCACGGTGCCGTCGCTGCCGTGCTGCGGCATCAGGTTCGGGGACACGAAAGGGCGCAGCCCATCGTCGCCGAGGCGCTGCAAGACGCCCTGCTCGATCCGGATAGCGTCGTACAGGCGGCGGCACCGCAGTCCCGCATGGAGTCGCCAGCCATGCGCGCGGTGCTCACCGATGTGGGTGTCCCGCTGCCCCACGGGGGAGGCCTGTACCAGGGTGGCGGCGTGACCCGGGTGGTGCATGATCACGACGCGCCCCGGACTCTCCAAGGTCTTTTGGTCCACTGCGCAGTACCGGCACATGCCCTCGCTCCAGCCTGCGGTAGACCGATCTTCTCCGGTCCAGCGCGGCTCGTTTCCACATCTGCCGCAAGGCAACCAGGAGCGTTTGACTGTCCCCTGCTTGACCTTCGCCCAGTTCTGCACCAGCCAGCCCTGCACGATTTCCGGCCAATCGTCCCCGGCGCCGGGCTCCGTCGAGCTGACACGGCGGGCTGTGACGGCCCGGGGCGGTGGCGCCTCCGGCATGCTCTCCACGAACTTCACCACGAGGTCCCAGAGGTCCGACACCTTGATGGCGTCCGATGACACCGTCTCGGTCCAGCCGCCCTGCGGCATCTGCGACGGGCTGAGACATGCGCCCAACCCACGTACGACACGGAGTTCATTCAGGACCGCTTTCTCCACGGCCTCTGCTTGTAGCCGGTAGGGCAGAAGCACCGCACGATGCAATTCCCAGCCTTCGCGGAGGTGCTGGTCGATCCGGGCCGTCTGTCTGCCTTTACCCCCGGCGACCCCCACCTTGAGCGCCTTGTGCTTGGCGTGGCTGATCACGTATACGTGCGCGGCAGAGCCCACGATCCCCCCATAGTGCCGATGGTCACCCGCCCCATCCTGCCCGCTGCCACTGACAGCGGGATCGATACATCAGATGTATCCCGTCGTGCGGCAGGCCCGGTCCCTTCGAGAAGGAGTGGGCCGGCCTGGCACCTTGTCTTGGTTGGCTCTCTCGCACGTGCCGGCTTACCCCTCCTCGGCAGCGAATGCCGCCAGGCTCCAACTTCGGAGCAGTATGGCGGCGCCCTCACAGCGCAATGCGGTCACCGACTCGCGAGGCTTCGTGGGATCAGGCCAGCGAACGGACTATCCAGGACGACTGCGATGCCGCAAGCGCATCAATCACCCGGTAGGTCACTTCACTTGACCGACACACCTTGTCGAGTGCCATGCGCAGCTCCTGTGCTTGTACTCCCAGTTCGGCCTGGATTGCTCTGCTCACCGTGTCGGGCACAGCCACCAAGGCACTTTCGAGATCGGCGGACCAGCCATGGCCCACTTCCGCAGGCTTCCCCGATGCTCCAGCCCTCGCGGGCATCCCGGAAGGGGATGACCACGGCATCAAGCTGGTGTCCGTCGCAGTCTGGATAGGCTGGGGTTGTCCCAACGGGGGTTGGCGGACACGAACAGGACAACTTGGACCGGCAGGTACGCCTGTCGGTTCTCGGGCAGGAGGAACGTCATCGTGAACGCATGGATGCCGTACGCGGCAATCGCCGTCGGCGTGGTGCTGCTCGCCCTCTACCTGACCGACATCCTCACCACCGTCCCCTACTCGATCTTCGCCGTCCTCGCGGGAACGGCTCTCATTGTCGACGGGTGCCGCGGACTGTTCCGCTCCGGACGCTTGAGGAATTCCCCCGGTCGTCAGGAGCCGGGCAGCCGGTAGAGGGAGGTAGACGGGCGCGGCCTCTACGCCACCGCATCCCGCGGCGGCTTCCCCGCCAGGTGGTCGGTGACGTTCTCGACGGCCGCCAGGGCGATGCGGACCACGGTCTCGCGGGTGACGCCGCCGACGTGGGGGGAGAGGACCACGCGCGGGGCCCTCAGCAGGCGCAGGGTCGCCGGGGGTGGTTCGGGGTCGAAGACGTCGAGGCCCGCGCCGGCGAGGGCGCCGGAGTGGAGGGCGTCGGCGAGGGCGTCCTGGTCGATGAGGGCGCCGCGGGCGGTGTTGACGACGAAGGCCGTCGGCTTGAGGAGGGCCAGGCGGTCGGCGTCCAGGAGGTGGCGGGTGGCGTCGGTGAGCGGGGCGTGGAGCGTGACGTACTCGGAGGCGCGCAGCAGCTCGTCGAGGTCCGTGTGGCGGGCGCCGCCCGCGCGTGACTCCGTTTCCGGGGCGGCGCGCCGGGGGCCGGCGTAGAGGACGCGCATGTCGAACGCCGCCGCGCGGCGGGCGACTTCCGTGCCGATGCGGCCGAGGCCGATGATGCCGAGGGTCTTGCCGGACAGCTCCGTGAGGGAGTGCTGGAGGCGCGGCAGCGCCCAGTCGGCGTCGACGAGGGCGGTGTGGGCCGGGACGAGCTGCTTGGCGAGGGCCAGCATGAGGGCGAAGGTCTGCTCGGCGACGTTGTGCTTCTCCGCGTCGCTGGAGCCGATCGTGCACACGGTGACGGCCCGCGCCCGGGCGGCTTCCACGTCGACGTAGTCGTAGCCGTGACTGGCGCACTGGACCAGCTCCAGGCGCGGCGCGGCGGCCAGGTGACCGGCGGTGACCGGGGCGAGGGCGGTGATCAGGACGTGGGCCTCGCGCAGCGCGACCGCGTCCTCGTCGGCCGTCTCGACGACGGTGACCCGGGCCTCGCCGGGGAACAGCCCGGCGAGCGCGGCGCCGGCGGTGCGGCCGCCGACGTGCGGCGGGACGACGGCGAGCACGTTCTTCGTCACGGCGGTCACTCCTCGAAGAGGTCGTCGGGGCCCGGTGTGGTGGGCGTGGAGTGCCCGGACAGGGCCAGGGTCAGGTCGAGCTCGGCGAGCAGGCAGCGGATGACGTGCTCGACGCCCGCCTGGCCGTCGAGACCGAGCCCGTACGCGTACGGACGCCCCACCAGCACCGCCCGGGAGCCCAGGGCGAGCGCCTTGAAGATGTCGTCCCCGGTGCGGATGCCGCTGTCGAACAGCACGGTCAGCCGGTCGCCGACCGCCTCCGCCACACGCGGCAGGGCGTCGGCGGCGGCGACGGAGCCGGCCACCTGGCGGCCGCCGTGGTTGGAGACGACCACGCCGTCGATGCCCGCGCCGGCGGCGCGCCGGGCGTCGTCCGGGTGCAGGATGCCCTTGAGCACGATCGGCCCGTCCCAGTTCTCCCGCAGGAACGCCAGGTCCGGCCAGGTCTTGGCGGGGTCGGCGAACATGCTCACGAAGTGCATGACGGCGGCGTTCGGGTCCTCGTGCACCGGCTTGGCGAGACCGGCGAGGAACGCCGGGTCCGTGAAGTAGTTGGCGGTCCCCACGCCGTGCAGGAACGGCAGGTACGCCTGGTCCAGGTCGCGCGGCCGCCACGCCAGCAGCGGTGTGTCCAGCGTGACGAAGAGCGCGGTGAAGCCCGCGGCCTTCGCCCGGCCCAGGAAGGAGCGGGCGACCTCGATGTCCTTGGGCCAGTACAGCTGGAACCACCGCTCCGCGTCGCCCATCGCCTCGGCGACCTGCTCCATCGGCGTGCTGGAGGCGGAGGACAGGATGTACGGAACGCCGTGCGCGGCGGCCGCGCGGGCGGCGGCGGGCTCCGCGTCCGGATGCAGGATCGACAGGACGCCGACGGGCGCGAGCGCGAGCGGCGCGGGCAGCGTGCGCCCGAGGATCCCGACCGACAGGTCCCGCTCGTGCACGTCGCGCAGCATGCGCGGCACGATCCGCCGGCGCTCCAGCGCCGCCCGGTTCGCGGCCGCGGTGCTGCCGCTGCCCGCGCTGCCGGCCACGTAACCGACCGGGCCGGGGCCGAGGCGCCGTTCGGTGAGCTCCTCGAGCCGGGTCAGGTCGGTGGGCAGGCGCGGCACGGCGCCCGTCATGCCGCCCAGGTAGATCTCGTACTGGAAGTCCGCCCAGTGTTTCGCCATGCGCGCGTTCCGCCCTTCACCCCGGCACCGTGTCACCTGGGATCCTCGCGAGTCGCGGCCCGCCGCGTCCACCGCTTCGACCGGGTCCGTCCACCGACACAACGTCGTAGTCGGCGCCGCGCGCTTGTGCAGACCGGCACAGGAGCCGGTCCGCCCCCGCCCCCTAGCCTCGCCGGAACATCACGAACGAGGGGGTACCGCGTGAAGTGGCTCATCCACGACTACCGAGAGAGCGATCTCGCGGCGGTCGTCCACCTGATCGACACCACGGCCGAGCTCGGCCAGGAGTCCGTGTTCTCGCTCGCCGAGTGCATCGGCGCGCTGACCTCCCGCCAGCCGGCCGTCGTCGCCGTCCACCAGGGCGTGCCCATCGGCGCCGCGCTCGCCTGCGTCGCGGGGGAGCGAGCCTGGGTGATGCGGATCGCCATCGCGTCGGCCTGGCGCGGCCGGGGCCTGGCCAGCGCGCTCCTGGTGGAGCTGGAGCGGAGGCTCCTCGCCGCCCGGGTCGGCCGGATCGCCTACGTCCTGCCCGAGGAGGACCTCTTCGGCGAGGGCCTGCTCAACGCCGGCTACACCCGGCGCCCGGCCGTGGCGTACTTCGAGAAGGTCGAGCCGCTGCACGGCCCCGCGGCCAATGTCCTGGAGGACCTGGGCGGGCGGTTCCTGCCCGCCGACCTGTGGGCCAAGGTCGCCGGCATGGAGCCGGAGAAGGACCTGATCGAGCGGCGGGTCGTGCTGCCGCTGGCCGAGCCGGAGCGGGCCGCCCGGCACGGGGTGCAGCCGCCGCGTGCCATCGCCCTCTTCGGCCCGCCGGGGACGGGCAAGACCACCTTCGCCCGGGGCATCGCCTCCCGGCTGGGCTGGCCCTTCGTGGAACTGCTGCCGTCCCGGCTGGCCGACGAGGGCAACCTGGCGGCGGCGTTGCGCAGCGCGTTCGCCCGCATCTCCGAGCTGGAGCGGGTGCTCGTCTTCATCGATGAGGTCGAGGAGATCGCGCCCGTACGCACCGAGCCCGCGCAGCCCGGCGGGATGCACGGCGTGACGAACGAGCTGCTCAAGCTGATCCCCCGCTTCCGGGAGGGCGACGAACGGCTGCTGGTCTGCGCGACCAACTCCATCCGCTCGCTGGACCCGGCGTTCCTGCGCCCGGGCCGCTTCGACTACCTGATCCCGATCGGTACGCCGGACAAGGAGGCGCGCGCGGCGATCTGGTCGCGCTACACGCACGGCCGGTCGGACGTCGACGTGTCCGTCCTGGTCGCGGCGAGCGAGCTGTTCACACCCGCCGACATCGAACACGCGGCGCGGATCGCGGCCCAGGCCGCCTTCGAGCGGGACCTGGGCGGCGCCGCCGCGCAGGACCACGAGCAGGCGCCGGGCGCGAGCACCGAGGACTACCTGGAGGCCATCGCCCAGTGCCGGCCGACGGTGACGCCCGCGATGATCGACCAGTTCCGCGCGGACATCACCTCGCACGCGCGGTTCTGACCGCCCGTGCGGAGCGCGCGTGCGGCCCACCGAGGCCCGCCGAGCCGTGTGGCGCCGCGTGTGCCGCACCGCGCGCTGTCGCCGCGCTCACACCGTCTTCGTCGCGCCTCCGTCGATGACGTGGTCCGCCCCGGTGGTACTGCCGGCGAGGGGGGAGGCGAGGTACGCGACGAGCGCGGCGACCTCGGCCGGCGCGACCAGCCTCCCGGTGACCATGCCCATGGCGGTCGGCAGCTGTGCCAGGAGCTGTTCCTGCGCCATGCCCAGTGACCTGGCCAGTTCGGCCCCGTAGCCGTCGGGGCTCTCCCACATGTCCGTACGCACGGGGCCGGGCGACACCGTGTTGACGCGCACGCCATGGGGGCCGAACTCCTCGGCCAGCGCCTTGCCGAACGCGCTCAGCGCGGCCTTCGCGGTGGTGTAGGTGACGGGCCCCGCGTGCGGAGTGCGGGCGCCGGTGGAGGAGACGTTGACGAGGGCGCCCCGGCTGCCGGTGAGGTGGGGCAGGGCGGCCCGGCTGGTGCGGACCGCCGCCAGGAAGTTCAGGGTGAACGCGTCGTGCCACTGCTGGTCGGTGAAGCCGAGGAAGCCGCCCGTCTGCCCCTCGCCGGAGTCGCCGCCGCCGACGTTGTTGACCAGGAGATCCAGGCCGCCGAGCTCGGCTACGCCCTCGGCGACGAGCCGGGCGGGGCCGTCGGGCGTCGCGAGGTCCACGGACACGCAGAGCGCGCCGGTGGCTTTGAGCTCCGGTGTGACCGTCCGCGCCCCGGCCACCACCCGCATTCCCTCGTCCACCAGCGCCGAGACGATGGCCAGGCCGATTCCCCTGCTCGCGCCAGTGACGACCGCGGCCTTGCCGCGCAGCTGCAGGTCCATGGTGTACCTCCCCGAAAAACAAACCTTGGATGATGCAGAGACAGTAAGACTTGCAACATCAATGTTGCAAGTAGCGGGCGAGTGGCGACTGTCCCGTAGGCTTGCCGGGGAACGTCGGAGAGAGGGAGCCTCGTGGATCGGGAGAGCCGGGAACGTCTGGAGAGCCGGGAGAGTCTGGGCAGTCGGCGGCAACGGCCGTTGCGCGCGGACGCGGAGCGCACGGTGAGGACGATCCTGGCGGCCGCCGAGCGCGTCCTCAGCGTGAACCCGGCGGCCACGATGGAGCAGATCGCGGAAGCGGCGGGGGTCGCCCGGACGACCGTGCACCGCCGGTTCACCAGCCGCGACGCCCTGGTGGACGCGCTGCACGCCTGGGCCGCCCAGCAGTTCCACGAAGCCGTGGCCGACGCCCATCCGGACAGCGCCCCACCGCTGGTCGCCCTCTATCAGGCGACCGCCAACGTCCTCCGGGTCAAGATCGGGTGGGGGTTCGCCATGAGCAGCGCCCCCTCGGACGACCCCGAGGTGGCGCGCGTACACGCCGACGTCCTCGCTCAGTGCGACCGCCTGTTCCGGCGCGCGCGGGAAGCCGGCGTGCTGCGCCCCGACACGGACCTGGAGTGGGCGCGCCGCGTCTACTACGCCCTCATCCACGAGGCCGCCCAGAGGCGCTCGGACGAAGCCGACGACGTCGACGAACTGGCGACCCTCGTCGTGGACACCCTGCTGCGCGGTGTCGGCGGGCCCGGCCGGACCCTCAGCCCCTGAGCGGCTCCGGCGGCCGAGCTCCCGGTGGCGAGGGGCTGTGACCGGCTACGCGGACGGTGGGCGAAAGAGCCTCAGGAGGACATCGCCGCGCGCTCGGCCGCGCTGCGCAGAACGCAGAATTCATTGCCTTCGGGGTCGGCGAGGACGGCCCAGCCGGCGCCATCGGGTTCCCGGCGATCGGCCACGAGGGTGGCACCGAGGCCCAGCAGTCGCTCGACCTCCTCTTCGCGCGAGGTCTCGGGGCGCAGGCACAGGTGGAGCCGGTTCTTGGCCGTCTTCGGCTCCGGCACCTGGTTGAAGTACAGCAGTGGGCCTTCCGGCAGGGGCACCGCGGTCTCCACGTCACCCGGCTTGCTCTCCGGATCAAGCGGACGACCGAGCGCCTTGCTCCAGAACCGAGCCAGCTCGTAGGCATTCGCACAGTCGATCGCCACGTTCTGCACCACCGAAACCATGCACGGGATCCTGCCGGGAGCTCCGCCCGTTCGGCAAATACCGCGGCGGCCGGACCGCGGTGACACCGGCGCGACAGACCGCTGGAAGCGGCCGGCACCGGCGCCCGGCCCTCAGCGGCCGCGTACGAAGTCGTACGCCGCCCGCGCGGTGAACTCCCCCTGCCCGCCGCGCAGCAGCAGCCCCGCCGTCCGGAACGCGGGGTCGTCGGCCGTCGACGGTACGTACGGAACGGCGATGCAACGCATCCCGGCCGCGTGGGCCGCCGCCGCGCCGGGCGGGGCGTCCTCGACGACCACGCAGTGCCCCGGCTCCACGCCGAGCCGCCGCGCCGCCTCCAGGAACACGTCGGGCGCGGGCTTGCCCCGCTCGACCTCCTCGGCGGAGACCAGCGTGGCGATGTACGCGTCCAGGCCCGTGCCGCCGAGCACCGCCTCGATCGCGGTGCGCGAGGAGCCGGACGCCACGGCCATCGGCACGCCCTCCCGGTGCAGGAGCTCCACGAATGCCCGCATCTGCGGGAAGACCTCGGTCGCCGCGCGCGCCAGCTCCAGGTAGTGGCGGTTCTTGCCGGCCAGCAGCTCCTCGAGCGGCGCGCCGAGCCCGTACTCCTCCTTGAGCGCCTCCAGCGTCTCGCGCGTCCCGATGCCGATGAAGTCGGTGTGGCGCTCCCAGGTGAAGCCGGTGACGCCGTGGCTCTCCAGCAGCCGGCGCCCGGCCTCGTAGTAGTTGGGCTCGCTGTCCACCAGCGTGCCGTCGAGGTCGAAGAGGACCGCGGCGTTCACGGGCGCTGCGGGCGCGACGCCCGCCCCACGGCCTCCACCAGGGGCAGCAGCCGGTGCGGCACGCGCTCGCGCAGTGCCATCTCCGTCCGCGTACGCACCACGCCCGGGATCTGGATCAGCCGCTGGATGACGTCCTCGAGATGGCCGTTGTCCCGGGCCACGACCCGGGTCAGCAGGTCCCCGCCGCCGGTGATCGAGAACGCCTCCACGATCTCGGGGACGGCGGCGAGCGCCTCGCCCACCTCGTCCAGGTGCCCCTGCGTCACCTCGATGTGGACGAACGCCAGCACGGGATGCCCCAGCGCGGCGGGGGAGAGGACCGGCCCGGTGCCGGTGATCACCCCGTCCCGCTCCATCCGGTCCAGACGCGCCTGGAGCGTGCCGCGCGCGATGCCCAGGATCCGGGCGTACTCGCGCACACTCGTGCGCGGCTGTTCGATCAGCAGCCGCAGAATCCGGGTGTCGAGCTCGTCCACTGCCACGGGACGTGACAGTACCAAGCGAGGACCAGGCGGATGTCTCAGCCGAGGCTCGCCAGCAGCTCCTCGCACGCCTGCTCGCACCGACGGCACGCCTCCGCGCAGACCCGGCAGTGCTCGTGCATGTCGGCGTGGCTCTCGCACTCGTCCCCGCACGCCTTGCACACGGTGGCACACGCCCGCACGACCGCGCGGGTGATGTTGGCGTCGTAGCCGGTGTGCCGGGAGAGCACCGCCGCGGTGGCGTTGCAGACGTCGGCGCAGTCCATGTCGGTACGGATGCACTTGGTCAGCTCGCCCACCATCCCCTCGGACAGGCAGGCGTCCGCGCACGCGGTACACGCCTGCGCGCAGGCGACGCATGCTTCGATGCACGCGGCCATCGCCTCCCTGTCCACACCGCCGAGATCGGCCGGGTAGGTGTTCAGCATGTCCTTGACCGATGTGGTCATGTCTCCTCGCCTCCTTGCTGCCTCCGCGTTCGCTCACGCTGACGGGTGCACCGGCGGCCCCCGGCCAAACAACCCCAGGCGGCCCGACATGACAGGCGCGGCGGACGGGTACGCGGCGCGCGATGGTCGGGAGGCCGCGATGGAGATCACCACCATGGAGATCACGGAGGAGCGTCCCTACCGCTTCCGCATCACACCGCACCGGGACATGCGGGTCCCCGGGGTGGTGTTCGCGTCCCGGCGGCTGCTGCGGGACGCCGAGAAGTCGCTGGAGCAGGTCGTCAACGTGGCGACCCTGCCGGGCATCGTCACCGCCTCGTACGCGATGCCGGACATCCACTGGGGCTACGGCTTCCCCATCGGCGGGGTCGCCGCGACCGACGTCGACGAGGGCGGGGTGGTGTCACCCGGCGGCGTCGGCTTCGACATCTCCTGCGGGGTGCGGCTCCTCGCCGCCGACTGCGACCGGCGCGCCCTGGCGCCGGTGCTGCCGCAGCTCATGGACGGCCTGGGCCGTGCCGCCCCCCACGGCCCCGGGCGCGGCGCGGTCTGGCACCTGAGCGGCACCGGGCAGCTCCGCCGCGTACTGCAGGGAGGCTCGCGGTACGCGGTCGAGGAGGGCCACGGAGAGGAGCGCGACCTGCTGCGCTGCGAGGACGCCGGGGCGGTCCCCGACGCGGACGTGGGCGAGGTCGGCGAGCGGGCGATGCAGCGCGGCCTCGAACAGGTCGGCAGCCTGGGCGGCGGCAACCACTTCCTGGAGGTCCAGGAGGTGGACGAGGTGTACGACGAGCCGGTCGCCCGCGCCTTCGGCCTTTCCCCCGGCCAGGTGTGCGTGATGATCCACTGCGGCTCCCGGGGGCTGGGGCACCAGGTGTGCAGCGACCATGTGCGGGTGATGGACAAGGCGATGGCGCGCTACGGCATCACCGTGCCCGACCGCCAGCTCGCCTGCGCCCCGGTCGGCTCACCGGTGGGAAAGTCGTACCTCGGGGCGATGGCCGCGGCCGCCAACTACGGGCGCGCCAACCGCCAGATGCTCGGCGAGGCGGCGCGCCGCGTCTTCCGCCGCACGGCAGGAGCCCGGCTGAGCCTGGTGTACGACGTGTCCCACAACCTCGCCAAGATCGAGCGCCATCCGGTGAACGGCAGCACCCGCACCCTCTGCGTCCACCGCAAGGGCGCCACGCTCGCCCTCCCGCCCGGCCACCCCGGCCTTCCCGAGGACCTGCGCGCCGTCGGCCAGCCGGTCCTCATCCCCGGCACCATGGGCACCGCGTCGTACGTCCTGACCGGGGTGCCCGGCGGAGACGCCTTCCACTCCACCTGCCACGGCGCGGGCCGGGTGCTGAGCCGCCACGCGGCCCTGCGCGCGGTCCGCGGCGAGGAACTGCGCGCCCGCCTGGAGTCGCAGGGCATCGCGGTGCGCGGGGCGTCCTGGCGCGGCCTGGCCGAGGAGGCACCGGAGGCGTACAAGGACGTCTCCGAGGTGGTCGAGGCGAGCGAGGGCGCGGGCCTCTGCCGCAAGGTGGTGCGCCTGGTGCCGCTGGGCGTGGTGAAGGGCTGAGGACCGGCCCGGACCGTCAACGCGCGGGTCGGGCCGTCACACGTCGACCGTCGCCGCGCACGACCAGCCGTACGGGCCCGGGGAGAGGTGGAGGTCGCTCCACGAGACGGCCTTCGGGGCCGCGCCGACGACCGGGACCCGCGACAGCTCCGCCACCGCGAGCCGGACGTCCAGCCCGCCGTCCGTCATCTCCGCCTCGACGTCCACGGGCACCTCCCCGTGCACCTCCAGCCGGAAGATGACCTCGTCGAGCAGGGCGGCCAGCAGATCGTCGTCGTCGGTCTCGTCGAACCGCACCTGCCGTACCGCCGTCGGGCGTACGCCGCCGAGATCGGCGAAGCACTCCACCATCCCCAGCACGGCCTCCGCCAGGCACAGCTCCCGGGACGAGCCCCAGGCCTCGATCCGTACGTCCGCCGTGTGCGGCACCGTCCGGTGGCCGCTCTCGCCCTGCCGTCCGGACGCCTGCTCGTCGCCGTTCGTGTCGTCGTCATCCGCGTCGCCGATCATGACGAGCACTTGCCCTCAATGAACCGGACATATGCCGCCATTCCTCCGCCAGGGAGGACAATGAAGCAGGGGCGCCGCGCCGCTCGGCCGAGCGCCCGGGCCTGCCTGCGGTTCCTCGGGGAGACGAGCGACGATGAAGGGCTCACTTCGTGTCGGACGGGTTTTCGGTGTGCCGCTGCGGATGCACTGGAGCGTCCCGCTGCTCGCCGTCCTCTTCGCGTACGGACTGGGGCGCCAGACCCTGCCCGCCTGGGCCCCCGGGCAGCCGGACGCGGTCTACACCGTCGCCAGCGCCGTAGGGGCGCTGCTGCTCATGGGCAGCGTCCTGCTCCACGAAGCCGCGCACGCCGCGGCGGCGCGATGGAAGCGGATCTCCGTCGACGACGTGACCCTCTGGGCGCTGGGCGGGGTCACCCGGATGGACAGCCCGACGACGGCGGTGGCGGCGTTCGTGGTCGCGGTCAGCGGGCCGCTCGCCAGCCTGGTCGTCGGCGGCGCCGCGCTCGGGGCGGGCATCGGACTGCACGGGCTGACCGGCTGGCCGGTGCCCGCCGCCGTCCTGGTGTGGCTCGGCTGGATGAACCTGCTGCTGGGCGTTTTCAACCTGCTGCCCGCGGCCCCACTCGACGGCGGGCGGGTGGTGCAGGCGGCGCTCTGGTGGCGCACCGGCGACCGGGACCGCGCCGAACGGGCGGCCGGCCGCAGCGGCCAGGTCATGGGCGTGCTGCTCATGGTCCTCGGGTGGGTCTCCGTGCTGCGCGGGATGACCGGCGGCCTGTGGCTGCTGGTGATCGGCCTGTTCATCACCGTCGTCGCCGGCGCGGAACGGCAGCGTGCCGTCCTCCGTACGGCCCTGCGCGCTGTGCGGATGGCCGACGCCATGTCCACCCCGGTGGTCACCGGCGCCGACTGGCTGACCGTGCGGGCCTTCATCGACGAGGCGGCGGCCGGGCACGGCCACTCCGCCGTGCCGCTGGTCGACTTCGAGGGCCGCCCCAGCGGGGTGGTGGAGACCGCCCGGCTCGCCGCGGTCCCGGAGGCGCGCAGGGACGAGCTGCGCGTGCGGGACGTGGCCACGCCGCTGTCGCGGTGCGCGCTCGCGGCCCCGGACGATCTGCTGAGCGAGTCCCTGGACAAGCTCCGGCCGGGCGCCGGAGGGCGCTTCCTCGTCGTGGACGAAGGGCGCCTGGTCGGGATCGTCACGGCGAAGGACATCGCGCGGCTGATGCGGCGGCACACCTTGCGCGGCCCCGGGAGCCGGTGAGCGTACGGCCGGAAAGAGCGTTGCCCTGGCGGCGGCCGTCCGCTGCGCTGAGGGGGTCGGCGACATACGGGGCGGAACGAGGAGGGCGAGATGCCCGCGAGGCACTCGGCGCGCGAGGGATTCGGACCGTGGACGCCGTACCCCACGCCGGTGGTGTGCGCGTCCGTCTCCCTCGGATCGGCGGGACTCCTGCCGGTGCTCGGTGCCGTGCGGTGGCTGCACCACCCGGTGCCCGCCCTCGCCGCGTACTGCGTGCTCACCGCTTTGGTGAGTCTGCGCGCGAGCGTGCGGGCGGTTCCGCTCGCCGCGGCCGTGGCGTGGATGGTGTACGACGGCTTCGTCATCCACGAACAGGGCGAGCTGACCTGGGACGGCTCCGTGGACGCGTACCGCCTGGGGCTCCTTGCCGCCTCCTCGCTGCTCGGGACCGCGGTGGCGTCGCTGAGCCGGGCCTTGGGCGTACCGCGCACGTGAGGCCCGGCGGTTCCACGGGTGAGGCCATTGGCTCCCCGCTGGCGTGCACCGTGGGGGCCTGCCTGGGCCAATGGCTCAGCAAACTGGGAGCCACTTGAGCCAACGGGCCGGACGGTGTTGTGATGGGTCCGTCGATGGCGCTGCGGACTCCGCGGCGCCTTTTTCATGCCATGCCTGTCATGTCACGTAAAGGAGGGCCGGGAAACCGTGCTGAAGAAGGTGTTCGTGGCTCCGGACCCCGGGCGACTGCGACTGCGCAGCGCCACGCGGGCCGTCCTCGGCATCGCGCTGGCGGTGGGCTTGTGCGGGACGGCCGGCCACTCGATGGTCGCCGCCATCACCGGCGGCCTCGCGGCGCTGCTCGCCCTCTTCACCGTGACGGACGCGACCGTGCGCGGCCAGGCGGTCACGACCGCGCTGCTGCCCGTCGTCGGGTTGCCCGTCCTGGCCCTGGCCGCCCTGCTGCACGACCACCCGCTCCCGCGCGACCTGGCGTTCCTCGCCATCGTGGGCGCGGGCGTGTACGCCCGGCGCTGGGGGCCGCGCGGCCACTCGCTCGGCGTCTTCGCGTTCATGGCCTTCTTCGTGACCCAGTTCCTCGGCACGGTGCCCGCGCAGCTGCCCGAGCTGTACGCCGCCGTCCTGCTGTCGCTGCTCGCCTCCTCCGCCGTACGGTTCGGCCTGTGGTGCTACGAGCGGCGGTTCGCGCCGCCCGCCGCCGTACCGACGCCGTTCGACGGCGGACGGGGACTGGGCCGGGCGACCACCCGGCAGGCGGTGCAGGCGACGGCCGCGGCCGGGTTCGCCCTGGTCGTGGGACAGGTGCTGTCGCACGAGCGCTGGTACTGGGCGGTGGGCGCCGCCTGGTGGATCTTCGTCAACACGACGTCGCGCGGCGAGACGCTGGTACGGGGCTTCCGACGGGTCCTGGGCACGGTGATCGGCATCGGCGTCGGCCTGCTCGTCGCCGTCCCGCTGCACGGTGAGCCCCTCGCCAGCGCCGCCCTGATCGGGTTTTGCGTCTTCGGCATCTTCTACACGGCGGCCGTCTCGTACACCTGGATGATGCTCGCGGTCACCGTGATGGCGAGTCTGCTGTACGGGCTGCTCGGCGTGCTGGACACCGGACTGCTGGCCCTGCGGCTCGTGGAGACCGGCGTGGGGCTGGCCGGCGCGGCGCTGGCCGTGCTGTTCGTGCTGCCCGTGACCACGCACGCGACCACGGACGCCTGGATCGCCCGCGCCCTGCGCTGCGTCCACGGCTGCACCACCGCGGCCGCGCGGCGGCTCGCGGGCGACCCGGACGCGGACCCCGCGCCGCTCGCGGCCGAACTGGAGGTGCTGCTGGGGCGGGCGAAGCTCTCCCTGGCGCCGCTCGTCCACCCGCTGAGCCCGCTGCGCGCCCGCAAGGCCCGCGCCCGCCGGGTTCTGGCCCTGCTGGACGACTGCGCCCGCGAGGTGCGCGGCCTCACGTCGGTCGCGGCCGACCCGGAGGCCTCGCACGACGCGCGGCTCGCCGCCGCGTGCTGGCGCGTGGAGATCGCGCTCCAGGCGCTGGTGGCGCCCGCGCCCGGCGCCGGTCAGCCGGAGCAGGCCGAGAACTCCGAGCAGGCCGGCCAGGGTGTCCACGCGGCGCCCCCCACCGCGGCGCCGGCTGAGCCCCCTCACCACCATCCGGTCACCGAGGCCGCGCTGCACCACCTCCACGGGCTGGAGCGGGTCCTGGTCGACCTGGCGGTGCCGCTGCGCTCCTCGCCGCGCGCGTCGGCCGCGTTCCAGAGCCTTCCCTAATGGTCTGGACCTGCTAGCGTCGCCCGCGTACGGGCGGGCGTAGGGCCGGGCGGGCGTAGGGCCGGGCGGGGGAGGGGCAACACGGTGCGGTATGCGAAGCGGGCCTTCATCGGGTCGTTCACCTCGGCCGGAGGGCGCGGCGTCGTCGCGGCCGGCGTCGACCCGGAGACCGGGGCGCTCACCGTCACCGGGGCCACGGACGAGCTCCCGGACCCGTCCTTCCTGGCCCCCACGCCCGGCGGCGCCGTGCTCTACGCCGTTTCCGAGGCGCCGGAGGGCGCTGTCGCCGCCTTCGACGTCACCGGAGCCACCCCGCGCCTCCTCGGCGCACCCGCCCCGGTGCGCGGCGCGGGACCCACGCACCTGGCGCTCGCCGCCGGGTACGTGGTGACCGCCAACTACTCCGACGGCAGCGTCAGTGCCCTGCCCCTCGGAGCCGACGGCGTGCCGGACGCCGCCGGCGGTGTCGTACACCGGCACCGCGGCACCGGTCCGCACCCCGAGCGGCAGCAAGGCCCGCACGCCCACCAGGTGGTGCGCGCGCCCGACGGCCGGCGGCTGCTCGCCGTGGACCTCGGCACCGACTCCGTCCACGTGTACGCGTTCGCCGACGGGGCACTCCTGCGACGCGGCGAGACCGCCCTGGCCCCGGGTACCGGCCCCCGCCACCTGGCCTTCCACCCCGCCGGCAGCCACGTCTACGTGCTCGGCGAGCTGGAGCCGACCCTCACCGCCTGCCGCTGGGACGCGGAGACCGGCGCCCTCGAACCCGTCGCCGCGACCCCGGTCCTGCCCGCGGGCGCGCACGCCCCGAGCCACCCGTCCGGCATCGCCGTCGCCCGCGACGGGCGCTTCCTGTGGGCCGCCGTACGCGGCGACGACAGCATCGCCGTCCTCGCCCTCGACGAGACCCGTGAGAGGCCCGAGCTGGTCACCACGGTGCCGTGCGGCGGCCACTGGCCGAGGGATCTGGCGCTGGACCCGCAGGGCCGGCGGCTGTACGTGGCCAACGAGCGCTCCGGAGACGTGACCTGGTTCGACCTGGACCCGGTGACCGGCGTGCCGCGCCGGGCCGGCGCCGTCGAGGCCCCGGCGGCGTCGTGCGTGGTCTTCGGCTGAGCACGGCCGGGGCGTATGCGGAAGGGCCCGCACCGGATGTCGTTCTCCGGTGCGGGCCCTTCCGTTACGGTCCTTGACGGCCGGGGCGTCCAGTTCAGTGGACCGGCGCGCCCTGCGGCTGCGGGGCGATGCCCAGCGCGGCCGAGTACTGCGACAGCACCAGCTTGCCGACCGCCGGATACGCGCCCAGCGGCTCGGACACCGGGCAGTTCGCGGCCTTCGCGGCTTCCTCCAGCAGGCCCTTGCCCAGCTCGGGGCCGATCAGGTACGGCGCCAGCGCGAGCTGCTGCGAACCGGAGCCGCGCAGCTGCTCGGCGACCGCGGCCACCGAGCCCTCCTGGTCCAGCGCGGCGGCCATCACCGGGACGGCGAGCCGCGCGGCCAGCAGCATGCCGGTGATGCCGGCCGCCTGCACGGCCTCCTCGCCGCCGACCGTGGCCAGGACGATGCCGTCGGCCGCCGTGGCGACCGTGAACAGCCGCGCCCGGTCGGCACGGGCCAGCCCCGCCTCGGACAGCCGGACGTGCACCGCCTCCGCGAGCAGCGGGTGCGGGCCCAGCACATCGGTCAGCTGGGCGGGCGCCCCGCTGTTCGCCACCTCATCGCGTATCCGCGCCATCAGGGCGTGGTCCGGGCCCGCCAGCAGCGGCACCACGACGGCGGCCGGGCCCTCGGGCTCGGCGACCTCACGGCCGGCGGCCTTGGCCAGCTCGTACCGCTCGACGCGCAGCGCGGCGGCCTGCTTCACCACGGCCGAGAGCGTGGGGTGCTCGGCGTCGTCGCCGTCCAGGAAACCGATCCCGGCCTCAAGGCCGGGCAGCTCGGAACGCGCGATGCTCACGACCTCCTCCGCCAGCCCGCGTACGGCGGCGGAAGGAGCGCCGGGAACGGCGAGGACGAGCGCGGGCGCGCCCTCGGGCGCCGCCACGGGTTCGGGGCGACGGTGCCGCCCGGACTGGCGGGGTCGCGGCATTCGTACAGGCAGGCCGGAAGCGGGCCCAGTGGGGGAGCTCATGTCGCCGCATGCTACTGGTTTTGCCTGCTCCCTCGCGCTGGGAGGGGGCGGTCACGGGGCCTCTGTCCGGCTATGCCCGATCAGTCGGCTACCGGCTGGTTGTATCGAGCATGCCCGGCTCGCGGGGCAGCCGCAGCGTGTCCGTGGCGAGCGCCGCCGCGACGGTCAGCGCACCGGCGAGGGGATCGCCGCCGGCGGACACGGTTCGCGCGTACGGCAGTTGCTCCGCCAGCTCGGCCCGCAGGGGTACGAGCAGGGCGTCGCCCATCGCGAACAGCCCGCCCGTGAACGCCACTTCCACGTGGTCTTCGTGGCCTTCGTGGTCCGTGTCGTCTGGGTGGCCTGTGCGGTCCATGCGGTCGGCGACCGGCGGACAGACCGCGGCGGCGGCCTCGGCGATGTGGCGCGCGGCCCCGGCGAGGATGCCGGCCGCCACCGGGTCGCCTTCCGCGCCGCACCGGGCCACCTCGGGCGCGAACGAGGCCAGCACCGCCGCCCGGTCGGGGCGCGGGTAGAGCCGCGCGGGCAGGCCGGCCGGATCGCCGAACAGCGCCTCGACGCGCGCCAGGAGCGCGGCCGAGCCGCCGCGGCGGCCGTCGTACGCGCGCAGGGCGGCCTCCAGCCCGGCGCGGCCGATCCAGGCCCCGCTGCCGCAGTCGCCCAGCAGGTGGCCCCAGCCGTCCGCGCGGCGCCAGACCGCCAGGTCCGTGCCGAGCGCGATCATGCCGGTGCCTGCCGCGACCACCGCGCCCGGCCGCTGGCCGAGCGCCCCCGCGTACGCGGTGACCGCGTCGGCCGCCAGCGCGAGCCGGTGCACGCCGAGGGAACTCCGCAGCGCGGCGGGCAGCGTGGCGCGCAGGTCGTCCCCGAGGGTCGCCATCCCGGCGGCCCCGACGGCGACCGCGGCGAGGGGGGCGGCGCCGCCGGAGGCCGGCCGTCCGGCGACGCCGGCCCGGGTCAGCAGCTCCTCGGCGGCGGGCACCAGCCGCTCCAGCAGGTGCCCGGCGTCGATGCCGCGCTCCCCGGTGCGTACCGGCTCCGCGAACGCCACGCTGTCGACGGCCCGCACACCACCGGTCTCCCCAACGGCCCCCAGGGCGACCCGCAGCCCCGAGCCGCCGGAGTCGACGCCCAGCACCCACACGCGGCCGCTCATGCGCCGCCGCGCCGCGTCACGGCAGGCGCCACTCGACCGGCTGGGCGCCCTGCTGGAGCAGGAGTTCGTTCGTCCGGCTGAACGGGCGCGAGCCGAAGAAGCCGCGGTCGGCCGACATCGGCGACGGGTGGGCCGACTCGATGGCGGGGAGCCGACCGAGCAGCGGGCGCAGATTGCGGGCGTCACGCCCCCACAGCACGGACACCAGCGGCTTGCCGCGTGCGGCGAGCGCCTTGATGGCCTGCTCGGTCACCTCCTCCCAGCCCTTGCCGCGGTGCGCGCCCGGCTTGCGGGGCGCCGTCGTCAGCGACCTGTTGAGCAGCAGCACGCCCTGCCGGGTCCACGGCGTCAGGTCGCCGTTGGAGGGCCGGGGCAGCCCGAGGTCGGTGTGCATCTCCCGGAAGATGTTCTCCAGGCTGCCGGGCAACGGCCGCACGTCGGGCGCGACCGAGAAGCTCAGCCCCACCGCGTGTCCCGGTGTGGGGTACGGGTCCTGGCCGACGATCAGGACCCGCACCTCGTCGAACGGCTGCTGGAACGCCCGCAGGACGTTCGCCCCCGCCGGGAGGTAGGTGCGTCCCGCGGCGATCTCCGCGCGGAGGAAGTCGCCCATCGCGGCGATGCGTTCGGCCACCGGCGCGAGGGCCTGCGCCCACCCCGGCTCGACGATTTCATTCAACGGTCGTGCTGCCACGGCCGTCACTCTACTGGCGCAGCGAGCCCCCTCTCACCCGGTGCCCGAGGCGCGGACCGCACCCGACCGCACCGCACCGGGCCCGCGCGCCCGGACCTCACCGGACCTCATCCGACGACCGCGGCCCGCACGCACAGCACGTCCGGCAGATGGGAGGCGAGCAACTGCCAGCTGTCGCCGTCGTCCGCGCTCGCGTACAGCTCGCCGTTGCGGTTGCCGAAGTACACGCCCGCCGGGTCGGCGTCGTCCACGCACATCGCGTCCCGCAGCACCGTGCCGTAGTGGTCGCCCTCGGGCAGGCCCGCCGACAGGGGCTCCCACGTCCCGCCCGCGTCACTCGTGCGGTAGACCCGGCAGCGGTGGTCCGCCGGGACCCGGTCCGCGTCCGCGGCGATGGGGAACACGTACGCCACGTCCGCCTGGTGCGGGTGCGCCACCATGGCGAAGCCGAAGTCGGAGGGCAGGCCGGCGCCGATGTCGGTCCACTTGGCGCCGCCGTCGTCGCTGCGGTACACCCCCCAGTGGTTCTGGAGGTAGAGCCGGTCCGGGTCGCCCGCGTCCTGCGCGATCTTGTGCACGCACTGCCCGAACTTCGGGTGCGGGTCCGGCAGGAAGACCGCCGACACGCCGTCGTTCGACGGTGACCAGCTCGCGCCGCCGTCCCGGGTGCGGAACACCCCGGCCGTCGACACCGCGACCGTCACCAGGTCGGGGTCGCGGGGGTCCGTGACGACGGTGTGCACGGCCTCGCCGCCCCCGCCGGGCACCCACTGCGACCGGGTCGGGTGCTCCCACAGCGGACGCACCAGCTCGAAGGTCTCGCCCTCGTCCGTGGAGCGGAAGAGGGCGGCAGGCTCCGTGCCCGCGTAGACGACACCGGGAGCGGCCGGGCCCGCCGGGTGGAGCTGCCACACCCGCTCCAGCGAAGCGCCGGTGTCCTTGGGGAACTTGACCGCCGGCTGCCGCGGTTCGATCCAGGTCTCGCCCAGGTCGTCGGAGTGGAACACCGACGGACCCCAGTGCGCGCTGTCCCCGCCCGCCAGCAGGCGGGGCGTGCTCCGGCGCGTGTCGATCGCGATCGAGTACACGGCCTGCGCGTTGAAGTGCGGGCCGCCGAACTCCCACCTGCCGTCTCGCCTCCGGCCGATGAAGAGTCCCTTGCGTGTGCCTACGGTGAGCAGTACGTCGGTCATGGCCGACACCTCCAGGACGCCGTTGTCGCGGATACGGGCCAGTGTGCACCCACCCACTGACAGTGGCCGTCCTGGCGGCGTTTTCGCAGGTCGCGCGAGGTGTCAGACCCCCGGCCGGTGACGTCAGACCGACCGGTGGTACTGGTCGGGCACGTGCACCTCGCCACCCAGCTCGCGCGCCGCGTGCCGGGCCCACGACGGATTGCGCAGCAGCTCACGGCCGAGCAGCACCGCGTCCGCCTCGCCGTTGGCGACGATCTTCCCGGCCTGCGCGGCCTCGGTGATCAGCCCCACCGCGGCGACCGGCAGGCCCGTCTCCGCCTTCACCCGCGCCGCGAACGGCACCTGGTAACCCGGCCCGACCGGGATGTGGACGTGCGGCGCGTTGCCGCCGGTCGACACGTCGAGCAGGTCCACGCCGTGCTCCTTGAGCAGCGCGGCGAAACGCACCGTGTCGTCGGCCGTCCACCCCGCCCCCTCCTCCAGCCAGTCGGTGGCCGAGATCCGGAAGAACAGGGGCAGCTCCTCGGGCCACACCTCCCGTACGGCGTCGACGACCTCCAGGGCGAAGCGGGTGCGGTTCTCGAAGGAGCCGCCGTAGGCGTCGGTGCGGTGATTGCTGTGCGGGGAGAGGAACTCGTTGATCAAGTAGCCGTGCGCGCCGTGGATCTCGACGACCTCGAAGCCCGCGTCGAGCGCGCGCCGCGCGGCGGCCGCGAACTGACCGGCGATCTCGCCGATCTGCTCGAGCGTCAGCTCGTCCGGCACCGGGTGGCCCTCGTCGAAGGGCAGCGGGCTCGGGGCGACCGGCTGCCAGCCGTGCGCGTCGGCGCCGACCGGCGCGCCGCCCTTCCAGGGGCGCTCGGTGGAGGCCTTGCGCCCGGCGTGGGCGAGCTGGACGCCCGGGACCGTGCCCTGGCTCTTGAGGAACCCGGTGATCCGGCGCAGCGCCTCGACCTGGGTGTCGTTCCAGAGACCGAGGTCGTACGGGCTGATCCGGCCCTCGGGGGAGACCGCGGTGGCCTCCAGCAGAATCAGACCGGTGCCGCCGGCGGCGCGGGCCGCGTAGTGCGCGAAGTGCCAGTCGCCGGCGACGCCCGCGTTCGGTCCGAAGGCCTCGGCGCTGTACTGGCACATGGGTGCCATCCAGACGCGGTTGGGAATGGTCAGCGACCGCAGGGTGCGGGGCTCGAACAGTGCGCTCACGGCGGACTCCAATGCGCGGCGGGGCCGGTCGGTACGCCTCGTACGATAACCGTCGTAGTACGGCACCTGTCAAACTACGAGGTCTCTCGTACAATGCAGGGAACCGAGGAACCTGGAGCCCCCGTGACCGCTCTGACCACCGGAAGCACCGGAAGCACCGGAAGCACCGGAAGCACCGGAAGCACCGGAAGCACCGGAAGCACCGGAAGCACCGGAGCCGCCGGCTCCAGCCCGCGCGAACTCGCTCACCCCGCGCGCGACGACATCCGCCTCGAAGGGGTGCTCCACGCCCTCGCCGACCCGATGCGGCTGCGCGTCGTACGCGAACTGGCCACGGCGGAGTCCGAGGTGGCCTGCTCGCACATCGAGCTGCCGGTGACCAAGTCGACCACCACGCACCACTTCCGTGTCCTGCGCGAGAGCGGTGTCATCCGCCAGACCTACCGGGGCACGGCCAAGATGAACGGCCTGCGCCGCGACGACCTGGAGGCGCTCTTCCCCGGCCTGCTGGACGCGGTCCTCGCCGCCGCCGAGCGGCAGGGCGTCCGTCTCGCGGGCGCCTGAGCGGCCGGCGAAGGCGTCTACAGGGCGTCTGCCGCATCTGCCGTATCGTTCCACCGACCCGTCCGAACAGGAGCCAGCCGCCCGTGTCCTCCCCCGCCCCGGCCCAGGCGTCCTCGCAGCCCGTCCGGGTGCTGCTGGTGGAGGACGACGACCTGATGCGCCGGTCCTTCGCCGTCGCCCTGGAGCGCTACGGCTACGAGATGAGGGCCGCGGCCGACGGTCTCACCGGCCTCGAGCTCTTCCGCGACGAGCGCTTCGACCTGCTGATCCTGGACGTCATGCTGCCCGGCCTCGACGGGATCGGCCTGTGTCGCAGGATCCGGGAGACCAGCCTCGTGCCCGTCCTGATGATGTCCGCCCGGGGCGACGGCCTCGACGTCGTCGCCGGCCTGGAGGCCGGAGCCGACGACTACGTGGTCAAGCCCGTGGACACGTACGTACTCGTCGCACGCATCCGCTCGCTCCTGCGGCGGGCGACCTACGCCCCCGCCCCCGCCCCCGCCCCGGGGCCCGAGCGGACGGCTGGCGAGGAGCGACAGGTGCTGGTCTTCGGGGACCTGGCCATCGACACCGCCGGCATGGAGGTGACGGTGTCCGGGAGCCCGGTGGCGCTGACCCCGACCGAGCTGAAGCTGCTCCTCGCGTTCGCCGCCCACCCCGGTGTCGTACTGGAGCGGCACACCCTGCTGCGCGACGTCTGGGAGTACGGCTGGGACGGCGACAGCCGCGTCGTGGACCTGTGCGTGCAGCGGCTGCGCCGGAAGCTGGGCCGGGACCGGATCGAGACGGTCCGCGGCTTCGGCTACAAGCTCAGGCGCTGAGTCCGCGGTGCGCCCCCTCCGCCGGCTCCGCCCGGCCCGCACGTCCCTGCGCTGGAAGATCGCGGCGCTGGCCGCCGCCACGGCCTGCCTGGTCACGGCCGCGGTGGGCGTGCTGGTGCACCTGTGGACCGCGCGGGACATCCGCGACCGCGCCGAGAGGCAGGCCCTCAACACCCTCTACTCCGCCATGGACGTGTACCGGCGTACCGGAACGCTCGCGGACGGCGCCGAGCTCGATCCGGCCGAGCTGCCCGGCGCCCTGCGCGACCCGGCACACGGCGACCGGCGAGCCGCGTACGACGAGCGCGTCGACGGGAACCTGGGCCCGAGCGTGTGGGCCGCCCAGCGGACCGGCGGCCCCGGCAGCCCCCTGCTCGCCGTACGCGTCAACATGAGCCCCGAGCTCCACGACCTGCGCCGGCTCGACGTCACCATGACCGTGGCCTCGCTGGTCGCCCTCACGGCGGCCGCGCCGCTCGCCGTCTCCGGAGCCGGGCTGCTCGCCCGCAGGCTGCGGCGGGTCGGCGAGACCGCGAGCCGGATCTCCGCCGGGGACCTGGACGCCCGGACCGGTCCCACCAAGGGCCGCGACGAGGTGGCCGAGATCGCCGCCACCGTCGACCGGATGGCCGACAGCCTCGGTCGACGGCTGCGCACCGAGCGGCAGTTCACCGCGGACGTGGCCCACGAGCTGCGCACCCCCGTCGGCGGACTGCTGGCGGCGGCCGACCTGCTGCCGCCGGGCGAGACGGAGGACCTGCTGCGCGCGCGGGTGCGGGATCTGCGGGGCCTGGTCGAGGACCTGCTGGAGATCTCCCGCCTGGACGCCGGGGCCGAGCAGCCCGTACGCGCACGGGTACCGCTCGGCGCCGTCGTCTCCGAGGCCGTGGCCCGCACGGGCCTCGACACGGAGGTCACGGAAGTCATGGAGGTCGCGGAACTCACCGTGGAGACCGACCCGCGCCGCCTGGAGCGGATCGTCGGCAACCTGGTCGCCAATGCCCACCGGCACGGCGCCACCCCGGTACGGGTCACCGTCGAGGGCCGTACGGTCGTCGTGCGCGACCACGGCCCGGGCTTCCCTCCGGACCTGCTCCTCCACGGCCCGCGCCGTTTCCACACGGGCGCGGCGGAACGCGGCTCCGGCCACGGGCTCGGCCTGACCATCGCCCTCGGGCAGGCCCGACTCCTCGGCGCCGAACTGCGGCTCGGCAACGCCCCGGACGGAGGCGCCGTCGCCACCCTGCGCCTGCCACCGGACTGACCGCGCCGCCGGGCCTACAGAACCGATACGAAGCGGCGCGGCCACCGATACACGCCGGCCCAGGTCCCGATACATCCGCCGGACACCCTTCGACGTGCACCTTTGCGTACTCGAAGAGGAGTCCTCGTGACCACCGACCCCCTCGTGCCCCGCCCATCGACCGGGATCGCCGCCGCCACCACCGACCTGACGAAGGTCTACGGCAGCGGCGACACCCGCGTCGTCGCCCTGGACCGGGTCGGCATCGCCTTCCGGGAGGGCGAGTTCACCGCCATCATGGGACCCTCCGGCTGCGGCAAGTCCACCCTCCTCCACTGCGTCGCCGGGCTCGACACGCCCAGCTCCGGCTCCGTGCGCGTCGGCACAACCGAACTGAGCACGCTCGACGACCGGCGGCTCACGCGCCTGCGCCGCGACCGGATCGGCTTCGTCTTCCAGGCGTTCAACCTGCTGCCGACGCTGAGCGCGCTGGAGAACATCACGCTGCCGCTCGCCATCGCCGGACGCCGCCCCGACCGGAAGTGGCTGGACCGTGTGGTCTCCATGGTCGGCCTCTCCCACCGCCTCGACCACCGGCCCGCGGAGCTCTCCGGCGGCCAGCAGCAGCGCGTCGCGGTCGCCCGCGCCCTGGTCTCGCGCCCCGCGATCGTCTTCGGCGACGAGCCCACCGGAAACCTCGACTCCCGGGCCGGGGCCGACATCCTCGGCTTCCTGCGCGACTCGGTGCGCGAGCTCGGCCAGACGGTCGTCATGGTCACCCACGACCCCGCCGCGGCGGCGTACGCGGACCGCGTGGTGCACCTCGCGGACGGCCGGATCGCGAACGAGACGTACCACTCGACCTCCCACCAGGCCTGAGCGGAAGGACCGATCAGCCCCATGTTCCGCACCGCTCTGCGCTCCGTACGCGCCCACAAGGCCCGGCTCCTGATGACCGTGCTCGCCGTCATGCTCGGCGTCGCCTTTGTCTCGGGCACCCTCGTCTTCGCCGACTCCACCGCGGCCGCCCACCGCGCCGCCGCCTCCAAGAGCTTCGCCGGCATCGCCGTCACCGTGACCGAGAAGCCGCCCCCGCCCGGCAGCCCCGCCGACGAGGGAACCGGAGCCGGGGGCGTGCTCGACGACGCGCTCGTACGGCGACTGGCCGACGTACCCGGCGTCTCCGCCGTGCGCCCGTCGGCGGACGGCTCGGCGACCCTCAACGCGGCGGACGGCACCCCGCTGCGGGCCGACCGGGCCTGGTCGAACCTGGCCGCCGCCTACGTACCCGGCGAGGACGGCGAGGACAGCCGCTATCCGCTCCTCGAGGGCCGCGCCCCGGCCGACGGCGGTGACATCGCCGTGGACAGCGGCACCGCCGCGGCCGGCCGCTTCCGCGTGGGCGACACGATCACGCTGGCCACCGACGGCCCGGTCATGACCAAGCGGCTCGTCGGCATCGTCACCACCGAGGACACCCGGGTCACCGCCGGCGGCACCCTCGCCCTCTTCGACAGGGCGACCGCCCAGCGGCTCTTCGCGTCGCCGGGCCACTACACCGGCATCGACCTGTCCGCCGCGCCCGGCACCGCCCCGTCCGAGCTCGCCCGCCGCGTCACCGAGGTGCTCCCGCCCGACCGCGCCGAGGCCACCACCGGCGCCGCCCAGGCCGCCCAGCAGGCGATCCTCGTCGACACCCTGACCCGCGGCTACGAGAAGCTGCCGCTGGTCTTCGCCGGGGTGGCGCTGTTCATCGGCTCGTTCCTCATCGTCAATACCTTCACCATGCTCGTGGCACGGCGCACCCGTGAGATCGCGCTGCTGCGGGCGATCGGAGCCTCGCGCCGCCAGGTGTCCCGCGGCGTCCTCCTGGAGGCCCTCCTCGTCGGCCTCGCCGCGTCGGCGGCCGGCCTCCTGCTCGGGCTCGGCATCGCCGCCGTACTGCCCGACGTCCTGAGCACCGGCGGGAACGCCCTGCCGCGAGGCCCGCTGGTGGTCGGCCCGCGCTCGGTCGCGGCGGCGCTCGGGGTGGGTGTGGGCGTCACCGTGCTCGCCGCGTGGCTGCCGTCCCGGAGGGCGGCCGGGGTCGCGCCCGTCGAGGCGATGCGTACGGCCGCACAACCGCCCTCCGCCACCCGGTCCCGCCTCCGGCTCCGTGCGGCCACCGGCCTCGCCCTCCTCGTCCTCGGCGCGGGTCTGCTGGTGTCGCTCACCCGGGCGGAGGACGCCTCGGAGGAGAACCTGCGGACGGCGATGTTCGGCTGCGCCCTCCTCCTCGCCGCCCTGATCGTCCTGGCTCCGCTGCTCGCCGCGCCGGTGATCCGGCTGACCGGACGGCTGACCGCCCGCTTCGGGGTCATCGGGCGACTCGCCCGCGAGAACGCGCTGCGCGACCCGCGCCGCACCGCGGCCACCGCCGCCACCCTGATGATCAGCACCGCGCTCGTCACCGGGCTCGCCGTCATCGGCAACTCCACCGGGCAGGCCCTCGACCGCCAGGCCGCGGCCGGGCTCGGCGCCGACTACGTGATCGGCGCCCGCTCCACCACGACCGGTATCGACCCGGCCGCCGTGCGGCGGGTGGCCGACACCGCCGGCGTACGGACCGCGAGCGCCGTCGCGGACTCCACCCTCTTCACCGGCGGCGCGGTCCGGGAGATCTCCGGCGTCGACCCCGGCACCGTGAACGCCGTCATGAAGCTCGACTTCGTCAGCGGTTCCGCCGAGGGACTCGGGCCCGGCCGGATCGCCGTCTCCCGCACCCTCGCTCGGGAAGGCGGCCTGAGCACGGGCAGCCGGCTGGACGCCGCCATCGGCCGGAACCGGGAGCCGAAGCCGTACACCGTCGTGGGCGTCTACCAGGACAACCCCATCGCCCGCGACGCGCTGGGCGCCCGTACGGAGGTGGCCGAGGACGCCTTCCTGCCCGGTTCGGTCCAGCGGGTCCTCGTCCGCACCGACGACGGCGCGGTCTCGAAGACCATCGAGCGGCGGCTGCGCACCGCCGTGGGCGGCAACCCCCTGCTGCAGGTGCGGGACCGGGAGCAACTCGTCACCGAGGCCGCCGGCACCATGGGCGACCTGCTGAAGGTCATGTACGGGATGCTCGCCATCGGCGTCGTGATCGGCGCGCTCGGCATCGTCAACACCCTGGCCATGTCGGTCGCGGAACGCACCCGCGAGATCGGGGCCCTGCGCGCCCTCGGCATGGACCGCGCCGGCGTCCGGCGGATGATCCGCCTGGAGGCGGTGAGCGTCGCCGCGTTCGGCACCCTCCTCGGCATGGCGGGCGGCATCTTCGGCGCCTGGGCGGTCGGCTCGCTCGCCAACGGCGCGTTGGAGCAGTACTCCCTGGCGCTGCCGTGGGGGACGCTGCTCCTGACGGCCCTGCTGTCCCTCGCCGTCGGCGCGGCCGCGGCCACCGTCCCCGCCCGCCGGGCGGCCGCGCTGAGCCCGCTGGAGGCGCTGGCCGGCCCCTGACCCGTTCACGCCTCGCGGGCCGCCTCCGGGACCCGGTCGGACGCCGGCCAGACGTACGGGAGGTCGTCCGGGACCCCGGGGAAGTGGCCCCGGTAGAAGTCGGGGTCCTTGCGCACCAGCGCCGACTGGTGGCTGCGGTGGAAGGCGGGATCGCCGAGCCACGGCGGCAGCTCCCCGGCCGCGGCGAGCCCGCCCTGCGGCCGGGGCGCGTCCTCCACCGGCCGCCGCCAGGCGCGGAAGTCGCGCATCAGCGTGTCGGCGCAGGTGTCCGAGCGCCCGGTGGCCGTCCAGACGCGGCAGACGTCCAGGCCGTAGCGGACCAGCGCCTCCTCGTACCCGGTCCACATGCGGACCGCGGGATGCCTGCGCCATCCGTATCCGGGCACGGTCAGCCCGCGGAACACCTGGAGCGCCTCCACCCGCTGCTTGCCCAGCCGACGCGGATCCAGGGCCTCCGCCGAACGGGTGAAACCGGAGTAGGGCAGGAAGGTTTGCATGAGATGTCCCTACCCGAAGTCGAAGGAGTCGGCCGCCCACGGCACCGAACACCCTCCGATGCCGGTGCGAGGAAATTCGCACGCACGAGCCAAGGGTGACGGCCACCCGTATCCGCCGGTCAGGGGCCCTGTCGCGCTGCCAGACTCCGGGGCAGGGAACACGCCGGCAGGGCGTGGGCCGGGTGGGGGCGGCGAGACGGGATGGGCGTGACCGAGCGCGGTACGACCGGTGGTGCCGCTCCGGAGGGGACGGGGGCGGGCGTGACGGATCACGGCGTCCCGCGCGCACGCGCGGCGACGGAGGACCGACCGGACGGGCGGCAGCGCGGCGACGGGCCCGGCGGGCAGCGGCAGGGCGACCGCGACGGGCCGGGCGGGGAACGGCGGAGCTCAGGGCCCGGCGAGCAGGGGCGGGACGGTGCGCCGGCGCGTGCGGTGCCGCGGCACGTGGCCTGCGTGATGGACGGCAACGGCCGCTGGGCGCAGCGGCGTTCGCTTCCCCGCACGGCGGGCCACCGGGCCGCCGAGACCACTGTCATCGACATCATCGAGGCGGCCCGGGCCGCCGGCGTCGAGTGGCTCAGCCTGTACGCCTTCTCCACCGAGAACTGGAACCGCCCCGGCACCGAGGTCGACTACCTGATGCGCCTGGTCCGCCGGGTCGTGCGGAAGCACGCGCCGCTGCTGCTCGCCCGCGGCATCCGCTGCCGCTTCCTCGGGGTCGCCGACCCGCGCATCCCCCGCGAACTGGCGCGGGACTTCGACGACCTGACGACGCTGACCGCCGACAACCGGGGGATGACGCTGACCGTCGCCTTCGACCACGGCGGGCGCCGCGACATCGTCGAGGCCGCACGGTCGCTGATCCGCAGCGGAACGCCCGCCGACGAGGTGACCGAGCAGCTCTTCGCGGACCACCTGCCGTTCCCCGACACCCCCGACGTGGACCTGGTCATCCGCACCTCCGGCGAGCAGCGCATCTCCAACTTCATGCTCTGGCAGGTCGCCTACGCCGAGTGGGTCTTCCCCGAGGTGCTCTGGCCGGACTTCCGGGCCCCCGACTTCCTCGCCTGCCTGCACACCTACCGGTGCCGCGACCGCCGCTTCGGCGGCGTGGCGCCCCGGACGAACGGAGACCCATCATGACGACCGGAACCACGGGAACGGCCGACCAGGCGCCCCTGTTCGGCCCCGAATCGCAGTTCCGCGCCTTCTTCGACGACCCGCGCTGGGCGCTGGCCATGATCCGCGCCACCGTGCTGGAGGCCGCTCACCCGCAGATCGGCGCCGCCCTTGTCGACAACTCCACCTTCGTCGCCCACCCCTGGCGGCGGCTCCGCAACACCTTCTTCAGCATGAGGCGCATGTTCGACACCGACCCGGCGGTACGCGAACGGGAGGCTGCCCGGCTCAACCGGCTGCACGCCCGCATGAGCGGCTCCGACTCCCGCGGCCGCGCCTACGACGCGATGGACCGCGCGACCCGCGCCTGGGTGGTCGCCACCCTCTTCGAGAGCGCCGTCACCATGTGCCGGCTGAGCGGCCAGCCGCTCGACCAGGACACGATGGAGCGGATGTACGGGGAGTACCGCGCGTTCCTCGCCGCGCTCGACGGCGACGCCGGGGAACTCCCCGACGACCTCCACGACTTCTGGCGGTACTTCGACCGGGTCGTCGAGGACGAGCTGGAGAACACCGAGGCGGCCCGCGTCATCCTCTACCGCCTCTTCGACCACCTGCCCGCCCCGGCGCTGCTCGACGGCGCGCCCACGCTGTGGGCGGCCGGCCGGGCGGTCGCCGGTCCGCTCCTCGGCGCGCTCACCGTCGCCTCGCTCCCCGAGGCGTACCGGCGCCGGGCCGGCCTGCCGGAGATGCCCGGCGCCCCTACCCTCATGCAGGGCGCCTACCTCGCCGCCGGGCTCGCCCGCTTCCTCCCCGCGGGCTGGATCAACGCCGAGAGCATCATCGAACTCCTCTCGCTCTCACCAGGCAGCGACGACCCCCGCGCCCGGACCGTGGCCGCCCTGCGCGCTCGCATGAAGCAGGCGTCGGCCCTGCTCCGCCTCCTTTCACCGCTGGGCGGCGACGCCGACCCCGGACCGGACCCGGCACCTTCGGCAGGCACCGGGGAGGGCCGGCGCTCGGCGGAGGAGTTCTTCCGCCAGGTGCTGGACCAGACCGGCGACGGCCACCTCGACTGGCCCGACCTCGCCGCCATGGCCCGCGAACTCTCCACCCGCCTCGACCTGGACGAACCCGAGGAGACCCGGCTCTACGAAGCGTTCGCCGCCTGGTGGCGCGAGCTCCAGGCCGCCCTCGACACGGACGGCGACGGCCGCGTCAGCGCCGACGAGTACGCCGCCGCCGTCCCCTCCCTCGCCGGACCCGCGCTCATCCGCGTCGCCGAGGTGCTCTTCGACGCCACCGACAAGGACGGCAGCGGGAGCATCGACGCGGACGAGTACCGGACCCTCTTCCGCGCCGCCTTCCACCGCGACCTCAGCACCACCGACGGCGCCTACGGCCGGAGCGCCTTCGTGGGCGACTTCCTCTCCTTCATGGCGGGCCGCCGCGCGAGCACTCCGTACGACCCCCTCCTCGCCGACGCCTAGTAGTGCTTTGTTAGGTGGTGTCGTAGGTCTGCCAGGGGATGTCCTGCCGGCAGGTGGGGCAGGTGCCGGTCCAGGTGGCCAGGAGGTGTT
>NZ_JBIWJG010000011.1:0-242539 GCF_044765045.1 Streptomyces sp. NPDC093546 | reverse complement strand
CTGGCGGGAGGCCGCGATGAGCCCGTAGGACAGGGCCAGGTTGCCGGAGATGTTGCGGTAGGTGCCGGTGGGGAAGGCCTGGGTGGCGGGGGCGATCTCGTAGGAGACGGCGAAGTCCTCGGTGGTCTCGCCGAAGTTCCAGCCCGCGCGGAAGGCGGCCACGTTCGCCTCGGCGATCTGCGGCTTCTTGGCGAACTTCTGGCGCAGGAATCTTTCCGTGCCCTCGGTGGGCCGGTGGTACATCCACGACAGCAGGCCGAGCGCGAACATGTTCTTCGACCGCTCGGCCTCCTTGCGGGGCAGGCCGAAGTCCTTCAGCGCCTCGATCGTGAGCGTGGTCAGCGGGACGGGGTGGACGTGGTAGCCGTCCAGCGAGCCGTCCTCCAGCGGGCTGGTGTCGTAGCCGACCTTGGCCATGGCGCGTTTGGCGAACTCGTCGGTGTTGACGATGATCTCGCCGCCGCGTGGTACGTCGCCGATGTTGGCCTTCAGGGCGGCGGGGTTCATCGCGACCAGCACGTCCGGGGCGTCGCCCGGGGTGAGGATGTCGTGGTCGGCGAAGTGGAGCTGGAACGACGAGACACCGGGCAGGGTGCCGGCGGGGGCACGGATCTCGGCGGGGAAGTTCGGCAGCGTGGACAGGTCGTTGCCGAACGACGCCGTCTCCGAGGTGAACCGGTCACCCGTCAACTGCATCCCGTCACCCGAGTCACCCGCGAACCGGATGATCACCCGATCCAGACGACGTACCTGCTTCTCGCCGTCGTGCCGTGCCGTCGTGCCGCGCTGTTCCCCGACGACAGCCTCGTCGGCTTCGCCGGCCTCGTCCGCCCGTTCGGCCGGGCTGCTGACCTGGCTGGTCACTGAACTGGACCTCCCTCGAGACAAGGGGCCTCCCCGCCGTCGGCGGGGGAACGCTCGGAAGACCGCCTGGTGGCCGGTGCTCCCAAGGCCCACCCTACGTCCGTAAGGGTCGCCTTCCCTGGATCGCTCAAATGTTGGACGTTATTTTGGAACGTCCTTACACCCGGACTCATCATGCTTTGTCTCCCCCCGACTCCTGCGTGAACGACGCTCCCGGCCGGTCCTCCGGTTCTGCGCCGGCGGGCTGTGACGCCTCCGCTGCCAGACCCTCAGCTGTTCGGACGCATCAGCTGTTCAGATAGGTGAGCACCGCGAGCACCCGCCGGTGATCACCTTCGCTCGGGGCCAGGCCGAGCTTCAAGAAGATGCTGCTCACGTGCTTCTCCACCGCGCCGTCGCTCACCATGAGCTGCCGCGCGATCGCGGAGTTCGTCCGCCCCTCCGCCATCAGCACCAGGACCTCCCGCTCCCGCGGCGTGAGCCCCGCCAGGACGTCCTGCTTACGGCTCCGTCCCAGCAGCTGGGCCACCACCTCCGGGTCCAGGGCCGTACCGCCCCGGGCCACCCGCACCACCGCGTCCACGAACTCGCGGACCTCCGCGACCCGGTCCTTCAGCAGATACCCCACGCCCCGGGAGCTGCCGGCCAGCAGCTCCGTGGCGTACCGCTCCTCCACGTACTGCGACAGCACCAGGACACCGATGCCGGGGTGCTCCTTGCGGAGGCGCACCGCCGCCCGCACCCCCTCGTCGGTGTGCGTCGGGGGCATCCGCACATCGGCGACCACCACGTCCGGCACGCCCCCCTGGGCCGCGAGGTCGTCAATTGTCTTGATCAATGCCTCGCCGTCACCCACCCCCGCGACGACGTCGTGCCCCCGGTCGGTCAGCAGCCGGGTCAGCCCCTCCCGAAGGAGCACGGAGTCCTCGGCGATGACCACCCGTACTCGGTCTTCCACATCTCCCACGATCCTGAAGCCCCCACGCATTGATGTGTTCCACGCGTTTACGCGTCCGGGGTACAGCATTCCAGCATCCGGACCGTCATGGGCTGCCTGTGGATAACCACTTGGGGGGGAGTGTGCAGCTGGCGAGGGGTGTGTCAGGGCCGGTCACGCCAGGGCAACTCGGCGATGATCGCGGTCGGGCCACCGGCCGGTGACTTCACGTCGAGGACGCCGTCGACCGCGTCCAGCCGCTCGGCCAGCCCCGCCAGGCCGGTCCCGCCGTCGAGCCGCGCGCCACCGCGGCCGTTGTCCGTCACCTGGAGCAGCAGCCGGTCCTCCACCCGCCACACGTCGACACCGGCCCGCGTGGCACCGGAGTGCTTGGACACGTTCTGCAGGAGCTCCGAGACGGTGAAGTAGGCGATGCCCTCGATCGCCGGGGCGGGCCGCTCCGGGAGGTCCACCTCGACCGAGACCGGGACGGTGCAGCGGGAGGCGACGGCGGACAGGGCGGCGTCCAGGCCTCGGTCGGTCAGGACGGCGGGGTGGATTCCGCGTGCCAGGTCGCGCAGTTCCTGCAGTGCGATCTTCACCTCGCCGTGTGCCTCCTCGACCATGCGCGCCGCGGCCTCGGGGTCCTCGGTCATCTTCTCCTTGGCGAGGCCCAGGTCCATGGCGAGGGCGACGAGGCGGGCCTGGGCGCCGTCGTGCAGGTCGCGTTCGATGCGGCGCAGATCGGCGGCTGCCGTGTCCACGACCACGCCTCGGTCCGACTCCAGCTCCGACACCCGGCTGGCGAGCCGGGACGGGCCGAGCAGTCCCGTGACGAGCAGCCGGTCGACGGTGGCCAGCGCACGGATCAGCCACGGTGTGAGCATCCAGAGCAGCAGCCCCACCAGGCTCGTCAGCGCCAGCTCGACCGGCGAGTCCAGGTGGATGCTGTGCGTCCCGTCGCCGTACAGCTGCAGCCCGTCGACGCCCGCGTACACCGGGAAGACCCACTGCCACAGCGGATACGTCAGCAGCGCCCAGCCGTACGACCAGAAGGACACCGCCACCGCGAAGGCGAAGGCCGCCCAGGGCATGTGGACCACCGCGTAGAGGAAGTGCCGCCAGGACACGCCGCTCTTGAGCAGGCTGCCCACCCGGGCCATCAGCCCGCGGCCGGGGCCGCCGCGTACCGGATCCGGGTCGGCGATCTCCACCCCCAGCAGCACACGCGCCCGAGCCCGCTCCACCGCGCCGAACCCGCGGCACACGGCGAGGCCGGCGGCGAGGACGGGTATGCCCAGGAAGGTCACGAGCAGCCCCGCGCCGAGCGAGGCCATCGTCAGCGCGACGGTGAAGTAGAAGACGCTGAGCGGCAGGCCCAGCAGCAGGTGGCCGAACTCACGCCAGGTGCGCGCCTCCAACGGCGCACGCAGCGCCGCGGGAACGCGGTGGTGCCGGGTGGTGCCCGAGCCGTATGCCATGGCCATCGGTGTCTGTCCGTTTCTGCGAGTCGCGGTCGCGCACTGCGCGCCCTTGCGTCATGTGTTCAGGCTGCCGGGCCCGGGCCGCGCCCACCATGAGGGCGGTCTCCGTCTTCACCGGGGGTTTTCCCTACTCCCGAGGCGGGTGGGCCCACCCCCAGCGCCCGCTATCGTGCGGCCGGGCGGGAGGTCTCCCGGAGCCGCCAGGGCAGCTCGGCGGTGACGGTGGTCGGACCGCCCGCCGGTGACTCCACCGTGAACAGCCCGTCGACCGCGCCCAGGCGTTCCTCCAGGCCGGGCAGGCCGGTCCCGCCGTCCAGCCGGGCGCCGCCATGGCCGTCGTCCGTCACCTGTATGAGCAGCCGGCCGTCCGCCCGCCATACCTCGACGGCCGCCGAGCGCGCCCCCGCATGCTTGGACACGTTCTGCAGCAGCTCGGAGACGGTGAAGTAGGCGATGCCCTCGATCGCCGGGGCGGGCCGCTCCGGCAGGTCGACGGACACCTTGACCGGGACGGTGCAGCGGGAGGCGACGGCGGACAGGGCGGCGTCCAGGCCTCGGTCGGTCAGGACGGCGGGGTGGATTCCGCGGGCCAGGTCGCGGAGCTCCTGCAGTGCGATCTTCACCTCGCCGTGTGCCTCCTCGACCATGCGCGCCGCGGCCTCGGGGTCCTCGGTCATCTTCTCCTTGGCGAGGCCCAGGTCCATGGCGAGGGCGACGAGGCGGGCCTGGGCGCCGTCGTGCAGGTCGCGTTCGATGCGGCGCAGATCGGCGGCTGCCGTGTCCACGGCCACGCCCCGGTCCGACTCCAGCTCCGCGATCCGCCGCTCCAACTCGTCGGAAGGGGACAGCAGACCGCGCGCCACCGCCCCGTCCACGGCCGCCATGCCCCGCACGATGTAGCCGAGGAATGGCCACAGCACGAGGAGACCCACCAGCGTCACCGCGAAGGTGAGCACGCTCCACGGCAGCCGGACGAACGCGTAGAGCATCGTCCGCCAGGCCACCGGGTCCTTCAGCCCCGTCCACAGCCACGGGAAGAATCCGGCGCCGCGCCGGTGCGGCAGCCGGCTCGGCTCGTCGATCCGTATGCCGAGCAGCGCCCGCGCCCGGGCCCGCTCCGTCCGGCCGAGCACCCGCGCCCCCGCGAGGCCGACGGCGAGCAGCGGCAGCCCGACGACGGTCACCGACAGGCCCACGCCGACGCCCACCACCACCATCACGTAGACAAAGCCGATCACGGCGACCGGGAGATTGGACAGGAGGTACGCGACCTCCCTCCAGGCCTGCCGGCCGAGGGCGAAGCGCGGTGCGGTGCGTGCGGTCATGCGGACCAGCGTGCCCGGCCGTGCACGCCCACGCCATGGGGCTCGTAGGGGGAGTGGAGTAGGGCTAACCCCACCTCACGGGCCACCCGGGCGCCGCCGAAGTGCGGCACGGCTGATTACCCGCGCTTTGCCAGGGCCTACACTCCCGTGCGTAGAGAACGCATAAACAACAGCCGCAACAGCAGCCGCGTGGCAGGGAGCGAGGAACACGGACGTGCCCGAACCGACCGTGGGGACCGTACTCGCCGTCGACTACTTCCAAAGCTACTCGGTAGTAGGGCTACTGGCGCTGCTCGGGGTGCTCTTCGTCGCCGTCGCCTTCGCGGCCGGCCGGCTCCTCCGGCCCGTCGTGCCCACGCAGGAGAAGATGCTCACCTACGAGTGCGGCGTCGACCCGGTGGGCGAGGGCTGGGCCCACACCCAGGTCCGTTACTACGTCTACTCTTTTCTGTACGTCATCTTCGCCGTCGACTCCATCTTCCTCTTCCCCTGGGCGACGGTCTTCGCAGCGCCGGGGTACGGCGCCACGACGCTGGTCGAGATGTTCATCTTCCTCGGCTTCCTCGCCGTAGGACTGCTCTACGCGTACAAGAAGGGCGTCCTGACATGGACGTAACCCCTGTGACTCCCGAGACGCCTGTGGCCTCTGTGGCCCCTGCGAGCCCTGTGGACCTGCCCGAGCCGAAGAGGCTCGGCGTCCTGTCCCGGCTCGCCCCCGAGCCGATGAAGGTGGTCCTGAACTGGGGCCGCCGCTACAGCCTGTGGGTCTTCAACTTCGGACTGGCCTGCTGCGCGATCGAGTTCATCGCCGCGTCGATGGCCCGGCACGACTTCATCCGGCTCGGCGTGATCCCGTTCGCACCCGGCCCGCGCCAGGCCGACCTCATGGTCGTCTCCGGCACCGTCACCGACAAGATGGCCCCGGCGGTGAAGCGGCTGTACGAGCAGATGCCGGAGCCGAAGTACGTCATCTCCTTCGGCGCCTGCTCCAACTGCGGCGGGCCGTACTGGGACTCGTACGCCGTGACCAAGGGCGTCGACCAGATCATCCCCGTCGACGTGTACGTGCCGGGCTGCCCGCCGCGCCCCGAGGCGCTGCTCCAGGGCATCCTCAAGCTCCAGGAGAAGATCGCCCGCGAGTCGCTGGGCGAGCGGTACGGCCACGGGCGGCCCTCCTCGGTCGCGCAGCTGCGCAGCGGCCCCGTGCCGCCGCCGTCCCCGGGAGGCTCGGCGTGAACGCGTACGACCGTCTCCCCGAATCCGTCACCGAGGTCTTCGGCGAGGAGGCCACCGCCGAGCGGGCGTACGACCTGCTGACGGTCGACGTGCCGGCCGGCTCCTGGATCGCCGCGCTGGAAACCGCCCGGGACGAGCTGGGCTGCACCTACTTCGACTGGCTGAGCGCGGTCGACGAACCGGCGACGGGCTTCCGCGTCTGCGCCCACGTCGTCGCCCTGGCCGACGGAGCGGTCCGCCGTCTCCTGCTGCGTACGACCGTGCCGCACGACGCGCCGGTGCTGCCGACCGCCATCGGCGTGTACGCGGGCGCCGCGTGGCACGAGCGCGAGACACACGAGATGTTCGGCGTCCGCTTCGAGAACCACCCGAACCTGGCGCCGCTCCTCCTGCCCGAGAACTTCGAAGGCCACCCGCTGCGCAAGGACTTCGTCCTGGCCGCGCGCGTGGCCAAGGCGTGGCCGGGCGCGAAGGAGCCGGGCGAATCCGAGCACGGCGGTCCCAAGCGCCGCCAGATGCTGCCGCCCGGCGTGCCCGACCCCAACGAGTGGGGCCCCCTCAAGGGCCAGCTCCCCCCTGCCCCGGCGCGCCCCGCCCGCGAACGGCCGGCCCGCGCCGCTGGTGCAGCCGGTGCCGCTGCCGGCGACCGTCCGGTACGCCGCGCCCGTACGGCCGCCGAGGGCTCTGCGAGCCAGGCGGCCCCGGCGGACCCGGCGGCTGCCGGCGCCGCCCCGGCGGCTCCGGCGACCGGCACGCCCCGCCGCGCGCGCAGCGTGAGCGACGGCTCGGCCAGCCAGCGCACGGAGCCCGCAGCACCGGAGGCGGCCACGCCTGCGCCCGAGGCCACGCCCGCGCCGCCGACCCCGCCGCGCACCCGCAGCGCGGACGCGCCCTGGAACAACCCGCGCCCGGCCTTCGACGACGACACCGCCGCCGGGCCCGACGCCGAAGAGCAGCGACGCCCGGAAGGACCCGCACAACCCGCACGCCCGGAGCAGCCGGAGCGACCCGAACAACCGGAGCGATCCGAACAGCCCGAACGACCTGAAGGAGACGCGTGAACGACGTGCTCGACGTCGCCCTCCGCCTGGTCGCCGTCTTCGCCGTGTTCCTCGTCCTGCCCCTGGTGATCGGACAGACGGAGCACAAGGTCATGGCGCACATGCAGGGCCGCCTCGGCCCCATGTACGCCGGCGGCTTCCACGGCTGGGCGCAGCTCGTCGCGGACGGGGTGAAGTTCGCGCAGAAGGAGGACGTGGTCCCGGCCAACGCCGACCGCCGCATCTTCCAGCTCGCCCCCGCCGTCGCCCTCCTTCCGTATCTCCTCGTCCTGGTCGCCATCCCGATCGGGCCGAGCGAGGGCGCCGTCGGCGTCCTGGTCGACGCGGGCGTCTTCTTCGTGCTCGCCGTCATGGGCGTCGGCGTGCTCGGCTCGCTCATGGCGGGCTGGGCGTCCGCCAACAAGTTCTCCCTCCTCGGCGGCCTGCGCACCGCCGCCCAGCTGCTCGCGTACGAGCTGCCCATGCTGCTCGCCGCCGCCTCCGTCGCCATGGCGGCCGGCACCGTCTCCCTCCCCGGCATCGTCAACGCCTTCGAGTGGTGGTGGCTGCCGTGGCAGATCGTCGGCGCGCTGGTCTTCTTCATCGCGGGCCTCGCCGAGCTCCAGCGCCCGCCCTTCGACATGCCGGTCGCCGACTCCGAGATCATCTTCGGCGCGTACACCGAGTACACGGGCCTGCGCTTCGCGCTGTTCCTCCTCGCCGAGTACGCCGGCATCGTCGTGCTCTGCGGTCTGACCACCGTCCTCTTCCTCGGCGGCTGGCACGGCCCCTTCGGCGCCGAGGGGCTCGGCTGGCTCTGGACCCTGCTCAAGACGGCCGTGCTGGCCTTCATCGTGATCTGGCTGCGCGTGAGCTACCCGCGGCTGCGCGAGGACCAGCTGCAGAAGCTCGCCTGGACCACGCTCGTCCCGCTCGCCCTCGCCCAGATCGCCCTCACCGGCATCGTCAAGGTGGTGAACCCCTGATGCCCCCGATTCCCGGATCCGGCCTCGCCAAGGGCCTGGCCGTCACGCTGCGCACGATGACGAAGAAGAGTCACACCGCGCAGTACCCGGACGCCCAGCCCGAACTGCCGCCCCGTACCCGCGGCGTGATCGGACTGTTCGAGGAGAACTGCACGGTCTGCATGCTCTGCGCCCGCGAGTGCCCCGACTGGTGCATCTACATCGACTCCCACAAGGAGACGGTCCCGGCCGCCACGCCGGGCGGGCGTGAGCGCAGCCGCAACGTCCTCGACCGGTTCGCCATCGACTTCGCGCTGTGCATGTACTGCGGTATCTGCATCGAGGTGTGTCCTTTCGACGCGCTGTTCTGGTCGCCGGAGTTCGAGTACGCGGAGACCGACATCCACGACCTCACCCACGAGCGGGACAAGCTCCGCGAGTGGATGTGGACGGTCCCGGAGCCGCCCGCCCTCGATCCGGGCGCCGAGGAGCCGAAGGAGATCGCCGCCGCCCGCAAGGCCGCGGAGAAGCTCGCCGCCGCCCAGGCGGCCGAGGCGGCCCAGGCCGCCGAGCCGGCCGAGGGCCCCCAGTCCACCGAGGGCACCGATGCGTCCGGGGCCACGGGAGGCAGCGAGTGAGCCTCGCCGCAGCCCACGGCTTCCTGTCGCCCACGGGCGTCGAGATCGCCTTCCTCCTCGTCGGCATCGTCACCCTCGGCGCGGCCGTCGTCACCGTCACCACCAAGCAGCTGGTGCACGCCGCCCTGTGGCTGGTCGTGGCACTCGGCGGCATCGCCGTCGAGTACCTCCTCCTCACCGCCGAGTTCGTGGCCTGGGTCCAGGTGCTCATCTACGTCGGTTCCGTCGTCGTCCTCCTCCTCTTCGGTCTCATGCTCACCAAGGCACCCATCGGCCGCTCCCCGGACGCGGACTCGGGCAACCGGCCGGCCGCGCTCGTGGTGGCCGTCGCCGCGGCGGCCGCCCTGATCTGGGTGGTCGTCGACGCGTTCCGCACCACCTGGATCGACCTGGACGGGCCCGTCCAGGGCTCCACCAAGGTGTCCGGCTCGATCCTCTTCCGGCACTGGGTGCTGCCCTTCGAAGCGCTCTCCGTCCTCCTCCTCGCCGCGCTCGTCGGCGCGATCGTCCTGTCCCGCAAGGACCGGGCGACCGACGGAGCCTCGGCCGGCCGGACCGACGGGCGGACCACCGACCGGGAGGGGCAGCGCTGATGCACCTCGCCTATCCCGCGGTCCTCGCCGTCCTGCTCTTCTGCACGGGGCTGTACGGAGTCCTCGCGCGCCGCAACGCGATCCTGGTCCTGATGTCCGTCGAGCTGATGCTCAACGCGGTCAACCTCAACCTCGTCGCGTTCGACGTCTGGCTCCGCGACACCCTCCATGCCGGTCAGGCGCTCACCCTCTTCACCATCGCCATCGCCGCCGCCGAGATCGGCATCGGCCTGGCGATCGTCCTGATGGTCTACCGCAACCGCGGCACCTCCGACATCGACAAGCTCCGCGACAACGCCGAGACGCCGGGCCCCGACGACGCCCCCGACGAGAAGGCCGAGGCCACCGCGTGACCACCACGACCCTCGCCGTCCTCGTCCCCCTCCTTCCGTTCCTCGGTGCCCTGGCCGGGCTGCTGCTCGGCCGCACCGCGCCCGGCTTCGTCCGCCCGCTGGCCGTCCTGCCGACGCTCGCCGCCCTCGTGGTGGCCGTCCTGGTCGCCGTCCGGCAGGGGGGCGGCCGCGCGATCGACGCGGCCACCCAGCTCACCCCGACCGGCTCGGTCCCCATCGAGCTCGCCCTCCACCTGGACGGCTTCGCCGCCCTCGCCGCCGTCCTCGTGGGCGTGGTCGCGTCGTGCGTGCAGATCTACTCGACGGGCTATCTGCGCGACGATCCGCGTTACCCCTCGTACGCGGCGCTCGTCTCCCTCTTCACCTCCGCGATGCTGCTCGTCGTCTACTCAGGCGACCTGATGGTGCTGCTGGTCGGCTGGGAGATCATGGGCATCTGCTCGTACTTCCTGGTCGGCCACTACTGGGAGACGCCCGAGGCGCGGGCCGCCTCCCTGAAGGCGTTCCTCGTCACCAAGCTCGGTGACGTCCCGTTCCTCATCGGTCTCTTCGCGCTGGCGGCCGACGCCGGCACGTTCCGGATCACCGGGATCCTCGGCGCCGTCGCCGCCGATGGCATCGACCACCCGACACTGGTGGCGCTGCTGCTCCTCGCCGGTGTGGCGGGCAAGTCCGCGCAGTTCCCGCTGCACACCTGGCTGCCCGACGCGATGGCCGGCCCGACGCCGGTCTCCGCGCTGATCCACGCCGCGACCATGGTCGCCGCCGGTATCTACTTCGTGGCCCGCCTCCTCCCGCTCTTCGCCGCCTCCGCGGCTGCCATGACCGTGCTCGCCGTGATGGCCGCCGTCACGATGGTGGGCTCCGGACTGGCCGCCCTGGCCCAGGACGACATCAAGCGCGTGCTCGCGTACTCGACCATCGGTCAGCTCGGCTACATGTCGGGCGCCCTGGCCGTCGGCGACCGCGGCGCCGCCGTCTTCCACCTCCTGTCGCACGGCGCCTTCAAGGCGCTGCTCTTCCTCGCCGCCGGCGTGATCATCCATGCCGCCGGCACCAACTCCTTGGCCGCCATGTCCCGCATGCGGGGCCTCGCCGGGCGCATCCCCGACGCCTACTGGACGATGACGGTCGCGCTGCTCGCGCTCGCCGCGATCCCGCCGTTCGCCGGCTTCTTCTCCAAGGAGGCCGTGCTCGTGGCCGCCGAGCACACCGCGCTCGGCGACCGGGCCGTCGCCCCCGCCGGGGCGGGCTGGATCGTGCTCGTCTCCGGTCTGATCACCGCCTTCCTCACCGCCGCCTACGCGACGCGCCTGTGGCTGCTGGCCTTCCGGGGCCGCGGCACCGAGGCCCCCGACCACGGCCGCCAGCCGCTGGTCATGAACGGCGTCCTGTGGGTGCTCGCCGTCCCGTCCCTCGCCTTCGGCCTCACCGCCGGCTACCTGGGCGACTGGTTCGACGGCCAGGAGCTCACCCCCACCGTCACCACGGCGGTGCTCGGCACGGGCATCGCGCTCGTCGGCGGACTGGTCACTTATGCGGCCTGGCACGCGGTGACATCCAAAGCGGGCACGGCGAAGGCCGCCCGCACCCCGCTCGGCGCGGTCGCCGCCCACCCCCGGGAGGAGCCGGCCGTCTCCGAGGAGGAGGCCATCGCCAGCCACACCCCCGCCTACGGCGATATCGCGTCGGCCCCCGACCCCGGACGCCTGCTGCTCGGCCCGCTGCACCGCCACGCCGCCGCCGGCTTCCGCCTCGACGCCGTCTACTCCGCCCTCTTCGTACGCCCCGTCCGGGCCGCGGCCTCCCTGGTCAGCTTCCTCGACCGGGAGGTCGTCGAGACCTACGTACGCGGCGCGGGCAGCGGCACGCACCTGCTCGGCCGGGCCGTACGCCGCGCCCAGACCGGCAATGTGCAGACCTACCTCAGCGTCCTGCTGGCCGGCTCCGTCGTCCTGGCGATCGCCGCCGTACTCGTCGCCGCCGGAGCGTGAGCCGTGATCGATATCAGCGAATCCGTGATGCAGTTCCTTCTCGCGTTCATCGTCGTCGGTCCGCTCATCGGCGCGGCCGCGGCGCTCCTCCCCGCCCCGCCCGGGCTGAAGGGGAAGTCCCCGGACCAGGCCGTACTGCGCCACGGCGTGACCGTGACCGGCGCGGTCCTGGCCGCCGCGATCGTCCTCATGCTGGGCTTCGACCACGACCAGCCGTCGAAGATGCAGGCCACGACGGACATCAGCTGGATCCCCGCGCTCGACGTACGGATCCACCTCGGTACCGACGGCATCTCGCTCCCCCTCCTCGTCCTGACCGCGCTGCTGACCTTCCTCTGCGCGCTGTACAGCTACTTCAAGATGCCCGCGGGCCCGTCCCCGAAGGCCTTCGTCGCCCTGCTGCTCGTCCTCGAGTCCGGCACGCTCGCGACCTTCGCCGTCCTCGACCTGCTGCTGTTCTTCCTGGCCTTCGAGATGGTCCTCATCCCGATGTACTTCCTCATCGCCCGCTGGGGCGGCGAGGGCCGGCGCCAGGCCGCCTGGCGGTTCATCCTCTACACGCTGCTCGGTTCGGTCGTCATGCTGCTCGGCCTGCTCCTCGTCGGGCTGAAGGCGGGCACGTTCGACATGGTGGCACTCGCCACTGACAACGGCCGTGACATCACCACGTCCGTGCAGGTCATCGCCGTTCTGGCGATCGGCTTGGGCCTCGCGGTGAAGACCCCGATGTGGCCGCTGCACAGCTGGCTGCCGGACGCCCACACCGCCGCTCCGACCGTCGGCTCGGTGCTCCTCGCGGGTGTCCTGCTGAAGATGGGTACGTACGGGTTCGTCCGGATCGTCCTGCCGATCACGCCCGACGGCATGCACGTCCTCGCCCCGTACCTCGCGGCCTTCGCCGTCGCCGGCGTCATCTACGGATCGCTCGCCTGCCTCGCCCTGGCCCGCTCCGGCGCCAAGGGCGACCTCAAGCGCCTGATCGCGTACTCCTCCGTCGGCCACATGGGCTTCGTGCTCCTCGGCATCGCCACCATGACGCCCACCGGCGTCAACGGCGCGCTCTTCGCCAACATCGCCCACGGCCTCATCACGGGCCTCCTCTTCTTCCTGGTCGGCGCCCTCAAGGACCGCACCGGCACCACGGACCTCGACGCCCTGGCCCAGCAGACCGGCGCCGCGCTCTACGGCCGCGCGCCGCGCCTCGGCGGCCTGCTGGCCTTCGCCGCCGTCGCCTCGCTCGGCCTGCCCGGCCTCGCCGGGTTCTGGGGCGAGATGCTCGCGCTGTTCGGCGCGTTCCAGCCGGCCGCGGGCCTCAACCGCCCCGCCTTCCTCACCTTCATGGCCATCGGCGCCTTCGGCACGCTGCTCACCGCCGCGTACCTCCTCGTCGTCGTACGCCGCGTCTGCATGGGCGCCCAGCCCGCCGAGGGCCGGCCGCCGATCGCCGACGTCCGGCCGTACGAGCTCGCCGCCTGGACCCCGCTGGCCGTCCTCACCGTCCTCGCCGGCCTCTGGCCCGCGCTCCTCCTCGGCCTCACCGACCCGGCCGTGCAGAAGCTCCTCGCAGGAGGCAAGTCGTGACCGCCGCAGCCGCGAGCACCGCGAACACAGCCCAGCTTGTCCAGTCGGTCGACTGGGCGGCCATCGCGCCGCCCACCATCGCCGCCGTGACCGGCCTGGCCGTGCTCGTCGCCGACCTCTTCGTACCGAAGGACCGCCGCCGCCTCCTCGGCTGGCTGTCGATCGCCGGTCTCGCCGCCGCCCTCGTCGCCCTCGCGCCGCTGCGCAAGGGCGACCGCTCCACCTTCTGCCTCACCACCGAGCCGGACGCGTGCAGCTACACCGCCGACCACTTCACCCTCGTCATCCAGCTCCTGGTGCTCGGCGGCGCCCTCCTGACGGCCCTGCTGTCGCTGACGGAGACCGAGGAGAAGCTCCCGGCCGGGGAGTTCTGGTTCCTGCTGCTGTCCTCCGCCGCCGGAGCGGCCCTGCTGCCCGCCTCCCGCGACCTGGCGACCCTGATCGTCGCCCTGGAGGTCGCCTCGCTGCCCGCGTTCGCGCTCGTCGGTCTCAAGCGCGGCGACCGCATGTCCGGTGAGGCGGCGCTGAAGTTCTTCCTCTCCTCCGTCACCGCGACCGCCGTGTCCCTGCTCGGCGTGAGCTTCGTGTACGCCTCGACCGGCACGCTGCACCTGACGGAGATCGCCCAGGGCATCGACGACACCCCGGCCCAGCTCGCCACCCTCGCCAAGGCGGGCGTCGCCCTCACCCTCGTCGGCTTCGCCTTCAAGACGGCCGCCGTGCCGTTCCACTTCTGGGTGCCGGACACCTATGTCGGCGCGCCGCTCCCCGTCGCCGCGTTCCTCTCCGTCGTCGGGAAGGCGGTCGGCTTCACCGGCCTCATCCTGGTGACCGTCGTCGCGTTCCCCTCGTACGCCGACGTCTGGGGCCCGGCCCTGTCCGTGCTGGCCGCGCTGACCATGACCGTCGGCAACGTCGCCGCCCTGCGGCAGGTCTCCACGCGCGCGTGGAGCGCCGTCCGGCTGCTGGCCTGGTCCTCCGTGGCGCAGGCCGGCTACCTCCTGGTGCCGATCGCGGCCGCCGCGTACTCCAGCAACGACCAGATCGGCGCCACCGTCTCGTACGCCCTGATGTACGCCGTCGTGAACCTCGGCGCCTTCGCGGTCGCCGCCCTGGTGGCCCGTACGCGGCCGCTCAACCGGATCTCCGACTACCGGGGCCTGTACGCGACCCGGCCCGTCACCGCGCTCGCCATGGGCTTCTTCCTGCTGTGCCTGGCGGGCCTGCCGCCCGGCATCATCGGCCTGTTCGCCAAGGTGACCGTGTTCCAGTCGGTGGTCGACGCGGGCCTGGGCTGGCTCGCCGTCGTCATGGGCGTCAACGTGGTGATCGGCCTCTACTACTACCTCCAGTGGACGGCGGTGCTGTTCCGCGCCCCCGAGGCCGGGACGAAGGCGGAGGCGGTGGTGGCCCACGCGGCCGCCCCGGCGCCGATCACCCTCGCCATCGGCCTCACGGCCTTCGCCGGCGTCCTGCTGTCCGGCTACCCCCAGCTGGTGCTGCGCTTCGCCGCGAGCACCCTGTTCTGATCCCCCCCCCACCATTTCGGGAGCACGACCGTGCTGAACGGTTTCAAGGACTTCGTCCTGCGCGGAAACGTCATCTCCATGGCGATCGGTCTGGCCGTCGGGGCCGCCTTCACGGCGGTCGTGACGGCCTTCAGCAACGCCTTCATCGTGCCGCTCATCGGCCTCGCCACCGGCTCGATCGGCGACTACAGCAAGGCCACCTTCACGGTGGAGGGCGCGAAGTTCCCGTACGGCCTCTTCGTCAGCGCGATCCTCGCCTTCCTGATCACGGCGGCCGTCCTGTACTTCGCTGTCGTGGTCCCGATGATGAAGATCCAGAGCCGCTTCAAGCGGGACGAGCCCTTCGACATCAAGGCGGCCCTGCGCGACTGCCCCCGCTGCTACTCCGAGATCCCCGCCGTCGCCAGCCGCTGCCGCCACTGCACCAGCGAGGTCGAGCCGCTGCCCGAGGCGCTCGCCAAGGCCGGGCTGATGCCGGCTCCGCGCTGAGTCACCCGGACGGCCGAGCGCACCGCCCCCCGCGCGCAAGGGAACCCGCCACTCCCGCCTGGCGTTGACCAGTACGGGAGGGTCCACTGGACAGTGGACGAGGACCAGCACCAGCAAGGGTTCCCCTGCCGCACCACTTGGAGGGCGTACCGTGCACCGCCGGCACAACGGGCTGAAGACCGCCGTACTCCTCGGGGGACTGTCCGCACTCATCATCCTCATCGGCAGCCTCTTCGGGCGTACGGGTCTGATCGTCGGGTTGGTCGTGGCGCTCGCCACCAACGGGTACGCGTACTGGAACAGCGACAAACTGGCGCTGCGCGCCATGCGGGCGCGACCGGTGAGCGAGTTCCAGGCGCCGCAGCTGTACCGGATGGTCCGCGACCTGTCGACGCAGGCCCGCCAGCCGATGCCGCGGCTCTACATCTCTCCGACCATGGCCCCGAACGCCTTCGCCACCGGCCGCAACCCCCGCAACGCCGCGGTCTGCTGCACCGAGGGCATCCTCCAGATCCTCGACGAGCGCGAGCTGCGCGGCGTGATCGGCCATGAGCTCAGCCACGTCTACAACCGCGACATCCTGATCTCGTCCGTGGCCGGCGCCCTCGCCTCGGTGATCATGTTCCTGGTGAACTTCGCCTGGCTGATCCCGATCGGCCGCTCGGACGACGACGAAGGCCCCGGCCTGCTCGGCATGCTCCTGATCATGCTGCTCGGCCCGCTCGCCGCGGCGGTCATCCAACTCGCCATCAGCCGCTCGCGGGAGTACGAGGCGGACGCCTCGGGCGCCCAGCTGACCGGCGACCCGCTGGCCCTGGCCAGCGCCCTGCGGAAGCTGGAGGCGGGCGCCAAGCGGCTCCCGCTGCCGCCGGAGCCCAGGATCGAGACCGCCAGCCACATGATGATCGCCAACCCGTTCCGGCCGGGCCAGGGGGTCGCGCGGATGTTCTCCACCCACCCGCCGATGGCGGAACGTATTGCCCGGCTCGAAGAGATGGCAGGTCGCCGCCCGTGAAGACGATCCTCAACCTCGTATGGCTGGTCCTGAGCGGCTTCTGGCTGTTCCTCGGCTACCTCGCGGCCGGCCTACTGCTCTGCATCACCGTCATCGGCATCCCCTTCGGCGTCGCCGCGTTCCGCATCGGCCTGTACGCCTTGTGGCCCTTCGGCCAGACGGTGGTGGACCGCCGCGACGCGGGCGCGGCGTCCTGCGTCGGGAACGTGCTGTGGCTGGTGCTGGCGGGCTGGTGGCTGGCGATCGGCCACATCGTCACGGGCATCGCCCTGTGCGTCACGATCATCGGGATCCCGCTCGGCATCGCCAACTTCAAGCTGATCCCGGTCTCGCTGCTGCCGCTCGGCAAGGAGATCGTTCCGACGGACCGGCCGTTCGCGGCCCGCTGACGCCGCCCCCTAGCCGCGCCGCACCGCGTAGGTCACCGCGCCCGCCGCCAGTACCGCCGCGCCCGCGAGTACGGACGACACCGGCAGGGCGAACGCCAGCAGCGCGCACCCCGCCAGGCCCGCCGCCGCCAGGGCGCGGCCGGTACCGAGGGTCCACGCCGAGGCGTTGGCGATCGCGTAATAGGCCAGCACCCCGAACGACGAGAAGCCGATCGCCCCGCGCAGGTCCGCCGTGGCCGCCACCACCGCGACGAGCGCGCCCACCGCCAGCTCCGCGTGGTGCGGCACCTGGAAGCGGGGGTGGACGGCGGCGAGGGCGCGCGGCAGGTGGCCGTCGCGGGCCATCGCCAGCGTCGTCCGGGAGACGCCGAGGATCAGCGCCAGCAGCGAACCGAGCGCGGCCACCGCCGCGCCGACCCGCACCACCGGGACCAGCCAGCCGTGGCCCGCCGCCCGCGCCGCGTCCGCGAGCGGAGCCGCCGACTGGGCGAGCTCCCGCGTGCCCAGCACCGACAGGACGGAGACCGCCACGCCCACGTACACCACGAGCGCGATGCCGAGAGCGAGGGGGACCGCCCGCGGGATGGTCCGCGCCGGATCCCTGACCTCCTCGCCGAGGGTGGCGATCCGCGCGTACCCCGCGAAAGCGAAGAACAGCAATCCCGCGGCCTGGAGCACACCTCCCAGCGTCGCGTCGCTCCCCAGCTCCAGCCGTCCGAAGTCCGCAGCCCCCGACCCGAGAGAGGAGACCGCCACCGCGGCCAGGACCGCCAGCACCACAGCCACGATCGCGCGCGTCACCCACGCCGACTTCTGCACGCCCCCGTAGTTCACGGCGGTCAGCGCCACCACCGCCGCGACCGCGACCGCGTGCGCCTGACCCGGCCACACGTACGCGCCGACCGTCAGCGCCATCGCCGCGCACGACGCGGACTTGCCCACGACGAAGGCCCAGCCCGCCAGGAACCCCCAGAAAGGACCGAGCCGTTCGCGACCGTACACATAGGTGCCACCCGACGCCGGATAGCGGGCGGCGAGGCGCGCCGACGCCATGGCGTTGCAGTACGCCACGCCCGCGGCCAGCGCGAGCCCGGCGAGCAGCCCGCTGCCGGCCGCTCCGGCCGCCGGTGCCAGCGCCGCGAAGATGCCGGCGCCGACCATGGAGCCCAACCCGATGACGACCGCGTCGAAGACGCCCAGCGACCGCCGCAACTCCCGTGTCATGTGCCGCACCCTACTGACGCCGCCCGCAACCACGCCGGGGCCCCGCGGCGTCCTTCAGGGCAACACCGTATGAAAGGCGGGTTCCCGGCATGAGCTTCCTCAGCTGGATCGTCCTCGGGCTGCTGGCCGGAGTCATCGCCAAGATCCTGCTCCCGGGCCGCGACCCCGGCGGCCTGATCGGCACCACCGTCATCGGCGTCGCGGGCGCCTTCGTCGGCGGCTGGCTGTCGGCCCGCCTCCTGGACCGGCCGATCACCAACGAGTTCTACGACGGGGCCACCTGGGCGGCGGCCATCGGCGGCTCGCTGGTGCTGCTGATCGCCTACCGGATCCTGTTCGGCCACTCCCGCTCCCGCTGAGCGCCGCGCCCTCAGGAGAGACCGGTCTCCCGCAGCGTGATGTTCAGCCGTCCCGAGGCGAGCCCCGTCCCCGGGTCGGCCGTGTCCGGGTACACCTTCGGCACGCCGTGGTACGCGAACCGCGACGGCCCGCCGAAGACGAACAGATCGCCCGACGCCAGCTCCACGTCCGTGTAGGGCCGTCCGCGCGTTTCGGTGTTCCCGAACCGGAAGACGCAACGGTCCCCGATGCTCAGCGACACCACCGGAGCGCCGGACCGCTCCTCCCGGTCCCGGTGCATGCCCATCCGGGCCCCGCGCTCGTAGAAGTTGACCAGCGCGGTGTCCGGGGCGTAGCCGCCGACCCCGACTTCACCCCCGCCTTCATCCCCGTACGCCGCCACGAGCGCCGCCCGCCCCAACTCCGCCAGCCAGTCGGGGAACTCCGCCACGCGGGCGCCGTTCACGTCGTCGGCGGTGCGGCTGTAGCGGTACGGCTGCCAGTGCCAGCCCACGCACACGGTGTGGACGGACATCACGCCACCGCCCGGCAGCACCGTCTGGCGCATCGGTACGGGCCCGCGCGCCCACCCCCGGCACGCCTCGACGAGCTGCCGCTGCCGCCGCGCCGACAGCCACCCCGGCACGTGCACCGCGCCCGGCGCGACCTCCGTCCGCTCGCGCCGCAGCGGAAACAGGCCGTCGTGAAACGGGCCGTCGGCCCCGCCCGTCACCGCGCCCGCACGCCTTCCAGGCACAGCAGCCGCTCCTTGCGCTCCAGCCCGGCCGCGTACCCGCGCAGCGCCCCGTCCGCGCCGATGACCCGGTGGCACGGGCGTACCACCAGCAGCGGGTTGCGCCCGATCGCGGTCCCCACGGCCCGCACTCCCGCCCCCGGCGAGCCGACCCGTGCGGCGATCTGCCCGTACGTCGCGGTCTCGCCGTACGGGATGTCCTCCAGCGCCCGCCACACCCGCCGCTGGAAGGCCGTGCCGGCCCCGTCGGCGTACGGGATGTCGAAGCGCGTCAGCCGGCCCGCGAAGTACGCCGCGAGCTGCGCGGCGATGCCCTCGAACGCCTCCGGCGCGTGTCGCCACCCGTCCTGGACGACCGCGCCGCCCTTGTGCTCCGGCAGCGAGAGCGAGACCAGCGCGGTGCCGGCCCCGTCCGGGGCGGACTCCTCGCCGACCAGCAGCATCGCGCCGAGCGGCCCGTCGACGTACGCGTACACCGTCATGGCTCGGTCTTCCCTTCCTCGCGCTCGGCCCCTTACGAGGCCCGACCGCCAGTCTGGGCCCGGGCCCGCGCCGACCGCTGGCGGAAATCGGACACGAAGGCCAGGCCTCGGGCGGTCTCAGCGGCGGCCCCGGCAGCGGCTCAGCGGTAGTTCACGAACTGCAGCGCGAAGTCGAAGTCCTGCTGCTTGAGCAGGGCGATCACGGCCTGCAGGTCGTCACGGCTCTTCGAGCTGACCCGCAGCTCCTCGCCCTGCACCTGCGCCTTGACGCCCTTGGGGCCCTCGTCACGGATGATCTTCGCCACCTTCTTGGCGTTCTCCTGGGAGATGCCCTCCTGGATCGACGCGAAGATCTTGTACTCCTTGCCGGACAGCTGCGGCTCACCGGCGTCCAGCGCCTTCAGCGAGATGCCCCGCTTGATCAGCTTGGACTGGAAGACGTCGAGGATGGCGTTGACCCGCTCCTCCGAGTTCGCCTGCATCAGGATCTTGTCGCCGGACCAGGAGATGGAGGCTCCGACGTTCTTGAAGTCGTAGCGCTGGGAGATCTCCTTCGCCGCCTGGTTGAGAGCGTTGTCGACCTCCTGCCGATCGACCTTCGAGACGATGTCGAAACTGGAGTCGGCCATGTCCTGTGGCTCCTTGGGTCGGGTGCGTGTCAGTGCCTCAAAGCCTAGTCACCCACACCCGCCCCACCTGCTGATCAAACCGGTGGCTCAGCACCCCCTGGCATCAGGTATTGTTTACGTCGTTGCCACGGAGCACCGCCGAAAGGCGGACCTCTCCACAGCGACATCCCATGGCGGTGTGCCCGAGTGGCCAATGGGAGCGGACTGTAAATCCGTCGGCTTAGCCTACCCAGGTTCGAATCCTGGCGCCGCCACGCGATGAAACCCCCGTTGAACTGCGTAACCGCAGTTCAACGGGGGTTTTTCGCACGCCGCCGCTTCCACGCCCCTCACTCGCCCGCGATCGCCTTGACGGCGACCGCCACCGGCACCGACCCGCTCACCAGCTCCAGCGTCAGCCCCGCCGTCGCCGGGGTCTCCACCAGCTCTGCCAGCACCGCCGCCACGTCGTCGCGCGGCACCGGCCCGCGCCCGGTGGACGCCTCCAGCCGGACGAGCCCCGTACCGGCGTCGTTCGTCAGCATGCCGGGCTTGAGGATCGTCCAGTCCAGCCCGCTGCGCGACCGCACGTAGTCGTCCGCCGCGCCCTTCGCCCGCAGGTACGCGTCGAAGACCTCGTCGCCCTGCCGCCGCGCGTCCGCGCCCATCGACGAGACCATCAGGAACCGCCGTACCCCCGCCCGTTCCGCCGCGTCCGCGAAGAGCTCCGCCGCGCCCCGGTCCACGGTGTCCTTGCGTGCGACGCCGCTGCCCGGCCCGGCGCCGGCCGCGAAGACCGCCGCGTCCGCGCCGCGCAGCACCTCCCCGACCTCGTCGGCCGACGCCGACTCCAGGTCCAGGACGACCGGTTCGGCGCCCGCCTCGCGCAGCGCGTCCGCCTGTTCCGGGTCGCGGATGATCCCCGCCGCCTCGTGCCCGCCGGCCGAGAGCAGCCGCTCCAGCCGCAGGGCGATCTGACCGTGTCCTCCAGCGATGACAATGCGCATGCTCTCGACCGTACGACCCCGGAGCCGAAAGCGCTCAGGGACGGGCGTCCGGCCGTCCCTGGCGCGGCAGTTCGAGCGCCGCCGCCGAGTCGCAGTACTCCCGCACCGCGCTCGTCCGCGCCACCACCCGCCCCCGGTGCACCACGATCCGGCTGTACGCCAGCGACAGCACCCCCGACAGCCGCTCCCCGCGCACCGCCAGCAGCTCCGCCGGAAAACCCGCCTCCACGCGCACGGCCGGCAGCCCCATCGCCTCCCGCGCGGCCCCGCTCACCGCCGCGTACGCCTCGGCCGCCGCCAGCCCGCCCTGCGAGGCCAGCAGGTACGCCGCCTCCAGCGGATCGCCCCGCCCCACCGGATTGGCCACGTCCCGCAGCGCCCCGCTTCCCGCCGCCAGCCGCACCCCCGCCGCCCGCAGCAGCCGTACGGGCGCGGCGCCGCGCACCTCCGTCCCCGCGCAGCCGCCCTGCGGCAGGCACACGACCGTCACGCCCGCCGCCGCGAGCCGGTCGGCCGCCCGGGCCGCCGCGTCCCGTGGCAGCCGCCCCAGGGCCCCGCAGGGGCCGATGGTGACCCCGGGCCGCAGCCCGCCGGCCAGCGCGGCCAGCCGCGCCAGGCGTGCCGGATCGTCGCCGTCGGTGTGCAGGTCCACCGGGCAGCCGTGCTCGGCCGCCACCTCCAGCACCGCCTCCGCGTACCCGATGGGATCCGGGTCCAGGTCCGGGCAGCCCCCGACGACGGAGGCGCCCATCTTCACCGCGTCGCGCAGCATCGCCAGGCCGTCCGCGCCCGCCACGCCGGTCAGCAGCCGCGGCACGGCCACCGCCGTCAGGTCGGCCAGCCCGCGCAGCGAGCGGCGTGCCTGGAGGACCGCCTCCAGCGGTCCGAGGCCCTGCACGTCGCCGATCCGGACGTGGGCCCGCACGGCGGTCGCGCCGTGGCCGAGCTGGAGCAGCGCGGCCTCGGTGGCACGGCGCTGGACGTCCTCGGTGGCGTACGACACGGGTCCGGGGGAGTCGGCGCTCAGGGCGGTGTCGGCGTGGGCGTGCGGCTCGGCGGCGGCGGGCAGCAGCACGTAGCCGCCGAGGTCGACCCGGGCGGTGCCGGCGGCGGGCAGGCTGCCCGCCGTGCCGACGGCCTCGATACGCCCGCCGGCGAGCCGTACGTCGACGGTCCGGCCGTCGGTGAGGCGGGCGCCGCACAGCAGCAGCGTGGTGGTGTCGGCGGTGGCGCCCTCGGGCGGGTGCGGCTGCTGGCTGTCGGAGGACATCTGGCTCCTCTGGCTCCTGGCGGGGGCTCGGGCGCGACCCGGACATCGGTCGTCAGGGCGCGGGTACGCGCAAGATCACGCAGCGTGAGGCGAGCCTAGGGGCCCTTCCGCGGGGCTTCGAGGAGGAGCGCAATAGTCGTACCGGCGTGGGGCGCGAGTGGCCTACGGGGTGGGGGAGTCGGCAGGCGTCGCGCCGCCCGGAATCGGATTTGGGCGAACGGCGGCCGACCGTGTAATGTCTTCATCGCTCGCCCCAATAGCTCAGTCGGCAGAGCGTCTCCATGGTAAGGAGAAGGTCTACGGTTCGATTCCGTATTGGGGCTCTGGTGTCGGTGATCCTCGCCTTCGGGCGAGGGGATCCAGCATCACAGCGGTGTAGCTCAGTCGGTAGAGCAAGCGGCTCATAATCGCTGTGTCACCGGTTCAAGTCCGGTCACCGCTACTTACACAAAGTAGCCGATTGTAGGGTCGGTCCTTCGATCGGCTACTCTTTCTTGCGTTCACCCGTCCATCCGTCCGTCATAGGAGCACTCACGTGGCTGCCACCGACGTCCGCCCGAAGATCACGCTGGCCTGCGTGGAGTGCAAGGAGCGGAACTACATCACCAAGAAGAACCGGCGTAACAACCCGGACCGTCTTGAGATGAAGAAGCACTGCCCGCGCTGCAACGCGCACACCGCGCACCGCGAAACGCGCTGAATCAGGCTCGTACACGAGGCCGTCCCCACCTGGGGGCGGCCTCGCGTCGTTTGTCACCACGATCATTGCCACAGTCGGCAGGAGCATCAGCAGGAGGTAGCCAGCCCATGGCGCTCGACCAGTCCTTCGTGGGGCGGACCTATCCGCCCACCGCGCCGTACGAGGTCGGCCGGGAAAAGATCCGCGAATTCGCCGAGGCGATCGGCGACGCGAATCCGGCTTACGTCGATACGGAGGCTGCCAAGGCGCTGGGCCACCCCGAGGTGATCGCCCCGCCGACTTTTGTGTTCGCCATCACGTTCAAGGCGGCCGGACAGATCATCGAGGACCCGCAGCTGGGCCTCGACTACAGCCGGGTGGTCCACGGCGACCAGAAGTTCGCCTACAGCCGTCCGGTACGCGCGGGGGACCGGCTCTCGGTCACCTCGACCATCGAGGCCATCAAGTCGCTCGCGGGCAACGACATCATGGACGTCCGGGGCGAGGTGCACGACGAGGCCGGCGAGCACGTCGTGACGGCGTGGATCAAGCTGGTGGCGCGGGCCGCCGAGGAGGCGTGAGGCGACGATGACGGCGAAGATCGCATACGACGAGGTCGAGGTCGGCACCGAGCTCCCGGCGCAGAGCTTCCCCGTGACGCGCGCCACGCTGGTGCGGTACGCGGGCGCCTCCGGGGACTTCAACCCGATCCACTGGAACGAGAAGTTCGCCAAGGAGGTCGGCCTGCCGGACGTCATCGCGCATGGCATGTTCACCATGGCGGCGGCGATCCGGGTGGTCACGGACTGGGCCGGCGACCCGGCCGCGGTGGTCGAGTACGGCGTGCGCTTCACGAAGCCGGTCGTCGTCCCCAACGACGACCAGGGCGCCGTGATCGACGTCACGGCGAAGGTGGCCGCGAAGCTGGACGACAACCGGGTGCGGGTCGACCTCACCGCGATGAGCGCGGGCCAGAAGGTCCTCGGCATGTCGCGCGCCGTGGTGCGGCTGGCCTGAGGCCCGCGCCCGGCCGCCCCCGGGGGCACCGAGGGGGGCGAGGTGGCCTCGCGGTCGGTCCCCACCCGTAGTCTTGGGGCCGTGCAGGAACTCCACGACGCCCCCCTCGCCCCGCTGACCACCTTCCGGCTCGGCGGGCCCGCCACCCGTCTCGTCACGGCCACGACCGACGCCGAGGTCGTCGCCGCCGTGCGCGACGCGGACGCCGCCGGGACGCCGCTGCTGATCATCGGCGGCGGCTCCAACCTCGTCATCGGCGACAAGGGCTTCGACGGCACCGCCCTGCGCATCGCCACGCAGGGCTTCTCCCTGGACGGCACGCGGCTGGAGCTCGCCGCCGGCGAGGTCTGGTCGGACGCCGTCGCGCGCACGGTCGAGGCCGGGCTCGCGGGCATCGAGTGCCTCGCCGGCATCCCCGGCTCGGCGGGTGCCACGCCGATCCAGAACGTGGGGGCGTACGGCCAGGAGGTCTCCGCCACCATCACCGAGGTCGTGGCGTACGACCGCCGCGCCGGCGAGACCGTGACCCTTCCGAACGCCGCGTGCGACTTCTCGTACCGCCACAGCCGCTTCAAGGCGCACCCGGACCGGTTCGTGGTGCTGCGCGTCCGCTTCCAGCTGGAGGACGCGCAGGGCATGAGCGCCCCCATCCGGTACGCCGAGACGGCGCGCGCCCTGGGTGTCGAGGCCGGCGACCGCGTCCCGGCCGCCGTCGCGCGCGAGACGGTCCTCAAGCTGCGGGCGGGCAAGGGCATGGTCCTGGACCCCGAGGACCACGACACCTGGTCGGCCGGGTCCTTCTTCACCAACCCGATCCTCGACGAGGCCGCGTACGAGACGTTCCTCACCCGCGTCCGCGACCGCCTCGGCCCCGACGTCACCCCGCCCGCCTTCCCGGCGGGGGAGGGCCGCGTCAAGACCTCGGCGGCCTGGCTGATCGACAAGGCGGGCTTCACCAAGGGCTACGGCTCGGGCCCGGCCCGCATCTCCACGAAGCACACCCTCGCCCTCACCAACCGCGGCGGGGCCACCACCGAGGACCTCCTGGCGCTGGCCCGCGAGGTCGTCGCCGGCGTACGGGACGCCTTCGGCATCACGCTCGTCAACGAGCCGGTGACGGTCGGCGTCAGCCTCTGACCCCCCCCGCCCCGGGCCGGTCAGCAGCACGTCACGCACCCGGGGCGGCCGCCAGCCAGTCGTCGATGCCCGACAGTAGCTTCGCCCTGACGTCCTCCGGCGCCGCCGAGGCCCGTACCGACTGGCGGGCCAGCTCGGCGAGCTCCTCGTCGGTGAAACCGTGGTGCACGCGCGCGATCTCGTACTGCGCCGCCAGCCGGGAGCCGAACAGCAGCGGGTCGTCCGCCCCCAGCGCCATTGGCACCCCCGCCTCGAACAGCGTCCGCAGCGGCACGTGCTCGGGCTTCTCGTAGACGCCCAGCGCCACGTTGGACGCCGGGCACACCTCGCAGGCCACGCCCTTCTCGGCCAGCCGCCGCAGCAGCCGCGGGTCCTCCGCGGCCCGCACCCCGTGCCCGACGCGCCGCGCCCCCAGGTCGTCCAGGCAGTCCCGTACGGACGCCGGGCCGGTCAGCTCGCCGCCGTGCGGCGCCGCCAGCAGCCCGCCCTCGCGCGCGATCGCGAACGCCCGGTCGAATTCGCGCGCCATACCGCGCCGCTCGTCGTTCGACAGCCCGAACCCGACCACACCGCGATCCGCGTACCGGACGGCGAGCCGCGCCAGCGTGCGGGCGTCCAGCGGATGCTTCATGCGGTTCGCGGCGACGACGACGCGCATCCCGAGGCCGGTCTCGCGCGACGCGCTCTCCACGGCGTCCAGGATGATCTCCAGCGCCGGGATCAGCCCGCCCAGCCTCGGCGCGTACGACGTCGGGTCCACCTGGATCTCCAGCCACCCGGATCCGTCCCTGACGTCCTCCTCCGCGGCCTCGCGCACCAGCCGCCGGATGTCCTCCGGCTCGCGCAGGCACGACCGGGCGAGGTCGTACAACCGCTGGAAACGGAACCACCCGCGCTCGTCGGTCGCCCGCAGCTTCGGGGGCTCCCCGCCGGTCAGCGCCTCGGGCAGGTGGACGCCGTACTTGTCGGCGAGCTCCAGCAGGGTGGCGGGCCGCATCGACCCGGTGAAGTGCAGGTGCAGATGGGCCTTGGGCAGCAGCCGCAGATCTCGAAGAACGTGCTCCATCTGGGGATCCTGCCAAACCGGTCGACCGCGCGGGAGCCCCCTTTTCGCTCCTTTCACCGATCGGGTGCTTGCGGGAACGGAAAAGCGGGCTCCCACAGGGAGCCCGCCTTCGCCTACGAAAATCCGTAGGCGGTGTTAGTCGCGCGCCTCCGCCAGCAGCTTCTGCATCCGCGAGACACCTTCCACCAGGTCCTCGTCGCCCAGCGCGTACGACAGCCGCAGGTAGCCCGGCGTACCGAACGCCTCACCCGGGACGACCGCGACCTCGGCCTCGTCCAGGATGAGCGCCGCCAGCTCCACCGACGTTCCGGGGCGCTTGCCGCGGATCTCCTTGCCGAGCAGGCCCTTGACCGACGGGTACACGTAGAACGCGCCCTCCGGCGTCGGGCAGACCACGCCGTCGATCTCGTTGAGCAGCCGCACGATCGTCTGACGGCGCCGGTCGAACGCGACGCGCATCTCGGCGACCGCGTCCAGGCTGCCGGAGACGGCGGCCAGGGCGGCGGCCTGCGCGACGTTGGAGACGTTCGACGTGGCGTGCGACTGGAGGTTCGTCGCCGCCTTCACCACGTCCTTCGGGCCGATGATCCACCCCACGCGCCAGCCCGTCATGGCGTACGTCTTGGCCACGCCGTTGACGACGATGCACTTGTCCCGCAGCTCCGGCAGGAGCGCCGGCAGCGAGGTGAAGGCGGCGTCGCCGTACACCAGGTGCTCGTAGATCTCGTCCGTCAGCACCCACAGGCCGTGCTCGACGGCCCAGCGGCCGATCGCCTCGGCGTCGGCCTTGCTGTAGACGGCGCCGGTCGGGTTGGACGGGGAGACGAACAGGACAACCTTGGTCCGCTCCGTACGGGCCGCCTCCAGCTGCTCCACCGACACCCGGTAGCCGGTGGTCTCGTCGGCGACGACCTCCACCGGGACACCGCCCGCCAGCCGGATCGACTCGGGGTACGTCGTCCAGTACGGCGCCGGGACGATGACCTCGTCGCCCGGGTCGAGGATCGCGGCGAAGGCCTCGTAGATCGCCTGCTTGCCGCCGTTGGTCACCAGGACCTGGGAGGCGTCGATCTCGTAGTCGGAGTCGCGCAGCGTCTTCGCGACGATCGCGGCCTTCAGCTCGGGCAGGCCGCCGGCCGGCGTGTAGCGGTGGTACTTCGGGTTGCGGCAGGCCTCGATCGCGGCCTCGACGATGTAGTCCGGCGTCGGGAAGTCGGGCTCACCCGCGCCGAAGCCGATCACCGGGCGACCGGCGGCCTTCAGGGCCTTGGCCTTGGCGTCGACGGCGAGGGTCGCGGACTCGGAGATCGCGCCGATGCGGGCGGAGACCCGGCGCTCGGTGGGAGGGATTGCAGCGCTCATGCGGCCCATCGTCCCAGACCCCGGAGGGGCCCGGTACACAGGTTTCGCTGTACGGACAAACGGTGCGTCAGCCCTTCCGCGGCCCCTCCGCAGGGGCTTTCGCCGCGACCGGCGGGCCGTGTCCGGGGCTATCTGTTCGACGCGGAGCCGCTGACCACGTACACTCTCTGCTCGTTGGCCCTCACCGACCACTTCCACGGATGCGGTAGGTTGGGGGAGAACGACAAAGGGTCGTAGCTCAATTGGTAGAGCACCGGTCTCCAAAACCGGCGGTTGGGGGTTCAAGTCCCTCCGGCCCTGCTACACACACCGCCAGGATGTGTGCGCAGGTATGTATGTCATTGCACCGCCGTGCGGCTCCACCCGGGCGCGGCACGGCCGACCCGGAATCAGGTGAGAGACGTGACGGACGCCGTAGGCTCCATCGACATGCCTGATGCCGAAGACGAAGCGCCCAAGAAGAACCGCAAGGGCGGCAAGCGCGGCAAGAAGGGCCCGCTGGGCCGTCTCGCGCTCTTCTACCGCCAGATCGTCGCCGAGCTGCGCAAGGTCGTCTGGCCCACGCGCAGCCAACTGTCGACGTACACCACCGTCGTCATCATTTTCGTCGTCGTCATGATCGGCCTCGTGACCGTGATCGACCTCGGCTTCCAGGAAGCAGTCAAGTACGTCTTCGGCTGATTCCCGCGGAGGGCGCCCACCCCGGCGCCCCTTTTCGCATGTTCCACCCCATCTGTATCCAGGAAGAAGCAGCCACCGTGTCTGACCCGAACCTGAACGAGTCCGCCCAGGACGAGCTCGACGTCGTCGAGGCGGCCGACGAGGACCAGGCGGAAGCTGCGGACGCCGCTGCCGGCGAGGCGGCCGAGGAGGCCGCGCTCCACGTCGAGGACGAGGACGCGGACGAGGCCGTCGAGGACGAGGGCGACGTCGAGGCCGCCGAGGACGCGGACGAGGAGTCCGAGCTCGAGGCCGTCGAGGCCGTCGCGGACGAGGACGAAGAGGCCGCCGAGGAGCCCGAGGCCCCCGTCGACCCGGTCGCCGCCCTGCGCGAGGAGCTGCGCGGCCTGCCCGGCGAGTGGTACGTGATCCACACCTACGCGGGCTACGAGAAGCGCGTGAAGGCGAACCTGGAGCAGCGTGCCGTCTCGCTGAACGTCGAGGACTTCATCTACCAGGCTGAGGTCCCCGAGGAAGAGATCGTCCAGATCAAGAACGGCGAGCGCAAGAACGTCAAGCAGAACAAGCTGCCTGGCTACGTGCTCGTCCGCATGGACCTGACGAACGAGTCCTGGGGCGTCGTCCGCAACACCCCCGGTGTCACCGGCTTCGTGGGCAACGCCTACGACCCGTACCCGCTGACCCTGGACGAGATCGTCAAGATGCTCGCCCCGGAGGCCGAGGCCAAGGCCGCCCGCGAGGCCGCCGAGGCCGAGGGCAAGCCGGCTCCGGCCCGCAAGGTCGAGGTCCAGGTGCTGGACTTCGAGGTCGGCGACTCGGTCACCGTCACCGACGGCCCGTTCGCCACGCTCCAGGCCACGATCAACGAGATCAACGCCGACTCGAAGAAGGTCAAGGGCCTCGTCGAGATCTTCGGCCGCGAGACCCCGGTCGAGCTGAGCTTCGACCAGATCCAGAAGAACTAACCCCACAGGTTTCCGGTCAGGTCAGATCAGCTGTCGCAGCTGCTCTGACCTGCTCGGTTTTTGGCCGCACTGCCATACCCGTTATCGTGGTGCGGTATGCCTCCATCCGGATGATCCGGGCGGTGGCTGGAAAACTCTCACTAGGACCCGGAGAGAGCAATGCCTCCCAAGAAGAAGAAGGTCACGGGGCTTATCAAGCTCCAGATCCAGGCCGGCGCGGCCAACCCGGCTCCGCCGGTCGGCCCCGCGCTGGGTCAGCACGGCGTCAACATCATGGAGTTCTGCAAGGCCTACAACGCCGCGACCGAGTCGCAGCGTGGCATGGTCGTGCCGGTGGAGATCACGGTCTACGAGGACCGTTCCTTCACCTTCGTCACCAAGACTCCGCCGGCCGCCAAGCTGATCCTCAAGGCCGCGGGTGTGGACAAGGGCTCCGGCGAGCCGCACAAGACCAAGGTCGCCAAGCTCACGCGCGACCAGGTCCGTGACATCGCCACGACCAAGATGCCCGACCTGAACGCCAACGACCTGGACGCCGCCGAGAAGATCATCGCCGGCACCGCCCGTTCCATGGGCATCACGGTCGAGGGCTGATCAGCCCCCTTGTGACCTTTGTGGGAGGGCCCGCGCTGGCCCCGACCACAACTCCACACCTGCCACGCGGCGCAGCCGCATGGTGTTACTACGCAGGAGAAGAAGTGAAGCGCAGCAAGGCTCTCCGCGGCGCGGACGCCAAGGTCGACCGGGAGCGTAACTACGCCCCCCTCGAGGCCGTCCGTCTCGCCAAGGACACCGCCGCCACCAAGTTCGACGGCACCGTCGAGGTCGCCTTCCGCCTGGGTGTCGACCCGCGCAAGGCGGACCAGATGGTCCGTGGCACCGTGAACCTTCCGCACGGCACCGGTAAGACCGCCCGGGTCCTGGTCTTCGCGACCGGTGACCGTGCTGCGGCCGCGGAGGCCGCGGGCGCCGACATCGTCGGCTCCGACGAACTGATCGACGAGGTCGCGAAGGGCCGTCTGGACTTCGACGCCGTCGTCGCCACCCCGGACCTCATGGGCAAGGTCGGCCGCCTCGGCCGCGTCCTCGGCCCCCGTGGTCTGATGCCGAACCCGAAGACCGGCACCGTCACGATGGACGTCGCCAAGGCCGTCACCGACATCAAGGGCGGCAAGATCGAGTTCCGTGTCGACAAGCACGCGAACCTGCACTTCATCATCGGCAAGGTCTCCTTCGACGAGACCAAGCTGGTCGAGAACTACGCCGCGGCGCTGGACGAGATCCTCCGTCTGAAGCCGTCGGCCGCCAAGGGCCGCTACATCAAGAAGGCGACCCTGAGCACCACGATGGGCCCCGGCATCCCGCTGGACCCGAACCGCACCCGCAACCTCCTCGTCGAGGAGGACCCGGCCGCCGTCTGATCCTGACGGCTGTCGCGGGTCTCGCGTACGAAGCCGGCCCCCATCGCTCTCCGGAGCGGTGGGGGCCGGTTTTTTCGCGCCCGGAGGCGAAGGGGCCCGTCAGCCGTTCGGCCCGATTTGCTTGACGGGGAACCATTCGCGTACGCTTCCGAGGAAGCCAAAGACCGCTGGTCGTTGCCGTGCCCTCGCGAGGGGTCCGGTGGCCGAAGGATCCGCTAGCTGCGGACGACCCGCGCAGGTGACTGTGGATGTACTCCCGGATGCCGCTCCTCACGGAGCACAGCCGGTTGAGTCACGCCCCGTGCGCCTGCGCCGGGGCGTTTCGTTTTGCCCAGTCTCCTTCCTTCAGCCCATGCGGTCCGAATCACCCGGAAGGAGGCCGAGGCTCATGGCGAGGCCCGACAAGGCTGCCGCGGTTGCCGAGCTGACGGACAAGTTCCGCAGCTCCAACGCCGCTGTGCTGACCGAGTACCGCGGTCTCACCGTGGCACAGCTCAAGCAGCTGCGCCGTTCGCTCGGTGAGAACGCCCAGTACGCCGTGGTGAAGAACACGCTCACCCTGATTGCGGCCCGTGAGGCCGGGATCACGCTGGAGGACCAGCTCTTCGCTGGCCCGACGGCTGTCGCCTTCGTCACCGGTGACCCGGTGGAGTCGGCGAAGGGTCTTCGTGACTTCGCCAAGGAGAACCCGAACCTCATCATCAAGGGCGGTGTCCTTGACGGCAAGGCGCTGTCCGCCGATGAGATCAAGAAGCTCGCGGACCTCGAGTCCCGCGAGGTTCTGCTCGCCAAGCTGGCGGGCGCCATGAAGGGCAAGCAGTCCCAGGCTGCCGCGCTCTTCCAGGCGCTTCCCTCGAAGCTCGTCCGCACCGTGGACGCGCTCCGTGCCAAGCAGGCCGAGCAGGGCGGTGCCGAGTAATTCGGCTCGCGCATTGATCCGCGCCGCCTGACGCGTCGCGGGTCGTAGCGGGCCCAACGTACGCCCGCCTCACTTGTACACCCGGCACCAGCCGATTTAGTGGAAGGACCGCCATCATGGCGAAGCTGTCTCAGGACGAGCTGCTCGAGCAGTTCGAAGGCATGACCCTCATCGAGCTCGCCGCGTTCGTCTCGGCGTTCGAGGAGAAGTTCGACGTCACCGCCGCCGCTCCGGTCGCCGTTGCCGCCGCCGGCGCCCCGGGCGCCCCGGCCGCCGAGGTCGAGGAGAAGGACGAGTTCGACGTCATCCTCACCGGCGCCGGCGACAAGAAGATCCAGGTCATCAAGGTCGTGCGCGAGCTGACCTCCCTGGGTCTGAAGGAGGCCAAGGACCTCGTCGACGGCACCCCGAAGCCGGTCCTCGAGAAGGTCAACAAGGAGCAGGCCGACAAGGCTGCCGAGTCCCTCAAGGCCGCCGGCGCGGCTGTCGAGGTCAAGTGACCTTGCGGGTCTCCTGACTCGTCTTGACGCCCCTCAGGGGCGTTTCGAAGGGCGATCACCCAACCGGGTGGTCGCCCTTCGGCGTGCTCGGGACGCCTGTCTTGCGCTGAGCCCCACGCGGAGTATGGTGATCTTCGCCGTGCGCCCCGCTCACCCGGGGGCCTTGACGAACCGCACGCCGCGCGCAATTCTCAGGACGCGTCGTCACAACGATCCGCATCCGAGGCATGGATCGACGGGCGAACGGGCAGTATCGATGTGCGCCGACAGCGCGAGGTGCCGGGAGTTGAGAAGAACGAGGGTCGCGATTTACTCGCCCTGGACATCAGTGGGCCAAGTGGCTACACTGACCCTTTGCGCTGCCTGTTAGCTGCTCCCTGCCCGTCACCAGGGGCATACCCTCGCAAGAGCACAGAGTCCGACTGTCCTGACCAGGCCTTTTGGCTGACATCAGGAAAATTCGTCCTCGTGTCCTGTGGGGGACCGGTACGCGCGTAGTGAGTCCGAGCCCTCGGAAGGACCCCCTCTTGGCCGCCTCGCGCAACGCCTCGACCGCGAATACGAACAACGGCGCAAGCACCGCCCCGCTGCGCATCTCCTTTGCAAAGATCAAGGAGCCCCTCGAGGTTCCGAACCTCCTCGCGCTGCAGACCGAGAGCTTTGACTGGCTGCTCGGCAACGCCGCCTGGAAGGCTCGTGTCGAGGCGGCTCTGGAGTCCGGACAGGACGTCCCCACCAAGTCCGGTCTGGAGGAGATCTTCGAGGAGATCTCGCCGATCGAGGACTTCTCCGGGTCGATGTCGCTGACCTTCCGCGACCACCGCTTCGAGCCTCCGAAGAACTCCATCGACGAGTGCAAGGAGCGCGACTTCACCTACGCCGCGCCGCTCTTCGTCACGGCCGAGTTCACCAACAACGAGACCGGCGAGATCAAGTCCCAGACGGTCTTCATGGGCGACTTCCCGCTCATGACCAACAAGGGCACCTTCGTCATCAACGGCACCGAGCGTGTCGTGGTGTCGCAGCTCGTCCGCTCGCCGGGTGTGTACTTCGACTCCTCCATCGACAAGACGTCCGACAAGGACATCTTCTCCGCCAAGATCATCCCGTCCCGGGGTGCCTGGCTGGAGATGGAGATCGACAAGCGCGACATGGTCGGTGTCCGCATCGACCGCAAGCGCAAGCAGTCCGTGACCGTCCTCCTGAAGGCGCTCGGCTGGACCACCGAGCAGATCCTGCAGGAGTTCGGCGAGTACGAGTCCATGCGCGCCACCCTGGAGAAGGACCACACCCAGGGCCAGGACGACGCGCTGCTCGACATCTACCGCAAGCTGCGCCCGGGCGAGCCGCCGACGCGCGAGGCCGCCCAGACGCTTCTGGAGAACCTCTACTTCAACCCGAAGCGTTACGACCTGGCCAAGGTCGGCCGCTACAAGGTCAACAAGAAGCTCGGTGCGGACGAGCCGCTGGACGCCGGGGTCCTGACCGTCGACGACATCATCGCGACGATCAAGTACCTGGTGAAGCTCCACGCGGGCGAGACCGAGACCGTCGGTGAGAACGGCTCGACCATCGTGGTCGAGACGGACGACATCGACCACTTCGGCAACCGTCGTCTGCGCAACGTCGGCGAGCTCATCCAGAACCAGGTCCGTACGGGTCTGGCTCGTATGGAGCGCGTCGTGCGCGAGCGCATGACGACCCAGGACGTCGAGGCGATCACGCCGCAGACCCTGATCAACATCCGGCCGGTCGTCGCCTCCATCAAGGAGTTCTTCGGCACCAGCCAGCTGTCGCAGTTCATGGACCAGAACAACCCGCTGTCCGGGCTGACGCACAAGCGTCGTCTGTCCGCGCTCGGCCCGGGTGGTCTGTCCCGTGAGCGGGCCGGCTTCGAGGTCCGAGACGTGCACCCGTCCCACTACGGACGCATGTGCCCGATCGAGACCCCTGAAGGCCCGAACATCGGTCTGATCGGTTCGCTCGCCTCGTACGGCCGGGTCAACGCCTTCGGCTTCGTCGAGACGCCGTACCGCAAGGTCGTCGAGGGCCAGGTCACCGACGAGGTGGACTACCTGACCGCCGACGAGGAGGACCGCTTCGTCATCGCCCAGGCCAACGCGCCGCTGACCGACGAGCTCCGGTTCGCCGAGGCCCGCGTGCTGGTCCGCCGCCGTGGCGGCGAGGTCGACTACGTCGCGCCCGACGACGTGGACTACATGGACGTCTCGCCGCGCCAGATGGTGTCGGTCGCGACCGCCATGATCCCGTTCCTCGAGCACGACGACGCCAACCGTGCCCTCATGGGCGCGAACATGATGCGCCAGGCCGTTCCGCTCATCAAGGCGGAGGCCCCGCTCGTCGGCACCGGCATGGAGTACCGCTGTGCCACCGACGCCGGCGACGTCGTCAAGGCGGAGAAGGACGGTGTGATCCAGGAGCTCTCCGCGGACTACATCACCGTCGCCAACGACGACGGCACGTACATCACGTACCGCCTGGCCAAGTTCGCCCGTTCCAACCAGGGCACCTCGGTCAACCAGAAGGTCGTCGTCTCCGAGGGTGACCGGGTCGTCGAGGGCCAGGTCCTCGCCGACGGTCCGGCCACCGAGAACGGCGAGATGGCGCTGGGCAAGAACCTGCTCGTGGCGTTCATGCCGTGGGAGGGTCACAACTACGAGGACGCGATCATCCTGTCGCAGCGCCTCGTGCAGGACGACGTCCTCTCCTCGATCCACATCGAGGAGCACGAGGTCGACGCCCGTGACACCAAGCTCGGCCCCGAGGAGATCACCCGGGACATCCCGAACGTCTCCGAGGAGGTCCTCGCCGACCTCGACGAGCGCGGCATCATCCGTATCGGTGCCGAGGTCGTCGCCGGCGACATCCTCGTCGGCAAGGTCACGCCCAAGGGCGAGACCGAGCTGACCCCGGAGGAGCGCCTGCTCCGCGCGATCTTCGGTGAGAAGGCCCGTGAGGTCCGTGACACCTCGCTGAAGGTGCCGCACGGCGAGACCGGCAAGGTCATCGGCGTACGCGTCTTCGACCGCGAGGAGGGCGACGAGCTTCCCCCCGGTGTGAACCAGCTGGTGCGCGTGTACGTCGCGCAGAAGCGCAAGATCACCGACGGTGACAAGCTCGCCGGCCGTCACGGCAACAAGGGTGTCATCTCCAAGATCCTGCCCATCGAGGACATGCCGTTCCTCGAGGACGGAACTCCGGTCGACATCATCCTCAACCCGCTGGGTGTCCCGTCCCGAATGAACCCGGGACAGGTCCTGGAGATCCACCTCGGCTGGCTCGCCAGCCGCGGCTGGGACGTCTCCGGCCTCGCGGACGAGTGGGCGCAGCGCCTCCAGGCCATCGGCGCCGACAAGGTCGAGCCCGGTACCAACGTCGCCACCCCCGTCTTCGACGGTGCGCGTGAGGACGAGCTGGCCGGTCTGCTGCAGCACACCATCCCGAACCGCGACGGGGACCGGATGGTGCTGCCGACCGGTAAGGCCCGGCTGTTCGACGGCCGCTCCGGCGAGCCGTTCCCGGACCCGATCTCGGTCGGGTACATGTACATCCTCAAGCTCCACCACCTGGTCGACGACAAGCTGCACGCGCGTTCGACCGGTCCGTACTCGATGATCACCCAGCAGCCGCTGGGTGGTAAGGCTCAGTTCGGTGGCCAGCGCTTCGGTGAGATGGAGGTGTGGGCGCTGGAGGCTTACGGCGCCGCGTACGCCCTCCAGGAGCTGCTGACCATCAAGTCCGACGACGTCACCGGCCGCGTGAAGGTCTACGAGGCGATCGTCAAGGGCGAGAACATCCCCGAGCCCGGCATCCCGGAGTCCTTCAAGGTGCTCATCAAGGAGATGCAGTCCCTGTGCCTCAACGTGGAGGTGCTGTCCTCGGACGGCATGTCCATCGAGATGCGCGACACCGACGAGGACGTCTTCCGCGCTGCGGAAGAGCTTGGCATCGACCTGTCCCGGCGCGAGCCGAGCAGCGTCGAAGAGGTCTGACGGGTCTGGTCGGGGCCTCCTCGTGAGGCCCCGGCCCTGCCCCGGACCCGTACAGACCATGATTGAGACTCAAACCCTGAGAGGGATTGACGCATAGTGCTCGACGTCAACTTCTTCGACGAGCTGCGGATCGGCCTGGCCACCGCGGACGACATCCGTCAGTGGTCCCACGGCGAGGTCAAGAAGCCGGAGACCATCAACTACCGCACCCTGAAGCCCGAAAAGGACGGACTCTTCTGCGAGAAGATCTTCGGTCCGACCCGGGACTGGGAGTGCTACTGCGGCAAGTACAAGCGCGTCCGCTTCAAGGGCATCATCTGTGAGCGGTGTGGCGTCGAGGTCACCCGCGCCAAGGTGCGCCGTGAGCGGATGGGCCACATCGAGCTGGCCGCTCCCGTCACCCACATCTGGTACTTCAAGGGCGTGCCGTCCCGCCTGGGCTACCTGCTGGACCTCGCCCCGAAGGACCTGGAGAAGGTCATCTACTTCGCGGCGTACATGATCACGTACGTCGACGAGGAGCGCCGCACGCGCGACCTGCCCTCGCTGGAGGCCCATGTCTCCGTCGAGCGCCAGCAGATCGAGCAGCGCCGCGACGCCGACCTCGAGGCCCGCGCCAAGAAGCTCGAGACCGACCTGGCCGAGCTGGAGGCCGAGGGCGCCAAGGCCGACGTGCGCCGCAAGGTGCGCGAGGGTGCCGAGCGCGAGATGAAGCAGCTGCGCGACCGCGCCCAGCGCGAGATCGACCGTCTCGACGAGGTGTGGAACCGCTTCAAGAACCTCAAGGTCCAGGACCTGGAGGGTGACGAGCTGCTCTACCGCGAGCTGCGTGACCGCTTCGGCACGTACTTCGACGGTTCGATGGGTGCCGCGGCGCTGCAGAAGCGCCTGGAGTCCTTCGACCTCGAGGAGGAGGCCGAGCGTCTCCGCGAGATCATCCGTACCGGCAAGGGCCAGAAGAAGACCCGTGCGCTCAAGCGCCTGAAGGTCGTCTCCGCCTTCCTGCAGACCAGCAACAGCCCCAAGGGCATGGTGCTGGACTGCGTCCCGGTGATCCCGCCGGACCTGCGTCCGATGGTGCAGCTGGACGGTGGCCGCTTCGCGACCTCCGACCTGAACGACCTGTACCGCCGTGTCATCAACCGCAACAACCGCCTCAAGCGTCTCCTTGACCTCGGTGCCCCCGAGATCATCGTGAACAACGAGAAGCGGATGCTGCAGGAGGCCGTCGACGCGCTGTTCGACAACGGCCGCCGCGGCCGCCCGGTCACCGGTCCCGGTAACCGCCCGCTGAAGTCCCTCAGCGACATGCTGAAGGGCAAGCAGGGTCGCTTCCGTCAGAACCTGCTCGGTAAGCGAGTCGACTACTCGGCGCGTTCCGTCATCGTCGTCGGCCCGCAGCTGAAGCTGCACCAGTGCGGTCTGCCCAAGGCCATGGCGCTGGAGCTCTTCAAGCCGTTCGTGATGAAGCGCCTGGTCGACCTGAACCACGCGCAGAACATCAAGTCGGCCAAGCGCATGGTCGAGCGCGGCCGCACCGTCGTGTACGACGTCCTCGAAGAGGTCATCGCCGAGCACCCGGTGCTGCTGAACCGTGCGCCCACGCTGCACCGCCTCGGCATCCAGGCCTTCGAGCCGCAGCTGGTCGAGGGCAAGGCCATCCAGATTCACCCGCTCGTCTGCACCGCGTTCAACGCGGACTTCGACGGTGACCAGATGGCCGTCCACCTGCCGCTCTCCGCGGAGGCGCAGGCCGAGGCCCGCATCCTGATGCTGTCCTCGAACAACATCCTCAAGCCGGCCGACGGCCGTCCGGTCACCATGCCGACCCAGGACATGGTGCTGGGCCTCTTCTTCCTGACCACGGACGAGGAGGAGCGCGAGGTCAAGGGTGAGGGCCGCGCCTTCAACTCCTCCGCCGAAGCGATCATGGCGTTCGACATGGGCGAGCTCTCGCTCCAGGCGAAGGTCGACATCCGCTTCCCGATCGGCACCGTCCCGCCGCGTGGCTGGACCCCGCCGGTGGCGGAGGAGGGCGAGCCCGAGTGGCAGCAGGGTGACTCGTTCCGTCTGCGGACGACCCTGGGCCGCGCGCTCTTCAACGAGCTGCTGCCCGAGGACTACCCCTTCGTCGACTACTCGGTCGGCAAGAAGCAGCTCTCCGAGATCGTCAACGACCTCGCCGAGCGCTACCCCAAGGTCATCGTGGCGGCGACGCTCGACAACCTGAAGGCGGCCGGCTTCTACTGGGCGACCCGTTCCGGCGTCACCGTGGCCATCTCCGACGTCGTCGTTCCCGAGGCGAAGAAGGAGATCGTCAAGGGGTACGAGGAGCAGGACGAGAAGGTCCAGAAGCAGTACGAGCGCGGTCTGATCACCAAGGAAGAGCGCACGCAGGAGCTCATCGCGATCTGGACCAAGGCGACCAACGAGGTCGCCGAGGCGATGAACGCGAACTTCCCCAAGACCAACCCCATCTTCATGATGGTTGACTCGGGTGCCCGAGGAAACATGATGCAGATGCGGCAGATCGCCGGTATGCGTGGTCTGGTGTCGAACGCGAAGAACGAGACCATCCCGCGTCCGATCAAGGCGTCCTTCCGTGAGGGCCTGTCGGTGCTGGAGTACTTCATCTCCACCCACGGTGCCCGTAAGGGCCTGGCCGACACCGCCCTGCGTACCGCCGACTCGGGTTACCTCACCCGTCGTCTGGTGGACGTCTCGCAGGACGTCATCATCCGCGAGGAGGACTGCGGCACCGAGCGCGGCCTCAAGCTGCGGATCGCCGAGCGCGGCGAGGACGGCGTGCTGCGCAAGGCGGACGACGTCGAGACGTCCGTGTACGCGCGGATGCTCGCCGAGGACGTCGTGGTGGACGGCAAGGTCATCGCGCCGGCCAACGTCGACCTGGGTGACGTCCTGATCGACGCGCTGGTCAACGCGGGCGTCGAGGAGGTCAAGACCCGCTCGGTCCTGACCTGTGAGTCCGCGGTCGGCACCTGTGCCTTCTGCTACGGCCGTTCGCTCGCCACCGGCAAGCTGGTCGACATCGGTGAGGCGGTCGGCATCATCGCCGCCCAGTCCATCGGTGAGCCCGGTACCCAGCTGACGATGCGTACCTTCCACACCGGTGGTGTGGCCGGTGACGACATCACCCAGGGTCTGCCCCGTGTCGTCGAGCTCTTCGAGGCTCGTACGCCGAAGGGTGTCGCCCCGATCTCCGAGGCCTCCGGCCGCGTGCGGATCGAGGAGACGGAGAAGACGAAGAAGATCGTCGTCACTCCGGACGACGGCAGCGACGAGACGGCCTACCCGATCTCGAAGCGCGCCAAGGTCCTGGTCTCCGAGGGCGACCACGTCGAGGTGGGCCAGAAGCTCACCGCGGGTGCCACCAACCCGCACGACGTGCTGCGCATCCTGGGTCAGCGTGCCGTCCAGGTCCACCTGGTCGGCGAGGTCCAGAAGGTGTACAACTCGCAGGGCGTGTCGATCCACGACAAGCACATCGAGATCATCATCCGGCAGATGCTGCGCCGCGTGACGATCATCGAGTCCGGCGACGCGGAGCTGCTGCCGGGCGAGCTCGTCGAGCGGTCGAAGTTCGAGTCCGAGAACCGTCGTGTGGTCCAGGAAGGCGGCCACCCGGCCTCCGGCCGTCCGCAGCTGATGGGTATCACCAAGGCGTCGCTGGCGACGGAGTCGTGGCTGTCCGCGGCCTCCTTCCAGGAGACGACCAGGGTCCTGACGGACGCGGCGATCAACGCCAAGTCCGACTCCCTGATCGGCCTCAAGGAGAACGTCATCATCGGTAAGCTCATCCCGGCCGGTACGGGCCTGTCCCGCTACCGCAACATCCGGGTCGAGCCGACCGAGGAGGCCAAGGCCGCGATGTACTCGGCCGTCGGCTACGACGACATCGACTACTCGCCGTTCGGCACCGGCTCCGGCCAGGCCGTTCCGCTGGAGGACTACGACTACGGTCCGTACAACCAGTAAGCGAGTCGCTTGATCGACCGAAGGGCGGTCACCCCGTTGCGTACGGGGTGGCCGCCCTTCGGCGTTTCCTGCGTTCCCTAGCGGCCCGCCGCCTGCCACAGGGCGAGGGTGAAACCGGCTCCGGCGGTGAGCGCCGTGACGCTGGCCAGGGGCCAGCGGGTGCGTTCCAGCGCGTCGAGGCGGGCCTCGTGGTCGGCGAGCTGCTTGTCGGTCTGGTCGCTGCGCTGGACCAGCAGGGCGAGTGAGCCGTCGGCGCGGGCGAACCCGGCTTCGAGCGTGCCGCGCAGCCGTTCCAGTTCGAGGGCGACCGCGACGGGGTCGTTCCGGTCAGTCTCGGTCATCGGCGGCTCCCGGCGAGGGGCTGCTCAGCCAGGACGGCAGCAGCTGCTGTACGGCCTCCAGGGCCATGACTCGCGCGAGCGCGCCGGCGACGGCGAGGGCGCCGGCGACCCAGGGGAGGGTCGCGGGGACACCGGAGGCGTCCACGATCGCGGGCAGGACGACGGCGATGCCCACGGCGGTCTGGAGGATGGTTCGGGCCGTGCGCTTGGCGGCGTCGGTCATGATCGGGGGCTCCTCAGCGGGTGTAGGGGACCTTCAGGGCGTTCCAGGAGGCGCGGCCCGGCACTCCGTCGGCGTCGGAGCCGGTGAAGCCGAGCTTGCGCTGCCACTTCGCGTAACTGCGGCGGTCGGCCTCCGACCAGCGCGGGCCGGGGCCGACGGCGTACGCCGAGCAGCCCTCGGCGACCAGCCGGCGGCCCATGGCGGTGATCACCGGGGAGCTGGTGGCGGAGGTGAAGAACGACGAGCCGGGGAAGGGCTGGTAGCGGGGCGTGGCGGGGGTGCCCGGACGGGTCGGGGTGCCCGGGCCGCCGGCCGGCTTCCCGAGCCGCGCGGCGATGCGGGAGCGCATCGTACGCATCTCGAAGCCGCGCGGATCCGTCTTGGTGCGGGTCCACTCCTTGTGGCCGATCACGGAGCCGGCCGACCAGCCGTGGGCGCGGCACAGGGCGGCGGAGGCCCGCTCGATGGCGTCCAGCTGGGCGGCCGGCCAGGGGTCCTTGCCGTCGCCGAGGTTGACGCACTCGAAGCCGTAGAAGTGGGCGTTGCCGTCGGTGTCCTGGGCGGCCGCCGGCGGCGGGGCGGTCTCCGCCCTGACCGCGCGCAGGACGTCGCCGTCGCCGGTACCGGCGTGGTTGGCGCGGCCGTTGGCGATCAGGTGGACCGTGCCCTCCTTGTCGATGACGGCCTGGCAGAGCGGGCCGGGCAGGGCGGCGTAGCCGTCGCGGCACAGCGCCACGGAGGCGGCGGACCCGCTGGAGACGGTGTGGTGCACGATCACGCCGTGCACCGGCCCCCAGGCGCCCTTGTGGTTCCGGTTGCGGGTGCGCCAGCCGGGGTGTTCCACGACGCGGACGCCCTCGGCGCGCAGGGCGGCGAGGAGCCGGTCGGGGGAGAGGGGAGTTGCCATGCTTGGGTCTCCTCGTCGTGCGGGGGCGGGGCGTGCGAGCCCGGTGGCCCCGGGGGCCGCCGGCCGCGCGCGGGGGGGGGCCGGCGGCCGCGGGAGTCACATCACCGGGTCGATGCGGATGAAGCGGGTGTCGTAGTTGCCGGTGCTCGTCGAGTTCGCCGTCCGGTAGGCGGGCGTGGCGGTGTGCGTCGTACCGACGGCCAGGCCGCTGATCAGGAACTGCGTCGAGACGGAGGACCGGTTGGGGGTGTTGACCAGCGCCGCCCGGTCGTCGGACGCTCCGACCACCACGGTCCCGGCGGAGTTGCGGACGTTCGCCGACATGTAGCAGCCGACATTGGTGGCGGTGCCGTGCATGTAGCAGCCCACGGTGATGATGACCTGGCCCGAGGCGGGCACGGTGAACGTGGCGTTCATCGGATCGCCCGTCGCGCCGGTCAGGGTCTCGACCCAGGTGGTGCTGGTGGTGTTGCCGCCGTCGAGGTTGACCCGGAAGACCGGCACCGGACCGACGGGCGCCCAGGCGGAGCCCGTGTAGTACATCAGGCGCCCCGGCGAGGCGATCCACGCCACCATCCCGGCCACCGGCGCCGTGACCTTGGTGTCCCGCTCGGAGGCGGTGCCGAACCGCATCACCGCGCGCCCGTCCAGCGTCTGGGCGAGCGACTGGAGGTGCGCGGGCAGGTCGGCCGGGTCGCTCGGCTGCGGGTAGGGGAGGTTGCTGAGCTGGGTGTACTGGGTGGTCATGCGATCTCCTCCTGGCCACCGCCGGAGACGGGGACGGCGGGTGCGGTGTCGGGTCCGGGCTCCGGGGCCTCCGGGACGGGGGGCGGGGGAGCGGGGGTCGGGTCGTGCTCCTCCAGGAGCACCTCGATCGGGTGGGTCGGGTCTCCCGGCGCCTCGGTGCTGATCTCCACCGGGTCCGGCGCGGTGTCGGTGTTCTCGGTCATCACGAGTTCTCCTTGACCTGCCGCCAGGTCAGACCGCTGGCGGCGAGGTCTCCCAGCGTGGGATGGGCGGCGGCGACGGCCGCGTAGGTGGCGCCCGCCGGGACGGGGGTGCGGTCGGAGGCGGTGTCGGGCGTCAGCCCGGCGTCCGCCGGGATGCCGTTCGTCCTGGTGCCGCGCAGCGTCAGGGTCTGCTGTACGGTTCCGGCGGCCGTGGAGCCGGTCTTGATCCCGACGACCCAGGCGAGGGTGTCCAGCGCCGCGCCGGTGGAGTCCACGACGCGTACGACGTCACCGAGCTGGATGCGCGGGTCGTACAGCACCTCCACCTCGCCGAGCACCGGCACCGGGTACTGGCCCGCCACCCGCATCGCGTCGGCGAGTTCCTGCGCCGCCCGGTAGTCCTGGATCCAGTCGCTGGCCTCGGCGTAGAACTCCTGGCGCCCGTGGTACCTCTCGCTGGTGCTGCCGGAGATCCACGAGGTCGCCCGCCGCTCCACCGCCTCGGTCGACGGCTTGAGCGTCTGGATGTGGACGGACGGCTTGCCGTCCTCCGTCACCGTGTACAGGCGCCGACCGGTGCGGTTGGTGAACCGCAGGACCAGGCATCCCTCCTCCCGCCGCGCGAGGATGTCCACGGCTCCCTTGACGGCGTCCGCGCCGGCCGCGTTGGAGGCCGCGAAGCGCACCGAGAAGCCGGGGGCGACGCTCTGGTCGTCGTCGACGTTCGGCGGACCGACGTCGAACTCCTCCTCGGCGAGTACGTACTTCAGCGTCACCGAGCTGTTGCCGGGGACCTCGCGCACCACGGTGTCGTTGTAGGTCGTACCGCTGGTGACCTTCACCGACGACCAGTCCTTGAACGGCTGGACGCAGTAGTTGCGGCAGGCGTCGATCTCCTCCGTGACGGTGAGCGCCGCGATGTCCCGTACCGACGTCAGGGTCAGGTCGGCCGACGTCGGGGCCTTCGCGAAGCGCGTGTAGTTGCGCCAGTGGAAGATGCCCCGCTCGTCGAACTCGGCCGTCGACATGCTCGCCTTGGCGATCTGCGTGATCACGTCCCACTGGGAGCCGGACACGCGCGGGACCGCGTACAGCGGGAGGACCGCGTCGTCCAGTTCGGCTTCCTTGACCCACGTCTTCTGGTCGAACTCCGTGGCCGTGGGCGTGCCGGGCAGCCCGCTGGTGAGCTGGACCGCCTCGGCGGCGAGCTGCGTCACCAGCCGCAGCTGGTACAGCTCGGCGGCCGGCTGCTCGGACGAGGCGTGCGAGAAGGTCACCGGCTTGCACGGGTAGTGCGTCCCGTCCGGCGCGGTCAGGAACGGCTGCACGGTCGGCTGCACGGACGTCCCGGTCGACGTGGTGTCGAACAGGCCGCCGATGTGCCAGACACCGGGCTTCTCCTTGAGTGCCGAGACACCCCAGGAGTAGTAGTAGCCGCCGCCTTCCCGGGTCCCGGAGTGCATGAACACCTGGCCGGTCGAGAAGTCGACGGCCAGCCGCAGCCGGCCGGTCTGGGTGCCGGTGCGGTTGAGGTCCAGCTCCAGGGCGACGGTGCTGCCGAAGCCGACCGCGCTGTTCACCCACGCCTCGGCGAACAGCCGGCTGCCCGGAACGGTGACCCGGCTGCGGGGGAACCAGGTGGCGGTCATCGCGTTGGTGTCCGGCGCGGCGGCGTGCGGCACGAGGGCCATCTCGTGCGGGGCGCCCTGCCGGGTCCAGCTGTAGTGCCGCGGGTCGGGCACGACCTCCGGCTGGCCGTAGGTCGCGGCGAACCCGCCGTGCAGCGAGGCGTACACCAGGGTGAGCGGCGCGTCCGGGTCGAACTCGGGGTAGCGCGGCGGCGGGCAGGAGTGGACGCCGGCCTGCCGCAGCAGCTCGTCGACGCACCAGGTGGCGGTGGCCACCGGACGCCTCCAGTAGAACCCGGCGTACGGCTTGGGCAGCTCGGCGGGGCCGTGCAGCCGCTCCGCGCCGTCGAGCGCCGTCAGCTGCACGCTGTCCGTGCCGGAGGCGGCGGACCGGTTGCGCAGGGTGCCGCGGAAGGCGGGCAGGACGCCGGCGTCGGTGCCGTACAGGTGGACCACGGACTGGCCCGGTCGGGCGATGTCACCGGTCGAGCGCGGCGCCCACGGCGAGTACAGCGCGGGCGCCGACTTGCCGCCGGTGCCGGACAGCTGGAGCTGCAGCTGCGCCGAGGAGCTGCCGGAGAACGCGCGCATGGCGTCCGGCAGATCGGTGCTGAAGCTGCGCTCCAGCTGCCACGACTGGACCTGCTCGGACACGTCCTGGCCGCCGAGGCGGGTGGTGTGGTTCGTGACGCGTGAGCCGGACTCGAGCGTGCCGGTCAGCTTCTCGTCAGTTGCTCGCACCGGCCACCTCCGCCAGTTCGATGGAGACGTTGCGGTACGGCAGCGGGCGGGCCGGGGAGTCGGTGAAGGCCGTGACGGCCATCACCGGGCACCCGTCGCCCGGCAGCTGGGGCACCGTGGGGTCGATGTGCAGCAGCTTCGCCGGGCCGATCCGCGACTGGAACGCCGTGGCCGCCGAGGCGAAGGACACCGTGGCCGAGACGTGGGTGGCACCGGCCGGCACGGCCGCCGGGGCCCAGCCGGTGACGGTCGCCAGGGACGCGCCGGCGGCGTCGTGGAAGGTGAGCGCGAGGCTCTGGGCGCGGGTGCGGACCGCGGAGGGCAGCACCAGGCCGACCAGCCCGGCCCCCGGCGGCAGCGCGTGCCCCTTCTGGGCGCCGTTGACGAAGGTCAGCGTTCCGGCGGTGGACGCGGCCAGGGAGGCGACCGCGTACCCCGAGGCGTCCGTCGACAGGGTGATGCCCGTCGCCGACCACTGCGTCAGCGCCCCCTTGCCGGCGGCCTGGTCGGCGGAGAGCAGGTTCACCGGGGCGGTGGGCACGTGGTCGTCGTCGATGGTCAGGACGGCACCGTCGAGACCGTACGTCCCGATCTCGCCGGCGACCCCCGACGGGGTGACCAGCGCGGCACCCGCGGGGACCGTCGCCACGAGGGTGTGCCCGGTGTCGGCCGCGGACGACAGATAGGTGCCCGCCGCGTCGCGCCAGTGCAGGCGGGTCGCGCAGGGGCCGACCCGCCACGACTTCGGGAGGGTGAACCGCACCCGCATGCCGGGCACGACCGGGAAGCCGGCCCGGGGTCGGCGCTGCCAGTTCAGCTGCGCCGTGGTGGTCTCCGCCTTCCAGACGTACGTCTGGGGCAGCGCCCCGGCGGCCGTCGACAGCTCGAGCCTGCCGCTGCCGCTGACGGAGGTGTACCAGACGCTGTACGGGTTGCTGGACGCGATGCGCCCCTCCGCCTGGAGCGGGTCGAGCAGGTTGCGCGTCACCGGGTCGAGCAGGTCGACGGGGCCGGGGCCGTCGATGCGGCGGGCCAGCCGGTCCAGGTGGGTCGCGTCGTCCTGCGAGAGCCGGTCGAAGGTGAGCTTGATCCGGCGGGGGGCGCGCCTGGGCGCGATCGTGGTGATCTGGCCGCTCAGCGAGGTGAACTGGGAGACGCCGAGGTCCGCTCCGCGTTCGAAGGCGGTGGCCGCCTGGCTGATCTCCCGGAGCTGTCCGGGCAGGCCGACCCAGAGATTCCTTGGCATGGGACGTGCCTCCTTCCTTGGTCGTGACTACCGGGGCCGTGCGGACACGACCTAGCGGCGGGCGAGTTGGCGGTGGCCGGCGATCACGGCGCGGGCGATGGTCTGGCCGTCGACCTGGACGTGGACGGGCCGGTCGGCGAGCCGCTCGACCGCCTCGGCGAGCCGGGCGATCTGGGCGCGGCTGCCGCCGGGGCCGATCATGCGCTCCAGCTTGCTGAGCGGGATGACGGCCTCGTGTTCGCCGGCCTCACCGATCACGGCGAGGGTGCCGCCGTTGCGGGGCTGGACGATGCCGCCCTTGGCGAGGTGGGGGACGGGGATCTTCGGCAGGTTGATGGAGAAGCTCTTGCCGCCGAACTTCGGCACCCAGCTCGGGATCGAGACCTTGAAGCCGTTGAGCGCGCCGATGATGGTGTTGATGGCGGTGGCGAAGGCTCGGAAGGGGGCGAGCATGACGTTGCCGACGCCCTTGAGGATCGGCGTGATCACCCTGATCGCCGTCGACACCGCGTTCTGGATCGCCTTCATGCCGGACTTGAAGCCCTTGGTGACGACGGCGACGATCTTGTCGACGTTGACGAACTTGGCGATGAGCGGGGCGAGCAGCGTCATGATGAGGCCGAACGGGCTGGCCGCCATGGCCAGGTTGAGGCCCTTCTGCGCGAGGCTCGCGCCCTTGAGGCCCTTGGTGAGCCCGCCGCCCATGGTCTTGCCGGTCTTGTCCGCGTTCTTGCCGGCCTTGCCGACGGACTTCTCGACGGCGTCCGCCTGGCGCTTGACGTCACGCAGGGCGTTCTTCGCCTTGTCGGCGGAGCCCTTGAGCTTGTCGAGCGAGGTCTTGAACTTGTCCGTGCCGCCCTTGGCCTTGCCGAAGGAGGTGTTGGCGTTGTTCAGGCCGGTCCGGAGCTTGCCGACGGCGCTGTTGCCATTGTTCGCGGAGGTGCGGAGCTTGCCGAGGGACGAGCCGGCCTTGTCGGCGCCGCCGCGCAGCTTCGCCACGGCGTCGGTGCCCTGTTGGGCCGAAGTCTTCATGCCGGAGACGGCTTTGCCGCCCTGCGCCAGTACCTGGGACAACCGCTGGGTCGCCGAAGCCGCACTGCGCAGCTTGCTGGTCAATGACACGTCGGGTGCCACCTTTCCTGATCAGAGGGAGCCGGACAAGTTGCGCAGTCCGTTCTGTACCGAGCGCATCTCGCGTATGAGGCCGTTCATTTCCGACCGAGTCTTGCGAGCGTCCGTCGCCACGTTTTTACGGGCCTCTTCCGCCTTCTTCTCCATTTCCTTGATCCGGTTGAGCTTCATCTGCAAGGCGTTCGTCTTGCCGAGTTCGGCCACCTTCTCGCGTATGCGCTTTTCGGTGCGCTCCGCATCGCGCATCAGCTTGCTCAGTTCGGCGCGCGTCTCGTAGACGACGGTCTTGTCCTTCGACGCCCGTGCCTCGGTGTTCTTCTCGTCTACGCGCTGACGGATCGCCTTGAGCTTCTCCACCTCCTCGTTGAGCGCCTTGAGTTTCTTGTGTTCCGTTCTCTCCGCCTGTTCGATGCGGTTTTCCAGGTGCTTTTTCTGGTCGGCCCACGGGAAGGTGGCGATCTGCTTTCCGCGGAAGGTCATGCCCTTCTCGTCCACCTTGAAGAGCGTGAAATCCGCCTTCACCACGGTGAGCCCCAGGGCGAGCGCTGTGACGTCGAATTTGATGACGGCCAGACTCGTGGCCAAGCCGTTGACAGTGTGGCTGAGCTCGCGGTACATCTCCTTGTAGCGCAGCGACTCATTGGGATCGATCCATGGCGGGGTGCCGAGTACCGGTTTATCTGATCCTTGTTGCGGCATTTTTCCTCTATTTCCGTTGCGGGAGGTTGACGCCCGCCGTTTCCTCGGGGAGACCATGTCCGTCGGACCGTGGATCGCATGGCTTCTGCTGCTCTCGCCCGCCGTGGTCGTCGCACCCGTGGCCGCGGCTTCGCTCTATGTGCACCTGCGCTTGCGCCGCAAGGGGGTGCCGGTGGAAGCGACGTGCGATCGAGCCTTCCGGAACAACGGGCTCTGGGCGTGCGCGTACCGTTATGTCGACAGCGCCGGGGTGTCGCATTACGAATACCGGCAGAAGCCCTATCCCCTGCCGGTACCGGAGCGGGGCCGGAAGGTGTCCGTGGTCTACGACCCGAAGCGCCCGAAGCGTTCGCGCACTCAGTACGAGTTGAGGCGCCCGGTTCCTTGGGCGGGTGTGAGCATCGGCGCCTATCTCTTCGTACAGCTCGTCCTGGGGATTCTCGGCGGCGCCTTTCTGGCCGTCGGGATGTTCGAGAGCTGACGCGCACCGGGCGCCCGGCGGCCGAGGTCCGCGTCGGGCCGGGTCAGGCGAAGAAGCGGCTGATCTCCTCCGGAGTCGGGCCGACGACCTCCGGCGGGGCGGACTCCTCGGCCTCCCCGCCGTCGCTGTCGTCGGGCCGCGGTACCGGCTTCGGGTACTCCAGCGGCTCCGCGTCCTCGTCCTGGTTGACCGTGGCGAACATCCAGTTGGACTCGGCGAGATGGTCCACCGCGGCGGCGAGCAGGTAGTCGCTCACGCCCCACTCCGCCGCCTCGCCGTGCGTCGCGCGCGCGAGCGCGCTGTCACGCGGCATGTGCCGGACCAGCACCGCGAGCCGGCGCGAGGAGAGCCGGCCGCGGTGCCAGTCGAGCAGGTCCACGCCGTAGTGGCGCAGCAGGTCGGCCTCCAGGGCCTCGGCGTGCTCCTCGACGAGCACGCCGAGGCTCAGCCTTCCCCCAGGCCGAGCCCCGTCTCCTTGCCGTACGCCTCCAGGATCGCCGCGATGTCCTGCATCGTGACCTCGAGGCGGTCGAAGCGGGCGTACTGCTGCTCGCCCAGGAGCAGCCGCAGCAGCCCGTCGACGTCGTTGTCGTCGAGTTCGCGCAGCTTGCGGGCGGTGGAGCGGGACAGCTCGGTCGGCAGCTGGAAGGTCTGGTCGTCGAGCTCGAAGCTCCAGGCACGGCCGAGTGCTTCCAGGCGCTGGGCGCGGGCGGCGTTGACGTTGAAGGAGGACATGCGTGGGCTCCTTTGAGGGATGAAAGGGGGAAACGAAGGCGCCGGCGCCCGGCGCGCGGCCACGGGGGACCGCGCGCCGGACACCGGCGTGGGGGAGGGGCGGGCGCCGGGGGAGCGCCGCTCCCTTACGCGTACGACTTGTCCTTCATGATCCAGGTCGCCAGCGTGGAGCTGCCCTCCGGCGCGAGGGCGGTGAAGGTGATGCCGAGCTTCAGCGCCCCGGTGCGCGTCAGGCCGATCTCCTCGGTCTCCGTGACCTGGCCGCGCGGGATGATGAAGCGGTACGTGACGTCCGAGCCGTCCTTGAACTCGATGCCGAGCTGGCGCTCGTCCTTCTGCGGCTCGGCGCCCATCGCGTACGAGTAGGTGTCGACGGCCCCGGTGGCGGTCACCGCGGTGACCGCGCCGCCGCCCATGAAGAACGGCAGCGTGTCCTTGTTGAACTGCAGGAGCTGGAACTTCACCGTCAGGTCGCGGTCCGAGTAGATGAAGCGGGCCGGGCTGACCGACTGCCAGGTGTCGACCGGGTCGATCTTGTCCTTCTTGTTGAACTTGATGCCGTCGGTGCTGGTGTAGCCGAGCTCGGTCCAGCCGGTCACCCACTCGTCGGCGGTGTGCTTCGGCGCGGCCGGGCCGGTGGCGCCGGCGGCGGCGACGAGGATGCGGCCGGTGCCGGCGACGCGGATCTGGTTTCCGTTGTTGGCGGGCATGAGAACTCCTCAGTGAAGGGTGCTGCGGATAGGAAGAAGGCCCCGCCGCGGGTGCGGCAGGGCCTGTTCATGGGTGGTGCTGGTGCTGCGGTGTTGCCTGTTACGCGGTCCTGTTACGCGGGCCGGATGGAGAGCCGGACCGTCGACAGGTAGCGGTTGGCGTTCGGCCGGTTGTAGTCGGGCAGCCAGCGCGGGCCGTCCGCCTCGGCCACCTCGGTGACGGCGGCGCCGCCGTACACCGTGCCGGCGGCTTCGAGCAGTGCGGCGCGCGCGGTGAGCGCCACCGTGTGGGCGGTGGTCTTGTCCGGCCCGTAGACCTCCAGGTCGAGCAGCGGATGGTCGAGGTGGAGGTCGTCCACCCAGGCGCCGCCGACGCGGGAGACGAGGACGGCCTTCTGGGTGCCGTCGAATCCGGCGGGCGGCCGGTTGTCGACCACGACACCGGTCAGTTCCGCCCGGTTCTTGAGGTGGTCGACCACGAGTCGTTCCGCGTCGGGGAAGGCGAGAGGGCTCACATGGACGCTCCCTTCGGGAGAGGTGTGCGGAAAACACGAAGCGGCAGGACCGCCGCCCTGGTGGAGGGCGCAGCTCTGCCGCTGCTCCAAGTGTGATCGAGCCCCGCGGGCTCCGCAACCAACTTGCTCCGGGCTCCGGCGGCGCGCGCTCCGTATGTCCGCCGCGACCTCCCTCATCTGCGCTACGCTCGCTAACCGAACATGAGTTCGAGAAGAGTCGATCGGACGCGGACGCGGAAGGTACGGAGCACCCGGGCGGGCGTGAGGAGTGGTGGGGCGTGCAGGAGACGAACACGAGGAGCGGGCGGGCGGCCGGCGGTGAGGGCCGATGAGGAACAGCCCGCAGGACCGACTGGCCGATGTCGCCGCCGCCGTCGTCGAGGTCGCGGTCGAGAGCGCCGCGGCGGGGACGTACACCGGAGGGGTGGGGCGCGCCCTCACCGCCGTCATCGCCAAGGTCGGCGCGCGCCTCACGGTCGACGCCGAACTGCGCGGCTTCTCCAGCGGCTGGCAGGAGGCCGTGGCCACGCTGACCCCCGAGCCGCCCGCGCCCGCGCAGCAGATGCCCGCGCAGCACGCGTCCGTGGTGCGCATCCCCGGCCCGCCGGACCGGGCGGAAGACGGCGAACACGGCTGACGAGCCGGGACGCGCAGGCCGAACGCACGAAGACGCCGGGGCGGCCACTCCCTTGAAGGAGTGGCCGCCCCGGCGTCCGTTCGTTCGACGCTCGTACGACGTCTGTACGACGTGCGGCTCAGGCCCGGTCGGTCCGCGGCTTGCGGCGCGTGGAGCGCTCGGCGGCGAAGACGTCCTCCAGCCGGTAGAGCTGCGCCCGGCCCTGCCGCCCCGCGGGGGCCAGGTGCCCGAGCTGCACCCACTTGCGGATGGTGGTGGGCACGACCCCCGCCTCCTGCGCGGCCATCTGCCCGGTGACGAGCGCGGCTCCGGCCGGGACCGGGACCGGGACGCGGGGCATGGTCGGCGTACGGCTCATCGGGCACCTCCGTCGCGCACCGCGGCGGTCACCGCCGCCGGCGCGGCCTCGTCCATGTGCGCGGCGATCTCCGCCACGCCGACCTCCGCCGCCCGGGCCAGGTCCTGCCAGGCGTCCTCCGCCCACAGGTGCCGGAACGCCGGGTCGCTCACGCAGTCGCAGTCCGGCAGGCCGCACCGGCACCCGGGGTTGACGCACACCACGGCCCGGCTCGTCGGGAACGCCCGCAGCGACACCGAGTCGCACCACGGGCAGCGCCCGGACACGCGCACCATCGTCTCGGCCTCGCCCAGGGCCCGCGCGCAGCGCCTCGCCATGCGGCGCATCTCGTCCCGTACGTGGCCGGCGAGCGTGGGGTCGACGGCGATGAGGCCGAGCAGCCCCGTGATGCGCCGCAGCCGCTGCGCGACGTCGGCCCGGCGCGGCCGGCCCAGGCCCAGCCGGTCGTACACCGCCTCCTCCAGTTCGACCACGCCGTCGGTGATGTCCCGGATCGCGTCGGACACGTGGAGGCGGATGGGGGAGGCGACGTGGCCCGGTACGGACAGGCCGTGCCGCTGCTCGTTCAGCAGCGCCTCCTGCCGCTCGGCGCGCAGCCGGGCGGCGCGGGCGGCGAGCTGCGCGGCCCCGGGGGCCGGACGGTCGCCGGGCGCGGCGCCGCGACCCGGCGACGGCGCCAGTTCGGTGAGCAGTTCCGGGAACTGGCGGACCAGCATGGCGGTCCACAGTGCGGCATCCCGTACGACGTCGGCGGCGGCGGCGGGGGTGGGGGTGGTGGTGGGCTGGTGAGCGGACATGGAGTGCTCCCTCCTGCGGGGCGCCCGCGAGGGCGTCGGCGCGGAGCGACCGCCGGCGCGGACCGACCGGGAGGTGCCCGGGTCCGGCGTGACGGTGGCGGACGTAAGGGGTGGCTGCGGCCGGCTCGGCGGTTCTGGTCGCTTCCGGCGGCGCGTGAGGTGCGTGGTGCGGGCGCGGGTGCGGGTCTTGCGCTGCGGCGGAGGTCAGGCGGCCTGGGCGCGGGCCCGGTTGCCGCGGTTCAGGTCGACCGGCCGCCCGTTGTGCCACAGCCGCCCGGCGCTGACGCCGTCGAACCACGTACGGGACGGGTCCACGGTCTCCTCGCACTCCCGCGTCACCCGGCAGCGCGCACACGCCCGCAGCGCGGGCGCCGCGTCGGCCGGCCGCCGGGCGAAGACGACCTGCGGCGGCAGGCCCGCGCAGGCGGCGTCCATCCGCCACCCGAGGTACTCCCGCAGCTCCGCGGCGGACGACGACGAACGGGCGTTGAACGGCGGTACGGACATGACGGCGGCCCCCCTGGTGCGCTGCGAACGCGTGAGCGAAACGTATGTTGCGAGGCAGCACACTGACATGTTGCGAGCGAGCGCGCAACTAAAAGTGAAAGCGGGCATATCCACTTCTCGACGCAACCTTCACAATTGCGTGCGCGTAAGCGCGCAATCCGTGCGCGCAAGCGCGATAGTCTGGTGGCCGCCTCGAAGGGAGGGCGTACCCATGTCCGTCAGCGAACTGGAAGAGTTCACGGCCTGGATCGAAGGGGTGATCCGGCGGCAGGGGTACGACATCGACAGCCCGCGCGGCGGTGGAAAATCCCGCCTCGCGGACGAGGCCGGTGTGCACCGGGCGGCCATCACCCGCCTGCTCCAGGGCCAGAGCATGCCGGACCTGGAGACCATGCGGCGTCTCGCCCACGTGCTCCGCGTCCCGGTGCGCGACATGCTGATCAAGTCCGGCAGGCTCACCGAGGAGGACCTGCCGTTGCCCGGCCTGCCCGGTGACGTGCCGCCCGCCGAGGAGGCGGCAGCCCCCTCCCTCACCCTCGAACAGGCCGCGGCCGGGCTCGGCATCCCGCCCGACCAGCGCGACATGTTCATCCGGGTGGCCGGGCAGTTCCTCCCGGAGTGGCCCGCCGGCCGCCCCGAGAGAGAGGGGCACCCGGGGGCCCGGCAGGCGGACGCGAAGGGTGTCCGTGAGGCCTGAGTACGCTTTCTCGTAAGCTTGTTCGCGCCTGTCCCCACGATTTCGCAGGCTCATTGCCCCGGCGGCGGCCGAGCCTCCGGGGGCACCGCCGTAGGTATGGGCGTCGTCGGCGCGGAGCGTGAACCGGCGTCTTCGGCGGAACCGACGGCGACGGGTTGCGAAAGAGAGTGTCATGGTCGAGGGCGAGGGGTGCTCCCGGCCGACCGGCGACCCGTGCGACGACGAGGCCGGCCCGACCAAGGCCGGCAGGGGTCCCGTCCGCGGACTCCCCGAGCCGGCCGACGACCTGCCGGCCCTGCTCGCCACCCTCGGCCGCTACCTGGAGGGCCACGCGCCCGACGAGGTCGTGGTCCTGCTGCGCGAGGAGCTGGCGCGCCGCGAGTTCCAGGCGTACGTCAACGGCTGGCGTGACGCCGCCGACGAGTACGAACCCGTCCTGGAGGAGGCGCGCCGCATCGCCCAGTCCCGCCGCCTGCGGCTGGTCGGCCGTACGCCGGGCCAGGCGGCGGTCATCCCCTTCCCGCAGGGCGAGGGCCCGGCGGAAGGCGGCGAATCCGCCGAGGCCGGGCCGGACACCCCGCCGGAATCCCCCGGACCCGGCGCCGAAGTGAGCGCCTCGGCCGCCCGCGGAAAGCGGGGGCGCGGCAGCGCGTCCGACGACGCCGGGAGGGACCCGGCCCCCACGTCTTCGCGCTCGCGCGCAACGAACGCCGACGCGGCGGCACCGGACGGCGCCACGGCTCCCCAGGGCTCGCGGCACCCCCGCGACCGCCCCGACCGCCAGGTCCCGGACCAGGCCCGCGCGCCCGAGGACGACGTACAGCATCAGGCCCCGGACGCCTCCCGCGCCGGGGCCGGCGCGCCCAAGCTGGTCGCCAAGTCCCGCAGCTCCCGCGTCCCCACGATTCCGCGGCTGCCGGCGCGCCGCCGGAGGCCGGGCGACCACCCCTGAGACGGCGCCCCCGCCCGGCCGGACCCGGGCCCGGGTCGAGGGGCTTTCGCACAGGCCGGCCGGGGCCTGGCGGGCGAGGTCATTTGTTTTGACCCAGCTCCATACGGTAGGTACGCTCAGACCTTGTGCCTGGGGTGTGCCTGGGCTCCTGTGCGTGTCCTCAACCGCACGGCGAGTCGAGCATCGGCCACCGCAATCTGCGCCCATTTCCGCCTCGCGGCGGAAGTCCGCAGTATTCGACACACCCGACCGCGTGGGTCGGCAACGTTCCAGGTTAGCTTTACTACACGGCACACAGAAACCGGAGAAGTAGTGCCTACGATCCAGCAGCTGGTCCGCAAGGGCCGGCAGGACAAGGTCGAGAAGAACAAGACGCCCGCACTCGAGGGTTCCCCTCAGCGCCGCGGCGTCTGCACGCGTGTGTTCACGACCACCCCGAAGAAGCCGAACTCGGCCCTCCGCAAGGTCGCGCGTGTGCGTCTGACCAGCGGGATCGAGGTCACGGCTTACATCCCGGGTGAGGGACACAACCTGCAGGAGCACTCCATCGTGCTCGTGCGTGGTGGCCGTGTGAAGGACCTGCCGGGTGTTCGCTACAAGATCATCCGCGGCTCGCTCGACACCCAGGGTGTCAAGAACCGCAAGCAGGCCCGCAGCCGCTACGGCGCCAAGAAGGAGAAGTAAGAATGCCTCGTAAGGGCCCCGCCCCGAAGCGCCCGGTCATCATCGACCCGGTCTACGGTTCTCCTCTGGTGACCTCGCTCATCAACAAGATTCTGCTGAACGGCAAGCGCTCCACCGCCGAGCGCATCGTCTACGGCGCCATGGAAGGCCTCCGCGAGAAGACCGGCAACGACCCGGTCATCACGCTGAAGCGCGCCCTCGAGAACGTGAAGCCGTCCCTCGAGGTCAAGTCCCGCCGTGTCGGTGGCGCCACCTACCAGGTGCCGATCGAGGTCAAGCCCGGTCGCGCCTCCACGCTCGCGCTGCGCTGGCTCGTGGGTTACTCCCGCGCCCGTCGCGAGAAGACCATGACCGAGCGCCTCATGAACGAGCTCCTGGACGCCTCGAACGGCCTCGGTGCTTCGGTCAAGAAGCGTGAGGACACGCACAAGATGGCCGAGTCCAACAAGGCCTTCGCGCACTACCGCTGGTAGTCGCACCCACATCGAGACCGAGAGAAGACTGAAGCCTTATGGCTACCACTTCGCTTGACCTGGCCAGGGTCCGCAACATCGGGATCATGGCCCACATCGACGCGGGCAAGACGACCACCACCGAGCGGATCCTGTTCTACACCGGCGTTTCGTACAAGATCGGTGAGGTCCACGACGGCGCCGCCACGATGGACTGGATGGAGCAGGAGCAGGAGCGCGGCATCACGATCACGTCCGCCGCGACGACCTGCCACTGGTCGCTCGAGGACGTCGATCACACCATCAACATCATCGACACCCCGGGTCACGTCGACTTCACCGTCGAGGTGGAGCGTTCGCTCCGCGTCCTCGACGGCGCCGTGACGGTGTTCGACGGTGTGGCCGGTGTGGAGCCGCAGTCCGAGACCGTGTGGCGTCAGGCGGACCGCTACGGCGTTCCGCGCATCTGCTTCGTCAACAAGCTCGACCGTACGGGCGCCGAGTTCCACCGCTGCGTGGACATGATCTCGGACCGCCTGGGTGCGCAGCCGATCGTCATGCAGCTCCCGATCGGTGCCGAGGCGGACTTCAAGGGCGTCATCGACCTGGTCCGCATGAAGGCGCTGGTCTGGTCCGCCGAGGCCGCCAAGGGCGAGATGTACGACGTCGTCGACATCCCGGACACCCACGCCGAGGCTGCCGAGGAGTACCGCGGCAAGCTCGTCGAGACCGTCGCCGAGAACGACGAAGAGATCATGGAGCTGTACCTGGAGGGCCAGGAGCCGTCCGAGGAGCAGCTGTACGCCGCGATCCGTCGTATCACCATCGCCTCCGGCAAGGGCACCGGCACCACGGTCACCCCGGTGTTCTGTGGCACCGCGTTCAAGAACAAGGGCGTCCAGCCCCTGCTCGACGCGGTCGTGCGCTACCTCCCCTCCCCCGTTGACATCGAGGCCATCGAGGGCCACGACGTCAAGGACGCGGAGACGGTCGTCAAGCGCAAGCCGTCCGACGACGAGCCGCTGTCGGCGCTGGCGTTCAAGATCATGAGCGACCCGCACCTCGGCAAGCTCACCTTCGTCCGGATCTACTCCGGCCGCCTGGAGTCCGGCACCTCGGTGCTGAACTCCGTCAAGGGCAAGAAGGAGCGCATCGGCAAGATCTACCGCATGCACGCGAACAAGCGTGAGGAGATCGAGTCGGTGGGCGCCGGCGACATCATCGCCGTCATGGGTCTGAAGCAGACCACGACCGGTGAGACGCTGTGCGACGAGAAGGCCCCGGTCATCCTGGAGTCCATGGACTTCCCGGCCCCGGTCATCGAGGTCGCGATCGAGCCCAAGTCCAAGGGTGACCAGGAGAAGCTGGGTGTCGCCATCCAGCGTCTCGCGGAGGAGGACCCCTCCTTCCAGGTGCACACCAACGAGGAGACCGGCCAGACCGTCATCGGCGGTATGGGTGAGCTTCACCTCGAGGTGCTCGTCGACCGCATGAAGCGCGAGTTCAAGGTCGAGGCCAACGTCGGTAAGCCGCAGGTCGCGTACCGTGAGACGATCCGCAAGGCCGTCGAGCGCGTGGACTACACCCACAAGAAGCAGACCGGTGGTACCGGTCAGTTCGCCAAGGTGCAGATCGCGGTCGAGCCGATCGAGGGCGGCGACGCCTCGTACGAGTTCGTCAACAAGGTCACCGGTGGCCGCATCCCGAAGGAATACATTCCTTCGGTGGACGCCGGCTGCCAGGAGGCCATGCAGTTCGGCATCCTCGCGGGCTACGAGATGACGGGCGTCCGCGTCACGCTTCTCGACGGTGCCTACCACGAGGTCGACTCCTCCGAGCTCGCCTTCAAGATCGCCGGTTCGCAGGCCTTCAAGGAGGCCGCGCGCAAGGCGTCCCCGGTGCTCCTCGAGCCGATGATGGCCGTCGAGGTCACCACGCCCGAGGACTACATGGGCGATGTCATCGGTGACATCAACTCCCGCCGTGGCCAGATCCAGGCCATGGAGGAGCGGGCCGGTGCCCGGGTCGTCAAGGGCCTGGTGCCGCTTTCGGAGATGTTCGGCTACGTCGGCGACCTCCGCAGCAAGACCTCGGGTCGCGCAAGCTACTCGATGCAGTTCGACTCCTACGCCGAGGTTCCGCGGAACGTCGCCGAGGAGATCATCGCGAAGGCCAAGGGCGAGTAACTCTCACCGGTTCACGCTTTAGGCTTGACACCATCCGCCGGGGCTCGGCCCCGAACCCGAGGCAGAGTTCCCGGCGGGTGGCCACCCAGCAAAGATCACCTGGCGCCGATGAGTAAGGCGTACCAGAACCACTCTCAGGAGGACCCCCGTGGCGAAGGCGAAGTTCGAGCGGACTAAGCCGCACGTCAACATCGGCACCATCGGTCACATCGACCACGGTAAGACGACCCTCACGGCCGCCATTACCAAGGTGCTGCACGACAAGTACCCGGACCTGAACGAGGCTTCGGCCTTCGACCAGATCGACAAGGCTCCTGAGGAGCGTCAGCGCGGTATCACCATCTCCATCGCGCACGTCGAGTACCAGACGGAGTCGCGTCACTACGCGCACGTCGACTGCCCGGGTCACGCGGACTACATCAAGAACATGATCACCGGTGCGGCCCAGATGGACGGCGCCATCCTCGTGGTCGCCGCCACCGACGGCCCGATGCCGCAGACCAAGGAGCACGTGCTCCTGGCCCGCCAGGTCGGCGTTCCGTACATCGTCGTCGCCCTGAACAAGGCCGACATGGTGGACGACGAGGAGATCCTGGAGCTCGTCGAGCTCGAGGTGCGTGAGCTCCTCTCCGAGTACGAGTTCCCGGGCGACGACCTGCCGGTCGTCAAGGTCTCCGCTCTGAAGGCGCTCGAGGGCGACCCGGAGTGGGCCGAGTCGGTCCTCAACCTGATGAACGCCGTCGACGAGGCCATCCCGCAGCCGGAGCGCGACGTCGACAAGCCGTTCCTCATGCCGATCGAGGACGTCTTCACGATCACCGGTCGCGGTACGGTCGTCACCGGCCGTATCGAGCGTGGTGTCCTGAAGGTCAACGAGACCGTCGACATCATCGGCATCAAGACCGAGAAGACCACCACCACGGTCACCGGCATCGAGATGTTCCGCAAGCTGCTCGACGAGGGCCAGGCCGGTGAGAACGTCGGTCTGCTCCTCCGTGGCATCAAGCGCGAGGACGTCGAGCGCGGCCAGGTCATCATCAAGCCGGGCTCGGTCACCCCGCACACCGAGTTCAAGGCGCAGGCCTACATCCTGTCCAAGGACGAGGGTGGCCGTCACACGCCGTTCTTCAACAACTACCGCCCGCAGTTCTACTTCCGTACCACGGACGTGACCGGCGTCGTGACCCTCCCCGAGGGCACCGAGATGGTCATGCCGGGCGACAACACCGCCATGACCGTCCAGCTGATCCAGCCGGTCGCCATGGAGGAGGGCCTCAAGTTCGCCATCCGTGAGGGTGGCCGGACCGTCGGCGCCGGCCAGGTCACCGAGATCGTCAAGTAACTCTGACGGTTTGACCTGGTAGCTCGCTGAGCTGCAAGCCAAGGGCCCCGCACCGAGAGGTGCGGGGCCCTTCGGCGTATCCGTTCAGCCTTGCGTACGCGGCTCCGGGGCCCAGGTCCACGGGTGGGCGTCCGCGCCGAGACCGACCGCGATGACGCCGTGCTCCCGGTGGGCGTGCAGCGTCGCCGACTCCAGGGCCACGGCCCCCTGCGTACGGGTGGACAGCCGCCCGCCGCCGGTGCGGATCTGGACGCGGCCCTTCAGGTCCTTGCCGACCAGTACCGGCCCCTCGGGGGTGGCGACCGCGCCGACCGGCCCGTACCCGTCGAAGGCGATACGGCTCGCGGCCGCGCCGTCGACGCGTACCGCCGTCAGCCGCTCGCGGGTCGGTGCGCGGTAGTACAGTTCCAGGCCGCCGTCCGGCGCCGCGGCCACCGCCACCGGGTCGCCGGAGGCGGGCAGCCCGCTGTCCGGGCGGAAGGTGACCCGCCCGCCCGGCGCGACCTGCTCCCAGTGGTGGACGGTGTCCCGGGCGGTGGCGAAGAGGTGGACGCGCCCGGTGCGGTCCGCCGTGGCCGCCAGGCCGTCCTGGATCTCCTCACCGCCGAGGTCCCGCCAGGGACCCCAGGTGCCGTCGGGCTCCCGGACGCGCGTGCTGACGCCTTTCTCCGCGTTGCGTACGAAGAGATGGACGCGGTCGGTGCCGTCGGTGACGGCGACCGGGACGCCGAGCCGGCGGCCGCGGTCGTCGCCCTGTTCGGGGTTGCCGAGCCCGCGCCAGGCGAGGAACGGCCCGCCCGGCGTGCGCTGCTCCAGCACCACGACCTCGCGCTTGTTGGCGCCGCCGTGCCCGCCGAGCGCCGAGAAGCGCAGGCCGAAGAGGAGCCGCCGGCCGTCCTTGAGGGCCGCCGAGCCGAGCCCGGGCGCGAGCGGCCCGCCACCGAGGTCGTCCGGGTCGCCCCACTGGCCGCTGCCGCGCTCGGTCTCGCGCCAGCGCACCGCGCGCAGGCCGAGCACCCCGTACACGGCGAGCCGCCCGTCGGGCTCGGTGACGACGACCGGGCCGGGGTCCGGGTAGCGGTAGTGCGTGGCCCGCACCCACCCCTTCTTGTTGGTGAGGGGGCGGACGCCGCCGACGTTGTAGTCGCCGCAGCCGCCGCTGTTGCCGCACTGCCAGGACGGGTCGCCGCCGTACGGCACGAGGTGCGCGGCCTTCTCGCGGAGGACGGGCTCGGGGAGGTTCTTGGGCCAGTGCCGGTTGTAGTAGCCGCGGAAGGACGTCGCCACGAAGGCCGGTATCGAGCCGCCGCCCTCCGTCGCGTGCGCGACCCAGCGGACCATGGCCGCCCAGCTGAAGGAGGCGACGGCGGTGTGGTCGGCGTGGTCCGAGTAGCCGGGCTGCTCGGAGTCCTTCTTGCGGGTCTTCTCGTCGCTGTGCTGGATGTCCGGATCCGGGTCCAGGGTGTGGACGACGGTCGGCCGGTACTGCTCCATGAGCCCGACGAGGACGTCGATGAGCCGGTCGTAGTCGTAGTCGTCGGCCTTGCGTACGGGGGAGTCGTCGGCGACGACGGTCCGCAGGCCCAGCTGGCGGTCGTGCCACAGGCTGGGCAGCGCCATCCAGCGGCGCGGGGTGTGCATGGCGAGGTTGAGGAAGACCAGCTCGACGCGGCGGTTGCCGTGGCTCAGCGTGTTGATCTCGGCGCGCCGGTCACCGCGGAGGGTGAGGACGCCCTTCTGCCACGGCGTGAACATGTCGAGCCCGAGCATCTGCGCGTACGCCTGCCGCAGCCCCTGGTGCCGGGCCGAGGAGTACGCCGACTTGTCGGCGGTGATGTCCTTGCGGCCGGGGATGTGGTTCTTGCCGTCGTGCTCGCCCGCGGTGACGTAGACGCAGACGAGGGGGACACCGGCGTCGACCATCCGCTGGGTGTCCGGGTTCATGAAGTACAGGTCGTCGTCCGGGTGCGCGGCGATCAGCATCAGCTGCGCGCGGCGCGAGCCGGCGATCGGCATGCCGGGCGCGGGATCGGCGGTGGGCCCGCTGCGCCGTGGTGTCGGCACGGTGCACCCGGTGATCCCGGCGGCCACCGCCGCCCCGATGGCGGCCATCCCGGCGAGGACCCCGCGCCGCCGCACGTGCGTCGCCACCCGTCCGATGGCAGGGCGCAGCCCCGCCCCCCGTATCTCGTCCACTCGTCGTGCTCCCCGTCCGCTTCCCCCGCAGCGGTGCCCCCGCCTGCGTCACGTCGTCCCCGATGGCGGCGGCGGGGCTGGTGCGGAGCCGCGCGCCGCGATCATCTAGACGGATTATCGGGGTGCGGGGTTGCCTGGGGCGGGGCGGCTCTCCTGACGGCTTCCCGCTGATGTCGACAGCGCCGATGACGATGACGATGCCGACGCCGACGCCGCACGGTCCCGGCGCGAGGACACGACCGCCAGCAGGCCGATCGCGATCAGGGACCAGCCGCCGGAGACCGGCTCCAGCAGGGACACCGGGATCCCGAGCGCCAGCAGGATCCACCCGAGCTCGGGGGGCAGTGCTCCGGTGGTCTTCACGGACCTGCGGGCCAGGAGGCCGAGGCCGACGAAGGCGAGGCCGGCGGCCATGAACCAGAGGGCCATCATGCGGCCCTCGTCGTCGTTGGCGACGGTGTTCCACAGCCCTTCGGAGACGATGCCGCTCCAGTGGGAGCGGGCGGCGGCGACGCCGACGAGAAGGTGCGCCGCGGCGGCGGCGTGGACGAGCCGGGGTATCCAGAGGGGGAGACCGCGGGCCTGGGGGCTCATGAACTCATGGTCCTTTCCGGTGGACTGTCGCGTCTTCAGTTCTCGTGCGGGGAGGGCGGGGACAAGGGCGGGGACAAAGGCAGGGACAAGGGCCGGGACGGCCGGCCCGGGACCAGGCCCGCCTCGTGCGCCGCGATGGCGGCCTCCACGCGGTTGCGGGCGCCGAGCTTGGCCAGCACGGCGCTGACGTGGGCCTTCACGGTGCCCTCGACCAGGTGGAGTTGCGCGGCGATCTCCGCGTTGGACAGGCCCGCGCCGAGGCCGGCCAGGACCTCCCGTTCGCGGCCCGTCAGGTGGTCGAGGGGGCGTCGGGGCCGGGCGGCCCGGTGGGCGCGCAGTCCGGCGACGACGCGGGCGGCGACCCTGGGGGACAGGTAGGCGCCGCCGGCGGCCACGGCCTGCACCCCGTTCAGCAGCTCCCGGGGGTCGTCCGCCTTGAGCAGGAAACCGCTGGCGCCTTCCTCCAGAGCCCGCTGGATGAAGTGGTCCTCGCCGAACGTCGTCAGCATCACCACGCCGGCCGTCGGCACGGCCTGATGGATGCGGGCCGCCGCCGCGATGCCGTCGAGGCCCGGCATCTGGATGTCCATGAGGACCACGTCGGGCCGGTGACGGCGCGCCAGGGAGACCGCCTCCGCCCCGTCGGCCGCCTCGGCGACCACCTCCGTACGCGGGTCCCTGGCCAGGATGGCCCGGATACCGGCCCGCACCATCGTCTCGTCGTCCGCCACGAGGACGCGGACCGGCCGTTGACCTGGTGTCGTCTCTTCCACACGGCGAGCGTACGGACCCGGCCGGGCCGCGCGGCCCGGCCCCCGCCGAAATCCGACCGGGGGCGCAGCGCCACCCCCGACGAACGGAAGGAAGGACCTGACGATCGGCCCATGTGCCCCTGGACGGAGCCCTCTTAGCGTCGAAGCCGTACCTCGGAACAGACCAGTCGACAGAGGGAACCGGTGTGATCACCCTGAGAGGGCTCGGCAAGCGCTACGGCGAGACCGTCGCCGTGAACGACCTGACGCTGGACGTCAGGGAAGGAAAGGTGACCGGCTTCCTCGGCCCCAACGGGGCCGGGAAGTCCACCACGATGAGGATGATCCTCGGCCTGGACCACCCCTCGCGGGGCAGGGCCCTCGTCAACGGCAGGCCCTACGCCTCCCTGCGGCACCCGGTCCGCGAGGTCGGCGCCCTGCTGGACGCGAAGGCGCTCCACCCGGCGCGCTCCGCCCGCAGCCACCTCGTCGCCCAGGCCCGCAGCAACGGCATCCCCCTACGCCGGGTGGACGAGGTCCTGGAGACCGTGGGCCTGGCCAAGGCGGCGCGGCGCCGCGCCGGCACGTACTCGCTCGGCATGTCCCAGCGGCTCGGCGTCGCCGGAGCGCTGCTCGGCGACCCGGCCACGCTGATCCTGGACGAGCCGGTCAACGGCCTCGACCCCGACGGCGTGCGCTGGATGCGGGACCTCGTCCGGGCCCAGGCCGCGGAGGGCCGCACGGTGTTCCTCTCCAGCCACCTCATGAGCGAGATGCAGCTGACGGCCGACCACCTCGTCGTCATCGGCAGGGGCAGGCTGCTGGCCGACACCTCCATGGCGGACTTCCTCGCGGGCAGCTCCCGGGCGACCGTGCGGGTGCGCGTACCGGATCCCGAGGAACGGGCCGCCCTCGTAAGCCGCCTGGCGGCCGACCACGCGGACGTCACCGTGACCGTCGACACGGCGGCCCGGGACGAGCTCGTCGTCACGGGCCGGACCGCCGGACAGGTCGGTGACCTCGCCCACCGCTGCGGCGTCCGGCTGCACCAGCTGAGCGACGTCCAGGTGTCCCTGGAACAGGCGTACATGGACCTGACGGCGCGCAGCGTCGAGTACGCGACCGGCGCACGGACCGACGAGGAGACACGATGACGGCCCACGACACGACCCCGACCACGACGACGACCACAGCCACGGCCACGGCTCATGCGCCGGTCCGGCCGCCTGCCCGGCCGTTCCGCGGTGCGGTCGGCGCCGAGTGGACCAAACTGTGGTCGGTGCGCGCCCCGTACCTCTGCCTCGCGGCGGCCCTCGCCGTGACCGGCGTGTTCACCTTCTACTACGGCTCGATCGCGCGGATCAACGACCATCCCGTCCAGCCCGTCGGCCATGCGGCGATCTCCTCCACGGTGCTGGTGCAGTTCGCCGTGGTCATCCTGGCCATGCTCACCGTCACCAGCGAGTACACGACCACCAGCATGAGCTCGTCCCTGCTGTGGGTACCGGTGCGCCGCCGCGTCCAGGCCGCCAAGGCCCTGGTCACCGCGCTGGTCTCCGTCACCGCCGGTACCGTGTGCGCCGCACTGGGCACGGCTGTCGCGTGGGACCCGTTCGCCGGCCGCGCCTCGTTCGACGCCGGCGAGACGGCGGGCCATGTGCTCGCCGTCGGCGCGTACTACGCCTTCATCGCCGTCATGACCGTGGGCGTCTCCTTCGCCACGCGCAACGCGGCCGGGGCGCTGATGGCGCTCGTCACCCTGCTGTGGGCCCTGCCGAGCATGCTCGTGGGGCTCGGCGGGCCGGCGCTGCTCGCGGTCAACGACTGGCTGCCGCACAGCGCCGGTGCCGCCTTCATGCGGGGCGGCACCGACGCCCCCTACGGCCCCGCCACCGCGGTCCTCGTGATGCTCGCGTGGACGCTCGCCGCGCATCTCGCCGGGCTGTACGTGCTGCGCCGCCGGGACGCCTGATCCGGTACCGGTACCGGATCAGGCGTCGTACGGGTGACGTAGCGTCGGCCCGGTGAGAGCACGCACCGCGCCCCCAGGAGAGGAACCCCCACCGACGATGCGGCGCCTTCACGCACCGCTGAGGCCGGCGGTCGCCGACATCGCCCTGTGGGCGGTCTTCGCGACCGCCGGCGCCCTCTGGTTCGGCGACACCCGAGCCCCGTCCACCACCCGGGACCTGGTCCTCCCCCTGCTCGCGCTGGCCGTGGCCGTACCGCTGGCCCGGCGCCGCCCCGGGACGGCCGTCCTCCTGGCCGACGTCCCGTGCGCGCTGGGACTCGCCGGGACCGCGAGCCCGGCGAACGTCTACGCGCTGACGCTGGCCTGCATGAGCTTCCTGCTGGGGGTCCGCAGCGCCACGGCACGCACGCCGCTGCTGGTGCTCGCGGGCTGCCTGACGGCCGACCTGGCCGTGTGCGCCGCCCTGCGGGCCCCCGCGGTGTGGTGGTTCTACGCGATGACCGTGCTGCCCGCCGTGCTCCTGCTGCCCTGGCTCGCCGGCCGCTACTGGCGCGGGCGCCGGGAGCTGGCCGAGGGCGGCTGGCAGCTGGCCCGCAGCCTGGAGGAACGGCAGCACCTCGCCGCCGAGCGGGCCCGCCTGACCGAACGCGCGGCCATCGCCGCCGACATGCACGACTCGCTCGGGCACGTCCTGAGCCTGGTCGCGCTGCGCGCCGGGGCGCTGGAGCTGTCACCGACCCTCACTCCGAGGGACCGCGAGGACGTCGCCGAGCTCCGGCGGACCATATCCGACGCCGTCGACCACCTCCGGGAGACCGTCACCGTGCTGCGGTCCGACCCGCGGGCGGGCGCGGCCGACACGGTGGAGGAGCTTCTGGGGCGTGCGGTCGCCTCCGGCGTCCCGGTGCGGTGGGAGCGCAGCGGGCCGCCGCCCGCGCGATCGCCCCTCGTCGAACGGGCCGTGTACCGGGTGGTGCAGGAGGCCCTCACCAATGCCACCAAGCACGCGCCGGGCAGCGCCGTCCGCGTCACCATCACGCACACCGGCGACGCCACGCGCGTACGGGTCGTCAACGCGGAGCCGCCGACGGGGCCGCCGCCTCGCGACGCCGTGGGCGGCAACCACGGTCTGGCGGGGTTGCGCGAGCGGGTGACGGTCCTGGGCGGCGCCCTGCGGGCCGGCCCGTACGAAGGCGGCTTCGAGGTCGCCGCGACCCTTCCGCACCACGCCTCCGCCCAGGCGGCGCCCCCTGACGCGGACCGCACGCCGTGCGCCGCCCCCGTACCCGAATCCGTGCGGCGGCGCGCCCGCATCCGCCGCATCACCCGCTGGCGCTTCGCGGCCGTCTTCGCCGCCCCCGCTGCGGCGGCAGCCGTCTTCGTGCCGAGCGCCGTGTACCTCGCGTACCAGCTCACGGGCAGCGTCCTGCCGCCGTCGCGCTACGAGGAGCTCCGGGTCGGCACCCCGCGCGCCGAGCTGACGCACCTCCTCCCGGCGCGGCCCTTCCCGTACGCGCCCGACACCCCCGGTGCCACCTGCGACTTCTACCGCTCGAACGGCAACCTGCTGGAGGAGGTCGACCTGTACCGGCTGTGCTACTCGGGCGGGAGGCTGGTCGCGAAGGACACCGTGGACGGGAACGGGGCCGGGAGCCCGTAGGGAGGTTCGGGCAGCCAGTCGCGGGCCGGGTCGTACTCCAGCCAACTGCTTCGGCCGGCTTCAGCGGCGTCACGCCGCCCCGCCCCCCTACCGCGCCTTCAGCACCGACGCGACCAGCGGCCCCGCCGCGTCGCCGCCGTGGCCGCCGGACTCGACGACCGCCGCGGCCGCGAGGTCGTCGGCGTACCCGGTGAACCAGCTGTTGGAGGAGCCCTGGTTGTCCACCTCCGCCGAGCCGGTCTTGGCGCCCTTGTCGTTCGTGCCGAGCCCGGACATCGCCCGCGCTCCGGTCCCGTTGGTCGCCGTGGCGTGCATCATGTCGCGCAGGGCGCTCGCGATGGAGCCGGGAAGCGGCCGGGCGGTGGCCGGCGCGCGGTCGAGCAGGGCGCGCGGGACGATGACCGGCTGCTTGAAGGAGCCGTTCTTCGCGGTCGCGGCGATCGACGCGACGTTGAGGGCGTTCATCGTTATCTTGCCCTGGCCGATGTACGAGGCCGCGGTCTCGGCCCCGGCCGACTGCGGCACGCTGCCGTCGAGGGAGCGGACGCCGGTGTTCCACTCCTCGCCGATGCCGAAGTACGTACGGGCCGTGGCGCCCAGCGCCGTACCGGCGACGCCCTTGTCGTTCAGCGGCTTGACGGCCTTGATGAAGGCGGTGTTGCAGGAGCGGCGGAAGCTGTCCCGGAAGGTGCCGCCCTGGATGGCGAAGTCGTCGAGGTTGTGGAAGGGGCGCCCGTCCCACGTGACGGTCGCAGGGCACTCGACGCGGTCGCCCGGTCCGGAGACCACGCCCTGGTCCAGCATCATCGCCGCCGTCACGATCTTCATCGTGGAGCCGGGCGCCTGGAGGCCCAGGAACGCGGCGTTGAAGCCGTCCTTGCGGTTGTTGGCGACCGCCCGTATCTCGCCGGTGCTCGGCTTGATCGCCACCACCGACGACTCGCCGTACCGCCCCACCGCCTGCTCGGCGGCGGCCTGCACGTCGGCGTCCAGGGTGGTCTGGAGCTTGCCCGGCTCGCCCTTGGCGAGCGTCAGCAGCGTCTCCCTCGCCGCGCCCTCACCGGCGCCCTCGCCCGCCGGCTCGATCCACGTCTCCACGCCCGGCTTGCCGCCCGTCTCGGAGCCGTACTTCTCGCGCAGCTGGTCCAGGACCTGACCGAGCGACGGGTACTTCTCCTTCGTCAGCTCGCGGCCCTGGTGGTCGACCGCCTTCACCGGCGGGTCGGGCGCCTCGCCCGTCCGCAGGGCGGCGTCCTTGGTGAGCTTCGGGTGGATGACCGCCGGCTGCCAGTCGACCAGCGGCATGCCCGTCGTGACACCCCGCACCACGGTCAGCTCGGAGGCGTACGTCCAGCGCTTGGAGACGCCTTCGTACGTCACCGTCGCGTCGACCGTGAACGGCACCTTCGGCCCCACCGCCCTGCCCGGCGTGATGACCGCCTTGGAGATGTGGGCCTCCTCGCGGAAGCTCCGCACGGCCGGGCCCGCGGTGCCGGCGGCGTTGGTCAGTCCGCCCGCCGTGTCCGCGTCCCCCTCGGCCCACGCCGCGAGGAAGTCCTTCGCCGTCCGCTCCACCTCGTCGGCGGTGACCGGACCGCTGCCGGCCTTCCGCACCCCGGGCGCGGCCTTCGTCGACGGCGCGGCGGTCGTCCCCATCACCCCGTTCCAGAGGTTGTAACCGCCGTACCCCACGCCCCCCGCCACCACGGCGAACACCCCGCCGACGATGGCCACTTTCGCTCCGCTGCGCATCCGTGCAGCCCCCCTCCGCCCGTAAACGGCAGTAACCCTACGGGACGGTACTGACAGCGGTGCCGGTTGTTATCCGAACGGAACGTCAGTTCCCCGGCTCACACCCACGTATCCAGCCACATCCGGTCCCGCCACTCGTCCATCGGGATCGCCTGCCCCGTGTACAGCGGCCAGAAGTAGATGAAGTTCCACACGATCAGCAGCACCAGCACGCCCACCCCCACGGCCCCCACCGTGCGCCGCCGCTCCGCCGAGCCGTCGCGGCCCGGCGGGCCCAGCAGGGCGCCGGCCATCATCGCCACCGCCAGGCACAGGTAGGGGACGAACACCACGGCGTAGAAGAGGAAGATCGTGCGGTGCTCGTAGTGCAGCCACGGCACCCATCCGGCCGCGAAGGCGCAGACGATCGCGCCCGCGCGCCAGTCGCGGCGGAAGAACCAGCGCCACAGGACGTACAGCACCGCGAAGCACGCCGCCCACCACAGCAGCGGCGTACCGATCGCCAGCACCTCGCGCGCGCACTTCTCCGTGGCGTCCGCCGGGCAGCCGCCGGTGCCCGGGGCCGGGTCCTCGTAGAAGTACGAGACGGGCCGGCCCAGCACCATCCAGCTCCACGGGTTCGACTGGTACGTGTGCCCCGAGGTCAGCTGGATGTGGAAGTCGTAGACCTGGGTCTCGTAGTGCCACAGGCTGCGCCACCAGTCGGGGAACAGCCAGGACCACATGCTGTCCTTGCCGTCCTTCGCGGCCCAGTCCCGGAAGTACCCCTTGCCCGTGAAGATCCAGCCCGACCAGGAGGCGATGTACGTCACGACCGCGACCGGCACCGTCGAGACGAACGCGGGCAGCAGGTCGCGCGTCAGCACCGCCACGTACGGGCGGAAGGCACCCGCCGTACGGCGCGCGGCCACGTCCCACAGGACCGTCATCACGCCGAACGCCGCCAGGAAGTACAGGCCGTTCCACTTGGTGGCGCACGCCAGCCCCAGCAGCACCCCGGCGCCGATCCGCCACGGCCGCCACCCCAGGCGCACGGTCTCCGCGATCCGCACGTCCGGCCGCAGCACCCCGTCCGGGTCGACCGGCAGGGCGGCCGCCAGCCGCGCCCGCGCCCGGTCCCGGTCGACCAGGAGGCAGCCGAAGGCCGCCAGCACGAAGAACATCACCACCAGGTCGAGCAGCGCCGCCCGGCTCATGACGAAGTGCAGCCCGTCCACCGCGAGCAGCGCGCCCGCCAGGCACCCGAGGAACGTCGACCGCAGCAGCCGCCGCCCGATCCGGCACAGCATCAGCACCGACAGCGTGCCGAGCAGCGCCACCATGAAGCGCCAGCCGAACGGCGTGAAGTCGAAGATCCACTCGCCGAGCCCGATGACCCACTTGCCGACCGGCGGGTGCACCACATAGCCCGGGTCCGTCGGCACGGTCACCGCGTCCGGGTTCGCCAGGATCGACTTGTCGACGTCCTTCGGCCAGGCCCCTTCGTACCCCTGGTTGATCAGCGCCCAGGCGTCCTTGGCGTAGTACGTCTCGTCGAATATCACCGCGTGCGGCTCGCCCAGCTTCCAGAACCGCAGCACCCCCGCCACGAGCGCCACCAGCAGCGGCCCGCCCCACGCCGTCAGGCGCACGAGCACGTCCGCCGCCGTGGGCGGCACCCCGAGGACCGTCCACATCCGGCCCGAGGGGCGCGTGTACGGGGGAACCAGCCGCTCCCGCAGGCCGGGCACCGGCCGCGGGGCGTAGCCGAAGCGGCGCAGGCGCCGTTGCCAGGAGGGCTGACTCCCGATGCCGTCGGCGCCCTGTCCGCGCAGGGCCTTCTGAGCAGTACTGGTCACCGCGCCATCGTAGGGAACGCGCCTGTGCGCGTCGCCTCTCCGGGCTGCGAGGATGGCACCTGTGACAGGAACGGGAACGCTAACCGGAACGCTCGTCCTCGCGGGGACCCCGATCGGTGACGTGGCGGACGCCCCGCCGCGGCTGGCCACGGAGTTGGAGAGCGCCGACATCATCGCCGCGGAGGACACCCGGCGGCTGCGGCGGCTGACGCAGGCGCTCGGCGTGCACACGCGCGGGCGGGTCGTGTCGTACTTCGAGGGCAACGAGTCCGCCCGTACCCCCGAGCTGGTCGAGGCGCTCGCGGGCGGGTCGCGCGTGCTGCTGGTCACCGACGCGGGCATGCCGTCCGTCTCCGACCCCGGCTACCGGCTGGTCGCCGCCGCGGTCGAGCGGGACATCCGGGTGACCGCCGTGCCGGGCCCGTCCGCCGTGCTGACGGCGCTCGCGCTGTCCGGGCTGCCCGTGGACCGCTTCTGCTTCGAGGGGTTCCTGCCGCGCAAGGCCGGCGAGCGGCTCGGCCGGCTGCGCGAGGTCGCCGCCGAGCGGCGCACCCTCGTCTACTTCGAGGCCCCGCACCGCCTCGACGACACGCTCGCCGCGATGGCCGAGGTCTTCGGCCGCGAGCGGCGCGCCGCCGTCTGCCGCGAGCTGACCAAGACGTACGAGGAGGTCAAGCGGGGCGGCCTCGGCGCGCTCGCGGCGTGGGCCGCCGACGGCGTACGCGGCGAGATCACGATCGTCGTGGAGGGCGCCCCCGAGCCCGCGCCCGGCGACCTCGACGCGGACGAGCTCGTGCGCCGGGTGCGGCTGCGCGAGGAGGCGGGGGAGCGGCGCAAGGAGGCCATCGCGGCGGTCGCCGCGGAGGCGGGCCTGCCCAAGCGGGAGGTGTTCGATGCCGTCGTGGCGGCAAAGAACGCCCCACGCGGAAGCTCGGCGGGGCCCGCGGGGGAGTAAAGGACTATCGTAAAAAGCAAAGCCCCGACCGCTCGGCAGGCCTTTCGGCATGGGATGCCCCAAAGCCGGACCAATTTCCGGCATGCGGCGATGCGCTCCCGCCCGTAAAGGCGTCCACTGGCAGCAGTGGAAAGGAGCCAGCATGAGCGAGACCACCAGCACTCCTCCAGTCGCCCACGAGGCCTACTCCTTCGCCTGCATGAAGTGCGGATACGGCTGGGAGGAGGCCTACGACATCGAGCACTACACGGACGCGCGCGGACACGAGTTCGTGGTCTACAAGGCCGAGGGGCGCCGGGTCCCCTCGCCGCTCTCCAACCCCACGTGCCCCAACTGCGAGTCCCACCGCGTCCGCATCATGCGGTCCGGCCGGGTGTCGTCCGTGCTGGACCTGATGGCGCAGGCGTACGTGACGACGGAGAGGAAGAAGGAGACCGGGCAGGAGGCGGAGCCGATCGCGGCGGCCGGGCCCACGGGCCAGAAGGCCGAGGAGCCGAAGACCGAGCGCGGCCCGGAGGAGCAGACGCGGCGCGAACCGCACCACTGGCACCTCGGCGACCTCCTGCGCCACTGGCACCGTAGCTAGTCCCGGGGGCCACAGGGCTGCTCGTACGATCGGGGCATGAGTTCGAAGGACGCCCCGCCGCCGCTGCCCGAGCCCCTCGGGGTGCCGGTCGCCGATTCCCACACCCACCTCGACATGCAGTCCGGCACCGTGGAGGAGGCCCTCACCAAGGCCGCCGCCGTCGGGGTCGAGACCGTGATCCAGGTGGGCTGCGACCTCAAGGGGTCCCGCTGGGCGGCGGAGACGGCCGCCGCGTACGACACCGTCTGGGCGGCGGTCGCCCTGCACCCCAACGAGGCCCCGCGGATCGTGCACGGCGACCCTGGGGGCACCTCCCAGGCCGCAGGCTCTGGGGGAGGGTGGTCCCGGCAGGGGGCCCGCGAAGGCGGCGGGGACGCGGCGCTCGACGACGCGCTCGCCGAGATCGACCGGCTCGCCGCCCTCCCCGAGGTCAAGGCCGTCGGCGAGACCGGCCTCGACTACTTCCGCACCGGCCCCGAGGGCATGGCCGCGCAGGAGCGCTCCTTCCGCGCCCACATCGAGATCGCCAAGCGGCACGGCAAGGCGCTCGTCATCCACGACCGCGAGGCCCACGCCGACGTGCTGCGCATCCTCGCCGAGGAGGGCGCCCCCGAGCGGACGGTCTTCCACTGCTACTCCGGCGACGCCGACATGGCCCGCACCTGCGCCGAAGCCGGGTACTACATGTCCTTCGCCGGGAACGTCACCTTCAAGAACGCCCAGCCGCTGCGCGACGCCCTCGCCGTCGCCCCGCTGGACCTCGTCCTGGTGGAGACGGACGCGCCCTTCCTGACGCCCGCGCCGTACCGCGGACGGCCCAACGCGCCGTATCTCGTTCCGATCACGGTCCGCGCGATGGCGGCCGTGAAGGGCATCGACGAGGAGGCCATGTCGACGGCGATCGGCGTCAACACGGCGCGCGCCTTTGATTACTGACGGATCACGACCGCGGGGCCCGGGCGCAGGGTAACGGTACGACCCTGCGTAGTCGAGCCGCTTTGGAGAGTGACAAAGGCTCCGCTAGGGTCCCGGCCTCGTGAACGGATTCCGTGCGCCCTTCGAGCCCGCCCCCACGGGCCCGGCCCCGGTCCCGGCCCCGGTCCTCCGGCCCGCGCCCGCCCACCCCGGCGTGCCGCGCCAGGCGGCCGCGGTCGACCCGGAGGCCCCCACTCTCGCGGCATTCGCGCCGACTGACCCAGGAGGCCGCGCGGCGGCCCGCCGGGCGCGGACGCGGCGGGCGGGGCGGGGTGGCGGCGCGCCCGACGGCGTCAGGCGCCTCCTCCCGCAGGCCCTCGTCGTGGCGTTCCTCGCCGGCGGCACCAGCGCCTTCGTCGCCGGCGACAAGGCCGTACGCCTCTCCGTCGACGGCGTACCCCGCACCATGCACACCTTCGCCGACGACGTCTCCGAGCTCCTCGCCGACGAGGGCCTGCCCGTCGGCCCGCACGACGTCGTCGCGCCCGCGCCGGGCACCGAGCTCGGCAACGGCGACGAGGTGGTCGTCCGGTACGGCCGCCCCGTCACCCTCACCCTCGACGGGCAGCGCCGCCGCGTCTGGACGACCGCCCGCACGGTCGACGAGGCGCTGCGCGGATTCGGGGTGCGCGCGGAAGGCGCGTACCTGTCCGTCCCGCGCACCACCCCGATCCCCCGCCGCGGCCTGACCCTCGACGTCCGGACGGAACGGACGGTGACGTTCCTCGCCGACGGCCGCGAACGCACCATCCGCACCAACGCCGCCACCGTCCGCGAGGCGGTCGAGCAGGCGGGCATCACCCTCAGCGGCGAGGACACCACCTCCGTCCCGCCCGGCAGCTTCCCGCGCGACGGGCAGACGATCACCGTCCTGCGGATCACCGGCCTCCAGGAGGTGCGCGAGCAGTCCATTCCGTACGCCGTGGAAAGGATCCGCGACCCCTCCCTCCACGTGGGCACCGAGGTGGTGGAGCGGCAGGGCCGCACGGGCGCGCGCCGCGTGACGTACGCCGTCCGCACGGTCAACGGCGTACGCCAGCAGCCCCGCAAGATCGCCGACGAGGTCGTACGGGAGCCGGTCACGCAGCGGGTGCTCGTCGGTACGAAGCCGATGCCGACCTCCGTCGCCGGAGCCGACCACCTCGACTGGGACGCCCTCGCCCAGTGCGAGTCCGGCGGCCGCCCCGACGCCGTCGACGCCTCCGGGACCTACGGCGGGCTGTACCAGTTCGACCCCGGCACCTGGCAGCGGCTCGGCGGCCGGGGCGTCCCGCAGGACGCCCCCGCCTCGGAACAGACATACCGGGCGAAGAAGCTCTACGTGCAGCAGGGGTCGAGTCCGTGGCCGCACTGCGGCCGTAGGCTGTATCGGTGAGCACCACTGATCCCGACGCCCTCCTCGGCCCCGCCGACATCCGCGAACTGGCCGCCGCGCTGGGCGTACGCCCCACCAAGCAGCGCGGCCAGAACTTCGTCATCGACGCCAACACGGTCCGCCGGATCGTCCGGACGGCGGAGGTCCGGCCCGAGGACGTCGTCGTGGAGGTCGGACCGGGCCTCGGCTCGCTGACGCTGGCGCTGCTGGAGGCGGCCGACCGGGTCGTCGCCGTCGAGATCGACGACGTACTGGCGGCCGCCCTGCCGTCGACCGTCGCCGCCCGCATGCCCGCGAAGAAGGACCGCTTCACGCTCGTCCACTCCGACGCGATGCACGTCCAGGAGCTCCCGGGACCGGCGCCGACCGCGCTCGTCGCGAACCTGCCGTACAACGTCGCCGTGCCCGTCCTGCTGCACATGCTCGACCGCTTCCCGAGCATCGACCGGACCCTGGTCATGGTCCAGGCGGAGGTCGCCGACCGGCTCGCCGCGCGCCCCGGCAACAAGGTGTACGGCGTGCCGTCGGTCAAGGCCAACTGGTACGCCGAGGTCAAGCGCGCCGGCGCCATCGGGCGCAACGTCTTCTGGCCCGCGCCGAACGTCGACTCGGGCCTCGTCTCGCTCGTCCGCCGCACCGAGCCGGTGCGGACCACCGCCACCAAGGAAGAGGTCTTCGCGGTCGTCGACGCGGCCTTCGCGCAGCGCCGCAAGACCCTGCGGGCCGCGCTCGCCGGCTGGGCCGGGTCGCCCGCCGCCGCCGAGGCCGCGCTGGTGGCCGCCGGGATCTCGCCGCAGGCACGCGGCGAGGCCCTCACCGTGGAAGAGTTCGCCCGCATCGCGGAGGCCAAGTCAGCGTGAGCATCACCGTACGCGTACCCGCCAAGGTCAACGTCCAGCTGGCGGTCGGCGCCGCACGGCCCGACGGCTTCCACGACCTGGCCAACGTCTTCCTCGCCGTCTCCCTGTACGACGAGGTGACCGCGACCCCCGCCGACGAGCTGCGGATCACCTGCTCGGGCCCCGACGCCGACCAGGTGCCGCTGGACGCGACCAACCTGGCCGCCCGCGCCGCGCTGGCCCTCGCCGCGCGCCGGGGCATCCCCGGACACGTCCACCTCCACATCGCCAAGGACATCCCCGTCGCCGGCGGCATGGCGGGCGGCAGCGCCGACGGCGCGGGCGCGCTCCTCGCCTGCGACGCGCTGTGGGGTACGGAGGCCTCCCGCGAGGAACTGCTCGACATCTGCGCCGAGCTCGGCAGCGACGTGCCGTTCTCGCTCATCGGCGGCGCCGCGCTCGGCACCGGACGCGGCGAGCGGCTCGCACCGCTGGAGGTCGGGGGCGCCTTCCACTGGGTGTTCGCCGTCGCCGACGGCGGCCTGTCGACGCCCGCCGTCTACGGCGAGTTCGACCGCCTGACCGCCGGCACGTCCGTCCCCGCCCCGGCCGCCTCCCCCGCGCTGCTCGACGCCCTGCGCACCGGCGACGCCACCGCCCTCGCGGGCGCCCTCGCCAACGACCTCCAGCCCGCCGCGCTCTCCCTGCGCCCCTCCCTCGCCGCCACCCTCGCGGCGGGCACGGACGCGGGCGCCCTGGCGGGCCTGGTCTCCGGCTCCGGCCCGACGACCGCCTTCCTGGTGAAGGACGCGGACGCGGCGGCCGCCGTCGCCGACGCCCTGCTGGCCTCCGGCACCTGCCGCACGGCCCGGGTGGCGACGTCACCGGCGCCGGGGGCGACGGTGGTGTGAGGCGGGGACCCTGGCCGGTCAGCCGTTGAGGGCGACCGACTTCTTCGCCAGGTCGTACGCCGGCAGCATCGCCTGGTGCTCCGCGGCGTCCAGGCCGCCCAGATGCACGACCACCGGGCCGCTCGGGGTCGTCACCGCGAACGCGCGCTCCGGCTTCGACTCGTCGAGGAGGTCGCTCGTGTACGTGTACGTGACCTCCGTCGCCGGCAGGGCGCCCGCCTTGATCTCGGTGTACCGTGCCTCGCTCGCGCCCTTGTCGGCGGTCACGAACGCCTCCAGCGCCTGGCGCGGGGAGCCGCCCTTCCCGGTGCCGGTCCACACGCGCAGGAAGCCGAGGTGCCCGGCGGGCTTGGCGTCCACCTCGCAGGCCATCGTGACCGGGCCCTGGCGGATGAGCTCGGCGAGGTCCGGGTCCTCCGGGGCGGTCACCTTCTTCGCCACCCAGTCCTGCGCGGTGTCGAACGACACGGGCAGCGCGCACGGCGACCCCGCGCCGCCGAGGGTCGCGCCCTTGACGGCGGCGCCAGGGGCGGCGTCGGCGGAAGCGGCCTTCGACGGCGACGCCGAAGCGGACGCCTGCGCCTTCTCCCCGGCCGGCTTCCCCGGCTTCTCCGGCTCCGACGAACACCCGCTCAGCAGCAGCCCCGCCGCCACCACGACCGCCGGAACCGCGCCCCGCGCCACGTACCGCCCCATGAAGATCCCCACCCAGAGTCCGTTCGAACGAACGCGCACGCTATCGCACTGTCCGCGGCGGCTACCCTGGTAGGTCGGCCCTTCCCCCCGTAGCAGGAGTGACATGGCAGTCAACCTCGTCAATGTCGAGGCAGTCAGCAAGGTGTACGGCACCCGTGCCCTGCTGGACGGTGTGTCCCTCGGCGTCTCCGAGGGGGACCGGATCGGCGTCGTCGGGCGCAACGGGGACGGCAAGACCACCCTCATCCGGATGATCGCCAAGCTGGAGGAGGCCGACACCGGCCGTGTCACGCACAGCGGCGGGCTCCGCCTCGGGGTGCTCACGCAGCACGACTCGCTCGACCCCGCCGCCACCGTCCGGCACGAGGTCATCGGCGACCTCGCCGACCACGAGTGGGCCGGCAACGCCAAGATCCGCGACGTGCTCACCGGGCTCTTCGGCGGGCTCGACCTGCCCGGCTTCCCGCAGGGCCTCGACACCGTCATCGGGCCGCTCTCCGGCGGCGAGCGGCGGCGCATCGCGCTCGCCAAGCTGCTCATCGCCGAGCAGGACCTGATCGTCCTCGACGAGCCCACCAACCACCTCGACGTCGAGGGCATCGCCTGGCTCGCCCAGCACCTGCGGGCCCGGCGCTCCGCGCTCGTCTGCGTCACGCACGACCGGTGGTTCCTCGACCAGGTCTGCACGCGCATGTGGGACGTCCAGCGCGGCGCGGTGCACGAGTACGAGGGCGGCTACTCCGACTACGTCTTCGCGCGCGCCGAGCGCGAGCGCATCGCCGCCACCGAGGAGGTCAAGCGGCAGAACCTGATGCGCAAGGAGCTGGCCTGGCTGCGGCGCGGCGCCCCGGCGCGCACCTCGAAGCCGCGGTTCCGCATCGAGGCGGCGAACGCGCTCATCGCGGACGTACCGCCGCCGCGCGACAGCAGCGAGCTGATGAAGTTCGCCAACGCCCGGCTCGGCAAGACCGTCTTCGACCTGGAGGACGTGACCGTCACCGCCGGGCCCAAGATGCTGCTCAAGCACCTGACCTGGCAGCTCGGCCCCGGCGACCGCATCGGCCTGGTCGGTGTCAACGGCGCCGGCAAGACCTCGCTGCTGCGCGCCCTCGCCGAGGCCGCCGCCACCCAGGGCGAGAAGCAGCCGGCCGGCGGGCGGATCGTCGTCGGCAAGACGGTACGCCTCGCGTACCTCTCGCAGGACGTCGCCGAACTGCCGCCGACGCTGCGCGTGCTGGAGGCAGTCCAGCAGGTGCGCGACCGCGTCGACCTCGGCAAGGGCCGCGAGATGACGGCGGGGCAGCTGTGCGAGCAGTTCGGCTTCACCAAGGAGAAGCAGTGGACGCCCGTCGGCGACCTCTCCGGCGGTGAGCGCCGCCGCCTCCAGCTGCTGCGCCTGCTGATGGACGAGCCGAACGTCCTCTTCCTCGACGAGCCCACCAACGACCTCGACATCGAGACCCTCACGCAGCTGGAGGACCTCCTCGACGGCTGGCCCGGCTCGATGGTCGTCATCTCCCACGACCGGTTCTTCATCGAGCGCACGACGGACAAGACGTTCGCGCTCCTCGGCGACGCCACGCTGCGCATGCTGCCGCGCGGCATCGACGAGTACCTGGAGCGGCGCCAGAGGATGATCGACACGGCCGCCCCGGCACCGGCCGCCGCGTCGGCGTCCGCGTCCGCGCCCGCGAAGGAGAAGTCCGCGGGCGACTCCCGCGCCGCCAAGAAGGAGCTGCAGAAGATCGAGCGCCAGCTCGACAAGGTCTCCGAGAAGGAGAGCAAGCTCCACACTCAGATCGCCGAAAACGCCACGGACTTCGAGAAGGTGGCGAAACTGGACGCGGAGCTGAGGGAACTGGCCGCGCAGCGCGAGGACTTGGAGATGCGCTGGCTGGAACTCGCCGACGACGCCTGACCCTCCGACCCTCAAAGGGGCGTGACGAAGGCGTGGAGAGCGCATAACGAGGGCATCACGGGCCGGTCCTCCCTTGGGAACAGGGGCGGACCAGCCCCTTTCGTGTCGTACCCGAGTGATAGAAAGAAGCCCCGCTCGACTCACGTAACACTGCGGAATCCGTGTCCGATTCGCTCCATTCCGGCGGTACGCGTGCGCGTACGTGCGCCCCGGAATCGCGGGGGAGGCCGGTCGTTCACCGGACCGCACGAAGGGGGAAGCGCTGATGACTCAGCCGCCCAGCCAGCAACCGCCGCAGGGGGGCGGCTTCGGGTCTCCGCAGGACCCGCAGCAAGGATTCCCCCAGCCCCCGGGACAGCCGCCGGCCCAGCCGCCGATGCCCCCGGCCCAGCCGCCCATGCCGCCGTCGCAGCCGCCGGCGGGCCCGCCACCCGCCGCCCCGCCGCAGGGGGTCCAGCCCGGTTACGGCTACCCCCAGCAGCCGGGCCCGTACGCCCCCCAGCCCGGCCCCTACGGCCAGCAGCCGGGCCCGTACGGCCAGCCGCAGCCCGGCCCCTACGGCGGTTACCCCGGGCAGCCGCAGTACCCCGGTGCGCCGGCCCCGGCGCCCGCCGGTGGCGGCCGCAACCCCTTCAAGGGCAAGCCCGGCGTCATCATCGGCGCCGCCGTGGCCGCCCTCCTCGTCATCGGCGGCGGCACCTGGTTCGCCGTCAGCGGTGACGACACCGACCCCAAGAAGCCCGACGCCAAGGGCTCCAGCGCCGCGCCCGACCCCACCGGCTCCGGTGACGTCGACCAGGGCGACGGCAACGGCGACGGCCGCGGCGCCGAGGACGACCTCAACGCCGGGCGCAAGGACGGCGAGGCCAAGGTCGCGTGGCTCGGCACCAACGACGTCGACCTCCCGCGCAACGGCGCGGACGTGCACGGCCCCTGGGTCGTCGGCGACACCCTCGTCAAGGCCATGTACAAGAGCATCAGCGGCTACTCGGTCGCCGACGGCAAGAAGAAGTGGGAGGTGCCGTTCACCACCGAGGTGTGCGCCGCCCCCGTCGCGCCCGCCGCCAACGGCACCATCGTCATCGGCGTCAAGGACGGCACCGGCGACCGCGCCGACTGCCTCCAGCTCCAGCAGATCGACCTCAAGACCGGCAAGGCGGGCTGGAAGCAGACCATCGCCAAGGGCACCGGCTTCAGCGCCCTCTCCGACGTCACGCTCGCCATCAGCGGCACCACCGTCACCGCCGCAGGCACCAACAACTCCTACGGCTACTCCCTCGCCGACGGCAAGCAGCTCTTCGGCAAGCGGTCCGGCGGCTGCCAGCCGTACGCCTTCGCCGGCGGGCCCAAGCTCATCGCCGCCTCCAGCTGCCCCACCGGCGACTACGAGAAGCAGCAGCACGAGATCAGCGAGGTCGACCCGGCCACGGGCAAGCCCAAGTGGTCGTACAAGCTGGCGCCCAACTGGGAGGTCGACAAGGTCTACTCCGTCAGCCCGCTGGTCGTCTCGGCGACCCAGCGCAAGGAGAAGAAGTGGTCCGTCTTCGCGCTGACGGACACCGGCAAGCTCCGCTCCACGCTCGACGGCGGCAAGGACAAGTTCGAGGCCAACTGCGGCGGCAGCTTCATCGTCTTCGGCCAGAACCTGGAGGGCTGCATCGGCGTCGCCGCCGACGCCACCACCTTCTACATGGCGACCGCCCCCACGTCGGTGACCGACGGCACCAATGAGGTGGTGGCGTTCAACCTCGACACCGGCAAGCCCAAGTGGCGCGCCTCGGCGGGCCCGAAGAAGACCATGACGCCGCTGCGCATGGAGGGCGCCAACGTGCTGCTCTACATGGAGGGCTCGTGGGACCGGGGCGGAGCGGTCGCCACGCTCGCGCCGACCGGCGGCAGCCCCACGGTGCTGCTCCAGCACCCGCAGTCGACGGCCCAGATCGAGAGGACGTTCTTCGACGCGAAGTACGCCTACGCCGACGGCCGGTTCTTCATCGTCAGCGGTCGCGTGAGCGCGAGCAACGACGAGCAGGAGAAGCAGACCAAGACGATGATGGCCTTCTCCAAGTGACGCACCGCCAGCAGGGCCCGCACCGGACCCCAGAGGGACCCACACCATGACGCAGCCACCCCCGCCCCCGAGCCAGCCGCCGAACCAGCCGCCGAACCAGCCGCCGGGCCCTCCGCCCCAGGGCGGTTTCGGCGCCCCCACCCCGCCGCCGAACCAGGGTTACGGCTACCCCCAGGCCCCGGGCCAGCCCCCCGGCTACGGCTATCCCCAGGCGCCGGGTCAGGCGCCGGGCACTGTGCCCGGCCAGCAGCCGTACGGCTACGGCTACCCGACCGCCCCCCTGCACCAGCAGCCCCCGGCGCAGCCGCCGCTGCCCCCGCAGGGCGGCAAGAAGCTGTCCACCCAGATGCAGATCATCATCGCCGCGGCCGTCGCCGTGGTCCTGATCATCGCGGGCGGCATCTGGTACGCGACCAGCAGCGGCGACGGAGGCGGCGGCAAGGGCGACGAGGCGAAGGGCGCCACCTCCGGCGCCACCGCCGGACAGGGCGGCGGTGATGGCGGCGGCAAGGCGCCCGACGGGCCCGGCACGGAGAAGGCGCCCGCCAACACCCGTTCCAAGGTGGCCTTCCAGATGCCGCACCCCGCGGTCGCGGACCTGACCACCGTGGTCGGCTCCTGGACCACCGACAAGGCGTACGTGAAGTCGGGCGTCAACTCGGTCGTCGGGTACGACCTGGACAAGGGCACCCCGCTGTGGACCCTCGCCCTGCCGGGCCAGGTCTGCGCGGCGTCCCGCCACGTCCAGGACAACAAGGCGGCGATCGGCTTCGAGGCCACCAAGCGCGTCGCCCCGAAGTACTACCAGCCGTGTACCGAGATCGGCGTCGTCGACCTGACCACGGGCAAGCTGCTGTGGAGCAAGTCCGTGGCCGGCGCGAACGGCGACGCCAAGACCCGGTTCACCGAGGTCACCGTCGGCGCCGGCACGGTCGCCGCGGGCGGCACCGACGGCGGCGCGGCCTGGAACCTGGCCACCGGCAAGGAGCTCTGGAAGCCCCAGGCCAACACCGACCAGTGCTTCGACATGGGGTACGGCGGCGGCCAGGCGCTCGTCGCGGCGCGCAAGTGCGGCCCGCACAACCAGCAGTACGTGATGATCCAGAACCTCGACCCGGCGAGCGGGCGGCCGCTCTCGCAGTTCAAGATGCCGGCCGGGGTGGAGTACGTGGGCATCATCTCCACGAAGCCGCTGGTCGTCGCGGCCGACGTCGGCGACACCGCCGGTGACGGTTCCTCCATCTCCGACCTCTTCTCCATCGACGAGAAGACCGGCAAGCTGAAGGTCAAGATCGCGGTGGACGCCGAGCGGTTCGCCGGCGACTGCGACTCCACGATGGTCGAGGCGTGCAGCAAGGTCGTCGTCGGCAACGGCCGCGTCTACCTGCCCACCGAGGAGCACGAAGGCACCGGCGAGGCGTACGGCCAGACCAACGAGATCGTCTCCTTCGACCTGACCACCGGCAAGCCCACCAGCGACAAGGCCGAGGCGGGCGAGCGGTACTCGATGTTCCCGCTGCGCATGGACGGCGGCAACATCATCGCCTACAAGGAGCCGCCCTACGACAAGGGCGGCCAGATCGTCAGCATCGACGGGGCCACCTTCAAGCAGACCGTCCTGATGGAGAACCCGGCCGACAAGTCCGTGCGCGACGCCGAGGGAAGCTTCTCGCTCGACCACGCGGAGATCCGCTACGCCGCCGGACGGCTGTTCATCTCGGAGCGGATGATCTCCGAGCGGAGCGCCTCGTCGACCGACGACACGCAGTACTTCGTGCTGGCGTACACCACGCGCTGACGCCCGCCCGCCCCTCGCGGCGGGTCCGTCGCCCGGCCCGGCACCTCGGAAGACCGAGGTGCCGGGCCGTCACCATAAAGGGCTCCAAGTAGCCCTTATCAGCGAAGAATTCGACATTCCGGGGGGCTTCTGGCAGCGAGGGGGCGCGAGACGTCGAACAAGCGTGTAGCTTGCCGGGTCAACAGTGCCGGGGACGGCGGGGGGCCGGAGCCGGCGGGGAGCCGGGACCGGCGGGGATGGGGGATTGCTCGATGGGCGTGCGGCTCATGGTGGTCGACGACCACCGCCTGCTCGCCGAGGCGCTCGCCTCGGCGCTGAAACTGCGCGGGCACCGGGTGCTCGCGGCAGCCGCACCCGCCGCCGGCGCGGCCGAACTGGTGGTGAGCCGCGCGCCGGAGGTCTGCCTGCTGGGCACGGCCGCCCCGGCGGAACCGGGCGCCTTCGACCCGGTCGTCCGCATCAAGCAGGACCGCCCGCAGGTGGCGGTGGTCATCCTCGGCCCGGTGCCGAGCCCGCGCGGGATCGCGGCGGCGTTCGCCGCGGGCGCGTCCGGCTACGTGCGCCACGACGAGCGCATCGAAGGCGTCGAGCGGGCGATGCTCAAGGCCAGGGCGGGCGAAGTGGCGGTCGCGCCGCAGCTGCTCCAGAGCGCCTTCACCGAACTGCTGAACCCGGCGGCCCAGCCCGACGACGAGGGCCAGCGGCTGCTGCGCATGCTCACCCCGCGCGAGGTGGAGGTCCTCGTCCGGGTCGCGGAGGGCGAGGACACGCGCCTGATCGCCGCGGGCATGCACATCGCGCCGAGCACCGCGCGGACGCATGTGCAGCGCGTGCTGATGAAGCTCGGCGTCGGCTCCCGCCTGGAGGCCGCCGCCCTCGCCGCCCGTACGGGCCTGCTGGACCGCGCCGCCCTGCGCCACGCCTCGCACCAGCCCACCGACTGAAACGCCCCGTTCGCCGCCCCGCTCGCCGGCCGGGCGCGCTTCGGCATTGACTGCGATGTTCGGTTGTGGTTCCTTGTGTGTGGTTGTGTTGGAACGGCGCACGGCAGGAGCCCGCAGTGAAGAAGACGTCGACCCGGCTGGCCGACGGGCGTGAGCTGGTCTACTACGACCGGCGGGACGACGCCGTGCGCGACGCCGTCGACCCCCGCCCCCTCGACCCCATCTCCACCACCTCCGAGATCCGGCACGACCCCCTCCTCGGCGACTCCGTCGCCATCGCCTCGCACCGCCAGGGCCGCACCTACCACCCGCCCGCGGACGAGTGCCCCCTGTGCCCCTCCCGGGACGGCCGGCACAGCGAGATCCCCGACTCCGACTACGACGTCGTCGTCTTCGAGAACCGCTTCCCCTCCCTCGCCGGCGACTCCGGGCGCTGCGAGGTCGTCTGCTTCACCCCCGACCACGACGCCTCCTTCGCCGACCTCACCGAGGAGCAGGCCGCCCTCGTCCTGGAGGCGTGGACCGACCGGACCGCCGAGCTCGCCGAACTGGACCAGGTCGAGCAGGTCTTCTGCTTCGAGAACCGGGGCGCCGAGATCGGCGTCACCCTCGGCCATCCGCACGGCCAGATCTACGCGTACCCCTTCACCACCCCCCGCACGGCGGCGATGCTCCGCTCCCTCGACGCCCACCGCGCCGCCACCGGCCGCAACCTCTTCGACGACCTCCTCGCCCGCGAGCGCGCCGACGCCGAACGGGTGGTCCTGGAGACCGACGAGTGGCTCGCCTTCGTGCCGTACGCCGCGCACTGGCCGTACGAAGTGCACCTCCACCCCACGCGGCGCGTGCCCGACCTGCGCGCCCTGGGCGACGCGGCCCGCGCCGAGTTCCCCGGCGTCTACCTGGAGCTCCTGCGCCGCTTCGACCGGATCTTCGGGCCGGGCGAGCCCCCGACGCCGTACATCGCCGCCTGGCACCAGGCGCCGCTGCGCGACCCCCGGCGCGGCGACTTCGCCCTGCATCTGGAGCTTTTCACCATCCGGCGCACCGCAGGCAAGCTGAAGTTCCTGGCGGGCTCGGAGTCGGGCATGAGTGTGTTCATCAACGACGTACCGCCGGAGGCCGCGGCCCGGCGACTGCGAGAGGTGGCGAGCAAGTGAGCAAGTACCTGGTGACCGGCGGAGCCGGCTACGTCGGCGGGGTGGTCGCCGCACACCTGCTGGAGGCCGGACACGAGGTGACCGTCCTGGACGACCTGTCGACCGGCTTCCGCGAAGGCGTCCCAGCCGGGGCCCGCTTCGTCGAGGGCCGCGTCCAGGACGCCGCCCGCCACCTCGACGCCTCCTACGACGGCGTGCTCCACTTCGCCGCCTTCTCGCAGGTCGGCGAGTCGGTCACCGACCCCGAGAAGTACTGGGTCAACAACGTCGGCGGCACCATCGCGCTGCTCGCCGCCATGCGCGACGCGGGCGTGCGCCGGCTCGTCTTCTCCTCCACGGCCGCCACCTACGGCGAACCGGTCTCCACGCCCCTCACCGAGACCGACCCGACCGCGCCCACCAGCCCGTACGGCGCCTCCAAGCTCGCCGTCGACCACATGCTCACCGGCGAGGCCGCCGCCCACGGCCTGGCCGCCGCCTCGCTGCGGTACTTCAATGTCGCGGGCGCGTACGGGGAGTGCGGCGAGCGCCACGACCCCGAGTCGCACCTCATCCCGCTCGTCCTCCAGGTCGCCCTCGGCAAGCGGGCGTCGATCTCCGTCTACGGCGACGACTACCCGACCCCCGACGGCACCTGCGTACGCGACTACATCCACGTCGCCGACCTCGCCGAGGCGCACCTGCTGGCCCTTAGCGCGGTCGAGCCGGGCGAGCACCTGATCTGCAACCTCGGCAACGGCAACGGCTTCTCCGTCCGCGAGGTCATCGAGACCGTGCGGAAGGTGACCGGCCACCCGGTGCCGGAGGTCGTCGCCCCGCGCCGCGCCGGCGACCCGGCGGTCCTGGTCGCCTCGGCCGAGGCCGCCCGCGAGCGGCTCGGCTGGCAGCCGTCCCGCCCCGGCCTGGCGGACATCGTGGCGGACGCGTGGGAGTTCGCGCGGAAGCGGGAAGCGGGGGACGGGGAATGACGGACATCGCGCAGACGGACACCGTGCACACGGACATCGCGCGGGACTTCCGGCGGCTGTACGGGTACGCGCCCGAGGGCGTGTGGGCCGCGCCCGGCCGGGTCAACCTGATCGGCGAGTACACCGACTTCAACGACGGCTTCGTGATGCCGCTGGCCCTCCCGCACGCCGCCGTCGCCGCGGTGGCGCGGCGCTCCGACGGGCGGCTGCGCGTCCACTCCGCCGACGTCGGCCAGGGTGTCGTCGAGCTCGCGCCCGACGAGCTGGTCCCCCGCTCGGACACCGGCTGGGCGGCGTACCCCGCCGGGGTCGTGTGGGCGCTGCGCGACGCCGGCCACCCCGTCACCGGTGCCGACATCCACCTCGCCTCCACCGTCCCGACCGGCGCCGGCCTGTCGTCGTCGGCCGCCCTGGAGGTCGTCACCGCCCTGGCGCTGAGCGAGCTGTACGAACTCGGGTTGGCGCGCGAGGTGTTGGCCGTGCTCGCGCAGCGCGCGGAGAACGCCTTCGTGGGCGTGCCGTGCGGCGTGATGGACCAGATGGCGTCGGCGTGCTGCACCGAGGGGCACGCCCTGCACCTCGACACCCGCGACCTGTCGCACCGCCAGGTGCCGTTCGACCTCGCCGCGCGGGGGCTCCGGCTGCTGGTCGTCGACACGCGGGTGAAGCACGCGCTCGGCGACGGCGCGTACGCCGAGCGGCGCGCCGGGTGCGAGGCGGGCGCGCGGGCGCTCGGCGTGCGCGCGCTGCGCGAAATCGACCACGTGCAACTGCCCGATGCCCTGCGGCGGTTGTCCGACGAAACGATTCGCTCCTACGTCCGCCACGTCGTCTCCGACAACGACCGCGTGCGGCGGACGATCGCGCTGCTCGACGCCGGAGACGTACGGGCGGTGGGGCCGGTGCTCACCGAGGGGCACGCGTCCCTCCGCGATGATCTGCGGGTTTCCTGCCCCGAGCTGGACCTGGTGGTGGCCGCGGCGACCGAGGCGGGCGCGCTGGGCGCGCGGATGACGGGCGGCGGCTTCGGCGGCTCGGCGATCGTGCTGACCGAGGCGGACGGCGCGGAAACGGTGACGAAGGCGGTCGAAGCGGCCTTCGCCGCCGCCGGGTTCACGGCTCCGCGCGTCTTCCCGGCGGTCCCGTCGGCGGGAGCGCGCCGCCTCGCGTAACCGGTCAGTTCCGCAAACCGCCTTCCCCTCCGGGCCGCCGGCCGTACTCTGATGCACGGTGCCGGTGGGGGCCGGCGCTGATCAGGGGCGAGACAGTCGGGTACGACGCCCGGGGCGGGGTAACAGTCACTGCGCGGCGGCGGCCGCGCGACGACCACGAGACCTCCTCTCCGGGCGCCGTACCCGCGGCTGCTCCCTTCCTCGACGCAGCGGCGACACTTGGGGGTGTCAGTGGTCCGTATCCGGGTTCTGGTGGTGGACGACCACCGCATCTTCGCCGAGTCGCTCGCCGCGGCCCTCGCCGCCGAGCCCGACGTGGACGTCGCGGCGGCCGGCAGCGGCCCCGCCGCGCTGCGCTGCCTGGAGCGGGCGGCCTCCGAGGGCCGCAGGTTCGACGTCCTGCTGATCGACGCCGACCTCGGCGCGGGCGGCCCGCCCGCCGCGAGCCCGGCGGTGAACCCGGCGGTGACGGTGCCCGCGCCCCGGACCGCCCCGCCTCCGACGGCCTCGCTTCCGGCCGCCCCGCCGCGCGCGGTCCCGGACCACGGCGAGGAGCTGGTCGACGGCATCTCGCTCGTCGCGAGCGTCCGCGCCGGTCAGCCCACCGTGCGGACCGTCGTGCTCGCCGAGAAGGACGACCCGCGCCGGGCGGCGCTCGCCCTCCAGGCCGGGGCCTCCGGCTGGGTCGCCAAGGACTGCTCGCTCCAACGGCTGCTGGCGGTGATCCGGGGCGTCCTGCGCGATGAGACCCACCTGCCGCCGGCCCTGCTCACCGGGGTGCTGCGCGAGCTGACGGCCGCGCGGAAGCACCGCACGGAGAGCGAGCGGCTGGTGGAGTCCCTCACCCCGCGCGAGCGGGAGGTGCTGCGCTGCATGGTCGCGGGGCTCGGCCGCAAGGCGGTCGCCGAGCGCCTCTTCCTCTCCCCGCACACCGTGCGCACGCACATGCAGAACGTGCTGGGCAAGCTGGGTGTGCACTCCACGCTGGCGGCCGTCGCACTGGCCCGCCGGGCCGGGGTGGGTCCGGCCGACCTCGGTCCGGCCTTAGGGGATGTTGTCGAACGGGGCGGTCAGCTGGCGTAGCAGCGCGGCGAGCTCGGCCCGCTGGGCGCGGGAGAGCTCCACGAGGATCGCCCGCTCCTGGTCGAGCAGCCCGGCGAGCGCCTGGTCGGCCCGGTCGCGCCCCTCGGGCGTGAGGCGCACGAGGACGCCGCGGCGGTCGCTGGGGTCGGGGAGCCGCTCGACGAGGCCCTTCTTGGCGAGCCGGTCGATGCGGTTGGTCATGGTGCCGGAGGTGACGAGCGTCTGCGTGAGCAGCTGGCCGGGGGAGAGCTGGTAGGGGGCGCCCGCGCGGCGCAGTGACGTCAGGACGTCGAACTCCCAGGGCTCCAGCTCGTGCTCGGAGAACGCCAGCCGACGAGCGCGGTCGAGGTGCCGGGCCAGCCGGGACACGCGGCTGAGCACCTCGAGCGGTTCCACGTCGAGGTCGGGGCGCTCGCGGCGCCATGCTGCGACCAGTCGGTCGACCTCGTCCTCCATGGCGATCAGTGTAGGCGCTCTGTCGATGTGAAGTCTCTTGACGTCAAGAAATATTCGCCTGGACCATTGGGCATGACGGGGCCGGGACTCTGTTCCGCTTCGGTTCTCCGTTCCAGCAAGGGGGCTCTTCCATGCATTCCGCACCAATCTGGGATCCGCAGCAGTATCTGCGCCACTCCAGTCACCGCACCCGCCCGTTCATCGACCTCCTCAACCGCATACCCGAGCTGCCCGCGACCGCGCAGGGGAGGCCCGCCCGAATCGCCGACATCGGGTGTGGCCCCGGCAACGTCACCGCGCTCCTCGCCGACCGCTGGCCCGACGCGCACATCACCGGCTTCGACCTCTCCCCCGAGATGCTGGAGCAGGCCAAGCAGCGTTACGCCGGCACCACCCCGGGCGGCGGCTGGCTCGACTTCCGCCCGGCCGACGCCGCGCACTGGGCGCCCGACGAGCCGTACGACCTGATCGTCTCCAACGCGGCCCTCCAGTGGGTGCCCAACCACCCCGAGTCCCTGCCCCTGTGGATCGACGGCCTCACCCCGGGCGGCACGCTCGCCTTCCAGGTTCCGGGCAACTTCACCTCGCCCAGCCACGCGCTCCTCGGCGAACTGTGCGAGTCGCCGCAGTGGCGCGACCGCCTCGGGGACCACGGCCGCCGCTTCGTCCACATCCTCACCTCCGCCGACTACCTGGCCCGCCTCACCGACCTGGGCTGCGCCACCGAGGTCTGGGAGACCGTCTACTCCCAGCTCCTCCAGGGCGAGGACCCCGTCCTCGACTGGGTGAAGGGCACCGCCCTGCGCCCCGTCCTCACCGCCTTGGAGGGCGACGACGAGGCCGTCGCCGACTTCCTCGACCAGTACCGCGACCTGCTGCGCAAGGCCTACCCGCCGGGGCCGCACGGCACGGTCTTCCCGTTCCGCCGGATCTTCGCCGTCGCGCACAAGCCGGAGTGAGCGACGCGGAACACGCGGAAAGCGGAGGGGCGCCGCGCGTCGTGCGCGGCGCCCCTCCGCCCGTGCGTGGGTGATCGGTTCTGCGGTGGTGATCAGCTCCGGTGATCAGCTCTTGCGGTGGCCTATCAGCCGCGGCTTCGGCTCCAGCCCGTCCAGGCCGTGCCAGGCGAGGTTCACCAGGTGCGCGGCGACCTCCGCCTTCTTCGGCTTGCGGGCGTCCAGCCACCACTGGCCCGTCAGGGCCACCATCCCCACCAGCGCCTGCGCGTACAGCGGCGCCAGCTTCGGGTCGAAGCCCCGGGCCTTGAACTCCAGGCCCAGGATGTCCTCCACCTGCGTGGCGATGTCCGAGATCAGCGAGGCGAACGTACCCGTGGACTGCGCCACCGGGGAGTCGCGGACCAGGATCCGGAAGCCGTCCGTGTACGCCTCGATGTAGTCCAGCAGCGCGAACGCCGCCTGTTCGAGGAGCTCGCGCGGGTGGCCCGCGGTCAGGGCGCCGGTCACCATGTCGAGCAGCTGGCGCATCTCGCGGTCCACGACGACCGCGTACAGGCCTTCCTTGCCGCCGAAGTGCTCGTACACCACCGGCTTGGACACCCCGGCCTTCGCCGCGATCTCCTCCACGGACGTGCCCTCGAAGCCCCGCTCTGCGAAGAGGGTGCGGCCGATGTCGAGCAGCTGCTGGCGGCGCTCGGCTCCCGTCATCCGGACCCGGCGGCCCCGCCTGGGTTTGTCACTATTACTGGTGCTGCTGCCGTCGATCGCCACACCGTCCATCATGCCGCGTTCGCGGCCCGGTCCTGGCGGCGGGCTTCGATCCGCGAGGCGCTCGGCCAGCGCACGTCGTACGCCCAGCCCAGCTTCTCGAACCAGCGGATCAGCCGGGCGCTGGAGTCGATCTGCCCCCGCATCACGCCGTGACGCGCGGACGTCGGGTCGGCGTGGTGCAGGTTGTGCCACGACTCACCGCACGACAGCACCGCCAGCCACCAGACGTTCCCGGAGCGGTCCCGCGACTTGAACGGGCGCTTGCCGACCGCGTGGCAGATCGAGTTGATCGACCACGTCACGTGGTGCAGCAGCGCCACCCGCACCAGCGAGCCCCAGAAGAACGCCGTGAACGCGCCCCACCACGACATCGTCACCAGGCCGCCCACCAGCGGCGGGATCGCGAGCGAGAGCACCGTCCAGCCGATGAACCAGCGCGAGATCGCCCGGATCGCCGGGTCCTTGATCAGATCGGGCGCGTACTTCGCCTGCGGGGTGCGCTCCTCATCGAACATCCATCCGATGTGTGCCCACCACAGGCCCTTCATCAGCGCCGGCACCGTCTCGCCGAACCGCCACGGCGAATGCGGGTCGCCCTCCGCGTCCGAGAACTTGTGGTGCTTGCGGTGGTCCGCCACCCAGCGCACCAGTGGGCCCTCCACCGCCAGCGACCCCATGACCGCCAGCGCGATCCGCAGGGGCCGCTTCGCCTTGAACGAGCCATGGGTGAAGTACCGGTGGAAACCGATCGTGATGCCGTGGCAGCCGATGAAGTACATCGCCACCAGCAGGCCGAGGTCCAGCCAGCTCACACCCCAGCCCCACGCCAGCGGCACCGCCGCGACCAGGGCCAGGAACGGCACCGTGATGAACAGCAGCAGCGTGATCTGCTCGATCGAACGCTTGTTGTCCCCGCCGAGAGTGGCGAGGGGCAGATCCGGGGAAACGTCAGCAGCGGCGGCTGGGTCCGGGGTGTCGAGCACTTGGGGGCTTGAGGTCATGGGGTCCCCTGGGGGTGAGGGATACAACGGAAACCGTGTCACGGGTGCCCATTCCTACGGTCCCGTAACCTACGGCGTCGTAAGTATGTCAGCGTGCGGGCGCGCGGCAAGGGGGCAGTGGAAGGCGCCACGCCCGGCGACACCTATCCTGGGTGTCGTCGGACAGCGTGGTCCGCCAGCTTTCAGTACCCCTCCAGACGTGCTCGAACACTGCAAGGAGCCGCACCTGTGAGCAGTGCAGACCAGACCACCACCGCCAACGCCGAGCTGCGTTCCGACATCCGCCGCCTGGGCGACCTCCTCGGCGAGACGCTCGTGCGCCAGGAGGGCCACGAGCTCCTCGAGCTCGTGGAGAAGGTCCGCCGCCTGACCCGCGAGGACGGTGAGGCCGCCGCCGCGCTGCTCGGCGACACCGACCTCCAGACCGCCGCCAAGCTGGTCCGCGCCTTCTCCACCTACTTCCACCTCGCCAACGTCACCGAGCAGGTGCACCGCGGCAAGGAGATGCGCGAGAAGCGCGCCGCCGAGGGCGGCCTCCTCGCCCGCACCGCCGACATGCTCAAGGACGGCGACCCCCAGCACGTCCGCGACACCGTCCGGAACCTCAACGTCCGGCCCGTCTTCACCGCGCACCCCACCGAGGCCGCGCGCCGCTCCGTGCTGAACAAGCTCCGCCGTATCGCCGAGCTCCTCGAAACCCCGGTCATCGCCTCCGACCGGCGCCGTCACGACCTGCGCCTGGCCGAGTCCATCGACCTGATCTGGCAGACCGACGAGCTCCGCGTCGTACGGCCCGAGCCCGCCGACGAGGCCCGCAACGCCATCTACTACCTCGACGAACTGCACGCGAACGCCGTCGGCGACGTCCTCGAAGACCTCGCCGCCGAGCTCGAGCGCGTCGGCGTCGAGCTGCCGCCCGGCACCCGCCCCCTCACCTTCGGCACCTGGATCGGCGGCGACCGCGACGGCAACCCCAACGTCACGCCCACCGTGACCCGCGAGGTGCTGATCCTCCAGCACGAGCACGGCATCACCGACGCCATCGAGCTGATCGACCAGCTGCGCGCCCAGCTCTCCAACTCCATCCGGTACGCCGGCGCCACCCAGGAGCTCCTCGACTCCCTCCAGCGCGACCTGGAGAGCCTCCCCGAGATCAGCCCCCGCTACAAGCGCCTCAACGCCGAGGAGCCCTACCGGCTCAAGGCCACCTGCATCCGCCAGAAGCTCCTCAACACCCGCGAGCGCCTCGCCAAGGGCACCCCGCACCAGGACGGCCGCGACTACCTCGGCACCGCCGAGCTGCTGAGCGACCTCACCCTGATCCAGACCTCCCTGCGCGAGCACCGCGGCGGCCTCTTCGCCGACGGCCGCCTCGACCGCACCATCCGCACCCTCGCCGCCTTCGGCCTCCAGCTCGCCACCATGGACGTACGCGAGCACGCCGACGCTCACCACCACGCCCTCGGCCAGCTCTTCGACCGGCTCGGCGAGGAATCCTGGCGGTACGCGGACATGCCGCGCGACTACCGGCAGAAGCTCCTCGCCAAGGAGCTCCGCTCCCGCCGGCCCCTCGCGCCCCAGCCCGCCCCGCTCGACGCGGCCGGCACCAAGACCCTCGGCGTCTTCCTCACCATCAAGGACGCCTTCGAGCGGTTCGGCCCCGAGGTCGTCGAGTCCTACATCATCTCCATGTGCCAGGGCGCCGACGACGTCTTCGCCGCCGCCGTCCTCGCCCGCGAGGCCGGACTCGTCGACCTGCACGCCGGCTGGGCCAAGATCGGCATCGTGCCGCTCCTGGAGACCACCGACGAGCTCAAGGCCGCCGACGTCATCCTCAACGACATGCTCGCCGACCCCTCCTACCGGCGCCTCGTCTCCCTGCGCGGCGACGTCCAGGAGGTCATGCTCGGCTACTCCGACTCCTCCAAGTTCGGCGGCATCACCACCTCCCAGTGGGAGATCCACCGCGCCCAGCGCCGCCTGCGCGACGTCGCCCACCGCTACGGCGTACGGCTCCGCCTCTTCCACGGCCGCGGCGGCACCGTCGGCCGCGGCGGCGGCCCCACCCACGAGGCCATCCTCGCCCAGCCCTGGGGCACCCTCGAGGGCGAGATCAAGGTGACCGAGCAGGGCGAGGTCATCTCCGACAAGTACCTCATCCCCTCCCTCGCCCGGGAGAACCTGGAGCTCACGGTCGCGGCCACTCTCCAGGCGTCCGCCCTGCACACCGCGCCCCGCCAGTCCGACGAGGCCCTCGCCCGCTGGGACGCGGCCATGGACACCGCCTCCGAGGCCGCCCACACCGCCTACCGCAGGCTCGTCGAGGACCCGGACCTCCCGGCGTACTTCTTCGCCTCCACGCCCGTCGACCAGCTCGCCGACCTGCACCTCGGCTCCCGGCCCTCCCGCCGCCCCGACTCCGGCGCCGGCCTCGACGGCCTGCGCGCCATCCCGTGGGTCTTCGGCTGGACCCAGTCCCGGCAGATCGTCCCCGGCTGGTACGGCGTCGGCTCCGGCCTCAAGGCCCTGCGCGAAGCGGGCCTCGACGCCGTACTCGCCGAGATGTACGAGCAGTGGCACTTCTTCCGCAACTTCATCTCCAACGTCGAGATGACCCTCGCCAAGACCGACCTGCGGATCGCCCGCCACTACGTCGACACCCTCGTGCCCGAGAACCTCCGGCACGTCTTCGACACCATCCGGGCCGAGCACGAGCTCACCGTCGCCGAGGTCCTGCGCGTCACCGGAGGCGAGAAGCTCCTCGACTCCAACCCGGTCCTCCAGCAGACCTTCGCCATCCGCGACGCCTACCTGGACCCGATCTCCTACCTCCAGGTCGCCCTGCTGGCCCGCCAGCGCACCGCCGCCGAACGCGGCGAGGAGCCCGACCCGCTGCTCGCGCGGGCGCTGCTGCTCACCGTCAACGGCGTGGCCGCCGGACTGCGCAACACCGGCTGACGCGTACGGGAGGAAACGAGGGGGCGCCCGGTCCACGACCGGGCGCCCCCTCGTGCGTCACTGCCGGCTACGGCAACGGCTACAGGGTTTCCGCCGAAGCCGGGGCCTGGGCCTCGACCTGGGTCCTGCGGCGGCGCGCCACCAGGTAGCCGCCACCCGCGACCAGAGCGGCCGCGACACCCGCGAGGACGCCCACGGGCGCGGAGCTGCCGGTTTCGGCCAGGTCGCCGCCACCGGAGCCGTCCGTGACGGGGACGGCGGAGGCGGACGACTCGCCGCCCGCCGCCGAGCCGGAGGCACCGGCGGACGCCTCGTCCGAGACCTCGGTGGAGGTCTCGTCGGAGGTCTCGGCCGACGGCCGCTCGCCGGGCCCGGACGTGCCCGGCTTCCCGTCACCGTCACCTTCGACGGCCTCACAGTCGGTCCAGAAGACCTTCTGCTTGGCCCGGCCGTTCTCGCCGTCGAAGTTCCAGAACAGCTTGTAGTGACCGTCGGGCAGCGACAGGTCCTCGGTACGGCCGTGGCCGGAGCCGTCGAGCGTCAGCGAACCGGTCTTGACCGTCTCACCCTTGACACCGGCCGTCGGCGCCCAGGCCTCGATGCGCCAGTCGACCTCCTGGCCGTCGTCGAAGCCGAAGGCGTCGAGGTAGAAGGTGCAGACGTGCGGCTCGTTCTTGAGGAGTTCCTCGCCGGTCGACGCGTCATGGATCTTGACGGTGCCGTTGTCGCCTTTGGTGGCGAGTGCGGAGGGGGCAAACACCAGCGAGCAGGCCGCAGCCGCCACCAGCACGCCGGAAAGAGTAAGAGTGCGCATGGGCAGTCCAACGAGAGAGGGAGGCCGTGGGGGGCGGCTGAAGCCTCTTGTGATTCCCGACGCCCCGTCAAGGAGACTTGCGCCGCATCCGTACCAAGGACTGCGCCTTGCCCCAATGTTCCCCGTAACGATTGAGTGAATGACCCATTCCGCTACGCCCCTACGCCCCCTGCGCGCTCACCCCCTACACCCCGCCCGGCGTCACAGCGCGAAGAAGGCCCCCACCAACAGCGCCCCACCCGCCGACGCCGACACCCACGCCAACCGCGGCAACCGCATCCCCCCACCGATCACCAGCGCCGCCAGCAGCAGCGCACCACCCAGCGGCAGCCACGCGTGCAACCCACCCGACCAGCCCACGCGCACCACCTCCGTCGTGTCCGGCTTCACCACCACCGCGTAGCTGCCACCCTCCTCCACCGCCACCGAACGACCGATCGTCATGCCGGTACGCGGCCCCGCCGGCCCCTCCGGGTCGTACCGCCCCGTACAGACATCCTCCGAGCAGCCCGTGACCGTCAGCGTGCCGTGCTCACGCCCCTTCGACAGCAGGACGTGCTGCGCCGTACCCCACGACGCCCACGTGCCCGCGACCACCAGCAGCAGGGCGACCAGCGCCATGACGGCACTACGGGCGTACGGGAGGGCTGAAGTCCGCTTCTTGCTCATGGGGCGCGATCCTCTGGCACATGACCGCACCCGGTCAATGCCGAACGGAACCCGTCACGAGTTGTACGCGGACTGCGCCCGCTCCAACCCCTCCGTCACCAGGCACTCCACCGCGTCCGCCGCCCGGTCCACGAAGTAGTCCAACTCCTTGCGCTCCGCCGACGAGAAGTCCTTCAGCACGAAGTCGGCCACCTGCATCCGCCCCGGCGGACGCCCGATACCGAACCGCAACCGGTGGTACTCCGGCCCCATCGCCTTCGTCATCGACTTCAGACCGTTGTGCCCGTTGTCCCCGCCACCCAGCTTCAGCCGCAGCACTCCGTAGTCGATGTCCAGCTCGTCGTGGATCGCCACGATGTGCGCCGTCGGCACCTTGTAGAAGTCCCGCAACGCCGTGACCGGACCACCCGACAGGTTCATGTACGACATCGGCTTCGCCAGGACCACCCGCCGGTTCGCCGGCCCCACCGGCCCCATCCGGCCCTCCACCACCTGCGCCTGCGCCTTCTGCGCACGCTTGAACTTCCCGCCGATCCGCTCCGCGAGGAGATCGGCCACCATGAACCCGACGTTGTGCCGATTGCCGGCGTACTCAGGCCCCGGATTGCCCAGACCCACGATGAGCCAGGGGGCGCCGGCGTCCGTCGTCATGTCGTCACGTCTCCTCGCGTAGGAACAGGGAAACGGGGCGGCGGGCCACAGCCCACCACCCCGTCAAGCGGAACCCGGAAGGGCTCAGGCCTCGGCGGCCTCGTCGCCCGCACCCTCGGCGGCCGGCTCCTCGGCCTGCGCGGCCAGGACCTGCAGGACGACCGTGTCGCCCTCGACGGCCAGCGTGGTGCCCTTCGGCAGCGGGATGTCCTTCGCCAGGACGGAGGCACCGGCCTCCAGGCCCTCGACGGAGACCGTCAGCGACTCGGGGATGTGGGTGGCCTCAGCCTCGACCGGAAGCGCGTTGAGCACGTGCTCCAGCAGGTTGCCGCCCGCGGCCAGCTCGCCCTCGGCGACGACCGGGATCTCGACGGTGACCTGCTCGCCGCGCTGGACCAGCTGGAGGTCGACGTGCTCCAGGAAGCCCTTCAGCGGGTCACGCTGCACGTCCTTCGGGATCGCCAGCTCGGTGGTCTTGCCGTCGATGTCCAGGGAGATCAGGACGTTCGACGTACGCAGCGCCAGCAGCAGCTCGTGGCCCGGCAGCGTCAGGTGGATCGGGTCGGAGCCGTGGCCGTAGAGAACACCCGGCACCTGGTTGGCGCGGCGGATGCGACGGGCCGCACCCTTGCCGAACTCGGTGCGGGTCTGCGCGGCGAGCTTAATTTCGGACATGTGCACTCCTCGTAAGTGTCAGACGGATCAACGGTCGTGGTCACCCGGCCACGACTGGACTTGGCCTGCTACGAAGAGCGCGTCGATAACGGACCGCCGTACCGAGTGAACGGGTACGGCCTCCCTCGCCGAGCAACTACACCAGTCTAACCGAAAGCGAAAGGCCGCCCCGACGCATGGTCGGAGCGGCCCCTTCGCTCATGTGGTGCTCAGCCCTGCTCCTCGAAGAGGCTCGTCACCGAACCGTCCTCGAACACCTCACGGACCGCGCGGGCGATCGTCGGCGCGATCGACAGAACCGTGATCTTGTCAAGCTCCAGCTCACCCGGCGTCGGCAGGGTGTTCGTCAGCACGAACTCGCTGACCTTGGAGTTCTTCAGACGGTCGGCCGCCGGACCCGACAGGATGCCGTGCGTCGCCGTCACGATCACGTCCTCCGCGCCGTGCGCGAACAGCGCCTCGGCGGCGGCGCAGATCGTGCCACCCGTGTCGATCATGTCGTCCACCAGGACACACACCCGGCCCTCGACCTCACCGACGACCTCGTGGACCGTGACCTGGTTCGCGACGTCCTTGTCACGCCGCTTGTGCACGATCGCCAGCGGCGCGTCCAGCCGGTCGCACCAGCGGTCCGCCACCCGCACACGGCCGGCGTCCGGGGACACGATCGTCAGCTTGTTCCGGTCGACCTTCGCACCCACGTAGTCCGCCAGCACCGGCAGCGCCGACAGGTGGTCCACCGGGCCGTCGAAGAAGCCCTGGATCTGGTCCGTGTGCAGGTCCACCGTCAGAATGCGGTCCGCACCCGAACACTTCAGCAGGTCCGCGATCAGACGGGCCGAGATCGGCTCACGGCCACGGTGCTTCTTGTCCTGCCGGGCGTAGCCGTACGACGGGATGATCACGGTGATGCTCCGGGCCGAAGCCCGCTTCAGAGCATCGATCATGATCAGCTGCTCCATGATCCACTTGTTGATCGGAGCCGTGTGGCTCTGGATCAGGAAGCAGTCCGCGCCGCGCGCCGACTCCTGGAAGCGGACGTAGATCTCACCGTTGGCGAAGTCGAACGCCTTGGTCGGCACGAGGCCGACACCCAGCTGATGTGCGACCTCCTCGGCCAGCTCGGGGTGGGCGCGGCCGGAGAAGAGCATCAGCTTCTTCTCGCCGGTCGTCTTGATCCCGGTCACAGCACTGTCTCCTCAGACGTGTTCTCTGGCCGCGAGCCACTTCCGCGCGAACCAGCCGAATTTGTGTGCACGTATCACGGTACGCCGAGTTCGACGCACCTGTTTCCGGTCAGTCCTCGCGTCGGGCCTGCTCGGAGGCCTCCGCCGCAGCCTGCGCGGCAGCACTCCCGGGACGCTTTCGCGCCACCCAACCCTCGATATTCCGCTGCTGGCCACGGGCGACGGCCAGCGAACCCGGCGGCACGTCCTTCGTGATCACCGAGCCGGCGGCGGTGTAAGCCCCGTCCCCGACCGTGACAGGAGCCACAAACATGTTGTCCGAACCGGTCCGGCAGTGAGACCCGATCGTGGTGTGGTGCTTCGCCTCGCCGTCGTAGTTCACGAACACACTCGCGGCGCCGATGTTCGAGTACTCGCCGATCGTCGCGTCACCGACGTACGACAGGTGCGGGACCTTCGACCCCTCACCCACCTGCGCGTTCTTCATCTCGACGTACGTGCCCGCCTTCGACTTCGGCCCCAGGACCGTGCCCGGGCGCAGATACGCGTACGGGCCCACCGTCGCCGCCTCGCCCACCTCCGCACGGTCCGCCACCGTGTTGTCCACCCGGGCGCCACGGCCCACACGGGTGTCCTTCAGCCGGCTGTTCGGACCCACCTCGGCGTCCTCGGCCAGATGCGTCGCACCCAGCAGGATCGTGTTCGGGTGCACCACCGCGTCCCGCTCGAACGTCACCGTCGCGTCCACGAACACCGACGCCGGGTCCACGACCGTCACGCCGGCCATCATGGCCCGCTCCAACAGCCGCTCGTTCAGCAGCCGACGCGCCTCCGCCAACTGCACCCGGTTGTTGATCCCCAGGATCTCCCGGTGATCCGGCGCCACCGACGCCCCCACCCGGTGACCCGCCTCCCGCAGAATGCCGAGGACGTCCGTCAGGTACTCCTCACCCTGGCTGTTGTCCGTCCGCACCTTGCCCAGCGCGTCCGCGAGCAGCTTCCCGTCGAACGCGAACACCCCGGAGTTGATCTCCCGGATCGCCCGCTGCGCCTCGGTCGCGTCCTTGTGCTCCACGATCGCGGTCACCGCGCCGGTCCCGGCGTCGCGCACGATCCGCCCGTACCCGGTGGAGTCCGGCACCTCGGCGGTCAGCACGGTGACGGCGTTGCCGTCGGCGGCGTGCGTCGCCGCGAGCGCGCCGAGCGTCTCACCCGACAGCAGGGGCGTGTCCCCGCACACCACGACGACGGTCCCCTCCAGCGCCCCGGCCCCGAGCTCCTCCAGCGCCATGCGCACGGCGTGCCCGGTGCCGTTCTGCTCGTACTGCACGGCGGTACGGGTGCCCGCGTAGTGCTCGTCGAGGTGCGCGGTCACCTGCTCACGCGCGTGCCCGACGACGACGCACAGGTGCTCTGGCTCCAGCTCGCGCGCCGCCGAGACGACGTGCCCGACGAGCGAGCGCCCGCAGATTTCATGCAGGACCTTGGGGGTCTTCGACTTCATGCGGGTGCCCTCACCCGCTGCGAGGACGACGACGGCTGCCGGGCGGTTGGCGCTCACGGGAATGCCCTTCGGCTTTCGGGTGGTGGACAACCGCAGGATACCGGGGGGTTTCGGGGAGGAAACGAGTGCGGGTCCTGACCGTGAGGTCAGGACCCGAACCTAGGAGCTCCCGGGGAAGGAATCGAACCCTCATTCAATGGACCAAAACCATTTGTCCTGCCATTAGACGACCCGGGATGGTCTGCCCCTTATGTCCGATTCTTTCGATCGGTCGCGAGGGCAGCACCTACTATGCCGTACCAAGCCCCTTCGACGCGACGGTACAAGTCGGCGCTTTGGAGGACGCGGACCACCAGGCAGCCGCGGTAACCCTCGCCGGTGTTCTTCCGGTTGGTCTTGGGGTTGTGCCTCTTGAGTGTCGTCTTGCCCAGGGCTGATGCGTCTGCGCCGACGACCTCGGCCCAGAAGTGCTCGGCTTCTGCGACATCGGCCGATTCGTGCACGTGTACGTGATATCGCAGCTGCTCCCTTGTGATGCCGAGCAGGCGTAGCCAGGCCAGAAAGACCCTGACCATGTCCGGGTCGCTGTTGATGAAGGTGACGCGCTCCTGTGGGCGATGCGGCTTGGATTTGGTGCCCTCGGCCCAATAGAGACCCACGCCCACCAGGAACAGCTCACGGTCGGACAGTTCGCCGACTGCGGTGGCGGCGGCCGCCTTCGCTTGTTGCCGCTCCGCGTCGCGGCGCCGCAGTGTCGGCTCCCAGCCTCGCTTCGCGATAGCCGACGCCTCCGCGGGGGTCCGCTTCCGCTCCGGTTTCGGGAGGTCCCGCACCCACAGCGAGATGGAGCTCTTGGAGCAGCCCAGCTCCATCTGGATCTGGTCGTAGGTCATGCCCTGCAGTCGCAGCTCGCGGGCCTTGGCCCGGAGGTCGTCCTTGGCGCGGGGGCGCTTGGTCCACTCCGGCGGCGGTTCTCCCTTCACGAGCCGGTTGAGGATGTCGTTGTTGTGGACGCCCAGGCGGTCGCGGATCTGGCGAAGGCTGAGGCCTTCCCGGCGCAGGGCGATGGCCTGCTCGCGCAGGCTCTCGAAGTCGGCGTACTTGCCGAGCGCAGTGGTCACGCGGACAGGTTCGTCCGGAATCCGGACGTCCGGGTCGAATGCGCGGGCGATTCACGTGTTCGAGGGATATGTGTATGTTTCGGATGCGGATCGTCCCTGTTTGTGCTGCTGGACTCGCCGGAAAAGAGGTGGTCGCCGCCCGTAGGCTGGGAGACATGACCACAACGGGGGCACACCAGGACGCTGCGGGCGCGACCGCCCGGGGCTGGTGGTGGTGGGGGAGACGGCGCAGCGCCGTGCTGGACGTGGTGCTGGCGTTGGTGTCGGCGCTGGAGTGTGCCGGCGAGGGGGTCGGGTTCGCGGAGAACGCCGGGCTGCCCGTGCCGGTGGGGGTGCTGTTCGGGCTGGTCGCCGGGGCCGTGCTGCTGGTGCGGCGGCGGTGGCCCGTCGCCGTGGTGCTGGTGTCGATCGCGATCACGCCGGCCGAGATGGGCTACCTGATGGGGATCGTCGGGCTGTACACGCTCGCCGCCTCTGAGGTGCCCCGGCGGATCATCGCGGCGCTGGCGGGGATGTCGCTGGCGGCGGTGTTCATCGTGACGTACGTGCGGGTGCGGCAGGACGTCGCGGCGGCGGACTTCGAGACGTCGTCGTGGTACGTGCCGCTGGTGTCGGTGATGCTGTCGCTGGGGCTGAACGCCCCGCCCGTGCTGTTCGGGTTGTACATAGGGGCACGGCGGCGGCTCATGGAGAGTCTGCGGGAGCGGGCGGACAGCCTGGAGCAGGAGCTGTCGCTGCTGGCCGACCGGGCCGAGCAGCGGGCGCAGATGGCGCGGGTGGAGGAGCGGACGCGGATCGCGCGGGAGATGCACGACGTGGTGGCGCACCGGGTGAGCCTGATGGTGGTGCACGCGGCGGCGCTCCAGGCGGTGGCGTTGAAGGATCCGCAGAAGGCGGTGAAGAACGCGGCGCTGGTGGGCGACATGGGGCGGCAGGCGCTGACGGAGCTGCGGCAGATGCTGGGGGTGCTGCGGGCGGAGGAGCCCCAGCCGGTGGCGCCGCCGCCGCCGTCCGCGTCGGTGCCGCTGGAGGCCGTGGGGCGTGCGGCCGCCGCTGCCGCGGCGGAGGCGGCGTCGGAGGACGGGCCGTGCCTGGACGCCCTGGACGAGCTGGTGGAGCAGTCGCGGCAGGCGGGGATGGTGGTGGAGCTGCGGGTGATGGGCGAGGCGCGGACGTACGCGCCCGACGTCGAGCAGACGGCGTACCGGGTGGTGCAGGAGGCGTTGACGAACGTCCACAAGCACGCGGCGGGGGCGAAGGTGGTGGTGCGCCTGGCGCACCGGGGGGACGAGGTGGCGATGCAGGTGGAGAACGGTCCCTCGGACGGTGCGGTGGCGGATGCCGGTCTGCCGAGTGGGGGAAACGGCCTGGTGGGCATGCGGGAGCGGGTGACCGCGCTGGGTGGGGTCTTCGTGTCGGGTGCGACGGACGAGGGCGGTTTCAAGGTGTCGGCGGTGCTGCCGGTGGCGCCCGCTTCGGCGGCGTAGCTCTCAGCTCTCAGGGGGATGTGAGGCGCGTGGGGAGGGCGCCGGTGATCAGGGTGGCGAGGGCGTGGTCGATGTCGGGGCCGAGGTACCAGTCGCCGGAGTGGTCGAGGCTGTAGACGCGGCCTTGGGTGTCGATGGCGAGGACGGCCTGGTGGTCGGCTTCCTCGCCGAGGGGGGCGATCTCGGTCTCCAGGGCGCGGCCGAGGTCGGCGAGGCTGCGGGCGAGGTGGAGTCCGGCGAGGGGGTCGAAGCGGACGGGGGTGGGGGCGATCTGGCGGCCGGGGCCGGGGCCCGCGATGTGGAGGCCGCCGAATTCGGCCCAGGCTTCGACGGCGGCGGGGAAGACGCTGTGCCGGTGTCCGGCGGGGGAGACGTGTGCCCGGAGGGCGTCGGCCCAGTGTTCCGCCTGCTTGATGTCCCAGCGGCCGGGTTGCCATCCGGCCTCGCGGAGGGCGGCGTCGACGGCGACGGGGAACCGGGTGGTGTTGAGGTCGGGCATGGGGGTGCGGTCAGCCGTTCCGGTCGGTGGTCGTCGGGTCGACGGGGCGTACGCCGAAGTGGGCGAGGAGCGCCGCGCAGGAGCGGCAGGGCGCGGCGTAGCTGCCGTGGAGGGGGTCGCCGTCCTCGCGGATGCGGCGTGCGGTGAGTTTGGCGTGTTTGAGGGCGCGGCGGGCTTCGCCCTGGGTGAGGGGTTTGCGCTGGGCGCGTTTGGAGCGGCCGGCCTCGGTGGCGGTGAGGTGGCGGGAGAGCAGGATGGCTTCGGGGCAGCGGCCGGTGAAGCGTTCGCGCTGGCCGCTGGTGAGGGTGTCGAGGAAGTCCTGGACGAGGGGGTGCAGGGCGGGTGGGCGGTTGCCGCGTCCGGCCGTGCAGGTGAGGGTTTCGCCGCGTACGGAGAGGGCGGCGCCGACGGTGGGGAGTATGCCGTCGCGGCGGTGGCGCAGGGCGGGGGCGCGGTCGGGGGTGCTGCTGCTCCAGGTGAGGCGGGGGTCGCCCGTGGCGGGAGTCCCGCTCGTCGCGCTGGTCCCGCTGGTCGCGGGTGTGGCTGCTGCTGGTTGCACTGTGTACATGGTGCCTGTCGTCCCCTCTGCAATCCCCCGAGTTGCGATCAACAGCCTGCCAAATGGGTGAGCTGATGGGGAAGCGGGGGCGCTTAAACGTGTGATCGGTGTGTCGTGTGGTCGTCGGTGGGTCACCTGGGGGTGACGTCGGGTCACCGAAACGGAGGACGGGTTCCCCGTGTTGCCCCACCGCTTAGGCTGTGCGGACCAAGCCAGCAGCAGCAGGGGGCAACCGCCATGACGACAGGTCGGCTCGGGCAGCATCATGCCGCGCCACCGAACGCGGCCTACGCCGGGCAGGTCGTGCATTTCCCGGACCCGGTGCGTGCCGCCCGGCACCCCAGGGGTGTGCGGGTGGACGCGGACGGGCGTCCGGTTTTCTCGCCGTACGCGCGTGCGGCCGCGGAGATCGCCGAGCCGCCGGAGGGTTTCGGCGTCGACGAGCTGCGGCTGACGGATTACGTGTCGGCGAACGCGGCGCTCGCGGCGTCCGGGCACGAGCTGTGGGACACGATTCCGCCGGTGGCGACGCCGCACGGCTGGACGTGGCACCACGTGGCGGGTACGCGTCGCATGGAGCTGGTGCCGGTGGAGGTGAAGGCGCTGCTGCGGCACCACGGCGGGCTGGCGACGGCCGCGGTGGATCACGGCAAGCGCGGTACGCGGCCGCTGCAGGAGACCCGGCCCGCGCACTTCGGGCTGCCGAAGGGCGCGCTGTCGGTGTCCGAGGCGCAGCTGCAGGGTGTGGAGGAGGACCTCGGTTACCGGCTGCCGGGTGCGTACCGCTCGTTCCTGAAGGCGGCGGGCGGCTGTGCGCCGGTGGGTGCCGCGCTCGACGCGGAGCTGGGGCTGCTGGTCGATCAGCCGTTCTTCACGGTGCGCGAGGAGGCGGCGGTCAATGACCTGGTCTACGTCAACAAGTGTCTGCGGGACCATCTGACGAAGGATTACCTGGGTGTCGGTTTTGTCCAGGGCGGGATCCTCGCGGTCAAGGTGAGGGGCGCGGGTGCGGGGTCGGTGTGGTTCTGCGCGTACGACGACGCGCGGGATCAGGACGGCTTGACGGTGCAGGAGCGTGTGGAGCGGCTGCTGTTGCCTTGTGGGGCGGATTTCGACGAGTTCCTGCAGCGGCTGGCGGGCAATCCGCCGGAGCTGGAGACGGTGGCGAACCTGATGGTGGACGGCGGCTTCGCGCGGGCCGTCCCGGTCTCGGACGAGGGGTGACGGTCCGATGGTGACCTTCGCGCAGGCGCAGGAGCGCGCGGAAGAGTGGGTCAACGGCGACGTGCCCGCGTACCAGCACCGTGAGGTGCGGGTGCGGGAGTTCGAGCTGGGGTTCGTGGTGTGGGCGGAGGACCGCGAGGAGGGTCCGACGTCGGACGGCGGGCGTCAGCGGTTGGTGATCGCCCGGGACAGCGGTGAGGCGACGCTGTGGCCGGGGTTGCCGGTGGGTGAGGTGATCCGCCGGTACGAGGAGGAGTACGGGGCTCCGCCGGTCGACGCGGCCCCGGCGGCCGCGCCCGCGCCGGAGCGCATCGACCTGAACCAGACGTCGTTCCTGCTGACGCCGCCGGAGTGGTTGCAGGACGCGGCGGACAAGCGGGGCATTCCGCGGTCTGGGGCTTCTGAGGCTTCGGAGCCTGTGGCCGTGGGTGAGGCTGCGGAGCCCGCGGTCGCGGCTCCTGCCGCTCCCGTGGCCGGTGGTGGTTCCGCCTCCGCGGGTGAGGACGTCTGGGCCGCGCCGGCCGGTGCGGGCGGGCGCGGGGGCGTGGACTACGAGCCCACCGCCTCCGACGGCGTGCCCGCCGGGTCGGCCGGGCCCGCCGGACCGTCCTGGAACGACACCAGCGGGGGGAACGGAAGCGGGGACGACGGTTCCGTACCGCTGCCCGCCACCGTGTTCGCGCCGCCGCTGACCGGGGCGGACGACGACGAGACGCCGCCGCCGGCGGTCGGCGCCGACGCGCCGACGGCGCTGCTGCCGGGTGGCAGTCAGCTGCCGCGTACCGCCATCGCGCCCGCGCTGGACCCGCAGGCCATGCCCGGTGCCGCGGCACCGGGCGCGCCGGCGCCGGCGGCGGGTGACATCGCGGACGCCGCGACCAGCAAGGCCGTCCTGCCGCCGCGCGCCGCGCGGCCCTCGCGGGGTGCCGGTCCGACGACTCCGCCGCCGCCCGGTGCGCCCGGTACGCCGGGGGCCAGGCCGCCCGCGACGGGGCCGGGTGCTCCCGGTGCGCCCGCCGGGGGCTACGTACCGACGCAGCTCGTGGCGCAGCTGGGCCCCGAGGGTCCGCAGCCGCCCGCGCCTCCGGCGCCGCCCGCGCCGCCCGGGGCCACGCCGCCGCCCGGCGGTGGGGTGCACCACGCGGCGACGATGCTCGCGCAGCCGGGGCCCGCCGGCCCGCCGCCTCCGGCGCCGCCGGGGCCGGTCGGTGGCGACGCGCACCATGCGGCGACGATGCTGGCGCATCCGGGGCCTGGTGGGATCGGTGGCCCTGGTGGTACCGGTGGTACCGGTGGTGGTCCGCAGCCGCCGGCTCCGCCCGGTCCTCCCGGGGCGCCGGGTGCGCCGCGGCCGCCGGGTGCCACGCCGCCGCCCGGGGGCGGGGTGCACCATGCCGCGACGATGCTGGCGCAGCCGGGCCCGGGGGGCCCGCAGCCCCCCGCGCCGCCCGCGCCCGCGCCCGCCGCGCCCGCGTTCCCGCAGCCGCAGCCGCCGATGGGGCAGCCCATGGGCCAGCCGACCGGGCAGCCGACCGTCGGTCCGGGCTACCAGGCCGTGCTGCGCTACCGCGCGCCCGACGGCTCCGAGCAGCAGCTCATCCGCCGTTCGGCGCCCGGCACGCCGCACCCCGAGTGGCAGATGTTCCACGAGCTGCGCGCCATGAACATCCCGCCGGACCAGGTGCTGGAGCTGCACACCGAGCTGGAGTCGTGCGACCTGCCCGGCGGCTACTGCGCCCGGATGATCCGGGAGACCTGGCCGCAGGCCCGGATCACGTCGATCGCCTCGTACGGGCGTGACCACGCCAGCCGTCAGCAGGGCATGGCACAGCTCATCGCGCACCACGGCGAGCTGCACCAGGTCGCGGACGGTCCGGCGCGCCCGGCACCGCTGCGCGCCCCGCTGCCGCCGGTGCAGCCCGCGCCGCCGGTCCCGCCGGAGGCCATCGCGCAGGAGCTGGCGGCGGCGTTCGGGCCGCAGGGCATCTGCCGGTTCGACCAGCGGGCGGTGTCGCGGCAGGGCGTGCCGGAGCTGGTGGCGCTCACGCTCGTGTGGGCGGGGCTGCCGGCGGACTTCGGGCCGTTCTTCTGGGCGCAGCCCGCGCAGCCGGTCGTGCCGACACTCGCCGAGCTGGCGGCGCAGCGGCAGGTGCAGCCGGCGGGTGACGCGGGTTCGTACCTGGTGCTGGGTTCCGACTTCGGGCGGGCGCTGTGTGTGCAGTACGGGACCGCGCACATCGTCGCCGTACCGGTGGAGGCCGGGCCGGGTGGTCAGCCGGTGGCGCCGCAGTTCGTGAACAGCGGGTTGCCGGAGTTCACGCGGTGCCTGGCGCTGCTGGGGCGGATGTGGCGGCTGAGGTTCGGGCTGACTCCGGAGCAGGCGGGGCGGTGGACCGTCGACTTCCAGGCGCAGCTGGCGATGCTGGACCCGGCGGCGCTGGCGTCGCCGGAGAGCTGGTGGTCGGTGCTGCTGGAGCAGATGTGGGACGGCCTGCTGTGAGGTGAGCCGAGGGGACGAGGGGTGACGAAGGGTGACCGGCCTGCTCCGTACAGGCCGGTCATTACGTCCCTTTTTGTGATGATTGACGCATCCTGGGCCTATGAGTCCTGACACAGCATCAACATCACCGCACGGGTTCGGGGTCGTCGCCAAGGGCCGGGGCTACCGCCCGAAGGACGTCGACCGTTACGTCAGCCAGCTCTCGGCCGACCGCGACGGCGCGTGGGAGCGCGCGGCGCGGCTGACCGTCCTGGCCAAGGAGATGGACAAGGAGGCCGCCCGGCTGCGGGAGGTCGTCGCCGGGCTGCAGCCGCAGCGGTACGAGTCGCTCGGGCCGCAGGCCCACCAGCTGCTGGTGCTCGCGGAGGAAGAGGCCGGGACGGTACGGGCGGGGGCGGCGGCCGAGGCGCAGGCCCTGGCCGACGCGGCCGACGAGGCGGGGCGGCAGGCCCGGGACGCGGCGCGCGAGGCGGCGGACGCGCTGCGCGCGGCGGCCGAGGAGGAGGCCGCGCAGATCCTGCTCTCGGCCCGGGAGAAGGCGCAGGAGGTACGGGCCGAGGCCCGGGGCGAGGCCGAGCGCACGCGGGGCGAGGCGCAGGCGGAGCTCCGCCAGGTGCGCGAGCGCACGGAGGCGCTGATGGCGGCCCAGCAGAAGGTGCACGCGGAGCAGCGGGATGCGGCGGAGCAGGAGCTGGCCGAGCGGCGCGCGGAGGAGAAGGAACGGCTGGCGGGGCTCATCGCGGAGGCGGAGGGCCACCTGGCGGAGGCCGAGAAGGCGTACGCGGACGCCGAGGAGATGGCGCGTCAGCGCGAGCGGGAGGCGGAGGCGCGGGCGGCGGAGCTGCTGGCGGAGGCGCGCGTGGAGGAGCAGCGCGTGGAGGAGGAGACCGAGCGGCTGCTGCGGGAGCACGCGGAGACGCGCGAGGGGCTGCGGGAGCACATGGCCCATGTGAGAGAGAGCCTCGCGACCCTGACGGGCCGTCCGGCGGATCCGGACCCGGACGTGGCGTGAGGTGTACGCGGCGGGAGCCGACGCCCCCGCCGCGCCCACGCCCTGGCAAAAGCCCACTCCCTAGGGCCCGGCTACCCCGTCGCACGAGGCGGGCGGCGTCACGCGCCGCGCCGGCAGGAAGCGGTGGACGGCCCAGGCGGCACCGGCCGCCGCGGCCGTCCGGACGATGGCCTCGGCCACCAGGGAAGATGCGGTACGCGCGCGGTGCGTTCACTCGTCGGCCGACAGAACCGGAAAGCGGCGCGGCGCGAGGACGAGCAGGACGAGGAGGGCGAGGAGCGCGGCGCCCGCGGCGGCGGTGAAGACGTGGTCGACGGCCGCGTCCACCGCCTTCGGTGTGAGCGTCGCCGGGTCGTTGAGGTCGCCGGAGGGCAGGCGGTCGGTGAGGACGGCGTTGGCGAGGGCGCCGAAGAGCGCCGCGCCGAGGCTCTGGCCGACCTGGCGGCAGAAGAGCACGGACGCGGTCGTGGTGCCGCGCTCGGACCAGGGGACCGTGGACTGGACGCCCACGATCAGCGGCAGCTGGAAGAGGCCGAGCGCTCCGCCGAGCAGCAGCATGATCAGCGCGGGCTGCCAGGGTTCGCCGGGGTGGGGCAGGAGGGGGAAGGCCAGCAGGACCAGCATGGCCAGCGTGATGCCGACGACCGCGGTGAGGCGGAAGCCGATGCGGGTGTAGAGGCGGTTGGAGAAGGCCGCGGTGATGGGCCAGGACAGGGTCATCGCGGAGAGGACGAACCCGGCGGCGATGGGGCCAAGGCCCAGGACGGTCTGGGCGTACGTCGGGACGAAGACGGTCGGGGCCACCATCAGCAGGCCGAGCGCGCCGAGGGCGAGGTTCACGGCCGCGATGGTGCGGCGGCGCCAGACCCAGCCGGGAATGATGGGGTCGGCCGCGCGGCGCTCGATGACGACCGCCAGGGCGCCGAGCAGGACGGCGCCCGCGAAGAACGCCAGGGACGGGGCGGAGAGCCACGGCCACGCGACGCCGCCCTGGACGAGGGCGGTGAGCAGCAGCGTTCCGGTGGCGAAGACGGCGAGGGCGCCGGGCCAGTCGACGCGTACCGGTGCCGTGCGCGTCGTACGCGTACGGGCGGGTTCCACCAGGTGGCGGGCGACCAGCCAGAGGGCGAGCGCGCCGACCGGGAGGTTGATCAGGAAGATCCAGCGCCAGTCGGCGTACCCGGCGAGCAGCCCGCCCACCGCGGGGCCGGCGACGGCCGAGGTCGCCCAGACGGTGGAGAGCCGCGCCTGGATCCTGGGGCGCTCCTTGAGCGGGTAGAGGTCGGCCGCGATGGTCTGCACGGTGCCCTGCAGGGCCCCGCCGCCGAGCCCCTGGACGACGCGGAAGGCGATCAGCGAGGCCATGTTCCAGGCGGCGGCGCAGAGGAGGGAGCCGAGGAGGAAGAGGACGATGCCGGCGATGAGGACGGGCTTGCGGCCGAAGGTGTCGGAGAGCTTGCCGTAGACGGGGAGGGTCACGGTCGCGGCGAGGAGGTAGCCCGAGAAGAGCCAGGAGAAGACGGAGAGGCCGCCGAGGTCGCCTACGATCTGCGGTACGGCGGTGGCGATGACGGTCCCGTCGAGCGCGGCCAGCGCCATGCCGAGCATCAGCGCCGCGACGACCGGGCCGCGTCGGCTCCGGGGGCCGGGGGGAGCGGGGGCGGCGGGGCCCGTGTCGGGGGACGCGGCGTCGGGTATCGCGTCGGTCACCGAGTCGGGTCCTTTCCCTATGCATGTATCCGTCGGCTCAGCTTCTCATCCGGCCTGCGGATGGAGAAGCCCCCGAGGAACCCCTAGGGGGAGCTCCGTACGCGGGCCCGGGGGCGGTTCCTCCCGCCGGAGGAGGAGGGGAAGGGGGGTGGCTCCCTAGCGTGGGTGGGGAAAACCCCAGGTCGAAACTGCGCCAGGCCCCAATGCGCGGAGGCCTGTTGGGGCGGAAGACTCGAGTGCAGTGGCAAGCGAGAGCAGTGGCATCCAAGGCATCCGGAGTACCCGGAGTAGCCGGACTACCCGGACACGCATTCCCGAATGCATCCGACATAGGAGACGTACCGTGACAACGGCTGTGACCATCCCCAGGCACGGGGGTACTGGAGGGCGTACGGCCGTCGCGGCGCGGGCGCGGCAGGTCGTCAAGGCGTACGGCGCGGGGGAGACCCGGGTCGTGGCGCTCGACCACGTCGACGTGGACATCGCGCGCGGGCAGTTCACCGCGATCATGGGCCCGTCCGGGTCCGGCAAGTCCACGCTGATGCACTGCCTGGCCGGTCTGGACACCGTGACGAGCGGGGAGATCTTCCTCGACGAGACGGAGATCACCCGGCTCAAGGACAAGAAGCTGACGCGGCTGCGGCGGGACCGGGTGGGCTTCATATTCCAGGCGTTCAACCTGCTGCCGACGTTGAACGCCCTGGAGAACATCACGCTGCCGATGGACATCGCGGGCCGCAAGCCGGACACCGCCTGGCTGAACCGGGTCGTGGAGACGGTGGGCCTGGCCGGGCGGCTGAAGCACCGGCCGAACCAGCTGTCCGGCGGCCAGCAGCAACGGGTGGCGGTGGCGCGGGCGCTGGCGGCCCGGCCCGAGATCATCTTCGGGGACGAGCCGACCGGGAACCTGGACTCGCGGGCGGGGGCGGAGGTGCTGGGCTTCCTGCGGACGTCGGTCGACGAGCTGGGGCAGACCATCGTGATGGTCACGCACGATCCCGTGGCCGCGAGCTACGCGGACCGGGTGCTGTATCTGGCGGACGGGCGGATCGTGGACGAGATGCTCCGGCCGACCGCCGAAGCCGTCCTCGACCGCATGAAGGATTTCGACGCGCGGGGGCGGACGTCATGACGGTGCTGAGGACCTCCCTGCGCAACTTCCTCGCGCACAAGGGACGCATGGCGTTGTCGGCGGTGGCGGTGCTGCTGTCGGTGGCGTTCGTCAGCGGGACGCTGGTGTTCACGGACACCATGAACACCACCTTCGACAAGCTGTTCGCGGCGTCGGCGGCCGATGTCACCATCAGCCCCAAGTCGGCGGCGGCGAACGACGAGATCCCGGAGACGGGCAAGCCCGAGACCCTGCCGGCCTCGCTGGTGCGGCAGGTGGCGGGGGCCGAGGGTGTCGCGTCGGCCGAGGGCGCGGTCGTGTCGATGAGCGTGACCGTCGTCGACGCCGACAACAAGGACATGGGCTCCAGCACCGGCGCCCCGACCATCGCCGGCAACTGGACGCGCAACGACCTGCGGTCGATGGAGATCACGTCGGGGCACGCCCCGCGCGGGCCCACCGAGGTGATGGTCGACGCCGACACCGCCGAGAAGCACTACCTCGAGCTGGGTGACGAGCTGCGCACCATCGCCGTCACCGGGGACTTCACGGCGAAGATCTCCGGCATCGCCACCTTCAAGGTCACCAACCCCGGTGCCGCCGTCGTCTACTTCCACACGCCGACCGCGCAGCGCGAACTGCTCGGCGGGGAAGGTCTCTTCACCCACATCGCGGTGGAGGCCGAGGCGGGGGTCGGCCACGAGCAGCTGAAGCGGAACGTGGCGGCGGTGGTCGACGGGGCGGCGTACAAGCTCCAGACGCAGAAGGAGGCCGCGGACGCCGGGCGTGCGGACGTGGGCGGGTTCCTCGACGTCATGAAGTACGCGATGCTCGGCTTCGCCGGGATCGCCTTCCTCGTCGGCATCTTCCTCATCGTGAATACCTTCTCCATGCTGGTCGCCCAGCGGACCCGGGAGATCGGCCTGATGCGCGCCATCGGGTCGAGCCGTCAGCAGGTCAACCGGTCGGTGCTGGTGGAGGCGGTGCTGCTCGGGGTCGTCGGGTCGGTGCTCGGCGTCGGCGCGGGCGTGGGGCTGGCGATCGGCCTGATGGAGCTCATGTCGGCCATGGGCATGGAGCTGTCCACGCAGGACCTGACCGTCAAGTGGACCACTCCGGCGATCGGTCTGGTCCTCGGCATCGTCGTGACCGTGCTGGCGGCGTACGTCCCGGCCCGCCGGGCCGGCAAGGTCTCCCCGATGGCCGCGCTGCGTGACGCGGGCACCCCGGCGGACGGCAAGGCCGGGCTCGTACGCGGCGTCGTGGGCCTGCTGCTGACGGGCGCGGGCGGCGCGGCGCTGTACGCGGCGGCGCAGGCGGACAAGGCGAGCGAAGGCTCGATGTACCTCGGCGTCGGCGTCGTCCTGAGCCTCATCGGGTTCGTCGTCGTCGGGCCGCTGCTCGCCGGTGGCGTGGTGCGCGTCGTCAGCGTGGTGGTGCTGCGCGTGTTCGGGCCGGTCGGGCGGATGGCGGAGCGCAACGCGCTGCGCAACCCGCGCCGTACGGGAGCGACGGGCGCGGCCCTGATGATCGGCCTGGCGCTGGTGGCCTGCCTGTCGGTGGTCGGTTCGTCGATGGTCGCCTCCGCGACCGACGAGCTGGACCGGTCGGTCGGGGCGGACTTCATCGTCCAGAGCACCAAGGGCCAGCCGATCGTGCCGCAGGCGCAGGCGGCCCTGGAGAAGACACCCGGCATCGCGCACGTCACCGAGTACAAGGCGGTGCCCGCGAAGCTGACCCTGCCGGACGGGAAGACGGAGGAGAAGCGCCTCGTCGCCGCCGACCCGACGTACGCCACCGATCTGCGGCGCGAGACCCTCGGGGGCGAGCTGTCGGCGGCGTACGGCAAGGACGCCATGTCGATGGGGAGCGACTACGCCACGGAGCACGGGGTGAAGGTCGGCGACACGATCACCGTCGCCTTCAAGGGCGGTGAGCGTGCCGCGAAGCTCAGGGTCGCGGCGATCACCTCGGACGACACGAACGTCGACAAGGGCGCGATGTACATCAACATCACGACCGCGCAGAGTTACGTCCCCGCCGACCGGATGCCCAAGAACATCATCATGTTCGCGAAGGCGGAGGACGGGAAGGAGAGCGAGGCGTACGCCGCGCTGAAGGAGGCGCTGGCCGCCTATCCGCAGTACACGGTGCAGAACCAGACCGACTTCAAGCAGGACCTGAAGGACCAGGTCGGGCAGTTGCTGAACATCGTGTACGGACTGCTCGCGCTGGCGATCATCGTGGCGGTCCTCGGCGTGGTGAACACCCTGGCCCTGTCGGTGGTCGAGCGGACGCGGGAGATCGGCCTGATGCGGGCGATCGGCCTGTCGCGCCGTCAGCTGCGCCGCATGATCCGGCTGGAGTCGGTGGTCATCGCCCTCTTCGGTGCCCTGCTGGGCCTCGGCCTGGGCATGGGCTGGGGCACGTCGGCGCAGAAACTGCTGGCCCTGGAGGGGCTGGGGGTGCTGGACATCCCGTGGCCGACGATCCTGACGGTCTTCGTCGGGTCGGCGTTCGTGGGACTGTTCGCGGCGCTGATACCGGCCTTCCGGGCGGGGCGGATGAACGTCCTGAACGCGATCGCGACCGACTGAACACCGGCCCCGGCATCGCAGGCTCCGCATCCCACGGTCAGGGGCGGCGCTCGAGGAGTACGTAGCCGGCCGCCGTGCCCGTCACATGGAAGCGGGCGTCCGGGTGGAGCCGCTCGGCGTAGGCGAGCGGGTCGCGCACCCAGCCGGAGCTGTTGTTCAACGCGATCCAGTCCGGAGCGGGGTTGCGCGGGTCACCGATCCACAGGACCCGACAGCGGCCCGCGAGGCGGCTGACGGGTCCGACGTTCGCCTCCACGGTCGCGCCGTCCGGGATCCGGGACAGGAGCCGTTCGGCGGCGACGGCCCGGGGCGGCTTGCGGTACGTCGGCGCCTCGGTGAGCGACGCCAGAGGAAGCGTGGTGGTCAGGGCGAGCGCGGCCGCGGCGGCGCAGGCGGGCAGCCGGTCCCCGTAGGTGCGCAGCCAGGGGAGCGGGCTGCGGCGCGCGATGTCGGCGGCGTCGGTGAGGGCGAGGAAGAGCACCGGCATCAGGACGGCGCTGTAGTGCCACTCGGTGGACCAGTAGTGGGAGTCACCGGACAGGAAGCGCCAGCCGAGGGTCGGGGCGGCGACCAGGAGGAGGGGGGATCGCAGCGCGAGAAGGCCGGTGGTGGGCAGCAGGATCCAGGCGAGGGTGCGCAGTTTCGTCTCGGCACCGGCGAAGGGGCCCGGCCCGTCGCCGAGCTTGGTCCAGTAGTCGTAGCCGCCGGTGTGGTTGAAGACCGGGATGACGGCGGTGAGAGTGAGGAGGGTGGCGGCGGCGCCGAGGAGTGCGACCCCGAGCGCGTACACGGCGGTACGGGGCGCGGTGCGGCGCGCCCGCCAGGCGACGACCAGCGCGAGCGCTGCGAGTGTGGCGCCCAGGTCCTCCTTGACCAGGACGAGGGGCGCCGCCCACAGCAGGGCGGCCCGCCACCGGGCCCGGAGCACCGCCTCCAGGGAGAAGGCGATCAGCGGGACGGCGAAGCAGATCTCGTGGAAGTCGAAGTCGGCCGCCCGCTGGATGCCCCACGACAGCCCGAAGGCGACGCCGACGGCGAGGCCCGCTCCCCGGCCCAGCAGGCGGGTCGCGGCGCGTGTGACGGGGATGGCGGCGAGGGCGAACAGAGCGGCCTGGGCGACGAGGAGGGTGACGGGGGTGGGGAAGAGCCGGTAGGCGGGGGCGAGGAGGGCGGTGACGGGGCTGAAGTGGTCGCCGAGGACGTTGGCTCCCGGGCCCTTGAGGTCGGCGACCGGCGCCTGCAGGTGGGCGTAGCCGCGGACGGCCTGCTCGAAGATGCCCAGGTCCCAGGAGCGGGTCTCCATGCGGCGGTACCGCAGCACGGAGAGCGTGGTGTACGCGGCGAAGAGCGCGAGTGCGAGGAGGTGGGGTGTGCGGCCGCCCGCCGGGTCGCGTCGTGGGGCGGGCGGCCGGGGTATCGGCTCCGGTACCGGGCCGGTGCGGCCGGTGGGGTGTGGGGCGACGACGACTCCATGCATGCGTCGGGGACTCCTTCGGGTCGCTTACGGGTTGCGGGACCCGATGGGCGGCGGCGGTACGGACGAGGGGAACGCGGTCGGGGTGAGGGAGGGGATGGGGGAGGGGATGGGGGCCGGGTACGAGGTGGAGGGCGCGGGCGACGGCCGTGTCGCGGGCACGGCCGGCGGGTCGGGCCGCAGGCCGAGCGCCGCGAGCGCGCCCGTCGCGCCCAGGACGCACACCGCGGTCGCCGCCGCGGCGGCCAGCGTACGGCCGCGCCGCCGCCGTCCCCGTACGGCCACCTCGGCGGGCGGCGCGGGCACGACGCGCCGGGCGGCGCCGTCGGCGGCCCGCTTCAGCGCCGCGGCGAGAGCTGCGTCCCTGTGCTGCTGGTCAGACACCGTGCTCCTCCTCGGTGAGGTTCTCGGCGAGGTTCTCGGCGAGGTGCGGTGCGAGGGCGGCCCTGGCCCGGGACAGGTGCGTCTTGACGGTGCCGGCCGAGATGCCGGTCTCGGCGGCGACCTGCTCCACGGACAGGTCGCACACGTAGTGCAGGACCGCGACGCGCCGCTGCCGTTCGGAGAGCGTGCGCAGCGCCGCCACGAGGGCGACCGACGAGGCGTCGGCCGCGGGTGCGGTGTCCCGCAGCCCGGCGCCGTGGCGGCGCCACGCCTCGGCGGCCCGGCGCCCGCGCCGCCACCGGCTGACGGCGAGCCTCCACGCCACGGTGCGGATCCACGCCTCCGGCCCCGCGTCGCGGACGAGCCGCGACCGGCGCCCCCAGGCCCGTACGAACGCCTCCTGGACCACGTCCTGGGCCTCGTGGAGGTCGCCGGTCATCAGGTACAGCTGGCCGACGAGCCGCGTGACGGAGTGAGCGTAGAGCTCGTGGAACTCCTCTTCGGTCAATGCGGCTCCCAGCGGCACGGGTGGAATCGGGTGGAACGGAGGGAAGGGGGACGGAGGGAAGGGGCGGGACGGGTTCCGTGACGTATACGCACGGGGGCGCGGTTCCGGTTGACACCGGGGCCGGACTTGTCGGGGGGTCGTTTCGAACGCGGGTATGTCGACGACGTCGTAGGCTGGAAACCCCCGGCCCGTGAGACGTGTCGGGCGGTTCGCGTTGCCCCTCGCCCCACACCTCGGGGCCCCATACCTCGGGATGGAAGCCTCCATGAGCCTGCACGGTCTGCTCGACGCCGTCGTCAAGGACCCCGCCCTCGCCGAAGCGGTGAAGGCGGCGGCCGACGGCCACCGGAGCAATGTCGACCTGGTCGGTCCGCCCGCCGCGCGTCCCTTCGCGCTGGCCGCGCTGGCCCGGGACGCCGGGAGGCCCGTGCTCGCCGTGACGGCGACCGGGCGGGAGGCGGAGGACCTGGCGGCGGCGCTGCGCAGCCTGCTGGACCCCGACACGGTCGTGGAGTACCCGGCGTGGGAGACGCTGCCGCACGAGCGGCTCTCGCCGCGTTCCGACACCGTGGGCCGCCGGCTGGCGGTGCTGCGGCGCCTGGCGCACCCGTCGGCGGACGACCCGGCGGCCGGCCCTGTCGCGGTCGTGGTCGCGCCCGTACGCTCGGTGCTCCAGCCGCAGGTCAAGGGGCTCGGCGACCTGGAGCCGGTGGCGCTGCGCACCGGGCAGCAGGCCGATCTGAACGACGTGGTGGAGGGGCTCGCGGCGGCGGCGTACGCGCGCGTGGAGCTGGTGGAGAAGCGCGGCGAGTTCGCGGTGCGCGGCGGGATCCTGGACGTCTTCCCGCCCACCGAGGAGCACCCGCTCCGGATCGAGTTCTGGGGCGACGACATCGAGGAGATCCGCTACTTCAAGGTCGCCGACCAGCGGTCCCTGGAGGTCGCCGAGCACGGCCTGTGGGCGCCGCCGTGCCGCGAGCTGCTGCTGACGGAGTCCGTGAAGGCGCGCGCGGCGGCGCTGGCCGAGGAGCACCCGGAGCTCGGCGAGCTGCTCGGCAAGATCGCCGAAGGCATCGCCGTGGAGGGCATGGAGTCGTTGGCGCCGGTCCTGGTCGACGACATGGAGCTGCTGCTGGACGTCCTGCCGAAGGGCTCCATGGCGGTGGTGTGCGACCCGGAGCGGGTGCGGACGCGGGCGGCGGACCTGGTGGCGACCTCGCAGGAGTTCCTCCAGGCGTCGTGGGCGGCCACGGCCGGCGGCGGCGAGGCGCCGATCGACCTCGGCGCGGCGTCGCTGTGGGGCATCGCGGACGTCCGGGACCGGGCGCGCGAGCTGGGGATGATGTGGTGGTCGGTGTCGCCGTTCGCCGCCGACGAGGAGCTCGACGAGGACACGTTCAAGCTCGGCATGCACGCCCCGGAGTCGTACCGCGGTGACACCGCCCGCGCGCTCGCCGACACCAAGGGCTGGCTGGCGGACGGCTGGCGCACGGTCTTCGTGACGGAGGCGCACGGCCCGGCGGCCCGCACGGTCGAGGTGCTGGGCGGCGAGGGCATCGCCGCGCGTCTCGAGGGGGACCTCACCGACATCTCGCCGTCCGTCGTGCACGTGGCGTGCGGCTCGATCGAGTACGGCTTCATCGACCCCGGCCTGAAGATCGCCGTCCTGACCGAGACCGACCTGTCGGGCCAGAAGGCGGCCGGCAAGGACGGCCAGCGGATGCCGACGCGGCGCCGCAAGACGATCGACCCGCTCACGCTGGAGACCGGCGACTACATCGTCCACGAGCAGCACGGCGTCGGCCGCTACATCGAGATGGTGCAGCGCACCGTGCAGGGCGCGACCCGCGAATACCTGCTGGTCGAGTACGCGCCCGCCAAGCGCGGCCAGCCCGGCGACCGGCTCTACATCCCCACCGACCAGCTGGAGCAGGTCACCAAGTACGTGGGCGGCGAGGCGCCGACGCTGCACCGCCTGGGCGGCGCGGACTGGACGAAGACCAAGGCCAGGGCGAAGAAGGCGGTCAAGGAGATCGCGGCCGACCTGATCAAGCTGTACTCGGCGCGGATGGCGGCGCCCGGCCACACCTTCGGCCCCGACACGCCCTGGCAGCGGGAGCTGGAGGACGCCTTCCCGTACGCGGAGACGCCGGACCAGCTGTCCACCATCGCCGAGGTGAAGGAGGACATGGAGAAGTCGGTCCCCATGGACCGGCTGATCTGTGGCGACGTCGGCTACGGCAAGACGGAGATCGCGGTGCGCGCCGCGTTCAAGGCGGTGCAGGACGGCAAGCAGGTCGCGGTCCTCGTCCCCACGACGTTGCTGGTGCAGCAGCACTTCGGGACGTTCTCCGAGCGGTACTCGCAGTTCCCGGTCGTCGTCCGGGCGCTGTCCCGCTTCCAGAGCGACGCGGAGGCGAAGGCGACGCTGGAGGGCCTGAAGGAGGGCTCGGTCGACGTCGTCATCGGCACGCACCGCCTCTTCTCGTCCGAGACGAAGTTCAAGGACCTGGGCCTGGTCATCGTCGACGAGGAGCAGCGCTTCGGCGTCGAGCACAAGGAGCAGCTGAAGAAGCTGCGGGCCAACGTCGACGTGCTGACGATGTCCGCGACCCCCATCCCCCGGACGCTCGAGATGGCCGTGACCGGCATCCGCGAGATGTCGACGATCACCACCCCGCCGGAGGAGCGGCACCCGGTCCTGACCTTCGTCGGCCCGTACGAGGAGAAGCAGATCGGCGCGGCGATCCGCCGCGAGCTGCTGCGCGAGGGCCAGGTCTTCTACATCCACAACCGCGTCGAGTCGATCGACCGGGCGGCGGCCCGGCTGCGGGACATCGTCCCCGAGGCGCGGATCGCGATCGCCCACGGCCAGATGTCGGAACAGGCCCTGGAACAGGTCGTGGTCGACTTCTGGGAGAAGAAGTTCGACGTCCTGGTCTCCACGACCATCGTCGAGTCGGGCATCGACATCTCCAACGCCAACACCCTCATCGTCGAGCGCGGCGACAACTTCGGCCTGTCGCAGCTGCACCAGCTGCGCGGCCGCGTGGGCCGCGGCCGCGAGCGCGGGTACGCGTACTTCCTCTACCCACCGGAGAAGCCGCTCACCGAGACCGCCCACGAGCGCCTGGCGACGATCGCCCAGCACACCGAGATGGGCGCGGGCATGTACGTCGCCATGAAGGACCTGGAGATCCGCGGCGCGGGCAACCTCCTCGGCGGCGAGCAGTCCGGCCACATCGCGGGCGTCGGCTTCGACCTGTACGTCCGCATGGTGGGCGAGGCGGTCGCGGACTACCGCGCCTCCCTGGAGGGCGGCGTGGAGGAGGAGCCGCCGCTGGAGGTCAAGATCGAGCTTCCGGTCGACGCGCACGTCCCGCACGACTACGCGCCGGGCGAGCGCCTGCGCCTCCAGGCGTACCGCGCGATCGCCTCCGCGAACTCGGAGGACGACATCAAGGCGGTCCGCGAGGAGCTCACCGACCGCTACGGCAAGCTCCCGGAGCCCGTCGAGAACCTGCTGCTGGTGGCGGGCCTGCGCATGCTGGCCCGCGCCTGCGGCGTCGGCGAGATCGTCCTCCAGGGCCCGAACATCCGCTTCGCCCCGGTGGAGCTGCGCGAATCGCAGGAGCTGCGCCTCAAGCGCCTCTACCCGCGCACGGTGATCAAGCCGCAGACCCACCAGATCCTGGTCCCCCGCCCGACCACGGGCAAGATCGGCGGCAAGCCGGTGGTGGGCCGTGAACTGCTGGCGTGGACGGGGGAGTTCCTGACGACGATCCTGGGGTCGTGAGGCGCGGTCGGGCCGGGGCAGGCCGGGCTGCGCCCGGCCGTGGCCGCGATCAGCCGAACTGGCCCACCACGTAGTCACCGGCCGGCTGGCGGGCGATCACGTTGAGGCGGTTGTAGGCGTTGATGAGGGCGATCAGGGACACGAGCGCGGCGAGCTGCTCCTCGTCGTAGCGCTTGGCGGCGTTCGCCCACGCCTCGTCCGTGACGCCGCCGGCCGCGTCCGCGATGCGGGTGCCCTGCTCGGTCAGCTCCAGCGCGGCGCGCTCGGCGTCGGTGAAGACGGTGGCCTCCCGCCAGGCCGCGACCAGGTTGAGGCGCAGCGGGGTCTCCCCGGCGTGGGCGGCCTCCTTGGTGTGCATGTCGAGGCAGAAGCCGCAGCCGTTGATCTGGCTGGCCCGGATCTTCACCAGTTCCTGCGTCGCGGCCGGCAGGGCCGAGTCCGCTATCACCTTGCCCGCCGCGCCGAGGTGCTTCACGAGCTTGGGCGCGAGGGGGCTGCCGTAGAGGTTGAGACGGGCGTCCATGGCGTTCTCCTTGCCGTGTTGACGGTTACACAGCAGGGACGGAGCGACCCGGCCCGGATGTGACATGCCGGAGGGCCGGGGTGCGCGTGACGTGTGTCACGCGGTGCCGGGGGCATCGGCAGTGGTGCTGCCGCGCGAGAACACCCTCGGGATCGGCAAGGTGTAACGCCCTGAAGGTGCGCCACCTACGATTCGGGCATGCGTACGCCCCGAAGGGTCCTGCCCGCCGTGCTGCTGGCCGCCGTCGCGACACTCGCCGCCGGGTGCGTCCCCGGCGCGGACCACGGCTCCGACGACGGTGCGTCGGGCGCCCCCGGCTCCTCGTCGAGCGCCGCCCGGCCGCTCGACAACCCCGACGGTACGAAGCCGGGCCTCGCGCCCCTGACCTCCGACGCCGACCGCGCCGAGGCCCGCCGCCTCCTCGAACGCCTGGCGGTGAAGGGACGCGGGCCGAAGACCGGGTACGACCGCGACAAGTTCGGCTACGCCTGGATGGACACGGCCGACGGCGTACCGCTGGCCCGCAACGGCTGCGACACCCGCAACGACCTGCTGCGCCGCGACGGGCAACGGCTGCGCTTCCGTGAGGGGTCCGACTGCGTGGTCATGGCGATGACGCTGGCGGACCCGTACACCGGCCGGACCATCGACTGGCGCAAGCAGGACGCCGCCGAGGTGCAGATAGACCACGTGGTGCCGCTGTCGTACAGCTGGCAGATGGGCGCCTCCCGCTGGCCGGAGAGCAAGCGCGAGCGATTCGCGAACGACCCGCTGAACCTCCTCCCGGTCGAAGGCCGCGCCAACTCGGCGAAGGGCGACTCCGGCCCGGCGTCCTGGCTGCCGCCGGACAAGCGGATCCGGTGCGCGTACGCCGTGCGCTTCTCGCAGGTGGCCGCCGCGTACGAGCTGGCGGTGACCGCGGCGGACAAGGAGGCGATGCTGCGGCAGTGCGGGGGCGGCTGAACCGCCGCACAGGCGAGGTCCATCCGACAGCTCATCCGATAGCTCATCAGATAATCAGTGCGGCGCGGTGGGTGTTTCAGGACACAATCACCCCATGTCTCGCACCGCCGCCCTGCTGCTCGCCGACCTCGAACCACTCCCGCACGCGCGGCGGCTGCGGCACGTCGCCCGCGCGGCCCGCGATCTGGCGCGCAGCGGGGGGCTGCCCGAGGTGCTGGCGGAGTGGGACGGTCTCGGCGGCGTCGAGGGCACGTACGCGCGGCGGCTCGCCGCACTGGCCGCGCTGGCCGGGGGCCAGGCGGACTTCCTCGCCGAGCGGCTGACCGACCCCGACGAGGTGGTGCGCGGGTACGCCCTGCGCGCCGCCCGCACGCTCCCGCTGCCGGACGCGGTCATCGAGGCGGCGTACGACGACGCCTCCGAGGCCACCCGGCACGCCCTCGCCCGCGTCGTCCTGCGGGGGCGGCGCACGGCGCTCGCCGAGCGCCTGGTGGAGCGGCTGCGCGAGGAGTGGGGGGACGCGGAGGCCGCCCGGCTGCTGCCCGTCTGCTCGGCGCCGTTCGTGGCGCGGACGCTGCCCGCGCTCGCGTACGCCGTCGTGTCGTGGGCACAGCTCGGCCGCCGCCACCCCGACGCCGTGCTCGACCACGCCGAACGCGACCTCGCCGCGCAGCCGCTCCATCTGCGCACCTCGTGGTGGCAGGGGCACGCGCGCGGCATCGCGGCCGCCGCGCCCGCCCGGCCGCTGCGGGTGCTCGCGCTGCTGGAGGCGTACGGGCCCGGCCACCTGCCGGCGCCGCTCTGGGACAAGCTGGGCGTGCTGGCGGAGGCCGACGCCGAGCGCGTCGTACGGTGGCTGATCTCGCCGGAACGCCCGGCGCAGCGCTACGAGCCGCTGCCCCCGAACGCGGTGCTGCGGCGAATCGCGCTGGCCGACCCGCCGTCCCTGCCCGCGCTCGCCCGCCACTGGGCGCGGCGCACGGCGCACCTCGCCGCGCTGCTCAAGGTGGTGCCGCCGGGGCGCCGGGGCGACCTCCTCGACGCGGCGACGGAGGGCACGGACGGCACCGCCGCCCTCGCGGACGACGTGCTGGCCGTGCTGCCGCGCGAGCGGCGGTGGGCGGAGGCCCGCCACTGGGCGCGCCAGGGCCGCGCGGAGGGGTGGTACTGGAGCGACGTGCTGGACACGCTCGCCCACTGCCCGGTCGCCGAGGCCCGCCCCGACCTGCTGGACGCGCTGCGGCGGCCCGACGCGACCGAACGGGCCCTGGTCTGGCCGCTGTTGGTCGCCAACGTGGACGCGTCCGGCGACGAGACCGACGTCCGTGAACTGCTGGACCTGATGAGCGCACGGCTCCGCAACGAGCAGGACCCGGTGCGCGCGGCGGCGCTCGAAGCGCTCGCCGGCGTACGCGCCGCGCTGTTCACTGCGGAGTGCGCGGGCGCGCTCGACCAGGTGGTGCGCGACGCGCTGGAGGCGCGCGACGGTTCACCGCGCGCCCGGGGCGCGCTGCGCCGCCTCGCCCTCGCGGTGCTGCGCGCGCACGCGCACGTGCCCGACGGCGAGGCCGTCCTGCGCGACTGGGCCCTGTCCGTGCTGGAGCGGATCGCCGGGCACGTGGGCGTCGGGGACCTCGGCACGCTCCACCACGGCCTGCCGCGCGGTCAGGAACACCGCCTCTTCGACGCACTGCGGCCCTGGCTGGAAGCGGCCGCGCGCAAGGGCGACCACCGCCCGCTCCTCGCGCTGGTCCAGGCGCTCGGGCCGCGCGCCCACCGGATGGAGCCGCTCCAGCGGATGCTGGAGGACGCCCTGGTCAACGCCGACGACAGCGCCTTCGAGACCGCGGCGCGGCTCTGGCTCGAACCCGCGGCGACGCGCGACGAGCGGGTCGCGCGCCTCCTCGCCCTCGAACCGTCGGCGGCCGCCCTCCCGCCGGTCCACCACGTGCTGGCGGCCCGCCGCACCGACCTCCTCGACACCCTGATCGGCGAGACCCCGCCGTACGGGCGGTTCCTCAAGCCCGGCACGCGCCGCCCCCTGCCCCCCTTCTGGTACGCCCACCGGTGGCTGCCGCGCCAGCAGGCGGCGGCGGCCCGGCTGGCCGCCGAGGCCGTCGCGGACGCGACCCTTCCGCTCCACGAGCGGGCCGCGGTGCTGCGGGCGGCGGCCGCCCTGCCGGTGCACGGCCGGGAGCTGGCGCTGCGGTACGCCGAGGAGGGCCATGAGGGCGAGGAGGCCGGGCCGGCCGCGGTGGTGCTCGTGGAGGCCGCGCTCGGCGCTCTGGTGTGGACCGAGCAGCCGCAGCTCGCCCTGCCGGTGCTGCTGGCGCACGCCGGAGGCGACCGCGCCCGCGTCGCCGTGTACGCCGCGGGGCGCGCCGCCCGCTACGCCGCGCCGTCCGTACTGGACGTGCGGCTGCGGGCCCTGCTCACCGCGAGCGACGGCGTGAAGGTGACCAGCCGCAAGGAGGCCGTCCGCCTCGCCGCCCGCCACCTGCCGCCGCACCGCGCCGCCGCGCTGCTGGCGGCCGCGTACCGCGCGCCCGGCGCCCATCCGGACGTCCAGGCGGCCGTGGTCGCCGCGAGCACCGAGCTCCTCGGCCGCGAGGAGGCCTGGGCGGTGCTCACGGAGGCCGCGCGCGACGGCGCCGAGCAGGTGCTGCGGGCGCTGGTGGGGGCGGAACACGGGGCTGTGCCGGCGGTCCACCGGGCCCGGTACGCGCGGCTGGTGGGGCAGGTGTGCCGGTCCGCGCACAGTGCCGCCGCGGCGGCCGCGCTGGAGAAGCTGCCGCTCTGGGCCGGGGACGCACCCGAGGTGGCGGATGTCCTGCTCGGCACGGTCACCGCGCTGGAGGAGCGCACCAGAACGGGTGGTTGGCACAGCCTCTGGCGCAGCGCCGCGCAGGCCGTCGCGATGCTGGCCGTCTCCGGCCTGCCCCACCCGCTGGGCGGCGCGGCGCCGGGGAGCCTGCTGCACGACACGGTCGCCCGGCTGCTCACGGCCGTCGCGGCCGGGGAGTACGAGGCGCTGGAGGACCGCGACCTGCCGGCCCGTCAGCGGCTGTCGACCCTGGTGGAGAACCTGCCCGCGGACCAGGGCCGGGGGCCCGGGGCCCGCCCCGTGGTGGAGGCGGTCGCCGCGCAGCTGGCCGCCGAGCCGTCCCTGGCCGGCGCCCGGGCGCGGCTCCTCGTGACACTCGTGGACCTCGACGCGGAGCCGTCCGAGCTGACGGCCCGGCTGCGCGCCGTGGCCGACGCGGTGGACGGCAGGCCGGCGCTCGCGGCCCGGACCGCCGACCGGCTGGTCTCCCGCGTCGCGGTCACGCACCGCGCGCAGGACCCGGCGGTGGCGCTGGCCGCGGCCGAGCGGTGCACGGCGGCGGGCGACCCGGGCGCCGGGCTGCTGGCCGTCGCCCTGGTCGGCACCCTCGGCGTCCGCCTCGGCTGGCCCGCCCCCCTGCGCACACTGCGCCGGCACCCGGTGGCGGACGTGCGGGACGCGGCGCTGGAGGTCGTGGTGGAGCGGGAGTGAGGGCCGCGGACACCCCCGCGGACCACCTCCGTGGAAGCCGGCCGGACCTCCTGCCCGGCTTCCTCCGGAACGGCGAGGACGTCATGCTCCTGGACCGGGAGGACAGCAGGAGCGTCGCGGCCGCGACCCTCGGACTGTTCCCGGCCCTGTCCGGTGACCGGCTGGACTGGAGCGCCGGCTCCGTGCGGGAGCGCCGCTGGTGGGACGACGAGGACGGGTGGGCCCGGCTGGCCGCCGAACTGCTCGCCCCCGAGGTGGCGGCGGGCGCGCTCGTCGCGGTCCAGTGGGGCAACCTCGTCCTGCCGACGGTGGTGCTGTCCGCGGAGCTGGCGGTCGCGCACGCGCGCGACCTCCTGGACGTCGAGCCGCATCTCTGGATCCATCCGCTGGGTGGACGGGTACTGCTCGAATGCCTGGTGGACGGTCAGGTGACCCTCGGGACCGTCCCGCCCTGTGGGACGGGGGCCGTCAGGGCGAGCGTCAGCCGGTCTTGACCCAGTCCTTGCAGCCCGTCGTCTTGAAGTACCCGTCGGTCGCGGTGATCTTCACGATGGCCGTGCCGGAGACGTTGTCGTTCGCGAGGATGGCGTCCGTGTTGTGGGAGGCGTCCTTCGCGCGCTCCCAGTAACACGTGTCGTCCTCGTTGCCCGTGGACTTGTACGTGCCGGGGGCGAGGTCCGCGCCCACCTTGAACATGCCGCCGTCGCCCTTCGCCTCCGACTTCGGCGTCCCGGCGGCCTTCTCGTCGACGGCCTCCCAGTCCTTGCAGCCGTTGGACTTGAAGACCTTGTCGCTCGCCTTGAGCAGCACGTAGCTCGTGCCGGTGACGTTGTCGTTGGCGAGGATGGAGTCGGTCTCGCCGGTGGAGTCCTTGGCGCGCTCCCAGTAGCAGAGGCCGTCCTCGTTGCCGCTGGTGCGGTACAGGCCGGGCTGGACGTCCTTGCCGACCTCGTGGTCGCCGTCGCCGGCGATCGAGGCGGCCTTCTTCGCCTCTTCCTGCGGCTTGGCCTGCTGCTCCTGCTTGCCCTTGGTGTCGCCCGAGGCCGTCTTGGGGGACGCGTCGTCACCGCCCGAGCCGACCGCGGAGGCCACCGCGACGACCACGACGACCGCGCCGAGGCCGGTGAGCACCTTGTGGCGGGCGAACCAGCCGCGCTTCTTTTCCGGCCGGCCGTGCTGCGGCTGCTGCGGCTGCGGGGCGTTCATGGGCTGAGACATGGCTGTGGCACCTTCCCGGGCGCTGGAGTTGCTCCGTTGTTCGATGGGTCAATCACAGCAGAGCGTGTGAACCGAGTCAACACGGTTCACGGAATTTCGATCGACTCACACTGTGAACCGTTGGATCGGTATGCTCGGTCCTTCAGTGCGGATGAGGGCGGATGAGGGGAGACGGACACGTGCCGCAGGAGCGCGCAGCAGGCACAGCAGGCACGGCGGGCACAACAGGCACGGCAGCCGCAGCAGCCGCAGCAGCCGCTGCCTCAGCAGGCGCACCGGAGGTCACCGCCGCCGGTATCGCCCGGCTCGCCGGCGTCGGCCGCGCCGCCGTCAGCAACTGGCGCCGGCGCCACGCCGACTTCCCCAAGCCCGTCGGCGGCACCGAGACCAGCCCCTCCTTCGCCCTCGCCGAGGTCGAGCAGTGGCTGCGCGACCAGGGCAAGCTCGCCGAGGTGCCCCTGCGCGAGCGCGTCTGGCAGCAGCTCACCTCCCACCCCGCCGGACCCCTCACCGCGCTCGTCCACGCCGGCTGCGCCCTGCTCCTCGTCCACGAGCGGCCCACCGGCTGGCTGGAGCTCTCCGCCCTCCCCGACGACCGCCTCGCCGACGCCCTGCCGACCGCCCTGGAGGAGGTGCTCACCGCCCGCTTCGGCGTCCCCCGGTCCGTACGCACCCCCACGGCGGCCGACCTCGAACCCTCCCTGCCGCTGCTGCGCGGCGCCGCCGACCTGGCCGCCCAGCTCGGCGGGGCGCGCCAGGCGTTCGAGTTCCTGCTCGGGCGGCACCTGGACGCCAATCCCCGCCAGTACACGCTCACCCCGCCCGGCCCCGCCGAGCTGATGGCCGCCCTCGCCGGCCCCTCCGCGCGGACCGTGCTCGACCCGGCCTGCGGCACCGGCGGACTCCTGCGCGCCCTCGACCGCGCGGACACCGTCCACGCCCAGGACGCCGACCCCGACCTCGCCGCGCTCACCGCGCTGCGCCTCGCCCTGCACAGCTCGGCCGGGATCCGTACGGCCGCCGCCGACACCCTCCGCGCCGACGCCTTCCCCGGGCTCCGCGCCGACGCCGTCGTCTGCCACCCACCGTTCAACGAACGCGACTGGGGCCACGACGAACTGGCCTACGACCCCCGCTGGGAGTACGGCTTCCCGGCCCGCACGGAGTCCGAACTGGCCTGGGTCCAGCACGCCCTCGCCCGTCTCCGCGACGGCGGCACCGCCGTCCTCCTGATGCCCCCGGCCGTGGCCTCCCGCCGCTCCGGCCGCCGCATCCGCGCCGACCTGCTGCGCCGCGGCGCCCTGCGCGCCGTGATCGCCCTGCCCGCCGGGGCCGCGCCCCCGTACGGCATCCCACTGCACCTGTGGGTGCTGTGCCGGCCCGGCGCGGACCAGCGCCCGGACCCGGAACTGCTGTTCGTCGACACCACCGGCCTGGTCCCGGACGGCGGCCGGGACAAACTGCCCTGGCCCGCCCTTAAGTCGGCCGTGCTCGACGCCTGGCGCGGCCGCGGCGACCACCCCGGCGTCCCGGGCGTGAGCCGCTCCGTACCCGTCATCGAACTGCTCGACGACGACGTCGACCTGGCCCCCGCCCGCCACCTGCCCCTCCCGGCCCCCGGCGGCTCGGCGGCAGGCCTCGAAGACGTACGCGAACGCCTCGGCGCCACCCTGCGCCGCACCATGGAGCTCACGCCCCCGCCCGCCGCCCCCGCCCCGTCCGCCGCGGGCGCCGCCCGCACCCTCACCACGGTCGGCGAACTCGCCCGCGCGGGCGCCCTCCAGCTGCGCGCCGGCGGCACCGGCACGGCGCCCGCCGGCCACCCGGTCGCGGTCCTCACCGAGCACGACGTACTCGCCGGCGCGGCACCCTCCGGCACCCTCCCCGACGGGCCCCCGGAAGAGCCGGTGCTCACCGAGGAGGGCGACGTGGTCGTCCCCGTCCTCGGCGGCGGCTCCGTCGCGCGCGTCGTCGACGCCGCCACGGCCGGTGCCGCGCTCGGCCGCAACCTCCAGCTGCTGCGGGCCGACCGCACCGCCCTGGACCCCTGGTTCCTCGCGGGCTTCCTGCGCGGCACGGCCAACAACCGCCGGGCCAGCAGCTACGCCTCCACCGCCACCCGGCTCGACGTACGGCGCCTCCGCCTGCCCCGGCTGCCCCTGGCCGAGCAGCGCCGCTACGGCGAACGCTTCCGCACCCTCGCGGAGTTCGAGGACGCGCTGCGCCTCGCGGGACGGCTCGGCGAGCAGCTGGTGCAGGGCCTGTACGACGGCCTGGCGGACGGCACGGTGCTGCCCGAGTCACCTGAGTGACCCAGCGATCAGGAGGGCGGCCGTTTCGTACAACCCTGGGGCGGCTGTCGGTGTCGGTGTATACGCTCGAGTTCCTCTGATCCGCATCCCTGGAGCGACGTATGCACGGGCACGCGCCCATGACGCCCCCGCGTCCCGCCGTGACGGCGGGCGTGATCGCCGTGCGCGTGATCCTCTGCCTCCTGATCGTGCTGACGCTCGGCATGCTCGCCTGGGTGGCCATGCTGCGGATCGCGATCGTGCGCCGTACGGGCCGGGACTGGGCGCTGTTCTGGTGCCAACTGGTGGTGAACATCGGCTGCCTGGTGACCCTGGAAGAGCACTTCGCGGACCACTGGATCTCGAACGTCGGCATGGCCGGGCTGCTGGTGCAGATGGTCGGCGTCGTCGTGTACTACCTGATCGTCGACATCCACCACCGTCAGCGGGCCACGGCGGCACCCGTACCGCCCCTGCCCCCGTACGGCCCGCCGCAGCCCGTGCAGATGCCGCCGCAGCCGTACGGATACGGACCGCCCGCCACACCACCCCCCACGCCCCCGGCGCAGCCCCAGCCCCAGCCGCCCCGTATCGACCAGGTGCGCGCCGAGCTCGACGAGCTCAGCCACCTGCTCCGCAGGGACCCGCGGAACCCCGGAGACCCGCGGAACCCGGGAGGAGACAGCCGGTGAACGGGCGGATCATCGCCGACCGGTACGAACTGTCCACCGTCATCGGCCAGGGCGGCATGGGCCAGGTCTGGACGGCCTACGACGGCCGCCTCGACCGCCGCGTCGCCGTCAAGCTGCTGCGTCCCGACCACATGGCCGCCGCCACCGCCGCCGAGGAGATGCGCCGCCGCTTCGTGCGCGAGTGCCGCGTCACCGCCCAGGTCTCCCACCCCGGCCTGGTCACCGTCCACGACGCGGGCAGTGACGGCGACGACCTCTACCTGGTCATGCAGTACGTCGAGGGCGCCGACCTCGCCGACCACCTCGCCGAGCACGACCCGTACCCCTGGCAGTGGGCCGTCGCCGTCGCCGCCCAACTGTGCGGCGTGCTCGCCGCCGTGCACGCCGTGCCGATCGTCCACCGCGACCTCAAGCCCCGCAACGTCATGGTGAAACCGGACGGCACCCTCACCGTCCTCGACCTCGGCGTCGCATCCGTCATCGACACCGACACCACCCGCCTCACCCACACCGGCTCGCCCGTCGGCAGCCCCGCCTACATGGCGCCCGAACAGGCCATGGGCGGCGCCGTCGGCCCGTACACCGACCTGTACGCCCTCGGTGTCCTGCTCCACGAACTCCTCAGCGGGAACGTGCCCTTCGCCGGTTCCACCGCCCTCGGCGTCCTCCACCGCCACCTGTACGAGCCGCCGCTTCCCGTGCGCCGCCTGCGCCCCGAGATACCCGAGGCCCTGGAGGCCCTGGTGCTGCGGCTGCTCGCCAAGGACCCGCAGCACCGGCCGTCCGGCGCGCAGGAGGTGTACGAGGTCCTCGCGCCCCTGCTGCCCGCACGCGGCGTCACGGCCGGGCCCCTCGACCCGACGCGCCCCTTCCTGCGCCCGTACGCGCCCTGGCCGGACCGTGCCGCCGCACCCCCGCCCCCGCCCCGCCCGCCGGTCGCGCCGGTCGCGACGACCGCCGCCGGACGGCCCGACGTCGCCGCCGCGGTCGACGAGGTGAAGCGACTCCTCGGCGAGGGCGGCATCACCCAGGCCGTGGACATCCTCGGCGGCATCCTCCCCGCGGCCGCCGCCGAGCACGGCGAGCACTCCCCGGTCGTCCGGATCCTGCGCAAGCAGTACGCGACGACGCTGATGGACGACGGCCAGTACCGCCGCGCCCTGCCCGAGCTGCGGCGCCTCGCGGACGACCGGACGGCCGAGGCGGGCCCGGCGGACCCGCAGACGCTCCAGTTCCGGTACGACGCCGCGCTCTGCCTGGAACAGCTCGGCGAGACCGCGGCCGCCCTCGCCGAATACCGCGCCCTCCTGCCGTACTACGAGAACGGCGGCACGACCGCGGCCACCGCGCCCGACCCCGGCCGCGCCTTCGACCTGCGCCACCGCATCGGCCACCTGCTGCTGGCGACGGGCGACCACTCGGCCGCGTACCAGCAGCTGCAGAGCCTGCTGTACGACACGGAGCGGGTCTACGGGCCGTACCACCCGCAGGCGGCGGAGCTGCGGCGCGCGCTGGAACGCCAGCAGCAGATGCGTACCTTCTAGAACGCAGGCTCCGGCGAGCGCCTGTCCGCCTGAGCCCCCGCCACGCTGCTGTAAGCCGCCGTTACGCCTCGGCCGCCCGGCAGTACACGGAGTCCGCCACCCGGCCCAGACCCGTGAGCCCCGCCGGGCGGGGCGGGCCGCCGACGGCCGTGACCACGACGGCGCCCGGTGCGGCGAGCTCCCGCACCGCCGCCAGGTCATGGCCGTCGCCGTCGACGACGATCACGCCGTAGCGCCGGTCGGCGACCGCGTCCCGTACGCACGCCTCCGCGAAGGAGCCGCGCACCAGCCGCGCCGCGTCGTCCGCCGGGCGCCCGCCGCCGAGCGCCAGGTTTCCGCGTACGACGTCCTCGCGGGCGGGCGCGCCGTCCAGCGGGTCGACGACCGTCAGCCGCGCGTCGAGGCCGCCGCGCTGGAGCATGCGCCGCAGCGCCGCCGCGAATAGGCCGTGCCGGGTGCCGATTTCGAGGACCTCGCCGTTCGGCGGCGCGAGCAGCGGCACGGCCGCGAGCCGTCCGCACACGTCGGACACGGACCCGCCGAGCCCGCCGGCCCCGAGCGCCTCCAGCGCGACCAGGTGGCGGTACGCGACGGTGATGTCGTGCCGCACGCGCTCGCCGCGCTCCCCGGTGACGGCGCCGACCTCGCGCACCAGCGCGTCGACCTGTGTCGCGGTGGGCATCCGGTCGCCGTCCCGCCCGGCCCGGTCGAGGAGCAGCCCGAGCCCGTAGCTCTGCCGCCGCAGGTCCGCCACCTCGTGGTGCAGGGCGTCCAGGTCCGACTGCAACGCCGTCGTGGCGCGCTCCAGGCGCTGCTCGACCAGGGCGAACGCGGGCTTCAGCACCCGCTTCGCCAGCCGGTTGCTCAGAAGAGAGGGCATGCGCCGCAAGCTACGCCGCACCGCCCCCGCGCGGGCCACGGGACGGTGCTGCTCCGGTGAAGTCTTGGTGGCGCGCAGCCGACGCCACGCGGCCGCGCCGCCGCAGCCGTACGCGTTCCCGCAGGCGTACGAGCGCCCAGCCCGCCCACACCGCCGCCGCGAGCGAGCCGCCCGCCGCCCCCGCCCGCAGGCCGGGTGGCCGGAAGGCACAGCTCACGGACGTCTGACCCGCCCTCACCCGTACGGCGACCAGGCCCAGGTACGAGTCCGCCGGGCGGCCTCCGCACCGCCAGCCCGCGATGCGCGGTGCCGCCAGGACCGCCGTACCGGCGCGGGCGCCCGGCGGCAGCTGCGCGCGCACGCCGTCGGGCGTAACGTCGACCGCCACCGCCGCGGTCGCCCGCAGCCGCGCCACGGCGTCCGCCAGCCGCGCCCGGTCCAGGCACCCGACGCTCCCGGACGGCGGGACGGTGCCACGGCCCTCCAGCACCACCCGCGCGCCCGCCGTGCGCTGCGTACCGAGCGGCGCCATCGCCGCGCGCCGCTTGGGCAGGCCGCCGCGCAGCTCGACGGACGGGCCGCCGCCCGCGGTGCCGAGCCGCGCCGTCCCGGTGAAGTCGGGCGCCCACACGAAGACGTCGCTGCCGACCGGACACGCGCCGTCCGCGGGGAGGTCGTAGACGCGTGACCCGAGCAACAGTTCCTGGTTGCGGAACGGCGATTCCCCGTACCGGAGTTCCCCGGTCCGCGCCCGGACCGTCACCAGCGGCAGAACGTCCGTCGTCCGCGGCACGGCGGCATCACGCCACCGCGCGCCCACCCCGAACAGCGCGTCCGTCACCGGGTTGTCCAGGGACTGCACGCTCCGCCCGTTCGACGTCCAGCCGCCGCCGAGCGCCGCCAGCGTGCGCGTCAGCACGGCGGGCGTGTGGCTGCTGTAGTACGCGGAGCCCTGCCCGCCGACCAGCAGCGGATCGTTACCGGTCAGCTGCGGCCGCCCGGGGTCGGTGCGGTACCGCGGCCACCCGTCCCCACCGGCCACCGCCGCCGCCCGGGCCGCGTGCTCCGCGCCCCACGCCGGGTAGTCGTCCAGCCGGGCCGGCCGCTCCCGGTCGGCGTACGCCGTGGTGGCCGCCGCCTGCACGGCCAGCGCGCCCGCCAGCAGCCCGGCGCCGACGACCGCGCGCCGAGGCTGGCGGCGTACGACGGCCACCGCGCCCACCGAGGCCGCCAGCCCGCCCGCGAACAGCGCGTACGACCACACCGTCGCCAGGCCCCCGAACGCCGCGCCCACCGCCACCACGCCCAGCACCGCCGTCCCGCCCAGCAGCGCCCGCCGCCCGGGCCAGCCGTACGACACGGCCGTCCACGCCGCGATGACGACCACCCCGGCGAACACGAACGTCTGGCGGTACGGACTGCCGTTGGGTGTGGCGAAGACGTGCCACACCAGGTGCGTGGGCTCCCACTGCGAGGACAGCAGGACCCCGGCCACCAGCCCGGAGAACGCCCACCGTTCCCGCACCGGCACCTTGCGGTGGAACGGCAGGGCCGCCGCGAGCAGCAGCGCGCCCGTCCCGACGAAGAGGGCCGGGGTGAAGAAGCCGTACGTCGCCGGGAGCGTCCGCGCCGCCACCTCCGCCCACCCGGCCGCCCGGAACTCCCGCGTCCACCCCGGATACGCGTGCCGCGACCCCAGGAACACCGGCACCAGCACCGGCGCCGCCAGCCCGATCCCGAGCAGCACGGTCCCGGCCGCCCGGCCGAGCACTCGCCACCCACCCGCCCCGCGCGCGAGCAGGACCAGCGCGGCGCCGAGCGTGGCCATGTACGCGGTGTAGAAGTTCGCCACCCACACCATCGCCACCACCGCCGGGCCCAGCAGCGGGCGCCGACCCGTACGGACCCACTCGCCCACCAGGCACAGCAGCGGGAAGCCGATCAGCCCGTCCAGCCACATCGGGTTGTACGACGCCTCGACGACGGCCCAGCCGCACAGCCCGTACGACGCGCCGAGCATCGCCGCGCCCCACCAGGGGCCACAGGCGGGGCCGGGGGCGCGCCGCGCGCGCAGCAGGACGGCCATGGCGCCCGCGGCGACCGCCGTCTTCAGGACCGTGATCACGTACACCGCGAGGTCGATCTCGTCGCGCGGGAAGAGCCCGACGAGCGGCGCGAAGGGGCTCGACAGATAGGTGCCGAGGTCCGGCAGGAAGGCGGTGCCGTACCCGGACTGCCAGTTCAGCAGCAGCCCGCCGTCCGCCCGCCCGTGGAGCAGGTCCCACAGGTGGGCGTGGAACGGTACGAACTGGTTGCCGAGGTCGTTGACGGCGCGCGTACGCGGCCCGAAGGGGAACGTACGGGCGACGGCGTCACCGGCGCAGACCGCGAGCGCGGTGAGCAGCCCGGCGAGCACACTCGCCCGGAAGGCGGAGGCGTCTCTCCGCATGATGGCCTGCATGATGGCGCCGAATATGCCAGCGCTCCGCCCCCGAAAAGCGGGCCTCGTACGCCAGTTCATTCAATGGTCGCCGGACCGCCATGTGCGTCGCCCGCCGGTGACACGCGCGTCCGTTGTCGTACTTCCGTGCTGATCTCGATTGTCGTGCCGTGCTTCAACGAAGAGGAGATCATCGGCCGCTTCCACGCCCGCGTGACCACGGAACTCGAACGCCTCGCAGCGGAAACCGGGACGGACTTCGAGCTGGTCTACGTCGACGACGGAAGCCACGACCGTACGCTCCCGCTGCTGGAGGAGATGGCGGCCCGCGACCCCCGCTCCCGTACGCACTACGTCTCCTTCAGCCGGAACTTCGGCAAGGAGGCCGCCATGCTGGCCGGCCTGCGCCACGCGACCGGGGACGCCGTCGTCCTCATGGACGCCGACCTCCAGCACCCGCCCGAGCTGCTGCGCCGCATGCTGGAGCTGCACGGCGAGGGCTTCGACCAGGTCGTCTGCCGCCGCACCCGCACGGGCGACCGCGTCACCCGCACCCTCGCCGCCCGCGCCTACTACCGGCTGATCAACCGCCTCGTCGACGTCGAGCTGGTCGACGGCGTCGGCGACTTCCGCCTCCTGTCGCGCCGCACCGTCGACGCGGTCCTGGAGCTCACCGAGTACAACCGCTTCTCCAAGGGCCTCTTCGCCTGGGTCGGCTTCCGCACGACGACGCTCGCGTACGAGAACGCGGCGCGCGAGCGGGGCCGCTCGAAGTGGACCTTCCGCAAGCTCCTCAACTACGGCCTCGACGGTCTGCTCTCCTTCAACGACCGCCCCCTGCGCGCCGCGCTCCACCTCGGCCTGCTGCTCGTCTCCGTCGCCGCCGTGTACGCCGCCTGGATCGTCGGCGCGGCCCTCGTGAACGGCGTCGACACCCCCGGCTACGTCACCCTCCTGGTCACGGTGACGGCGCTCGCGGGGGTCCAGATGGTGATGCTGGGGGTCGTCGGGGAGTATGTGGGGCGTATCTACTACGAGGTGAAACGCCGCCCGCACTTCCTGGTGAAGGCGTCGAACACCGCCGCGCCGCCACCCCGGCGGCCGCACCGTCCAGACCAGCCAGGGGAGCTCGTACGCCGATGACCGTCCAGGGCCGGATGGGCAGGATCAGGGGCCAGATCGTCAGGTTCGCGCTCGTGGGCGTGGTGAACACCGCCACGTACTACGGCTTCTACCTGCTGTTCCTGTCCCTGAGCCTGCCCTACGTGGCCGCGCACGTCGTCGCCTTCCTCCTCTCCATGACCGGCTCCTTCTTCCTGAACTGCCACTTCACCTACCGCACCCGACCGACCTGGCGGAAGTTCCTGCTGTTCCCGCTCACCAACGCCGCCAACTTCGTCATCACGACGACCGGCGTCTGGCTCCTGGTCGACGTGGCGGGCTTCTCCAGCCGGTACGCGCCCCTGGTGGCGGCCGCGGCGGCGATCCCGATCACCTTCGTCGTCTCGCGGACGATCATGCTGCGGCCCGAGCCGCCGAGCGCTCCTCCGGCGGGGCCGGCCGAGGCTGTGTCCTGCGCTCGACATGGCGAGGTATGAGCGAGATCCTGAAGAGGACAACTCGCACCGGTAACCCTCGTGCACATCAGTGGGCCGCGCACCGCGCAGTCGCCCGGCGACGCGGCCAGAGGGCGGTGCCGCACCCGAAGCGCGGTGCTCCACGGCCGCGGGCGACGGGACCGGGCCGGGCCCGGCCGGCCCGCACCCCCTCCGGCCGTCTCACATCAGCAGACACATGCTCCAAGGCCACATGCCGGTAGTCCCGGCTGCGTGCGCGCGATGGGAGACAAGCGATGAAGAGAAGGATCATTTCGGTGGCGACAGCGGCATGCTTCCTCACCGGAAGCGTGGGCGTCGGCGCCCTGGCCGCGGAGGCGTCCGCGGCACCGGCCATCACCTGCCAGGTGACCAAGGGAGCGGGCAAGACGTTCGGCGTCTCGGGGAGCGGCTTCCCGGACAACGAGAAGGTGACGGCCACCAACTCCAAGGGCGCCGTGGTGGGCACCACCACCACGCTGCCGGGTGGCGGGTTCGAGTTCACCGGACTGCCCAACGACACCTACACCGTGACGTCCAAATTCGCCAAGGTGACGTGCGCGAAGGCCAACGTGCCGGACGAGAAGAAGGAGGACAAGAAGAAGGAGGACAAGAAGAAGAAGGACGACAAGAAGAAGAAGGAAAACAAGGCGAAGGAGCAGTACCGCAAGGGTCACACCGACGGCTTCAACGCCATCAAGAAGAACTGCAACGCCAAGACTCCGAAGAACCTCACGGCCCTGGATCCGAACTACGAGAAGGGCTACAACGCGGGTGCGAAGCTCGCCGCGGACAAGTTCTGCAAGTAGCGTGCGCAGTCGGTGACATCCGGGCCGGGCGGTGCCACGTGGTCGCCGCCGGTCCGGTCCGTCCGGTCGACCTGCGCCGTGTGCTCCATCGGCCCGCCGGAGATTCCGGCCGGGCCACGCCCGTTCTCCCGCGTATCCCTTTTGCGCGACCGGTGGGCCGGTGAATCGTTGTCCGAAGCGGCCGGAAGAGCCGGCGACGACCGAATCGGCCACGGCAGTGGTGCCGAAGTAGTGGCCCAGACCACGTCCACTGCCTACCATCGATCACCGCAAGGTCGTTCCGCCCACCCGTCACCCGACCACCACCCCTCAACGAGACGCTTCGCGTCCCACCTGCTGAACTGACCCACGCCGGGAGGCTCCTTTGCACCGCCTGCATCGACGCGCGCTCTCCGTATCCGCCGCCCTGCTGGTCGCAGGGCCGCTGCTCACCGCCTGCGGGAGCGAGGCGCACCCAGGGGCCGCGGCCGTCATCGACGGGCAGCGGATCGAGGTCGCCGCACTCCAGGCGCAGGTCAGGGACGTGCGCAGTGCGCAGGAGGCGTCTCCGCAGGCCGCGGAGCTGATCAAGGCGACCGGGGACCTCAACCGCGAGAAGCTCAACGGGATGATCTTCGATCGGGTGGTGGAGAAGGTCGCCACCGACCACGGGATCACCGCCAGCCGCAAGGAGCTCCAGGAGACCCGGCGCTCGGCGGCCCGGCAGACCGGTGGCGAGGAGCAGCTGGCGGCGATGCTGCTCCAGCAGCAGGGCGTGGCGCCCGACGAGATCGACGACGTCGTCCGCCGCAACGTCCTCATGAACAAGATCGCCGAGAAGCTCGGGGCCACCAATACGCCCGAGGGGCAGCAGAAGCTCACGGAGGTCTTCGCCGCCGCCTCCAAGGCGCTCGACATCGAGGTGAACCCCCGGTACGGCGCCTGGGACAACGACAAGATCCAACTGGGCGAGTACCGGGCCCCCTGGATCCGGGAGCTCGGCGACCAGCGGCAGATGTAGGTTCGTGGGGTGAACGCTGACACCCCCGGCCGTATCGTCCTGCTCACCGCCAGCCACCGCGTCGCGCCCGGGCTGCTGTCCTGGCCCGCGTGGCAGACGCTGCACGCCGCCGACCGGGTGCTGTGCGCCGACGCGGACCACCCCCAGCTGCCGTACCTGCGCGAGGCGGGCGTCGCCGTCGAGACCGCTGCGCCCACCGCGCAGGAGCTCGTCGACGCCTGCGCAGGCGGCCGCACGATCGTGGTCCTCCCGTCCGGCGAGGGCGACAGCGCCCTCACGGACGGGCTGGCCCGCCTGGCCGGCTCCGGCCGCGTGGCCATGCCGGACCTGGAGCTCCTCCCCGGCTCGTACGACCTGCCGGGAGCCAGGCTGCTGGACCTGGTCGAGGTCATGGACCGCATCCGGCGCGAGTGCCCCTGGTCGTCCCGGCAGACCCACGAGGGCCTCGCCAAGTACGGCATCGAGGAGGCGTACGAACTCGTGGAGGCCATCGAGGACGGCGACCGCGACGAGCTGCGCGAGGAGCTCGGGGACGTCCTCCTCCAGGTCGTCTTCCACGCCCGGATCGCGCAGGAGCACGACGAGGAGCCGTTCTCGATCGACGACGTCGCGGGCACCATCGTCGACAAGCTCATCCACCGCCACCCCCACGTCTTCGGCGAGGAGCGCGCCGAGACGCCGGAGGAGGTCAAGGAGCACTGGCTCCGTACGAAGGCGATCGAGAAGCAGCGCGAGTCCGTGACCGACGGCGTCCCCCTCGGCCAGCCGGGCCTCGCCCTCGCCGCCAAGCTCGCGAGCCGGGTCCGCAACGCCGGACTCGACGTCCCTCTGCCCTCGGGTGAGGGCATCGGCTACGAACTCCTCGCCCTCGCGGTCCGCGCCGAGGCAGACGGCATCGACCCGGAGGCGGCGCTGCGGGCGGCGGGGCGGGCGTACCGGGACGCGATCCGGGCGGCGGAGCGCCGGTAGCGTTCCCTCACGGGACGGATGGGGCGGGGGAATGGACGAGGAGTCGCGGGCAGCTGAGGTGCCCGTCGTACGCAATGAGGTGTCGGGCGGTACGGCGTCGGCCATCGTCCAGTCCGGCTCGATCGGCACGGTCCACGTCGGTGCGGCCGCGCCGCCGGACCCGTTCCTCTGGCTGCCGGTCCGCGAGACGGACCCCGTGGCGCTGGGCGCGCGGCACGAAGGCACCTATGTCGAGCGCGACCGCGACGCCGAGTTGGCGGAGCTGAGCGGGCTGGTCGTCGTGACCGGCGAGCCCCTGTCCGGCAAGACCACGACCGCGTGGGCGGCGATGGTCCGCGCACTGCCGGACCACCAGGTGTGCGTCCCACCGCCGGGCGCCGACCTGCGGGTGCTGGCCCGGCATACCGGTGGCCCCTGGGTGCTGTGGCTCGACGAGCTGGAGAAGCACCTCCACGAGCGGGGCCTCGACGCGGGCCTGCTGGCCCGGCTCATGAGCCTCGGCGTGCCAGTGGTCGCGACGATGTCCGACGAGGCGTACGACAAGAACCGCTTCGGCTCGTCGGCGTACGCACGGGTGCTGAGCCGGGCGCGGACGGTGGAGCTGGGCCTGGAGTGGAGTGAGGCGGAGCTCACGCGGCTGTGGGAGAGCGACGACCCGGGCCACTGGTTCGCATTCGAGCGACGAGGCCGGACCGGCGTGACGCAGTACCTGGGTCTCGGCCCCGATTTGTGGGCAGAGTGGCAGCGCGCTCAGCGTCCGGCCAACCACCCGCGTGGCCACCGGCTGGTCAGGGCTGCCATCGACTTGGACCGTTGCGGGATCAGGGGACCGCTACCGGTGGAGCTGCTGCGTGAGGTGCACGAGTTGTACGACGCCGATGCCGCCTCCGGCGAGTCCTTCGAGGACGCTCTCGCCTGGGCGGCCCGGCCCCGGCTCGGAGTCACGGGCCTGCTCGTGGAGGAGGCGGAGGGCAGTTGGCGTGCGTACGGTGCGCTCCACGTGAACGTGCTGAACACGGATGCCGTTCCCCTGACACCAGACGCGGTCTGGGAAGCCGCCCTCGCGTACGACCCCGAGGCCGTGGGGCCGTTCGCAAGCGTCCACTACCGGGAGAGGGCGGAAGTGGGGGACACGGAGGCCATGTACCGCCTCGCGCGGCTCGACGACGATGAGACATGGTTCCGGAAGGCCGCCGACGCGGGGCACAAGGGCGCTTGCAGCGAGCTGGGTAGGCGGCTCGCCGAACGCGGCGAGACGCGGGAGGCGGAGCCGTACCTGGAGACCGCCGCCGGGGCGGGCGACGCGAAGGCGGCGCTGGAGTTGGGGAAGCTGCTGAGCGACCGGGCGATGCACTGGCTGGGAGTCGCGGCGGATGCCGAGGATCCCGAGGCGGCGCACCGGCTCGCTGACCTGTACGTGGGCATGGGCGAGGACGACAAGGCCTTCAACCTCTACCTGGCGGCGCTCGACCGGGGCGACGAGGGAGTCGCCGGCCGCCTCGGCGTCCTGCACCGCTACCGGGGTGAGGAACTCCTCGCCAGGCTCCTCTTCCGCCGGGCTGTCGACGCCGGGGACACCCAGAGACTGGCGATGCTTGAAGGCGGGGGGCGATCCGAGCGCGTCGCGGAGGAGTACCTCCGGAGCCGTGCCGCTGACCACGGACTGGACGCCGTCCATCTCGGCGTGCTCCTCGAAGAGCGCGGCCACACGCGCGACGCCGGCTTCTGGTACCTGCACGGCTTAACTCTCGGCGACTCCTACGGTGCCTTCCGCCTCGCGTGGCTCCGCGCCAAGGAGGGCAAGCTGGACGAGGCACGCGCATGGATGCGTAAAGCCGCCGAAGCCGGTCACCCCGTGGCCAAGAAGGCCCTCGCCGCCGAGGCGGACGGGGCGGATACCGTCGAGGGGTGAACGCCCCGAACCACGCGAACCCTGCCCCCGAGCTCTTCACCTGGGAGTTCGCCACCGACCCGTACCCCGCCTACGCCTGGCTCCGCGAGCACGCCCCCGTGCACCGCACCAAGCTGCCCAGCGGGGTCGAGGCGTGGCTCGTCACCCGGTACGCGGACGCGCGGCAGGCGCTCGCCGATCAGCGGCTCAGCAAGAACCCGGCGCATCATGACGAGCCCGCGCACGCCAAGGGCAAGACCGGCATTCCGGGGGAGCGGAAGGCGGAGCTGATGACGCACCTGCTCAACATCGACCCGCCGGACCACACGCGGCTGCGCAGGCTCGTCTCGAAGGCGTTCACGCCGCGCCGGGTGGCGGAGTTCGCGCCGCGGGTGCAGGAGCTGACGGACCGGTTGATCGACAACTTCGCTACAAAAGGGAGCGCCGACCTCATTCACGAGTTCGCGTTCCCGCTCCCCATTTACGCGATTTGCGACATGCTCGGCGTCCCGCCCGAGGACCAGGACGACTTCCGGGACTGGGCCGGGATGATGATCCGGCACGGCGGCGGGCCGCGCGGCGGGGTCGCGCGGTCGGTGAAGAAGATGCGGGGCTATCTGGCCGAGCTGATCCACCGCAAGCGCGAGGACCTCGGGGACGACCTCATCTCCGGGCTGATCCGGGCGAGCGACCACGGCGAGCACCTCACCGAGAACGAAGCCGCGGCGATGGCCTTCATCCTCCTCTTCGCCGGGTTCGAGACCACGGTCAACCTCATCGGCAACGGCGTGTACGCCCTGCTGCGCAACCCCGGCGAGCGCGCCAGGCTCCAGGAGTCCCTCGCCGCCGGTGAGCACGGGCTGCTGGAGACCGGGGTCGAGGAACTGCTGCGGTACGACGGGCCCGTGGAGCTCGCCACGTGGCGGTTCGCCACGGAGGAGCTCACCATCGGCGGGGAGCGCATCGCGGCGGGCGATCCGGTGCTGGTGGTGCTCGCGGCCGCCGACCGGGACCCGGAGCGGTTCGTGGAGCCCGACACCCTGGACCTGGCGCGGCGCGACAACCAGCACCTGGGGTACGGGCACGGCATCCACTACTGCCTCGGCGCGCCGCTCGCCCGCCTCGAAGGGCAGACCGCGCTGGCGACGCTGCTGACCCGGTTGCCGGACCTCCGACTCGCGGTGGATCCTGCGGATTTGCGGTGGCGCGGGGGGCTCATTATGCGTGGACTGCGCACGCTCCCGGTTGAGTTCACCCCCTTTGGGGAGGGTTCCAGCGGGCCACCGAGCATGACGATCCGTCAGTAATGTGATCTTCGCGTAATCTCCCCTGCATCGACTTGTGACTAGCGTTCGAATGCCGCTACGTTCACCGTCACCTCAGCAGTCACGCGAAAGGCACACCGCATGCGCTCCGGGAACGGCAGGCACCGTCGACCCCGTCAGGCCCCCGCCATCGTTGTCGCGGCAGGGGTGACCGGATCCGCCATCGCCCTTCCGCTGCTCGGCGCCGGCTCCGCGTCGGCCGTCGACGCCCACACGTGGGACCGGGTCGCCGAGTGCGAGTCCGGCGGCGCGTGGAGCGCCGACATGGGCAACGGCTTCTACGGCGGACTCCAGCTCTCGCAGGAGACCTGGGACGCGTACGGCGGCAAGCAGTACGCCCTGCGCCCCGACCTCGCCAGCCGCGCGCAGCAGATAGCCGTCGCGGAGCAGGTCTACGCCGCGACGGGCGTCAAGGCCTGGGAGACCTGCGCCCCCATCGTGGGCCTGGGCGGCGCCACCGGCGCGAAGCCGGACGCCGAGCCCGGTGCCACGCCCGGCGCGTCCTCCGGCACCGCGACGCCCGAGGCCACCCCGGACGCCGCTCCCGACGCGTCCGCTCCGGCCGACGCCGGCCAGCCGGTGGAGCCCACCGAGCCGGTGGCCCCCGCCGACCCGGTCGAGAGCCTCCTGCCGACCGAGCCGGCCGAGCCTGCCGCTCCCACCACGCCGGGAGCCGCACCGGAGACGGCGGCCCCGGCCGCCCCGCCCGTCCCCGGCAAGGGCAAGCACCGCGGCGCGCCCGACCCGGCGGAGCCCTCCGCGGAGTCCCCGGCGGCGACGGACCCGACGGCGACCGATCCGGCCGCGCCGGAAGCCGGGAACCCTACGAGTACCGACAATTCGGTCAGTGGGCGCGAAACGGACGGCCGCACCTCCCGAGGTGACGGCGCGACACGCGACCTGGCGGACGCCCAGCCGGGCACCTACACCGTCCGTCCCGGCGACAGCCTCTCCGCCATCGCCGCGGCGAAGGACCTCGAAGGCGGCTGGACCGCCCTCTACGACGCCAACCGCCAGACCGTGGGCGCCGATCCGGACCTCATCCTCCCCGGCCAAAGCCTCGATCTGGCCCCCGCGCAGCGCTAGTTGGCGGGGGGTATTGGTGCCCCTATGTCCGGATCTGCGCCAGTGAGACATGGGTCTCTTTGTGCCAACTGGCGCCTCACGAACGCACGATGTGTCCGATCCGCCCCTCACCTGCGCAAACGTCCGTCAAGCGCAGGGCGGTAGGGGCGGATTGACCCGGATGTCCGTCTTTGAACTTCACCGGGCTCTGTGATTACGGTCTTTATCGCTCGCCATCGCGGGCCCCTTCGACCGGTACGCCGAATCCTGCCGCCGGACGCAAGGGAACAGTCGTCGCGTCATGCGCCGAAGGCAGGAGCGGGGGACCCAAGGTAGGTGCCGACCCCCGGCCGTCGAAGGACGGTCCGTGAGCCGGCTTGGGGTGAGGCCGCGCGAGTCGCGCGGCGGGGCAGCTCATCAGCCCTAACCCGACAGCTCACCTCGCAGGCGTCGGTGAGGAGAATCTCCATGCTGTTTTCCAGCAAGGTTTCCGGCAAGGCCAAGCACCGTCGCCCCTCCAAGGCGGTCCGTTTCGCCGCGTTCGCCGGCATCACCGGCGTCGCCGTGGCCGCCCCGCTGATGGGCGCCACCTCCGCCTCGGCGGCCACCTCCGCCGAGTGGGACAAGGTCGCCCAGTGCGAGTCCGGCGGCAACTGGTCCATCAACACCGGTAACGGCTACTACGGTGGCCTGCAGTTCTCGGCCTCCACCTGGGCCGCGTACGGCGGCACCGCGTACGCCGCCACCGCCGACCAGGCCAGCAAGGCGCAGCAGATAGAGATCGCCGAGAAGGTCCTGGACGGCCAGGGCAAGGGCGCGTGGCCGGTGTGCGGCGTGGGCCTGTCCAACGCCGCGTACGACGGCGGCGCCGCCGAGCGCACGGCCGAGCAGCCCACCACCCGCAGCGAGCAGCGCACCGCGCCGAAGGCCGCGCCCAAGGCCGCGGAGGCCCCCAAGGCCGCGCCCAAGGCCGAGGCGAAGAAGACCGTCACCACCCCGACCGGCAAGAAGGTCGCCAAGGGCGACGGCGAGTACAAGGTGAAGGCCGGCGACACCCTCAGCACCATCGCCGAGGCGGAGAACGTCGAAGGCGGCTGGCAGAAGCTCTTCGAGCTGAACAAGGACATCGTCGAGGACGCCGACCTCATCTACCCGGGCCAGCAGCTCCACCTGAGCTGACCCCCCGACGGCCCCGGCCCGAGTCGCCCCTGCGGCGGCGGGCCGGGGCCTTCGCGGTTACCGGCGGGTAAACATTGTGGGCTTTTGCCCCGTAAACAGGGCCCTCGGGTCGTTTTTCGTCCCACGAGGCGGGCGTCGGCTGGCCCCGGCCCCCCGGCCGGATAGGCTCTTGTCGCACGGCGCAAGGCCAAAGAGACCCTGCACCCTGCACCGCTCGCGTCACACATTGCGTCACATCCCAGAAGGAGATGCTCGTGCCGTCCATCGACGTCGTCGTAGCCCGGGAAATCCTGGACTCCCGAGGCAACCCCACGGTCGAGGTCGAGGTCGGCCTCGACGACGGCAGCACCGGCCGTGCTGCCGTCCCGTCCGGTGCCTCCACCGGTGCGTTCGAGGCCCTCGAGCTCCGCGACGGTGACAAGGACCGCTACCTCGGCAAGGGTGTCGAGAAGGCCGTCCTCGCCGTCATCGAGCAGATCGGCCCGGAGCTCGTCGGCTACGACGCCACGGAGCAGCGGCTGATCGACCAGGCGATGTTCGACCTGGACGCCACGCCCGACAAGTCGTCGCTCGGCGCCAACGCCATCCTCGGCGTCTCCCTCGCCGTCGCGCACGCCGCCTCCGAGGCGTCCGACCTGCCGCTCTTCCGCTACCTGGGCGGCCCGAACGCGCACCTGCTGCCCGTTCCGATGATGAACATCCTGAACGGCGGCTCGCACGCCGACTCCAACGTGGACATCCAGGAGTTCATGATCGCGCCGATCGGCGCGGAGTCCTTCTCCGAGGCCCTGCGCTGGGGCGCCGAGGTCTACCACACCCTGAAGAAGGTCCTGAAGGACAAGGGCCTGTCCACGGGCCTGGGCGACGAGGGCGGCTTCGCCCCGAACCTCGACTCCAACCGCGCCGCCCTCGACCTCATCCTCGAGGCCATCAAGCAGGCCGGCTACACCCCGGGCAAGGACATCGCGCTGGCGCTCGACGTCGCCGCGTCCGAGTTCTACAAGGACGGCGCGTACGAGTTCGAGGGCAAGTCCCGCTCGGCCGCCGAGATGACCGACTACTACGCCGAGCTCGTCGAGGCGTACCCGCTGGTCTCCATCGAGGACCCGCTGTTCGAGGACGATTGGGACGGCTGGAAGACCATCACCGAGAAGCTGGGCGCCAAGGTGCAGCTGGTCGGCGACGACCTGTTCGTCACCAACCCGGAGCGCCTGGCCCGCGGCATCGAGGAGGGCGCCGCCAACGCGCTGCTCGTCAAGGTCAACCAGATCGGCTCGCTGACCGAGACCCTCGACGCCGTCGAGCTGGCCCAGCGCAACGGCTTCAAGTGCATGATGTCCCACCGCTCCGGCGAGACCGAGGACGTCACCATCGCCGACCTGGCCGTCGCCACCAACTGCGGCCAGATCAAGACCGGCGCCCCGGCCCGCTCCGAGCGCGTCGCCAAGTACAACCAGCTGCTGCGCATCGAGGAGATCCTCGACGACGCGGCGGTGTACGCGGGCCGCAGCGCCTTCCCGCGCTTCCGCTTCTCGGGCGAGTAAGGCCGATAGGCCCTCAGTAGCCCGGTTACGTACGTCCCCGGCCGCGGTCCCGTACCGTGTCCGGGGACGTACGTACGTAACGGGGTGCAGGGGAGGAGCGAGGATGGCCCGGGACCGGTTCTCCACCGCGACCAGGCTGCGGCTGCTCGGGGAGCAGACCGCCGCCCGCGTGTACCGCTCCCAGACCCGCCGTCAGGAACGCTCCCGGCTCACCGGCCGCGCGGCCTTCCTCGCGCTCGTGGTCTGCTCGATGGTGGTGGCCCTGGCGTACCCGATGCGCCAGTGGGTCTCCCAGCAGAGCGAGATCGCCGAGCAGGAGCGGCTGGCGACCGAGGCGGCCGAGCGCGTCGAGCGGCTGCGCGACGAGAAGGCGCGGCTCCAGGACGACGCGTACATCAGGCGCCTCGCCCGCGAGCACCTGCACTACGTACGCCCGGGGGAGACCGGCTACACGGTCATCGACCCCGACGCGGTGCGCCAGCGCCGCAGCGACCAGGGCGCGGCCGACCGCCCCTGGTACTCCAACCTCTGGGACGGCGTGGACACCGCCGACCGCACCGACCCCGCCACCCGCACCGATCGCACCGACCGCAAGTAGAACCCAAGGCAGGCATGGACACGCCCCCTCCGCAGACCGAACGCACCGAGCCCACCGAGGCGGACGTCGCGGCGTTCGAGGAACAGCTCGGCCGCCCGCCGCGCGGGCTGCGCGCCATCGCGCACCGCTGCCCGTGCGGCAACCCCGACGTGGTGGAGACCGCGCCCCGGCTGCCGGACGGCACGCCGTTCCCGACGACGTACTACCTCACCTGCCCGCGCGCGAACTCCGCGATCGGCACGCTGGAGGCGAACGGCGTCATGAAGGAGATGACCGACCGGCTCCAGTCCGACCCCGAGCTGGCGGCCGCCTACCGGGCCGCGCACGAGGACTACATCGCGCGCCGCGACGCCATCGAGGTCCTGGCGGGCTTCCCGAGCGCGGGCGGCATGCCGGACCGGGTGAAGTGCCTCCACGTGCTCGTCGCCCACTCCCTCGTGGCCGGCCCGGGTGTGAACCCGCTGGGCGACGAGGCGCTGGCGATGCTGCCGGAGTGGTGGGCCAAGGGCCCGTGCGTCGGCGCTCACCGGGAGGACGCGCAGTGACGACCCGGGTCGCCGCCATCGACTGCGGTACGAACTCGATCCGCCTGCTCGTCGCCGACGTCGACCCGACGACCGGTCAGGTCACGGACCTGGACCGGCGGATGACGATCGTCCGCCTCGGCCAGGGCGTCGACCGCACCGGCCGGCTCGCCCCGGAGGCGCTGGAGCGCACCTTCGCCGCGTGCCGCGAGTACGCCGGCGTCATCAAGGAGTACGGCGCCGAGAGGCTGCGTTTCGTGGCCACCTCGGCCTCGCGCGACGCCGAGAACCGGGACGACTTCGTCCGGGGCGTGCGGGAGATCCTGGGCGTGGAGCCCGAGGTCGTCACCGGTGACCAGGAGGCGGAGTTCTCCTTCACCGGGGCCACGAAGGAGCTGACCAGCCCCGGCGAGGGCGAGTACCTGGTCGTGGACATCGGCGGCGGCTCCACGGAGTTCGTGGTCGGCCGCTCGCACGCGCGTGCGGCCCGCTCCGTCGACATCGGCTGCGTACGGCTGACCGAGCGTCATGTGCGCAGCGACCCGCCCTCGGAGGCGGAGGTCGCGGCGATCCGGGCGGACGTGGAGGCGGCCCTCGACCTCGCGGAGGAGACCGTTCCGCTGCGCGAGGCCGGGACGCTGGTCGGGCTGGCCGGGTCGGTCACCACGGTGGCCGCGATCGCGCTGGGGCTGGAGGAGTACGACTCGGCGGCGATCCACCGCTCCCGTATCTCCTACGAGCAGGTCGCGGAGGTCACCGGTCGCCTGGTCGCCTCCACCCACGACGAGCGGTCCGCGATCGCGGTGATGCATCCGGGCCGGGTGGACGTCATCGCCGCCGGGGCGCTGGTGCTGCTGGCCGTCATGGACCGGGTCGGGGCGCGGGAGGTCGTGGTCTCCGAACACGACATTCTGGACGGAATCGCCCTCTCGCTGGTCTGACGCGGGGCCGTCGGTCACCCGGGCGGAAGTCGCTCCGGACAGCCCGTCGGGAAAGTTCGTGAAGTTCTTCACAAGGAAAAGGGCCCAGAGGGGGGCCGTGGGGGCGTTTCGGGGCCTCCGAGGGCCCCTTCGGGGCCCTTTCTCGCTCCCGCGAGGGGCACCTCACCTATGTTTCGCAGGTGTGAACTCCGGTGTGGTCCACCGTTGCAAGGTGCTCTCTGTCCCAGTTCAACGGGGGTGAACAACGTCTTCGCTTACACCCCGGTTCCCCTGCGGCGCCATGACCTCGGTCACGTGGGCGGCGGAGTGTAGCAGAGGTCCCCCGGAAGCTTGTGAAGGGGCGCACGAGCGACCCCCCTCCGGCGGGTGGATACTCGATGGCATGAGCACCACGGAGCGTCCCAGGATCCTCGTAGTAGGCGGTGGGTACGTAGGCCTGTACGCAGCTCGGCGCATTCTCAAGAAGATGCGCTACGGCGAGGCGACCGTCACGGTCGTCGACCCCCGGTCGTACATGACCTACCAGCCCTTCCTGCCCGAAGCCGCCGCCGGCAGCATCTCGCCGCGGCACGTCGTCGTCCCGCTGCGACGCGTGCTGCCCAAGGCCGAGGTACTCACCGGCCGGGTCACCAGCATCGACCAGGACCGCAAGGTCGCCACGGTCTCGCCGCTCGTCGGCGAGGCGTACGAGCTGCCGTTCGACTACCTGGTCATCGCGCTCGGCGCGGTCTCCCGCACCTTCCCGATCCCCGGCCTCGCCGAGCAGGGCATCGGCATGAAGGGCATCGAGGAGGCCATCGGCCTGCGCAACCACGTCCTCGAGCAGCTCGACAAGGCCGACTCGACGACCGATGAGGAGGTCCGCCGCAAGGCGCTGACCTTCGTCTTCGTGGGCGGCGGCTTCGCCGGTGCGGAGACCATCGGCGAGGTCGAGGACCTGGCGCGCGACGCCGCGAAGTACTACAAGAACGTGAAGCGCGAGGACATGCGCTTCATCCTGGTGGACGCCGCCGACAAGATCCTCCCCGAGGTCGGCCCGAAGCTCGGCCAGTACGGCAAGGAGCACCTGGAGAGCCGTGGGGTGGAGATCTACCTCAACACCTCCATGGACTCCTGCGTCGACGGCCACGTGGTGCTGAAGAACGGCCTGGAGGTCGACTCCAACACCATCGTCTGGACCGCCGGTGTGAAGCCGAACCCGGTCCTCTCCCGCTACGGCCTGCCGCTGGGCCCGCGCGGCCACGTCGACACCGACGTGACGCTCCAGGTCAAGGGCACGGACTACATCTGGGCCGCGGGCGACAACGCCCAGGTCCCGGACCTCGTCGGCCGCAAGGCCGGCAACGAGAACGCCTGGTGCCCGCCGAACGCCCAGCACGCGCTGCGCCAGGCCCGCGTCCTCGGCGACAACGTGATCTCCGGCATGCGGGGCTTCCCGCAGAAGGAGTACAGCCACGCCAACAAGGGTGCGGTCGCCGGTCTCGGCCTGCACAAGGGCGTCGCGATGATCGTCATGGGCAAGATGAAGATCCGCCTCAAGGGCCGTCTCGCCTGGTACATGCACCGCGGCTACCACGGCATGGCCATGCCGACCTGGAACCGCAAGATCCGCGTCTTCGCGGACTGGACGCTCGCGATGTTCCTCAAGCGCGAGGTCGTCTCGCTCGGCGCGATCGAGTCGCCGCGCGAGGAGTTCTACGAGGCGGCCAAGCCGGCGCCGCAGGCCTCCTCGGCGACGCCGCCGCAGAAGGCCAAGGCCTCCTGACGCACGCTCAGCGCTGAGCCGGACCGGCCGTACGTCCGGCTCCCGAGGGGCCGCCCGCCATCCGTGGTGCGGGCGGCCCCTTCGTGCTGTCCAGGGGGCCGCCCACCGCGGTTTTTGCCCTTCCATTGCGTCGTTCCGGGACTGCATCCCGTCGCTGTCGGTGTTTACGTGGTGACGAGCATTTCTGGGATCGAACGTCACGGAGGTGTGCACCATGGCCGACGCCGCGTCGCGGCTCACCACTCTCGCCGAGGACCTGCTCGGGGTTCCCCTGCCCGTCCGGATCCGGGCCTGGGACGGGAGCGAGGCGGGCCCTCCGGGCGACGCCCCGGTGCTCGTCCTCCGCAGCCGCCGGGCCCTGCGGCGGCTGCTGTGGAAGCCCGGGGAGCTGGGCCTGGCACGGGCGTGGGTGGCCGGGGAGATCGACGTCGACGGCGATCTGTACGAGGCCCTCGACCGGCTCGCCGGCTTCATCTGGGAGCGCGGCGCCGACGCGAAGGACACGGTCCACGCCGTACGCGACCCGCGGGTCCGGGCGGCGATCCGCGGGCTGGTGAAGATCGCCGGGCCCTGGCCGCCCCCCGCGCCGCCCGCCGAGGAGGTCCGGCGGCGCACCGGGCCGCTGCACACCAAGCGGCGCGACAAGGAGGCCATCAGCCACCACTACGACGTCGGCAACGACTTCTACGAGCTCGTCCTCGGCCCCTCCATGGTCTACTCCTGCGCGTACTGGACGCAGGGCGGCACCCTGGAGGACGCGCAGCGCGACAAGCTCGACCTGGTCTGCCGCAAGCTCGGCCTCAAGGAGGGCGACCGGCTGCTCGACGTGGGCTGCGGCTGGGGCTCCATGGCCATCCACGCGGCCCGCGAGTACGGCGCCAGAGTCGTCGGCGTCACGCTCTCCACCGCACAGGCGGTCTTCGCACGCAAGCGCATCGCCGACGAGGGCCTCACCGACCGGATCGAGATCCGCGTCCAGGACTACCGGGACGTCAGGGACGGGCCGTACGACGCGATTTCCTCCATCGGCATGGCCGAACACGTCGGCGCCGTCCGCTACCGCGAGTACGCCGACGACCTGTACGCCCTGCTCAAGCCGGGTGGCCGGCTCCTCAACCACCAGATCGCGCGCCGCCCCGAGCCGGACGAGACCGCGTACCACGTGGATCCGTTCATCGACGCGTACGTCTTCCCCGACGGCGAGCTCGCGCCCGTCGGCCGCACCACCGCCACCCTGGAGGAGGCCGGGTTCGAGGTGCGCGACATCGAGGCCATCCGCGAGCACTACGCCCTCACCCTGCGCCAGTGGGTGGCCAACCTGGAGGCCCACTGGGCCCAGGCGCAGCGCGTCACCTCGCCCGGCCGGGCCCGGGTCTGGCGCCTCTACATGGCGGCGTCCGCCGTCTCCTTCGAGCGCAACCGCATCGGCGTCAACCAGATCCTGGCGGTGAAGACGCCCGAGAGCGGGGCGTCGGGCATGCCGCTGCGGGCGCGGGTCTGGGGCGGCTGACAGCACGAGGGCCGGGCCCCCGCACTGCGGGAACCCGGCCCTTCGGCCGATCGGGTCAGGCGCTACTCCGCCTTGATCGCGCTCAGCATGTTCAGCCTCGCCGCGCTGCGCGCCGGCCACATCGCGGCCAGGACGCCGACCAGGCCGGCCAGCACCAGGAAGATCCCGATCCGGTCCCACGGCACGACCATCGCGTACCCGGGGATCGAGTCCTTGAGGGTCTGTCCGATGGCCCAGCCCAGGAAGGTGCCCATCGCGACGCCGACGAGCGCGCCGAACAGCGAGATGACCACGGCCTCCAGGCGGATCATGCGCTTGACGCGGCGGCGGTCCAGGCCGATCGCCCGCAGCATGCCGATCTCCTGCTGTCGCTCGAAGACGGACATGGCGAGGGTGTTGACGACCCCGAGGACCGCGATGATCAGGGCCATCGCCAGCAGGCCGTACATGATGTTCAGCATCATGTTGATGATGCCGCCGAACTCGTCGCGGATGTCCTGCTTGTCCATGACCTTGATGGCCGGGTTCTGGCCGAGCGCGTCGACCAGCGCCTGCTCGGCGGCCGCGCTCTCACCGCCGTCCATCTTCACGAGGATCTCGGGGAGGTAGGGCTTCGGCTGGTGCGGGTCGAGCACCGACAGCGGGGCCATGACGGTGGAGACCATGTCGTTCTTCTCGTACGTGGCACCGATGGCGAGCTTGCCGCTCTTGCCGTCGCCGTACGTCACCGGCAGGGTGTCGCCGGTCTTCCAGCCGTGCTTCTTCGCCGTCTCCTCCTCGACCGCGATCCGGCCCTGGCCGAGCGAGGCCAGCGAGCCGTCGACGACCGTGATGTTCATGACCTTCTCGATGTCGCCCGGGACGACACCCGACACGGAGCGGTCCACGCCGTCCAGCGTGAGGAACGAGGCCTGCTGCGGCGAGACCGCCGTCACGCCCTTCGCCTTCTGTACGGCGGTGAGCGCGGACCGGTCCATGCTCATGCCCTCGCCGGCCATGCGGATCATGTAGTCGGCCGTGATGTGGTCCGTGGTGCTGCGGTCCACGGCCTTGCCGATCGAGACGCCCATCACGGACAGGCCGGTCACCAGGGTGAGCCCGATCGCGAGCGCCGAGGCGGTGGCACCGGTGCGGCGCGGGTTGCGCACGGCGTTCTGGCCGGCGAGCTTGCCCGAGACGCCGAAGAGGCGGATCAGCAGCGGCCGGATGAGCGCGATGACCGGGCGGGACAGCAGCGGGATGAGGATGATCAGCCCGACCAGCGCGAGGAACGCACCGCCGGCCACGATCCACTTGCCGTCCTTGCCGACGGCGACACCCCACAGGATGACGGCCGAGCCGAGCAGCGTGACGGCCGCGCCGATGCTGTTGCGCACCACCAGGGACTTGGTCGTGGGCGCCGCGTGCACGCTGCTCATGGCGGCGACCGGCGGGATCTTCGCGGCGCGGCGGCCCGGCAGGTAGGCGGCGATCACGGTGACGAGGACGCCGACGGCGATGCCGGAGAGGATCGCGGTCGGGGAGACGACCAGCGGGCCGCCGGGGACCTTGAGGTCGAAGGCGTTCATGCCGGAGCGCAGCCCGACGGCGAGGCCCAGGCCGAGGGCGAGGCCGACCGCCGAGGCGATGGCGCCGACCAGCAGGGCCTCCATCAGCACCGACCTGGTGATCTGCTTGCGCGAGGCGCCCACGGCGCGCATCAGCGCGAGCTCCTTGGTGCGCTGGGCCACCAGCATGGTGAAGGTGTTGGAGATCAGGAAGACGCCGACGAAGAGCGCGATGGCGGCGAAGCCGAGCATCGCCTGGTTCATGCCGCTCATGCCCTCCTCGATCATCTTCGCCTCCTCGGCCGCGAGGGCGGCGCCGGTCCGGGCCTCCGCGTCCTCGGGGAGCAGCGGCTCGACCTGGGCGAGGATCTTCTCGTCGGAGGCGCCGGGGGCGGCGGTGACGGTGACGTTCTGGAAGTACCCGGGCTGGAGGTAGAGCTTCTGCGCGACGGAGGTGTCGAAGAGCACCAGGCTGCCGCCCGCGCTGACCTGGCCGTCGTCGGTGGTGAACACGCCGGAGAGGGTGTAGGTGTGCACGGGGCCGTTGGTCGCGACGCGCACGGTGTCGCCGACCTTGTACGTGCCCTTGGCGGCGGTGTCCTTGTCGAGCGCGATGTCGCCGGGCTTGACCGGGCCGGTGCCGTCGACGAACGCGTACCGCTCGTCCTTGCCGTCCTCGCCGGGCGCGAAGTTGGAGCCCTTGTTGGTCCAGCCGTTGCCGATGAGCTTGCCGCTGGGGTCGGCGACGCCCGCGAAGCCGTCGACGCGGCCGGACGCGGAGGCCACGCCGTCGAGCTTCGCGATCCGCTCGACGGTGGCGGCGGAGATGCCGGGCTGCTGCTTCTCGCCCTCCCCGGCGGGGCCCTGCCCGTACGAGGTGACGGCGACGGCGATGCCGTCGTAGCCCTTGGCGGTCTGGTTGCGGAAGGCCTGGGAGAGGGTGTCGGTGAAGACCAGGGTGCCGGAGACGAAGGCCACGCCGAGCATGACGGCGAGCACGGTCATCAGCAGCCTGGCCTTGTGCGCGAGCACATTGCGCAGGGCGGTACGGAACATGAGGTGAGTCCTGGGGTGGGTGCGTACGGGGGCGGCCGGCCGGCCCGGTCGGCTGTCAGCTGGTCGGCTGGTCAGCTGGTGCGGCCCTTGGTGTCGAACTCCTTCATGCGGTCCAGCACGCCGTCCGCCGTCGGGCGGAGCATCTCGTCGACGACGCGGCCGTCCGCCAGGAAGATCACGCGGTCCGCGTACGACGCGGCGACCGGGTCGTGGGTGACCATGACGACCGTCTGGCCCAGCTCGCGCACGGAGTTGCGCAGGAAGCCCAGGACCTCGGCGCCGGAGCGGGAGTCCAGGTTTCCGGTGGGCTCGTCACCGAAGATGATCTCGGGGCGGGAGGCGAGTGCGCGGGCGACCGCGACGCGCTGCTGCTGGCCGCCGGAGAGCTGCGCCGGGCGGTGGGAGAGGCGGCCGGACAGGCCCACCATGTCGATGACCTTGCGCACCCACTCCTTGTCGGGCTTGCGGCCCGCGATGTCCATCGGGAGGGTGATGTTCTCGGCCGCCGTCAGCGTCGGCAGCAGGTTGAACGCCTGGAAGATGAAGCCGATCTTGTCCCGGCGCAGCTGCGTGAGCTGCTTGTCCTTGAGGGAGCCGAGCTCGGTCTCGCCGATGCGCACGGAGCCGGAGCTGAAGGTGTCCAGGCCGGCGACGCAGTGCATCAGGGTCGACTTGCCGGACCCCGAGGGGCCCATGATCGCGGTGAACTCGCCCTGCCCGAACTCCACGGTGACCCGATCCAGGGCGACCACCTGCGTCTCACCCTGTCCGTAGACCTTGGACAGATCCGTGGCGCGGGCGGCCACCGCGGTGGTGCGGTGAGCGAGGGGGGTGGTGGTCACGAGGGTGCTCCTGTCGGGAACGGCGGTTCGAATCGAGGACCTGTCCATCGTCCGCGCCGACCACCCCGCCGGACGTCCCTCCCCGTGCCCGTATCCGGGGCAGCCTGGAGTCGGACCGGGGGGCCCGCCCCTCCTCCTGAGGTATGACGCGACCCCTGAGAACCGCTCCGCCGCCCGGCCCGGCGGCCCACGCAGCGGACCGAGGCGGCGACTTTCCGTCATTCCTTTGCGCAGTTCTTTGCTGCCGCGAGTCCGGTCCGGCTGCCGCGCCACACCGTTCACCTGCGCTGACGCTCCCTCAAGCGTCAATAAAATAAGACAACATCGGGCCAGCGTTCCGCTGTTCGAGGGAAGCGCCCGGATAGGCTCATGTGCCAACGCGGAGCCGCGCGCCGCGCCCGGGTGGTGGAATGCAGACACGGCGAGCTTAAACCTCGCTGGCCTTTGGGCCGTGCCGGTTCGAGTCCGGCTCCGGGCACTCACCGACCGCACCGCCGGGAGCGGTCCCACGACCCTTCGTGCGGGGGTTTCCGCACGCACACGGTCACCCGTGCCGGCCGGGACCCAGTCCAGAGGCGCAGCCGCACCCCGGCCGGCAGGCTGCGCAGGGCGACGGCGCTGCGCGCGGCGATCATAGACCGGCCCGTTTTGCGCGTTCCGGCCCCAAAGATCCTCCCCGAGCACTAGGGTGTTTCCTTTGCGTCCCCATTACTCTTGTCTCAAGGCCGCGCACGGCGGCCATGGAGGAGTGAGATGAGGAGCAGCAACCCGGTCTTCTCGCGACGGGGGTTCAGCCGCGACAACGGCGGCTACGCGGGCTTCAACGCGCAGCAGCCGGCCGGGGGCCCCGCCGCTGGAACCAACCCGTACGCGACGAACCCTTACGCCACCAACCCCTACGCGCAGGACACCGCGCAGCTCGGCGCCCCGCAGGCACCGGCGCGCACGGGGGCCATGACGATCGACGACGTGGTGACCCGCACGGGCATCACGCTCGGCACGGTCTTCGTCACCGCGACGCTCGCCTGGCTCCTGCTGCCCGTCGACCCGGCGAACATCGGCAAGTCGTACGGGATCGGCATCGGTGCGGCCCTGGTCGCCTTCGTCTGCGCGATGATCCAGGCCTTCAAGCGCAAGGCGTCGCCCGCGCTGATCCTGGCGTACGCGGCCTTCGAGGGCGTCTTCCTCGGCGTCATCTCCAGCGCCGTCTCCACGTACGTCACGCCGGGCGCGGTCCCGCAGGCGGTGCTCGGCACCATGGCGGTCTTCGCCGGCGTGCTCATCGCGTACAAGATGCGCTGGATCCGCGTCACCCGCCGCTTCTACGGCTTCGTGATGGCGGCCGCGCTCGGCTTCATCCTGCTGATGGCGGTGAACGCGCTGTTCGCCCTCTTCGGCGGCGGTGACGGCCTCGGCTTCCGCAGCGGCGGTCTCGGCATCATGTTCGGCGTCATCGGCATCGTCCTCGGCGCGTGCTTCCTGGCCCTGGACTTCAAGCAGGTCGAGGACGGCATCACCTACGGCGCCCCGCGCGAGGAGTCGTGGCTGGCGGCCTTCGGCCTCACCATGACGCTGGTGTGGATCTACCTGGAGTTCCTGCGGCTGATCTCGATCCTGCAGGGCGACGACTGACGCCACCCCCGCACCACACGGAAGGCCCCGTACCGGCAGTCGCCGGTACGGGGCCTTCCCGTCTGTTCCGTGTGCCGTCAGAGCAGCTTGCGGGCGGCCCGGCGCAGGTCGTACTCGTGGATGATCGCCTTGGCGTGCCCGTACGCGAGGTTGTGCTCGCCCCGGAGCCAGCTGACCTTCTCCTCGAAGCGGAGGAGGGAAGGCCCTTCCTCGACGGTGCGAAGCCAGTCGGCCACTTCACGGCCGGTGCAGGCGGGAATGCGCGCGAGCAGATTGCGGTGGGTCTCTTCGGAGAAGACTTGGGACATCGGCGCCTCCGGACGCTGTGCGCGTGTGCTCCTTCACGTCACCGTGCCTGAGCGTTCGCGTATTGGCAACAGTGCCGTACCGGCGCATAGGGTCGCGGCGTGGTGGACACGACTGAACTGACCCGTGCCGTGGAACGTTTCGCCGACCGGCTGCGGGCCGCCCCGCAGAGCCGCCTCCAGCGGGGCGCGGCCGCCGAAGGGCTCGCGCTGGCAAGGGAGTTGGCGCTGCGCGCGCAGCGCCTGGAGGACCCGGCGGCGGAGCCGCGGACCATGCCCGACGCGGGGGTGTTCACGGTCGCGGACCAACTTGTGGTGGCCGGTAACGATCTGGCGGAGGTTCTGCGGACGCCCTCGTCCGCCGGCGCCGCGGCCGCCGAACAGCTGGCCGAGGCCGTGCAGCTGGTGGAGCGGGCGGCGGCTAGAGCGAGGCTATGACGCGGTCGGCGAGGACGTAGACGTTCTCGGCGCCGCCGTCCCCCTCGCCGCACGCGAAGGTCAGGGCGTACGCGCCGGAGACGCCCGAGCCGCCCAGCAGGACCGGTGCGGCGCCCTTGCGCAGCGCGTCCGCGAGGCGCTCGGCGGTCTCGCGGTGGCCGGGGGTCATGCACAGCGTCGTACCGTCGGCGAAGACGTACACGTCGAGCGTGCCGAGGGGGCCGGGGCGTACGTCGGTGAGCGCCGTCCGGGCCGCGGCGAGCTCCTCCAGGCGGGCCACGGTGCGCTCGTGGTCGGTGACGACGGGCGTCTGGACCGGCACGAAGTCCGGGTGCGAGGGGTGGCGGCGCCGGGCGGCGGCCAGCTCGGGTGAGTCGTCGGGGAACTCGGGGAGCTCGTACTCGGCGGCGTATTCGGCGTAATCCGCGTCGTCGCGGTCGCCGTCGAGGTCCAGGGCCTCCAGGCCCACGAAGTCCGCCTGGCGCGGCACGAAGAACGGGCCGTCGTCGGACAGGCCGGACAGGCCGCCGCCCAGCAGCGTGCCGGGCGCGTCGGCGGCGTCACGGGCCTCCTGGGCGGCCCAGAAGGCGCGCGCCTCGGCGAGCTCGCGCTCGCGCTCCTCGGCCAGGGCCTCGGCGACGGCGGCGCGTATGTCGTCGGTGGTGGTGCGGGCGTGGGGGACGGCGGGGGCGCGGCCGGCGAGATCGTGCGCGGCGGCCAGATCGGCGCGCAGGGCGGCCACCTGCTTGCGCAGCCCGTGCGCGGCGTGCAGGGCGGCGGCGCCCACGGCCGTGGCGGTGGCCGTCGTCATCAGCAGGGCGAGAGACATGGCGCTCACTGACTTACTCCCGGTTTCAATCGATCCCCCGCACTTCCTACATCAGCTTGTCGTGTGCGCGCGCCCCCTGTCAGTGCATTACGTCACGAATTGGACAGGTATTTTGGCTCGTGTATTTACCTGATCGACAGGCTGACCTGCACAAACGGATCTCCCCCGGGATGTAGGTCACATCCTGGGGGAGATTCGGTCACGGCTGGGACGCGGTGGGATTAACTGCTCAGCTCAGCCCCGCTCAGCTCAGTCGCTCGCTCTTTTGGTCGCGCTTCGCTTCGCTACCGCTGCGGGCAGGTGCCGCCTTCGTTCCTCAGGCGACCCCTACCCTCCGCTACAGCTCAGCTCAGCCGCTCGATGACCATCGCCATGCCCTGACCCCCACCGACGCACATGGTCTCCAGGCCGAACTGCTTGTCGTGGAACTGGAGGCTGTTGATCAGCGTGGTGGTGATGCGCGCGCCCGTCATGCCGAAGGGGTGGCCGACGGCGATGGCGCCGCCGTTGACGTTCAGCTTCTCCAGCGGGATGTCCAGGTCCCGGTAGGACGGGATGACCTGCGCGGCGAACGCCTCGTTGATCTCGACCAGGTCGATGTCGCCGATGGTCAGCCCGGCGCGGCGCAGCGCCTGCTTGCTGGCCTCGACCGGGCCGTAGCCCATGATCTCGGGCGACAGGCCCGAGACGCCGGTGGAGACGATCCGGGCGAGCGGGGTCAGGCCCAGCTCGCGCGCCTTGGTGTCGGACATGATGACGAGCGCGGCGGCGCCGTCGTTCAGCGGGCAGCAGTTGCCGGCGGTGACGAGGCCGTCGGGGCGGAAGACCGGCTTGAGGCCCTGCACGCCCTCCAGGGTGACGCCCGCGCGCGGGCCGTCGTCCTGGGAGACGACCGTGCCGTCGGGCAGCGTCACCGGGGTGATCTCGCGCTGCCAGAAGCCGTTCTTGATGGCCTCCTCGGCGAGGTTCTGCGACCGCACGCCGAACTCGTCCATGTCCTGGCGGGTGACGCCCTTGAGGCGGGCCAGGTTCTCGGCGGTCTGGCCCATCGCGATGTACGCGTCGGGCAGCAGCCCGTCCTCGCGCGGGTCGTGCCAGTCGGCGCCCTCCTGCTGCGCGCGGGCCGCGGTGCGGGCCTCGGCCTCGGCGAACAGCGGGTTGTGGGTGTCGGGCAGGCCGTCGCTGGTGCCCTTCACGGAGCGGGAGACCATCTCGACGCCCGCCGAGATGAAGACGTCGCCCTCGCCCGCCTTGATGGCGTGCAGCGCCATGCGGGAGGTCTGGAGCGAGGAGGAGCAGTAGCGGGTGATGGTGCAGCCGGGCAGGTGGTCCATGCCCATCTGCACGGCGACGATACGGCCGAGGTTGTGCCCCTGCTCGCCGCCGGGCAGGCCGCAGCCGAGCATCAGGTCGTCGATGTCGCGCGGGTCGAGCTCGGGCACCTTGGCGAGCGCGGCCTGGATGATCGTGGCGGTCAGGTCGTCCGGCCGCAGGTCCTTCAGCGAGCCCTTGAAGGCCCGGCCGATGGGGGAGCGGGCGGCTGAGACGATCACGGCTTCGGGCATCGGGGCTCCAGGTGCGGTGAGGCGGATGGCGGACCTGTGAGGTGAAGTTACCCGCACGTACCGCGCAGGTCACTGCACGGAACGTGTGACGAGCGCCGCATTTCTAAGCGCTCGCTCAGGCGTACGCGCCGGTGCGTGGCGCTCACACGTGGCGCCCATGGGTGTCCGGCGGCTCCGGCGTGGGCGACGGGTCCGTGACCAGGGGCAGGCGACGGCGCCGGCGGTGCTTCAGGCGGGCCCAGGGGGCGCGGGCCGGGGTGACCTCCGTACCGGCCTCCTCCGCGGCCTCCGCGGCCGCCTGCGCGACCGGCAGCACGCCCTCGTGGCGGTCCGCCTCCAGCCGCTCCTCCTCCGGCCAGACGCCCAGCACCGCGCAGACCGTCGGGAGGACGGCCATCGCCGCCGTCGCGTACCCCTCGGCCGAGGGGTGGTAGTTGTCGGCGCCGAACATCTCGCGCGGGTTCGCCTCGAACTCCGGACCCAGGAGGTCGCCGAGCGACACCGTACGGCCGCCCTGCTCCACGACCACGATCGTCTGGGCGGCGGCCAGCTGGCGCGAGGCCCGCCGCGCCACCCAGCGCAGCGGCTGGTAGACCGGCTCGATCGTGCCCAGGTCGGGACAGGTGCCGACCACCACCTCCGCGCCCGCCGTGCGCAGCCGGCGCACCGTCGTCGACAGGTACCGCACGGACTGGGTCGGCGACATCCGGTGCGTCACGTCGTTCGCGCCGATCATGATCACGCACACGTCGGGGACCCGCCCCGGGTGCGCGAGCAGCAGCGTGGCCTGGCGTTCCAGGTCGTCGGAGCGGGCGCCGGGCAGGGCGACGTTACGCAGCTCGACGGGGCGTTCCGCGACCGCCGCGAGGCCCGAGGCCAGCAGCGCGCCCGGCGTCTGGCCGGCCCGCCGCACACCCTGGCCCGCCGCCGTAGAATCACCCAGAAGGGCGAGCCTGACCGGCTCGGCGCCCTCGAAACCACGGCCGTACAGCCCGTCAGCCGCCGGTGGCAGCGGCGCCACCCCGCCGCCCACGGAACGCTTCGCCAGCTGGACCTCCGCCAGCAGCACCCCCACCGCCGCCGCACCCAGCAGCCCGAGGCTCCCGCCGCCGTACGCCGCTCCCGCGGCGATCCGTCGCGCCACCCTCGCCCTCGACATAGGGGCAGCCACCTCCTCCAGGCCGGTTCATGAGCTAACTGCCCCGTAACCGCCTCGTCCTACGCATACGCTGGCGGGACCATTACGGAGACCCCGGAGAACTACGGTGCAATTCCACGATTCGATGATCAGCCTCATCGGCAACACCCCGCTGGTGAAGCTCAACAGTGTGACCGAGGGCCTGCAGGCAACCGTCCTCGCCAAGGTGGAGTACTTCAACCCGGGCGGTTCGGTGAAGGACCGCATCGCCCTGCGCATGATCGAGGCGGCCGAGCAGAGCGGTGAGCTCAAGCCCGGCGCCACCATCATCGAGCCCACGTCCGGCAACACGGGCGTCGGCCTGGCGATCGTGGCCCAGCAGCGGGGCTACAAGTGCGTCTTCGTCTGCCCCGACAAGGTCTCCACGGACAAGATCAACGTTCTGCGGGCGTACGGCGCCGAGGTCGTGGTCTGCCCCACGGCGGTCGACCCCGAGCACCCGGACTCGTACTACAACGTCTCGGACCGGCTCGTACGGGAGACGCCCGGCGCCTGGAAGCCGGACCAGTACTCGAACCCCAACAACGCGCGCTCGCACTACGAGAGCACCGGTCCCGAGCTGTGGGACCAGACGTCCGGGAAGATCACCCACTTCGTGGCGGGCGTCGGCACCGGCGGCACCATCACCGGCACCGGCCGCTACCTGAAGGAGGTCAGCGGCGGCAAGGTCCGCGTCGTCGGCGCGGACCCGGAGGGCTCGGTGTACTCCGGCGGCTCCGGCCGTCCGTACCTGATCGAGGGCGTCGGCGAGGACTTCTGGCCCAGCGCGTACGACAGCAGCGTCACGGACGAGATCATCGCGGTCTCCGACAAGGACGCCTTCCAGATGACCCGGCGCCTCGCCAAGGAGGAGGGCCTGCTCGTCGGCGGCTCCTGCGGCATGGCCGTCGTCGCGGCGCTGCGGGCGGCCGAGGGGCTCGGCCCGGACGACGTGGTGGTCGTGCTGCTGCCGGACAGCGGCAAGGGCTACCTTTCGAAGATCTTCAACGACGAGTGGATGGCGGACTACGGCTTCCTGGAGGAGGCCGGCCCGTCCGCCAGCGTCGGGGACGTCCTGCGGCACAAGGAGGGCGACATCCCCAAGCTCGTCCACATGCACCCCGAGGAGACCGTCGGCGAGGCCATCGAGGTCCTGCGCGAGTACGGCGTCTCCCAGATGCCCATCGTCAAGCCGGGCGCCGGCCACCCCGACGTCATGGCCGCCGAGGTCGTCGGCTCCGTCGTCGAACGCCAGCTGCTGGACGCCCTGTTCACCAAGCGGGCCTCCCTCGACGACCCGCTCGAGAAGCACATGAGCCCGCCGCTGCCGCAGGTCGGCTCCGGCGAGCCGGTCGACGACCTGATGTCCGTGCTCGGCACGGCGGACGCGGCGATCGTGCTGGTCGAGGGCAAGCCCACCGGTGTGGTGAGCCGTCAGGACCTGCTGTCGTTCCTCGCCAAGGACCGCAAGCAGTAGCTTCGCGCAAACGGTACGAGCACGTCATGTCGCGGCAGCACCCGCTTAACACTGCTCGTGCACTGTTGTCCTTGTCGGCGTCAGGAACCTCCGGAGCGGCTCCCGGACCTCCCGTACGCCGCGGACGCGGAGACCGGCCCTGACCCGGGCCCGTGTCCCCCGCGGGGACCGCCGTCGTCCCGCCCCCCGGCAACGGGGGTGCGGCGGTCCCCGCGGCTCTCACGCGGACACTTCTCCTCAGCGTCAGGCCGCGGCGCCGCGGATCTCGGCGTCGTCCGGGAGCAGCTCGGTGATCCTCGCCCAGATGGTCTTCGCGTCGACGCGGACGAGCCGGAAGGGGCCGCCCGGGGTGATCTTCTCGGCGGGCACGGGCTCTTCGGGGAGCTCCCGCAGCCAGTAGCCCAGGGGGCCGCAGTCCCAGACGGCGAAGCCGCGCGCCGAGACGCCCGGGAGGCCCTCGGAAGTTCCCCGCCAGGCGGCCGTCATGCGCCAGCTGGAGCGGAGCTCGCACATCAGCTCGGACAGGAACGTCAGGGACGGCTCGGCAAGCGTGCCGGTCGCCGCCATGGAGCGGTGCACGAGGTCCCGCTCTTCCTCGCCGGACCTGGCCCGGGCCGCGCCGTCCAGTCCGGCGAATCCCGCCTCGATCGTGCCCACAGTGGTCTCCAGGACGGAGAGGGGCGTGGCGGGGGAGACCCGGGGCTGCTGAAGGTTCACCATGTCGGCGAGCTTCCAGACCAGCATCTTCGGCTGGACGCAGGAGTACTCGGCCTCGGCTTCCCCCGGCCACGCCTCGTGGGCGACGACGTGGTCCTCACCGATGAGCATGCCGTGGCGCAGGTCTCCCTGCCGGCCGGCCGCCTCCAGGGAGATGACCACCCCGGGATTCAGGACCGTCTTGAGCAGCGGCAGGAGTGAAGGGACCAGTTCACCACCCGGGTTGATCAGGCCGCTGTCCACCAGCTCCTTACGGGCGGTGGCCAGATCTTCGGGCACCTCGTTCCCGGCCGCGAGCTCGCACAGCACGATGAGGTGATCGTCGGCCAGGCGGAACCGGGACCGGGAAATGTCGAACGAAGGCATACGTACTCTTTTGTTAGTCGCGGTCAGGGGGTGTAGGTCTCGGCCCAGAAGTGGGACAGCCTCGAGAAGCCGGCACGCACCACGCCTCCCCGGGTGAGAACGGCCCGGTCGACTCCGGCGAAGAGAACCGCCAGGGCCAGATCGGTGGGCAGGACCCGGCCGTTCGCCTGGACGGAGACCTTCTTGTTCTTCCCGAGCCCCGACTGCCGCACCGTGAGGACGACGCCGGGGTCGTCGGCGTCGGGCTTCCGCGAGAACGTGTACGCCTTCCGGTCGATCGCCGTCAGCCTGTAGTGGTTACCCAAGTACGTCATGCGCAGGGAACGGCCCCTCTTCGTCATGGCGAATCTGTTCCGGCTCAGTGACACGAGGCCGTCGCCCACGCGCGCGGTCGCGCGGTTCAGGGTCGGCATCCCCACGAGTTCGGCGTGGATGCCGCGGGTCTCAAAGGTGGCCGTCGGAATGAGACCACCGCTCACCTGTGTGGCGATGCGCTCGTCGACGTGGGGAGGCGCGGGCCAGAGGACGCGGATGTCCCCGTATTCCGGAGACGTACCCTGCCAGGCGCGCTGCAGCGGCGTGCCCGGATACCGCTCCCCCTTCCAGAAGGTGAGCGTGAACGGGGTGATGGTGGTGTGCATGGGATCTTTCGCTAGTCGAACGGATTGAGGGCGCTGCCCAGCTTCTTCGCACCGCTGGAGATGTCTTCCCCGATGTCCGAGGCCTTGTCGCCGATCCAGTCGCCCGCCTTCTCGATCCCGTCGCCGATGGCCTCGTGGTTGTCCCAGATCAAGCAGCCGGCGTACACCACGCCCGTGCCGATCGTCAGACCGAGCGTCACCGGGCTGGGTGCCACGGTGAGCGCGGTCAGGGAGCCGTTGAAGGCCGTGCCGCTGAGGTCCGAGGCGAACTTGGCCGGGTCGGCCTTGATCATGTCCGCGTTGTAGGTGGACAGGTTCGCTATGCCGTAGGCGGTTGCCGCGACACCACCCACCACACCGGCGCCACGAAGCCAGCCCGCGGTCTTCGCCGCTTCCGCGAGACCGCCGTTCCTGGCGACGGTGATCAGGCTGGCCTCGGCCGCTGTGGGGACGAAGGCGGAGCCGGCCCTCGCGTACGCGAGCTTGGCGGCCTCGTCCGAGCCGGTGAGGGCGCCCACCAGATTGGGTGGCATACGGCTCCAGAAGCTGCCCGGGGCGGCGGAGGCGATCCGCGCGTTGATGCGGCTCCCCAGGAAGGTGCCGGCCGCGGTGATCGGCTTGTTCTCCTTCAGGTACTTGTACAGCTTCAAGCCGGACGAGCCACTCTTGCCGATAGCCCTGGCGAAGGCCCCGGCGGTGATCGTGCCCTTCTGGACGGCTGCGAAGAGGTCCGCGATCTCCTTGCTGCCGCTGATCTTCTCCACACCGGTGCGCTGCAGGCGCAGCAGGTAGTCCTCGAGGGTCTCGTTGTCGCGGATCTTCAGCGCGGCGAGCTGCGTACGGTCCTGCTTCTGCTGGTCGTCCGCCACCGAGACCTTCCCGGCGTCGCCGTTGAAGCCGGTGCCGAGCGTTTCGTCGTTCTTGGCGCCGTAGCTGTCCTTGACGACGGCCTCCAGGTCCTTCTTCAGGTCCTTGTCCGCGTCGTCGACGGCCTTGACGCACGCCTTGATGTAATCGGCCCACGACTGCTCGCTCTCCTGGACGGAGCGGGCGTGGTCCGGGTCGTGGCGGGCGGCCTCGCGCTCGGCCGGGGTGAGCTTGTCCCAGTCGTAGGCGACGTTGCCCTGCTCGGACACCTTCATGCCGGCCTTGACGGCGTCGGCGCGGGCGTTCTCCAGCTGCTTCTTCAGCTCGACGAACTGCTGGTGGGCGTTACGCAGCAACGTGGCGGTCGCCTTGGCCTGGGTCTGGGCGGCCTGGTACTCGTAGCGCGTCGCGGCGAAGTTCGTGCGCGCCGCGAACTCGCTCTGACCCTGCCAGTTCCTGATCTTCTCGACGTTGTCCCGGTAGGCGATCTCGACCTTGTGGATTTCGGCCGCCATCGACTGCCACTTCTCGGCAGCGGTGTTCAGAGGGCCGAAGTCCGTGGACATGACTTCGTGGTACGTCAGCATTCTGTTTCCCTACGGGCGACGGGGCATCGGCATCGGCATCGGCATCGAAGTCGTACGAGCGCCGTGACGGCGCTCAGTACGAGTTGAAACTCGATGGGACGCTGTTGATCCGCTGACCGCGGCCGGAGTCGACCCCGCCCAGGGTGACCACGGTGCTCCGCAGGGCGCGACTCTCATGGTGCAGTCGGCCGATGAGCGTCTTGACCTGCTTGTCCCACGTGGACTCCACGGTCTTGAGCCCGGCGGCGGTCTCCCAGCCCTTGAGGGAACCGATGGCGCCCGTCGTGGCCTCGTCCGCCCAGTTCGTGGCGTCCGTGGTCTGCTTCACCAGGGAGTTGTCGATGGTGTTGGCGGCCGCGCGCTTCTCGGCGGGTGAAGACTCCAAGATGCCGCCCGGGCCTGCGACTCCGCCGCCGCCGCCCGGATCGGCGGGCAGCTGATTGAGCCGCATCGATGTTGCCTGCCTGGCCGCCGCCTCGTCCCGCAGCTGGGCCCATTCCTGGTCGAACCCCATGGCGCATCCCCCGATGCTGTTGATCATTGATCACAATGTGATGTCGCATTGTATGTCCGCCGGCGTGGGGCTTGGAGACGGTAGGCCGGGACCCTTATAGGGCTTCATCGCGATAACTCGGTCTCAACAAGGGCGAATTGAAGTCACGAGGCGATCAGCGCGGTTCGTGCGCGGCGCCGGCGCGGACCGGGTACCGAGCCCCGCTTCCCCCGGCATGCGCCTCTTGCATATGGTTTATTCAGTCACGGCGGTGACTGAATAAACACGCCGGTGAAGGATCAGGGGGACGGGATGAGCGACAATCCCGCCGCGCGGCTGCAGGCGCTCTTCGAAGGGCACCGGCTGACGCCGACGCAGCGCAGGATCGCGCACTGGATGGTGCGGCGTGCCGCCGATGTGCCGTTCCTGTCGAGCGTGGAGCTCGCCGAGCTGGCCGGGGTGAGCCAGCCGTCCGTGACCCGCTTCGCGGTCGCCCTCGGCTTCGACGGCTACCCGGGCCTGCGCAAGTACCTGCGCGAGGTGGCGCCCGCCCAGTCCGTGGCGGCCGGGGCGTCGGAGTTCAACGAGTACCAGCAGGCCGTCCACGCCGAGATCGAGAACCTGCGCCACCTCGCCGGGCTGCTCGCCGACCCCGAGCCCGTCGAGCGGGCCGGGCGGCTGCTCGCCTCCTCGCGGCCGCTGCCCGTGCTGGGGCTGCGGGCCGCCTCCTCGCAGGCGCGCGGCTTCGCGTACTTCGCGGCCAAGGTCCACCCGGACGTACGGCTGCTGGACGAGGGCGGCACCATGCTCGTCGACCGCGTCGACGGCGCCGTACGGGCCGGGGCCACGGTGCTGCTCTGCTTCGCGCTGCCCCGCCACCCCAAGGAGGTCGTCGAGGCGCTCGCGTACGCGCGGGAGGCCGGCCTCACGGTGGTGACCGTCGCGGACTCGGCGTTCGCGCCGGTCGCCAAGCACAGCGACGTCCTGCTCCCGGCGGCCGTCGGCACCGGACTCGCCTTCGACACGGCGTGCGCGCCGATGATGCTGGGGCGGGTGCTGCTGGAGGCGATGTGCGACGGGCTGCCGGACGCGCAGGCGCGGTTGGAGGAGTTCGACGCGGGGGCGGCCGCGCGCGGTCTCTTCGTCGACTAGCGGCGATTCTCAGGAGACGTTAAGGGAAGGGCGTTAGCCTTCCGCCGCACAGACGCATCGGTGTCGCAGCGGCGAGTTGAGGAGGCGGACGTGGCGCGGGGCGGGCAGGCGCTGGCGAGAGTGGCCGTGGTCGTACGAGCGGGGGTGGCGCCCCTGTGGTGGCCGGGGTTGCTGGCCGCCGGGCTCGGGGCGCTGGTGCCCGGGCTGACCGGGCGGCGCATCGGACTGCTCGCCGGGGCCGCGCTCTTCCTGGTGACGGCCGCGGCGGTGGCCCTGGCGCGGCGCGCGCGGTACACGCGCCTGGCCGCGGAGGCCACCCGGGCCGCGCGCGCCGACTTCCTCCAGGACCGGGCCGTGACCGCCCGCGCCTGGCGCCGCTCGCGCCGCTGGTGGCTGCTGGGCGCCTTCCTGGCCGCGCTGGGCCTCTCCTTCGTACTGCCCGGCGCGGGCGGGCTGTGGCTGGCCGGTGCCGGTGCGGGCCTGTGGCTGAAGGCCGTCTGGCTGGGCCGCTGGGAGCACCGGCGCGAGACACTGCTGTGGGTGCGTACCGACTGGCTCGCCAAGGGCCCGGTCGGCAGGCCCGTGCGCGCGTACCGCACCACGGGCATCGCCGCGGGCGACGCCGCACCCGGCGGGGCGCGGCGCCGCCGCTGACGGGCCGTATCAGAGGGCCAGTGCGAGGGTCACCGCGAACGGAACCGGGACCAGCACGGCCGTGCCGAGCCACACTCCCCGCCGGCTGCCGCGCCGCAGCGGCAGCAGCACGTCGACGAGGAGCACCAGCCCGAGGGCGAGCAGCCCGGACACCACGAGCAGGAACATCGCGGGACCCGCGTGGTCCAGGGTGGTGTAGTTGCAGTTCGTGAGCCCTGGCCGGGCCGCCTCCGCCACGCTGCGGCAGTCCATCGGCAGGTACTCCGTCCACAGCCACCACGCGAGGTGCAGCGGAATCATCGCGGGCACGCCGAGCGCGAGGTTCACCACGCCGGGCAGCCAGACGCCGCCACCCCTCGGCCCCCGGCCACCCCCGGTTTTCCCGTCCGTTCCCGGCACCGTCACCCTCACCACTCCCGCCCCTTCGCCATGTGCCGGGGAGGACGGCAGTGATCCGGTCGCCGGTTCCGCGACGGTTCCGCGAGGGGCCGCGGGCGGGTTTCAGACCTCCAGCTCGGCCTCGATCCGGCGGAGCTGGTGGCGGGCCATCGCCAGGTTGGAGCGCTCCTTGTCGAGGGCCAGGTAGAGGAACAGGCCCGCGCCGCCACGGCTCTTGAGGAGGCGGATGAGGTGGTACTGGGTGCCCAGCGTGATCAGGATGTCCTCGATCTCGTCCTTGAGCCCGAGCATCTCCATCGTGCGGACCTTGGCGCGGACGACGTCGGTGTTGCCCGCCGCGGCGATCGCCAGGTCGAGGTCCTTCCCGCCGCCTATCGTGCCGAGGGCCATGCCGCTGGTGTAGTCGACGAGTGCGGCACCGAGGGCGCCGTCGATCGTGGTGGTTTCCTTCAGGGCGGTTTCGACGTTGGCCATGCTCATGCTTCCTTCGGTGTGTGGGACGGCGGTGTGTGGGACGGGCGGGGCGGAATCGGGGGCCGCGCGGGCGGCCGCTGCTGCGGTACGAGGGCGGCGTCGACCACGCTGCCGATGCGGGCGCTGGAGCGGCGGGCCTCCAGGTGGAGGCGGCCGACGTTGACGCGGGGCTCCGCGAGGAGGGTCAGGACGGCCGAGCCGCCCGCCGCGTACGTGGCGACGTAGCCCTCCTCGCCGCGGACCAGCAGCTCGCGGAAGCCGCCCTGGCCGGTCGCGTCGGTGAGCCGCTGGGCCACGCCGAGCGCGGCGGCCGTCAGCGCGGCGACGCCCTCCGCGATTCCGGTGTCGCCGCCCGTGTCGTGGGCCAGGACCAGGCCGTCGACGCTCGCCGCGAGGGCCCCGGTCAGCTGCGGGAGCCGGGCCCGCAGGCGTCTGAGCTCGCCGAGCACCTGGGCCTGCGCTTCGGCGTGGGCGTGGGCTGCCGTGCGGGTCTTCGTCACAGGTGGGCCTCCAGGGCGTCGCGGAGCCGGCGGAGCAGGGCGGTGTCCGGGTCGGGGACGGTCGGCGGCAGCCAGCGCGGGGGCGAGGGCGCCGGTTCCAGCGGCGTCGCGATCAGCCCCGCCGCCGCGAGCCGCCGCACCTCCAGCAGCGTGTGGAAGGCGGGCCGCCCCAGCGCGCGGGCCAGCTCCGCCGGCGTACGCGTCCCGTCGGCGTACGCGAGGAGCGCGCGCTGCCGGAGGGTGACGGTCTGGCCGGGGGCCGCCGGGCGGGCCACCACGGGCGCGGTGTCGACGGCCGGGTACGGCCACACGCCGTCCAGCAGCTCGCGGCGGCGCCGGGTCTCGCGCTCCACGTCGGCCAAAGGGACGGGCCGCACCGGAGCGAGGGGACCGGGCCGCTCGACGGGCCCGTACCGGAAGCGCGTGGGGCCGCTGCCGGGCGTCAGCGCGAAGAACGCCGCGTCGAACAGGGCGCCGAGGCGGCAGATCTCCAGCTCGCCGTCGCCGAGCCGCCGGTCGGGCGGGAGCCGGCCGCCGGCCGTGAGCAGGACGTCGAGGCCGGGGGCGGCGGGGCTCTCGGCGTGGACCACGCGGCCGTCCACGAGGTGGAGCGTGCCGTGGTCGCGCAGCAGCGCGCCGGTGGCGGACTCGGCGGCCAGCCGGAGCAGCAGGGGGGAGGCGACGGTCATCCGAGGACCAGCCGTTCGGCGAGGTCGCGCAGGCGGATGCGGGCGAGGGCGAGGTTGCCGGTGGAGCGGTCGAGCCAGAGGTGGAGGAAGACGCTGCTGTCGAAGGTCGTCTCGACGAAGCGCAGGACGTGGTAGCCGGAGCGGGTGGTGACGATGACGTCCTCGACGGGCGGCCCCTTGGGTAACTCGCCGCCGCCCGGCCCCTCTTCCCGTAACTCCTCGTCCCCCGCGCCGGGCCGGGCGAACGACTCGTACTCGGCCGCCGCCCGCGCCAGTTCGGCCGTCTCGGCGGCGGTCGTCTCGTGGTCGCCCACGGGCGAGTCCCCGATCACGCCCAGCGCCAGACCGCTGGTCCAGTCGACGAGGGCCGCTCCCCGCGCGCCCGGCACGGTCATGGCGTGGAGCAGGCACTCATCGATTCCGGGCACGCGGGCTCGCCTCCCTGATCCCCGTTGCGTGGACACGGCAGTGACGGCGACGTTACGCAACGTTCGCCCGCGCGGCGGGAGTTCTGGCATTTTCCAACGGAACATGCCCGCCACCCGATAGGGTCCGCCTCACACTCGGGCCTCACGTCTCGCCGCGTGCGCGCATCACCACCTTGTTGACCGCCCACAGCCCGATGCCGATCGCCAGCAGCACGCCCGCCCGGATGTAGACGTCCGCGTCCCGGTCCGCGAGCGGGCTCGCCAGGATCAGGGACGTGACCGCCCCGAGGATCGGCAGCGCCGTCGGCGTACGGAAGTGCGCGTGCCCGACGCGGTCCCGGCGCAGGACCAGCACCGCGATGTTGACCACCGCGAAGACGCACAGCAGCAGGAACGCGGTCGTGTCGCCGAGCCCCTCGATCTCGCCGGTGGACACCAGCCCGATGGCCAGGAGCGACACGAAGACGATGCCGACGACCGGCGTGCGCCGCCCGGCGAGCACGCGGCCCATGGCGCGCGGCAGGATCCGCTCGTTGGCCATGCCGTAGCAGAGCCGCGAGGCCATCATGATGTTGATCAGCGCCGAGTTGGTGACGGCGAACAGCGCGATCAGCGCGAACGCCTTGGGCGGGAAGTCCAGCCCGCCCGCCTTGACCACCTCCAGCAGCGGCCCGCTGGACTTCTCCAGCGTGCGGTGGTCGACGAGGAGCGAGGAGACCAGCGCCACCAGGACGTAGATGGTGCCGGTGACCGCGACGCCGGTGAAGATCGCCCGGGGGAAGGTGCGCACCGGGTCGCGGGTCTCCTCGGCCATGTTGACCGAGTCCTCGAACCCGACGAAGGCGAAGAAGCCCAGCGCGGTCGCGCCGAGAACGCCGGTGAGCAGCGCGTACCCCGTGCCGGTCGCCGAGAGGTCGCCGAGGCGCGACGGCTCGCCCTCGCCCGTGAGGACCGCCCACGCGCCGATGGTGAGGATGACGAGCAGGCCCGTCAGCTCCACGACGGTGAGGACGACGTTCGTCTTCACCGACTCCGACACGCCCCGCAGGTTGAGCGCCGCGAGGGCGAGGATGAACAGGATGGCGATCAGCGTCGGCGGGACGGCGCCCCCGGTGAACTCGGCGAGGTAGTCCCCGCTGAAGGCCCGCGCGGCGGCGCTCGCGGACGACAGCCCCGAGCACATCACCATGAAGGCGACGATGAAGGTGAGGAAGGGGACCTTGAACGCCTTCTGGGTGTAGAGGGCCGCTCCGGCGGCCTTCGGGTACTTGCCGACGAGTTCGACGTACGACGCCGCCGTCAGGATCGCGACGACGAAGCCGATCAGGAACGGCAGCCAGAGCGCGCCGCCGATCTTGCCGGCCACCTTGCCGGTGGTGGCGTAGATGCCGGTGCCCAGGATGTCGCCGATGACGAAGAGGATGAGCAGCTTCGGCCCGATGGCCCGCTTGAGCGTGGGCTCGTCTCCGGTGTCAGGACCCTGCTCGGGTGCGTGCGTTGCCATGGGGGACATCTGCCCGGCGGGTGCGGCGTCAGTCGGCGGTCAGTGCGTCACTAGCGCGTCCGGGTGCCCGCCGCCCGCCTCCGCGACGATCTCGGCCACCGTCTGCGGCGGCCGCACGGTCGCGAAGCGGACCGTCCCGTCACCGTCGGCGGTGTAGCCGTACACGCCGGGGCGGGGGAGGGAGTTGTACGCGTAGTGGTGCGCGAAGTAGTACGCCCCGGTGTCCAGCGCCGCCACGACGTCGCCCGGCCGCAGCAGGGGCAGCGGGCGCGCGACGGCGAGGAGGTCGCCCGCGAAGCAGGCGGGGCCCGCCACGTCCTGGTCGACGGCCGGGCCCGTCCTCGGCAGCCCCTCCGCGTCGTACGCGGCGATCCGCAGCGGCCAGGAGACGGGGTCGTAGACGGTACGGGTGGCGACCTGGACGCCCGCGTGGGTGACGGCGATGGGCCGGGAGCCGGACGTCTTGGCGTACTCGACGCGGGCGAGGACCGTGCCGTGCTTGGCCAGCAGGGACCGGCCGAACTCGGTCACCAGGCCGTAGCGCCCGTCGAACAGCCCCGGCACCTCGGCGGCGAGGAGGCGGGCGTACTCCGCGTACGTCGGGGTCTCCTCGTCGGAGGCGAAGTTCACCGGGAGGCCGCCGCCGATGTCGAGGGTGTCGACCTGGCGGCGCCCGGTGGCGGCGTTGATCTCCTCGGCGAGTTCGTACGCCGCGCGGACGCCGGTGACGAGGAGGGACAGCGGCAGGCCCTGGGAGCCGGAGTGGGTGTGCAGCCGGGTGAGCCAGGGGCGGTCGAGGTAGGCCTGTACGACGCGGGCGCGGGCGCCCTCGTCGCGCAGCGCCACGCCGAACTTGGAGGTGGGGGTGGCGGTGGACAGGGCGTCGATGGTGCCGCCGCCGATCTGCGGGTTCACGCGCAGACCGAGGGGCGAGGTGCTGGGGGGCGTCTTGCCGATCAGGGCGTCGATACGGCCCAGCTCCTGCGTGTTGTCGGCGTTGACGGCGATCCCGAGGGCGAGGGCCTCGCGCAGGTCGGCGGGCGTCTTGGCGGGCGAGTCGAGGACGATCCGGGCCGGGTCGACCCCGGCGGCGCGGGCCAGGGCCAGCTCGCCGGGGCTCGCGACCTCGGCGCCGAGCCCGGCCTCGTACAGCAGGCGCAGGACGGGGACGAGCGGGCAGGCCTTGACGGCGAAGGCGTGCAGGACGGGCGCGTCGGTGACGTCCGCGAAGGCGGCGCGCAGGGCGGCGGCGGAGGCGCGGACGCCGTCGAGGTCGAGGAGGGCGGCGACGGGCTCGCGCTCGGTGAGGAGGGCGTGGTCGACGGCGGCTCGTACGGCCTGGTCGCGCGCTGCCGCTCGGGCTTCGCGGAGTGCTCGTACGGCGTCCGGCGGCGGCGCCTGGTCGCGACGGTCTGAAGCCATGTCCTCCAGCCAATCACCCGGTGTGGGCGACCGCAGCCGTTGACTACTTCTATTCAGCAGGCCAGTATGTGAATAACTGATTCTGCAACACGTCTTCGTGCAGTCGTTTCGAGGAGGCATCCCCATGTCAGGACCCCGCCCCGTACGGGCCCCGCGCGGTACGGAACTGAGCGCCCTGGGATGGCAGCAGGAAGCCGCCCTGCGGATGCTGCAGAACAACCTCGACCCCGAGGTCGCCGAGCACCCCGACAAGCTCGTCGTCTACGGCGGCACCGGCAAGGCCGCGCGCGACTGGCGCTCCTTCGACGCCATGGTCCGTACGCTGCGGACGCTGAAGCAGGACGAGACGATGCTCGTCCAGTCCGGCCGCCCGGTCGGCGTCATGCAGACCCACGAGTGGGCGCCGCGCGTCCTCATCGCCAACTCCAACCTGGTGGGCGACTGGGCCAACTGGGAGGAGTTCCGGCGCCTGGAGCAGCTCGGCCTGACCATGTACGGGCAGATGACCGCCGGCTCGTGGATCTACATCGGCACCCAGGGCATCCTCCAGGGCACGTACGAGACGTTCGCCGCCGTCGCCGCGAAGAAGTTCGGCGGCACGCTGGCCGGAACCATCACCCTGACGGCCGGACTCGGCGGCATGGGCGGCGCCCAGCCGCTCGCCGTGACGATGAACGACGGCGTGGCCATCTGCATCGACTGCGACCCGCGCGCCATCGAGCGCCGCATCGAGCACCGCTACCTCGATGTGAAGGCCGACTCCCTCGACCACGCGCTGTCCCTCGCCACCGAGGCCCGCGACGCCCGCAAGCCGCTCTCCATCGGCGTCCTCGGCAACGCCGCCGAGCTCGTCCCGCAGCTGCTGGCCATGGGCGCGCCCATCGACATCGTCACCGACCAGACCTCGGCCCACGACCCGCTGGCGTACCTGCCGGTCGGCGTCGCCTTCGAGGACATGGCGTCGTACGCCGCCGAGAAGCCCGCCGACTTCACCCAGCGGGCCCGCGAGTCGATGGCCCGTCACGTGGAGGCCATGGTCGGCTTCATGGACGCGGGCGCCGAGGTCTTCGACTACGGCAACTCCATCCGCGGCGAGGCGCAGCTCGCCGGCTACGACCGGGCCTTCGCCTTCCCCGGCTTCGTCCCCGCCTACATCCGGCCCCTCTTCTGCGAGGGCAAGGGCCCCTTCCGCTGGGCCGCCCTGTCCGGCGACCCCAAGGACATCGCCGCCACCGACCGCGCGATCCTCGACCTCTTCCCCGAGAACGAGTCCCTCGCCCGGTGGATCAAGATGGCCGGCGAGCGCGTCCACTTCCAGGGCCTGCCCGCCCGCATCTGCTGGCTCGGCTACGGCGAGCGCGACCGCGCGGGCGAGCGCTTCAACGACATGGTCGCGAGCGGCGAGCTCTCCGCGCCGGTCGTCATCGGCCGCGACCACCTCGACTGCGGCTCCGTCGCCTCCCCGTACCGCGAGACCGAGGCCATGCTCGACGGCTCCGACGCCATCGCCGACTGGCCGCTCCTCAACGCCATGGTCAACGTCGCCTCCGGCGCCTCCTGGGTCTCCCTCCACCATGGCGGCGGCGTCGGCATGGGCCGCTCGATCCACGCGGGCCAGGTCACGGTCGCCGACGGCACGCCGCTGGCGGGCGAGAAGATCCGCCGCGTGCTGACCAACGACCCGGGCATGGGCGTCATCCGGCACGTGGACGCCGGGTACGACATCGCGGAGAACGTCGCCGACGAGAAGGGCGTGCGCGTCCCGATGCGCGAGGGTGACCAGGCGTGACCTTCCACGAGATGTGGGCCGAGCTCGCGCCCGTCGGCCGGAACCGGGACAGCGGCGGCTACCGCCGCTACGCCTGGACCGAGGCCGACCGCGACTGCCGCGCCTGGTTCCGGGCGCAGGCCGAGGCGCGCGGCCTGACGTACGAGACCGACCGCAACGGCAACCAGTGGGCCTGGCTCGGCGACCCCCTCGGCGAGGGCGCGATCGTCACCGGCTCGCACCTGGACTCGGTCCCGGACGGCGGCGCCTTCGACGGCCCGCTGGGTGTGGTGTCCTCCTTCGCGGCCCTGGACGAACTCCGCCACAGGGGTGTGGAGTTCCGCCGGCCGGTCGCCGTCACCAACTTCGGTGACGAGGAGGGGGCCCGCTTCGGCCTCGCCTGCGTCGGCTCCCGGCTCACGGCCGGGCAGCTGACCAAGGAGGCGGCGTACGCGCTGCGCGACGGCGACGGCGTCACGCTGCCGCAGGCCATGGAGGCGGCCGGGTACGACCCGGAGGCCATCGGCCCGGACCCGGAGCGGCTCGCGCGCATCGGCGCCTTCGTCGAGCTCCACGTCGAGCAGGGGCGGGCCCTGGACCTGTCGGGCGACCCGGTCGGCATCGCCTCCGCCATCTGGCCGCACGGCCGCTGGCGGTACGACTTCCACGGCGAGGCCAACCACGCCGGCACCACCCGGCTGGCCGACCGGCGCGACCCGATGCTGACGTACGCCGAGACGGTGCTCGCCGCCCGCCGCGAGGCGGAGCTGGCGGGCGCGGTGGCCACCTTCGGCAAGATCGCGGTCGAGCCGAACGGCGTCAACGCCATCCCGTCGCTGGTGCGCGGCTGGCTCGACTCGCGCGCGGCCGACCAGGAGACGCTGGACACCGTCGTGACCGGCATCGAACGGGCCGCGCGCGAGTACGCCGACCGGCACGGGATCGACCTCACGGTCGTGCGGGAGTCCTTCACGCCGGTCGTCGAGTTCGAGCACGCGCTGCGCGACGAGCTCGCCAAGATCCTCGGCGGCGGCATCCCGGTCCTCGGCACCGGCGCCGGACACGACGCGGGCATCCTGTCCGCCTCCATCCCGACGGCCATGCTGTTCGTGCGGAACCCGACGGGCGTCTCCCACTCCCCGGCCGAGTCCGCGACCGAGGACGACTGCGTGGCGGGCGTCCGCGCCCTCGCCGACGTACTGGAGGGACTGGCATGCGCGTGACCACGTACTGGCTGGAGCGCGCCTGGCTGGACCCGGCGGTCGAGTCGGGCGTGGCCCTGGAGGTGGCAGCGGACGGCCGGATCGCCGCCGTCCGCACCGGCGTCGCCACCCCGCCGCCGGGCGCGGCCGTCCTGCGGGGCCTGACGCTCCCGGGCCTGGCGAACGCGCACAGCCACGCCTTCCACCGGGCCCTGCGCGGCTCCGTGCAGGTCGGCAGCGGGACTTTCTGGACCTGGCGCGAGGTCATGTACGGGGTCGCCCAGCGGCTCACCCCGGACTCCTACCACGCGCTCGCGCGGGCGACGTACGCCGAGATGGCCCTCGCCGGCATCACCGCCGTGGGTGAGTTCCACTACCTGCACCACGCGCCCGGCGGCGCCCCCTACGCCGACCCCAACGCCATGGGCGAGGCGCTCGTCGCGGCGGCCGCCGAGGCGGGCATCCGGATCACGCTGCTCGACACGGCCTATCTGTCGAGCGGCTTCGGAGAGCCGCCCAACGAGCACCAGCTGCGCTTCTCCGACGGCACGGCGGACGCGTGGGCGGAGCGCGCCGCGCTCCTCAAGGAGCGGGAGCACGCCCGCGTGGGCGCCGCCATCCACTCCGTACGCGCGGTCCCCGCCGACCAGCTCGCCACGGTCGCCCAGTGGGCCGCCGAGCGCCGGGCGCCCCTGCACGTCCACCTCTCCGAACAGACGGCGGAGAACGAGGCGTGCCTGGCAGCCCACGGCCGCACCCCCACCCGCCTGCTCGCCGACCACGGCGTGCTCGGCGCCCACACCACCGGCGTCCACAACACCCACCTCACCGACGAGGACATCGCCCTGCTCGGCGGCTCGGCCACCGGCACCTGCATGTGCCCGACGACCGAGCGCGACCTGGCCGACGGCATCGGCCCGGCCGCCGCCCTCCAGCGGGCCGGCTCGCCCCTGTCGCTGGGCAGCGACAGCCACGCGGTGATCGACCTGCTGGAGGAGGCGCGTGCGATGGAGCTCGACGAGCGCCTGCGCACCCGCACCCGGGGCCACTGGACGGCCGCCGCGCTGCTGCGCGCCGCCACCGCCGACGGCCACGCTTCCCTCGGCTGGTCCGACGCCGGCCGCCTGGAGGCGGGCGCGCTCGCCGACTTCACGACGATCGCGCTCGACTCGGTCAGGACAGCGGGGCCGCCACCGCGTCTGGCAGCTGAGACGGCGGTATTCGCCGCGTCGGCAGCGGATGTGCGCCATACGGTCGTGGGAGGCCGCCATGTCGTGCGGGACGGGGCCCACGCCCTGGTTCCGGACGTCCCCCGGGCACTGGCGGACGCGATCGCCGCCCTGCGCGACTGACGCGACCGACGCCGCCGGTCCCGGCACCGGCGGCACCACCGGCAGCACGACCGACGCCCGCACGACCGAAGGAGGCATCCCTCACCATGAGCAGCGGTCCGGAGACCACGAACACCCCCGCGGCGACGCCCGCCCCCGCCACGACGAACAGCGCCGTCGCGGCGACGGCGACCGTCATCACCAACATCGCCAGCCTGGTCACCAACGACCCCTCCCTCGGTGACGGATCTCCCCTCGGTCTGATCCGGGACGCGGCCGTCGTCATCGACGGCGACCGCGTCTCCTGGATCGGTGAATCCAGCAAAGCACCCGCCACTGACAATCGGGTCGACGCCGGCGGCCGGGCCGTCGTCCCCGGCTTCGTCGACTCCCACTCCCACCTCGTCTTCGCGGGCGACCGCACCGCCGAGTTCAACGCCCGCATGTCCGGGCAGCCGTACGCCGCCGGCGGCATCCGCACCACCGTCGCCGCCACCCGCGCCGCCACCGACGAGGCCCTCGAAGCGAACCTCACCCGCTATCTGCGCGAGGCCCTGGGCCAGGGCACGACCACCTTCGAGACCAAGTCCGGCTACGGCCTCACCGTCGAGGACGAGGCCCGCGCCCTGCGCATCGCCGCCCGCCACACCGACGAGGTCACCTACCTCGGCGCGCACATCGTCTCTCCCGACTACGCCGACGACCCGGCCGGCTACGTCGACCTCGTCACCGGCCCGATGCTGGAGGCGTGCGCCCCGCACGCCCGCTGGATCGACGTCTTCTGCGAGAAGGGCGCCTTCGACGGGGACCAGGCCCGGGCCATCCTCACCGCCGGAAAGGCGCGCGGCCTGCACCCGCGCGTCCACGCCAACCAGTTGTCGTACGGCCCCGGCGTCCAGCTCGCCGTCGAGCTCGGCGCCGCCTCCGCCGACCACTGCACCCACCTCACGCAGGCCGATGTGGACGCCCTCGCCAGCGGCGACACGGTCGCCACCCTGCTCCCCGGCGCCGAGTTCTCCACCCGCGCCGAGTGGCCGGACGCGCGCCGCCTGCTCGACGCGGGGGTGACCGTCGCCCTGTCCACGGACTGCAACCCCGGCTCCTCCTTCACCTCCTCGATGCCGTTCTGCGTCGCCCTCGCCGTACGGGACATGGGCATGACCCCCGACGAGGCGCTCTGGTCCGCCACCGCCGGCGGCGCCGCCGCCCTGCGCCGCGACGACATCGGCCGCCTCACCCCCGGCGCCCGCGCGGACCTGGTCCTCCTGGACGCCCCCTCCCACGTCCACCTGGCCTATCGCCCGGGCGTCCCGCTGGCCACGGCGGTCTGGCGCGGCGGTGAGCGGGTGCTGTAGCTCTGGGGCGCGGTACATTCCGGAACCGCGGGAGACGCCCGCCGCCCGCTTCAACGGAGATCGAGCAGCATCACGTCGTAGAGTTCCGCGCCCTGCCATGGCCGCGCCTCGCCTGTCTTGCGGTAACCCCACGTCCGGTACGCCGCCAGTGCCGCTTCGCTCTCCGGGTGGACCGGTTGAGCAGCACGAGCTCGACCCCGGAGCCGTCCAGCACCGTCTCGTGCAACCGTCGCGCGGCGCCTGGACCGCGACCACGACCGGGCTGGCGAACCTTGCCCAGTTGGGCACCCCGGCGTCCGTTTCGGCGCGGCCAGTCCGGCGCCGGCGCCCGGACGGCCGGGCGCCGGCGCTGGTTACTGCTCGACGCGGAAGTAGGCAAACTCGCGGAAGTTGGGCAGCACCGTGTTGAACAGCTGGAGCCAGCCCTTGCCGCCGGAGGGGTAGGTGGCGTAGTTCTTGTGCTTGTCCGCGATCAGGAATCCACGGGACGACGGGACCACCTGGAAGACGGTGGCGTTCTCGCGCGTGTCCAGCCTGACGCCGTTGCCGACGCCGCTCCAGTAGGTGTATCCGCCCCAGTGACCGCTGGTGCTCTCGATGGTGTAACCGTCTCCCTGCTGGCGGAAGATGACCTTGGTCCCCTTGCTGCCGCTGTCGTTGGTCAGCAGCGCGTAGTCCCAGTTGGCGTACACCTCGATCGTGACGCCGCGGTTGCTGGCGTTCTCGATGAGGTGAACAGGGGTGTCCACCGGGACCGCGGCGGCCGCCCTCGCAGCCGCGACAGCCGGGGTGTTCGCCGGGTCGGCCTGAGCCCCGGGGGCGGCGAGCGAGACGATACCGACAGAGGCGAGAACAGCGGCGACCACAGTACGGCGAAACGCGAACATATCTTCTCCTTCGATCACACCGACACTCGACCGAACGGGCCACGCCGCTTTCCGCGCACCCCCGTCGATCACCATCTGTGTTCCGAGGAAGCGCCCCCCATGCGACCGGTTCGGGCCCATCACCCGAACCAGCGACGCCGCGCCCGTCAGGCGATCGTCACGCGTCACTTCATCACCATGCGTAAGTAGCCCTGTCGCGGAGGGATTTGGCCCGGTACCGTCTCGTCCAGCAAGGCTCAGGGGGAGACTGGGGAGCCGGGACCGCTCGCCAAGAGCGGCGCCTTGCCCGTCAGGCCGGGGAGGTGCGGTTCGTGTTCGACGAGCGAGACGCGGCCGCCCTGCGCGGCCTCATGGCGTGGAAGTCCGCCCAGTACCGCCGTACCGGCCGCCGCCCGGTTCGCGCGCGAGTGGATCACCACCCTGGTGCGCGGACCGCACCACACCCGCGCGCCGGACAGCTCGCCCGCGCCCTGGACTCGCTCCTCGCCCAGGACCACCCCGACCACGAGATCGTCGTCGTCGACAACGCGCCCCGGGGGGACGACTCCGTCAAGACGGCCGAAGGGCCCATCCCTTGACGGAAACGGGCCCTTCGGACACGGGGGAAGGGGGTGACGGGGCGGTGTCACTCCTCCACGGTCAGCCCCTTGCGGAGCTTGCCCAGGGTGCGGGAGAGCAGCCGCGAGACGTGCATCTGCGAGATGTTGAGCTCCTCGCCGATCTCCGACTGCGTCATGCCGGCGACGAAGCGCAGGGAGAGGATCTTGCGGTCGCGGGCGGGCAGCGAGGCGATCAGCGGCTTGAGGGACTCGATGTACTCGATGCCCTCCAGGCCGTTGTCCTCGTAGCCGATGCGGTCCGCGAGCGCGCCCTCCGTGTCGTCCTCCTCGGGCTGGGCGTCGAGCGAGCTCGCGGTGTACGCGTTGCTCGCCGCCATGCCCTCGACGACCTCCTCCTTGGTGATGCCGAGTTTCTCGGCGAGCTCACCGACGGTCGGCGCGCGGTCCAGCTGCTGGGCGAGCTCGTCACCGGCCTTCGCCAGGTCGAGGCGGAGCTCCTGCAGCCGGCGCGGGACGCGCACGGACCACGAGGTGTCGCGGAAGAAGCGCTTGATCTCTCCGACGATGGTTGGCATCGCGAAGGTGGGGAACTCGACCCCTCGGGCGAGCTCGAACCGGTCGATGGCCTTGATCAGGCCGATGGTGCCGACCTGGATGATGTCCTCCATCGGCTCGCTGCGGGAGCGGAACCGGGAGGCGGCGAACTTGACGAGGGCGAGGTTGAGCTCGACGAGGGTGTTGCGGACGTACGCGTACTCGTGCGTGCCCTCTTCGAGCGTCTCGAGGCGGGCGAAAAGCGTCTTCGACAGGGCGCGCGCGTCGAGCGCCGCGACCTCGTCGTACGGCGGGATCTCGGGCAGGTCGCTCAGACCGCTCGGACCGCTCGGATGGTCGGGGGTGTGGATGAGTTCGGGCGGAGTTGCCGACGCCGCGTCGGGGGTACGCGTTTCGTCGAGCCGGGGTGACATGGTCTCCTCCATCGTTCTCGGCATAAGGCCGCCGATGCCGAATTGCGTCGCTGCGGTGTGCGGCGCCTCCAAAGCCGGCTGGGTGGGTCGATGAGTGTCCCTACTAGGCCTACCCGCTCTTCCTAGGTCGTTGCAAGTGTCAATTGTCCCATATGTCTGACTAACGGGGGAGTCCGACTACCGGCCGATCGAAGGAGGGCGTAGGGTTCTACCGACTCAACGGCATCGGCGAAGAGGGGCGGCATGGACCGCGGGACGGTCGGCAGCGCGAATCAGGGCCGGCTCAGCGTCGGGGTCCGGACGGTGGGCCGCAGTGAGATCGTCACACCGGTGGGTGAGTTGGATCACCACACCGCGGATCTGCTGCGCGAACCGCTGGAAGCCGCGCTGGCGCAAGGGCGTTCACGGTTGGTGGTGGACTGCTCGCAGCTTGCTTTCTGCGACTCCACCGGCCTCAACGTCCTGCTGGGGGCCCGGCTCAAGGCCGAGGCGGCAGGGGGTGGAGTCCATCTGGCCGGAATGCAGCCCGTGGTGGCCCGCGTCTTCGAGATCACCGGCGCGGAAGCGGTCTTCACCGTGCACGACTCCCTGGAAGCGGCGCTCGCCGACTGACTTGGCCCACCCTTCCCGAGCCGCCGCGCCCGCAGTGCCGTCAGGCCCTGCCGCGACGGCCGGCAGCGGCGGTCGGGTTGCTCACGCGCATCGCGTGACGAACCGGGTGTCGTACCCGCAACTCCGGGCAGAAGAACCTGCGCGAGGGCGTGACGGGTGGGACTCCGCGACTCTCCGTATCGAAACTTATTGGCAATGGCGAACTGGTGAATCGGTGAGGTGAAGCGCTGATGGGCAGCACCCAGCAGCATCCGCCGAGCGGCCTCGGCGGCGAGCCGGGCGGCGCGGGCGTCGGCGCGGGTGCCGAACCTGTCGCCGGCCCCGTCAAGGGTGTCGACGCCACGGCGCAGCGGGCCGCGGCAGCCGGCGGGACCGCGGTCCGCGCCTCCTCCTCCACCGGGCCGGGCACGCCGCCCGGCACACCACCGGGCACCCCGCCCGGCTCCGGTGCCAGGGCGCGCGCCGCGTCGGGTACGCCGTCGGGCGCGCAGTCCGGCCCGCCGTCCGGCACCCCGGCCTCGCCGGACGCCGCCTCGCCGCGTCCCGCCTCCGAGGGCGGTCGGTTCCGGAGGCTGTCCCTCGGCAGCGCCAGCGGGATCGTTCCGCTCGCGCGCGACTTCACCAGGCAAGCGCTCTACGACTGGGGCTGGCTGCCCGCCGCCACCGCCGACCGCCGCGCCGCCGCCGAGGACGTCCTGCTCGTCGTCTCCGAGCTCGTCACCAACGCCTGCCTGCACGCCGAGGGCCCCGAGGAGCTGCGCGTCTCGCTCGACGCCAAGGTGCTGCGCCTGGAGGTCGAGGACCGCGGCGCCGGCCAGCCCGAGCCCCGCACCCCGCACCGCGCCGGACGGCCCGGCGGACACGGCATGTTCATCGTGCAGCGCCTGTGCCTCGACTGGGGGGTCGTCCGGGCCGACGACGCCCCGGGCAAGACGGTCTGGGCGGAACTCGCGGCCCCGGCGTAACCCTCCGTACGAAGAAACGCGAAGGGCCGCCGTACCGGAAGCATCCGGTACGGCGGCCCTTTTCGTGCCGTGTCGTGCCGTGGGTCAGTGCACGCCGCCCATGAGGGGCTGCACCTTCCGGCGGTACATGAAGATCGCGACACCGGCGAGCACCGCGAGCGCGCCCTGGCTCGCGAACCACCACGTGGTGTCGGTCGGCGCGCCCATGAGCTGGAGCAGCGCGATGACCGAGTCACCGGCGGTGACCGCCAGGAACCAGACGCCCATCATCTGCGAGGCGTACTTCTGCGGCGCCAGCTTCGTCGTCAGCGACAGGCCGACCGGCGAGAGGGTGAGCTCACCGACGGTCTGGATCAGGTAGACCGAGCACAGCCAGAGCGGGGTGACCATCACGCCACCCGCGGAGGCGGCCTGCGCCAGCATCATCACGAAGAACGAGGCGCCGATCAGCACCAGGCCCTGCGTGAACTTCACCAGGGTGCTGGGCTCCTTGGAGCGGCGGGCGAGCGCCACCCACAGCCAGGCGAAGACCGGGGCCAGCGCCATCACGTACAGCGGGTTCAGCGACTGGAACCAGCTGGCGGGGAACTCGAAGCCGAAGAGGGAGCCCGCGGTGTTGTGCTCCGCGAACAGGCTCAGGGTCGAGCCGGTCTGGTCGTAGATGCCCCAGAAGACGGCGGCGGCGACGAAGAACCAGACGTACGCCGACATCCGGGACCGCTCGACCTGGTCCAGGTCGGTGTCGCGCTTGATGCGGATCAGGTACCAGGCGGGCAGCACCAGGCCGAGGATGGTCAGCGGCCACAGCACCCAGTCGATGGTCAGCATGCCGGCCAGGCCGGCGATGCCGTACGCGACGACCGCGACGGCCAGCCAGATCAGCGCCTTCTTGATGATGGCGGCGCGCTCGGTGTCCGACAGCGGCGCGGGCACCTGGTTCGACTCCGGAGCCAGGTTGCGGAAGCCCAGGAAGTAGAACGCGAGGCCGAGGGCCATGCCGACGCCGGCCATGGCGAAGCCGTAGTGCCAGTTGATCTTCTGGCCCACGTAGCCGATGGTCAGCGGGGCGACGAAGGCACCGAGGTTGATGCCCATGTAGAAGATCGTGAAGCCGCCGTCCCGGCGCGGGTCGTTCTTGTCCCGGTACAGGTGGCCGACCATCGTCGAGATGTTGGCCTTGAGCAGACCGGAGCCGGCGGCGATGAACGCCAGGCCGATGAAGAAGGAGATCTCCATCGGCAGGGCCAGCAGGAAGTGGCCGATCATGATGATCGTGCCGGAGATCGCCACCGTCTTGCGGGCACCCCACACCCGGTCGCCGAACCAGCCGCCGGGCAGCGCGAGGAGGTACACCATCGCGTTGTAGACGGAGTAGATGGCGACCGCGGTCGCCGTGTCGAAGCCGAGGCCGCCCTTGGCCACGGAGGCCGACAGGTAGAGCACGAGCAGAGCCCGCATGCCGTAGAAGCTGTAGCGCTCCCACATCTCGGTCATGAAGAGGTTGGCCAGACCGCGGGGGTGGCCGAGGAACGTCTTCTCAAGGCCGGCGGTGCTGCCGGCCGGGTCCCTCGTCAGGCTGGACGCCATGGTCGATCCTTGCTTGCTCGGGACGCGCCGTCCGCTTCGTGAGCGTGACGCGCCCGGTGGGGGGCGCGGCCGGCACCGGCGCGCGTTCCGCCCCCGTCCCCCCGACGCCCGGACAGGGGTTCGCCCCCGTGTCGCACACGGAGGCGAGGGATCGGACGCACCGGGATCCACGCCCCGACAGGCGCGTCGTCGCGCATCGGGGCCCGGCCCACAGTTCGTTCACTGCCTCAAGGCTGGCAGGGCCGGCCCCGGGCAGAAAAGAGACCCTTGGCGCTCTTGGCGGGCCAAAGGTCCCGGAGTACTGCATCAGGCGTCTCGCCACCATACGACACGACAGTGGCGGATATGGAAGGACTTGAGACATGGATCACAGGGATGCATGGAACCATCTGCCCATAATCGAAGGTGATCAACCGAATGACACCCCATAGTCCCAGGGGATGGTGATCAAGCGCCGATCCCACTCCGGCGCGTACCCCGCGCGGACTACCATCAGCCCATGACCCGTGTACTGCTCGCCGAGGACGACGCATCCATCTCGGAACCGCTGGCCCGCGCCCTGCGGCGGGAGGGGTACGAGGTCGAGGTGCGCGAGGACGGACCGACCGCGCTCGAGACGGGACTCAAGGGCGGGGTCGACCTCGTCGTACTGGACCTGGGCCTGCCCGGCATGGACGGGCTCGAAGTGGCCCGGCGCCTGCGCGCGGACGGCCACACGGTGCCGATCCTGGTGCTGACCGCCCGCGCCGACGAGGTCGACACCGTTGTCGGGCTCGACGCGGGCGCGGACGACTACGTCACCAAGCCGTTCCGGCTCGCCGAGCTCCTCGCCCGGGTCCGGGCCCTGCTGCGGCGCGGCTCCGCCGAGCCGGCCCCGGCGCCCGCCACCCACGGCGTACGCATCGACGTCGAGTCGCACCGCGCCTGGATGGGCGACGAGGAGCTCCAGCTCACGGCGAAGGAGTTCGACCTGCTGCGGGTCCTGGTCCGGGACGCCGGCCGGGTCGTCACGCGCGACCAGCTGATGCGCGAGGTGTGGGACACCACCTGGTGGTCCTCCACCAAGACCCTCGACATGCACATCTCCTGGCTGCGCAAGAAGCTCGGCGACGACGCCGCGAACCCGCGCTACATCGCCACCGTGCGCGGCGTCGGCTTCCGCTTCGAAAAGAGCTAGGCACTCAACGTTAGGTACGGACCGTGCGCCGCCGACTGATCAACTCCACGCTCGCGGTGGTGCTCGTCGTCATCGCCGTCTTCGGGGTCTCCCTCGTCATCGTCGAGACCCGCACCATCAGCAGCAGCGCCCAGGAGAGCGTGGACTCCGAGGCGGTGAGCCTGATCTCCATCGTGGAGAGCCGGCTGATCGGCGGGGAGCCCGTCAACCCCGACATCCTCGCCGAGCAGAGCGGCGCCAAGCGGTACGCCGTGATCCGCATCCCCGGGCGCCCGCCCATCGAGATCGGCGAGCGCCCCGAGGGCAGCGTCATCCGCGGCACCGCCGAGGGCGAGCGCGGCGAGACCGTCACCGTCGAGGAGCCGCGCTCCACCGTCGCGGCCGAGGTCGGCCGCACGCTGCTGATCATCGGCGCCGTGGCGCTGCTCGCGGTGATCGCCGCCGTCCTCCTCGCCGTACGCCAGGCCAACCGGCTCGCCTCGCCGCTCACCGACCTCGCCGAGACCGCCGAGCGGCTCGGCTCCGGCGACCCCCGGCCCCGCCACAAGCGGTACGGCGTGCCCGAGCTGGACCGGGTCGCGGACGTCCTGGACGCCTCCGCCGAGCGGATCGCCCGCATGCTCACCGCCGAGCGCCGGCTGGCCGCCGACGCCTCGCACCAGCTGCGTACGCCGCTGACCGCGCTCTCCATGCGGCTGGAGGAGATCTCCGTCACCGACGACCCCGAGACGGTCAAGGAGGAGGCGCACATCGCGCTCACCCAGGTCGAGCGGCTGACGGACGTGGTCCAGCGCCTCCTGACGAACTCGCGCGACCCGCGCACCGGCTCGGCGATCGCCTTCGATCTCGACGAGGTCGTCAAGCAGCAGATCGAGGAGTGGCGCCCGGCCTACCGCAGCGCCGGGCGGGCCATCGTCCGCTCCGGCAAGGTCGGCATGCGCGCGGTCGGCACCCCCGGCGCGGTCGCCCAGGTGCTCGCCGCGCTGATCGAGAACTCGTTGATGCACGGCGGCGGCACGGTCGCGCTGCGCACCCGCGTCATCGGCAACCAGGCGGTGGTGGAGGTCACCGACGAGGGCCCGGGCGTCCCGCCCGACCTCGGCGCGCGCATCTTCGAGCGGACCATCAGCGGCCGCAACTCGACCGGCATCGGCCTCGCCGTCGCCCGCGACCTCGCGGAGGCGGACGGTGGCCGGCTGGAGCTGCTCCAGCAGCAGCCGCCGGTCTTCGCGCTCTTCCTGAGCCGCGAGGTGCCCCGCCGCGAGGACCACCCGCCGACGGTGCGGTGAGCTTTACCGGCGAGGTCCCACCGGCTCGGCGGCGGGCTCGTCGCGGTGCCGCCGCTGTTCCAGGAACGATTCGGCAGCGGGCGGCGCGGCCTCGGCGCCCGGCAGCGTACGGAACACCCAGGTGCGGTACGACCAGAAGCGGAAGAGCGTGGCGACGCCGATGCCGAAGAACTTGAAGAAGTTGCTCTGCAGCGGGCTGTCCCAGCCGAAGCCGTACGTCGCGGCGAACAGCACGCCGTTCTCGATGACCATCCCCACCACGCTGAAGGCGAGGAAGAGCGAGAGCTCGCGCGTACGGCCGCTCTTGTCACGGTCCCGGTACGTGAAGTAGCGGAAGCCCACGTAGTTGAAGGCGATGGCGACGACGGTCGCGATCAGACTGGCCCGTACCACCGGGATCTCGGTGGTGTGGCGCACCAGGTTGAAGACCGCCATGTTGACCAGCAGTCCGAGGCCGCCGACCACCCCGAATTTGGCGATCTCGCGGACGAGCCGGTCCAGCCGCACCCGCAGTGCGCCCCGTTCACTCATGGTGATCTCACAGCCCCGTCCGGTCGAGTGGGTCAACCAAGCCATGCTAACCAGGGCCCGTCGGCGTCGCTCGGGGAGCGGAACGGACCCCTTCCCCGGGGAGGGGGGCCCTTCCCGGGGCCGGATACCCTAAGAGGGTGACGTTCCCGGTAGTAGGCATGGTGGGCGGCGGACAGCTGGCCCGGATGACCCACGAGGCGGGTATCCCCCTCGGCATCAGATTCAAGCTCCTCAGTGACACTCCCCAGGACTCCGCGGCGCAGGTCGTGAGCGATGTCGTCATCGGCGACTACCGCGACCTGGACACGCTGCGTGAGTTCGCGCGCGGCTGCGATGTGATCACCTTCGACCACGAGCACGTACCGACCGAGCACCTACGGGCCCTGGAGGCTGACGGCATCCCCGTCCGCCCGGGGCCCGACGCGTTGGTGCACGCCCAGGACAAGGGCGTGATGCGCGCGAAGCTCGACGCGATCGGCGCTCCCTGCCCCCGCCACCGCATCGTGGCCGACCCGGCCGACGTGTCGGCCTTCGCGGCCGAGGGCGACGGTTTCCCCGTGATCCTCAAGACGGTGCGCGGCGGGTACGACGGCAAGGGCGTGTGGTTCGTACGCTCCGAGGCCGACGCCCACGAGCCCTTCCGGGCCGGGGTGCCGGTCCTGGCGGAGGAGAAGGTCGACTTCGTCCGCGAGCTCGCGGCGAACATCGTCCGCTCCCCGCACGGCCAGGCCGTGGCGTACCCGGTCGTCGAGTCGCGGCAGGTCGACGGCGTCTGCGACACGGTGATCGCCCCGGCGCCGGACCTCTCGCCCGAGCTGGCCGGGCAGGCGCAGGAGCTCGCGCTGCGCATCGCCAAGGAGCTGGGCGTCGTCGGCCACCTCGCCGTCGAGCTCTTCGAGACCCGCGACGGCCGCATCCTCGTGAACGAGCTGGCCATGCGGCCGCACAACTCCGGCCACTGGACCCAGGACGGCGCGGTCACCTCGCAGTTCGCCAACCACGTGCGGGCCGTGCTCGACCTCCCGCTGGGCGACCCGCGCCCGCGCGCCCCGTGGACCGTCATGTGCAATGTGCTGGGGGGCGACTTCCCGGACATGTACCAGGCGTACCTGCACTGCATGGCCCGCGACCCGCAGCTGAAGATCCATATGTACGGCAAGGACGTGAAGCCCGGCCGCAAGGTGGGGCACGTCAACACCTACGGTGACGACCTGGACGACGTGCTGGAGCGCGCGCGCCACGCCGCCGACTATCTGCGAGGAACGATCGTTGAGTAACGCACTCGGACCCAACGGGCAGAACGGACCCCTCGTGGGCATCGTCATGGGCTCCGACTCGGACTGGCCCGTCATGGAGGCCGCGGGCGCGGCCCTCGACGAGTTCGAGATCCCCTACGAGGTCGACGTCGTCTCCGCGCACCGGATGCCGCGCGAGATGATCGCGTACGGCGAGCGCGCGGCGGACCGCGGCCTGAAGGCGGTCATCGCGGGCGCGGGCGGCGCGGCCCACCTGCCGGGCATGCTCGCCTCCGTCACCCCGCTGCCGGTGATCGGCGTCCCGGTCCCGCTGAAGTACCTCGACGGCATGGACTCCCTGCTGTCGATCGTGCAGATGCCGGCGGGCGTGCCGGTGGCGACGGTCTCGGTGGGCGGCGCGCGCAACGCCGGTCTGCTCGCCGCGCGGATCCTCGCGACCTCCGACCCGGAGCTGCTGGCCCGCATGTCCGACTTCCAGCAGGACCTGAACGACCAGGCCACGGAGAAGGGCAGGCGGCTGCGTTCGAAGGTGGGCAAGTGACGGCCTCCGGCCCGTCCGAGGAGCTCCTCGCCGAGGCGCGCGAGCTGCTGGGGGACTTCCCCGTGGTGGACGGCCACAACGACCTGCCCTGGGCGCTGCGCTCGAAGGCGCGGTACGACCTGGACCGCCTCGACATCGCGGCGGACCAGACGGGCCGGCTCCACACCGACCTCCGCCGGCTGCGGGCCGGCGGGGTCGGGGCGCAGTTCTGGTCGGTGTACGTGCGCTGCGAGCTGACGGGCGACGACGCGGTCAGCGCCACGCTGGAGCAGATCGACTGCGTCGACCAGCTCCTGGCCCGCCACCCGGCGGAGCTCGCGCCCGCGCTGACGGCCGACGACATGGAGGCGGCGCGGGCGGCCGGCCGCATCGCCTCCCTCAAGGGGGCCGAGGGCGGCCACTCCATCAACAACTCGCTCGCCACCCTGCGGGCGCTGTACGCCCTCGGCGTCCGCTACATGACGCTGACGCACAACGACAACGTCGCGTGGGCCGACTCGGCGACCGACGAGCCGGGCGTCGGCGGTCTGTCGGCCTTCGGCCGCGAGGTCGTCCGCGAGATGAACCGCCTCGGCATGCTGGTGGACCTCTCGCACGTCGCCGCCACGACGATGCGCGACGCCCTGGCCACCTCCGAGGCGCCGGTGATCTTCTCCCACTCCTCGGCCCGGGCGGTCTGCGACCACCCGCGCAACATCCCGGACGACGTGCTGGCGCTGCTGCCGGCGAACGGCGGCGTGGCCATGGTCACGTTCGTACCGAAGTTCGTTCTCCCGGCGGCGGTGGAGTGGACCCGGCGCGCCGAGGAGAACATGCGGGAGCACGGCTTCCACCCGCTGGCCACGACGCCGGACGCGATGCGCGTCCACGAGGCGTTCGAGGCGGCGCACCCCCGCCCGATGGCGACCGCCGCGACCGTCGCGGACCACCTGGACCACATGCGCGAGGTGGCGGGCATCGCCCACATCGGCATCGGCGGCGACTTCGACGGCACGGCCTTCACGCCCTCGGACCTGTCGGACGTCTCGGCGTACCCGAACCTCATCGCGGAGCTCCTGTCCCGCAAGTGGTCCCGCACGGACATCGCGATGCTCACGTGGTCGAACCCGGTCCGCGCCCTGCGCGACGCCGAAGCGGTCTCCCGGGACCTGGCCTCCCGTCGCCCGCCGTCGAACGCCACGCTGGAGTCGCTGGACGGCTGAGGGCCGTACGCCCCCCGCCCCGGACGGGCCCCCGCCCCGGACGGGCCCCCGGCCCCGGACGCGGGGGGCGTACACCCGAACGCAGTACACCGCCGCGACCCCCGGCTCCCCCCGTGCCACCGTGGCCCTATGGCTCGCAACGCCGTTCACGGAGCCGGAGCCCCCGTCATGGCAGACCTGCAGGACCTTCCCTACGTCGCCCCGGCCACGGCCGGTGCACCCGACGGCCCGACGGGCGGCGTCACCGCCGCCGAAGCCCCCACGCCCGCTGAGACCGACCTCGCGCGGGCCCGGATCCTGCTCGCCGCGCAGCTCGTCGTGGACGGGCACAACACCCTCGCCCAGGAGCTCGACCGCACGCACCACCACGCCCTCCAGCACGGTGAGGCCGCGCTCGACACCGACATACCCCGCATCCGGGCAGGCGGCGTCGGCGCCCAGTTCTGGTCGCTGCACGTGCCCCGCTCGTACGCGGCGGACCGCCTGATCGGCGGCACCCTGGACCTGATCGACGCCGTACGGACCCTCATCGAGTCCTGCCCGGAAGCCCTCCGCCTCGCCCTCACCGCCGCCGAGATGGCCGCCGCCCGCGACTGCGGACGCATCGCCTCGCTCCTCGGCCCGGTCTCCGGCGCCGCCCTCGGCGACTCGCTCGGCACACTGCGCGCGTACCACGCCCTCGGCGTACGCAGCGCCGGTGTCGCGGGCGCCCGCTGGGCCGCCGGGCCCGACGGCCTGACGCCCTTCGGGCAGGACGTCGTCCGGGAGATGAACCACCTCGGGATGCTCGTCGACCTGTCCGGCGCCTCCACCGACACGATGCGCCACGTCCTCGACGTCACCAAGGCGCCGGTCATCCTCTCCCACTCGGCCGCGTACGCCCTCACCCCGCACCCGGCGAACGTCACCGACGACGTCCTGCGCCGCCTGCACGCCAACGGCGGCGTGTGCATGGTGAGCTTCGCGCCCGACCAGGTCGCCCGGCTGCGCGAGGCCCCGGCCACGCTGCGGGACGTGGCCGACCACCTGGAGCACGTCCGCGAGGTCGCCGGGCCGGAGTGCCTGGGGCTCGCGGGCTCGTACGGCATGGCGACCCACGCTCCGCACACCATCGGCCTGGAAGACGCCTCCTGCTACCCGAACCTCATCGCCGAGCTCCTGCACCGCGACTGGCCCGAGACGGACATCGCCGCGCTGACCTGGGGCAACGCGGCACGGGTCGTACGGGAGGCGGAGGCGGTGGCGCGGGGCGCCTGATCAGGTGCGGCCCTGATCAGGCGCGGCAGAGGCAGAACGGATGCCCGGCCGGGTCCGCGTACACCCGCCAGGTGCGGTCGCGGTCGTCGGCGTCGAGCGCCTTCGCGCCGAGGGCGAGCACCCGCTCCTCGGCCGCGTCGAGGTCCTGGACGTCGAGGTCGAGGTGGAACTGCTGGGAGTTGCGGTCGGCCCGGGGCCACTCGGGCGGCTGGAGCCCGGGTGCCCCCTGGAAGGCGAGCCGCTTCCCGTCGGGCAGGCGCAGCTCCACCCACGTGTCCTGCTCGCCCGGGTCGATGGTGATCTCGCCGCCGAGGACCGCGGCGTAGAACTCGGCGAGCCGTCGCGGTGCGGGGCAGTCGATCGCGGTCAGGGCGAGTGTGGCGAAGCCCATGGACGTCCTCCTTGGCGGATCAGCGGGCGCAGGGGCGGAACGGGTGCCCAGCGCGGTCCGCGTCAACCCGCCACGTGCGGTCGCGGTCGTCGGCGTCGAGGGCCTTTGCGCCGCGACGCTCGTCGATCCCCCGCGGTCGCCTTACGCGCGCGGGCGGCCCATCGCCCGGTACGTCCATCCCGCCTCGCGCCACCGGACCGGGTCCAGCGCGTTGCGGCCGTCCAGGATGAGGCGGCTGTTGACGACCTCGCCCAGCTCGCGCGGGTCGAGCTCGCGGAACTCGCGCCACTCCGTCAGGTGCAGCACCACGTCCGCGCCGTGCACGGCCTCCAGCGCGCTGTCCGCGTACGCCAGCGTCGGGAAGACGCGCCGCGCGTTGTCCATGCCCTTGGGGTCGTAGACGGTGACCTGGCCGCCCTGGAGGTGGATCTGCCCGGCGACGTTGAGCGCGGGCGAGTCCCGGACGTCGTCCGAGTCGGGCTTGAACGCCGCGCCCAGCACCGCGACCCGCTTGCCGAGGAAGGTCCCGTCGCCGAGCGCCTCGCGCGCCATGCCGACCATCTGGCCGCGCCGCCGCATGTTGATGGAGTCGATCTCGCGCAGGAAGGTCAGGGCCTGGTTGGCGCCCAGCTCGCCGGCGCGCGCCATGAAGGCGCGGATGTCCTTCGGCAGGCAGCCGCCGCCGAAGCCGATGCCGGCGCGCAGGAACTTCGCGCCGATGCGCTCGTCGTAGCCGATGGCCTCCGCCAGCTTGGCGACGTCGCCGCCCGCGGCCTCGCACACCTCCGCCATGGCGTTGATGAAGGAGATCTTGGTCGCCAGGAAGGAGTTCGCGGCGGTCTTCACCAGCTCCGCCGTCGGGAAGTCGGTCACCACGAAGGGCGAGCCTTCCTCCACCGGAGTGGCGTACACCTCGCGCAGCAGCTTCTCGGCCGCCGCGCTCTCCACGCCGACCACGATCCGGTCGGGGCGCAGCGTGTCCTGCACGGCGAAGCCCTCGCGCAGGAACTCCGGGTTCCACGCCAGCTCCGCGTCCGCGCCCACCGGCGCCCGCTCGGCGAGCAGCCGGGCCAGCCGCTCCGCGCTGCCGACCGGCACGGTCGACTTGCCGACGACCAGCGTCGGGCGCTTGAGGTGCGGGGCGAGGGAGCCGAAGGCGGCGTCGACGTACCGCATGTCACACGCGTACTCGCCGTGCTTCTGCGGAGTGTTCACGCAGACGAAGTGGACGTCGCCGAAGGCGCCGACCTCCTCCCAGGAGGTGGTGAAGCGCAGCCGCCCGGTCGAGCCCTCGATCCCGGCGACGTGCTTGCGCAGCAGCTCCTCCAGGCCCGGCTCGTACATCGGGACGCGCCCGGCGGCCAGCATCTCGATCTTCTCGGGTACGACGTCGAGGCCCAGCACCTCGAACCCCAGCTCCGCCATGGCCGCCGCATGGGTGGCGCCGAGGTATCCGGTGCCGATCACAGTGATCTTGAGGGCCATGCGGTTCTCCATTGACGAGCGGGAGGCGGTGCGCGCCCGAGCATAGCCGCGCCCCGCCCCGGGCACGTTTTCGCCGGAGCCGTGCTGTCAGCAAGGTCACCTATGCCATTCCGGTTCCGGCGCACTAAAATTCGGGTTACTTAACGGTAGTTAGCACACGCCCAGGGGAGTGAGTGATCGTGGCGGGAACGCCTGATTTCGACCTGTACCGCCCGTCCGAGGAGCACGACATGCTCCGGGACACCGTCCGCTCGCTCGCCGAGGCCAAGATCACGCCGTTCGCCGCCGCGGTGGACGAGGAGGCCCGCTTCCCGCAGGAGGCGCACGACGCCCTCGTCGCCGCCGACCTGCACGCGGTCCACGTCCCCGAGTCGTACGGCGGCGCGGGCGCCGACGCGCTCGCGACCGTGATCGTCATCGAGGAGGTCGCGCGCGCCTGCGCCTCGTCCTCCCTGATCCCGGCCGTGAACAAGCTCGGCTCCCTCCCGGTGATCCTCTCCGGCTCGGAGGAGCTGAAGAAGAAGTACCTGGGCCCGCTCGCCAAGGGCGAGGGGATGTTCTCGTACTGCCTCAGCGAGCCGGACGCGGGCTCGGACGCCGCGGGCATGAAGACCCGTGCCGTCCGCGACGGCGACTTCTGGGTGCTCAACGGCGTCAAGCGCTGGATCACCAACGCGGGCGTCTCCGAGTACTACACGGTCATGGCCGTCACCGACCCTTCGATGCGCTCCAAGGGCATCAGCGCCTTCGTCGTCGAGAAGTCCGACGAAGGCGTCTCCTTCGGCGCCCCGGAGAAGAAGCTCGGCATCAAGGGCTCCCCGACCCGCGAGGTCTACCTCGACAACGTCCGCATCCCCGCCGACCGCATGATCGGCGAGGAGGGCACCGGCTTCGCCACCGCGATGAAGACGCTGGACCACACCCGCATCACCATCGCGGCCCAGGCGCTCGGCATCGCCCAGGGCGCGCTGGACTACGCCAAGGGGTACGTCCAGGAGCGCAAGCAGTTCGGCAAGCCGATCGCCGACTTCCAGGGCATCCAGTTCATGCTCGCCGACATGGCCATGAAGATCTCGGCCGCCCGCGCCCTCACGTACCAGGCCGCCGCCGCCTCCGAGCGCGGCGACGCCGACCTCACCTACCTCGGCGCCGCGGCCAAGTGCTTCGCCTCCGACATCGCGATGGAGGTCACCACGGACGCGGTCCAGCTGCTGGGCGGCTACGGCTACACCCGTGACTACCCGGTGGAGCGGATGATGCGCGACGCCAAGATCACCCAGATCTACGAGGGCACGAACCAGGTCCAGCGCATCGTGATGGCGCGCAACCTGCCGTAAGCCCCGGCCCTGCTCGACTCGGCCCCGCCCCGGCGCACCCGCACTGTGCGCCGGTGCGGGGCCGCGCCGCGTCACGGGGGCCGGGGGTCCCGCGCCCGCCGTTGCGTACGCCCGTACACAACGATGCGTACACTCGTACACATGGGATACGGACTGCTGGCCGCGGCCATCGCCGCGGAGGTCGCCGGGACGACCGCCATGAAGTACAGCGAGGGGTTCAGCAGGCTGTGGCCCTCGCTCGGGGCGGTGGCCGGGTATCTGGTCGCCTTCGCGCTGCTCGCGCAGACCCTGAAGGTGATGCAGGTCGGCACGGCGTACGCGATCTGGGCCGGAGTGGGCACCGCGGCCGTCGCCGCGATCGGGATGCTCTTCCTCGGGGAGTCCGCCGGGCTCGCCAAGCTCGCCGGAATCGCGTTCGTGATCGTCGGTGTCGTGCTGCTCAACCTCGGCGGGGCGCACTGATGGCGGCGGCGACGCGGCGGTACGACCCCGAGCGGCGCCGGCGGATCATCGACGCCGCGATCCGGGTGGTGGGCCGCGCGGGCATCGCCGGGCTGAGCCACCGCACCGTCGCCGCCGAGGCGGATGTGCCGCTCGGCTCGACGACGTACCACTTCACGAGCCTCGACGACCTGCTCGTGGCGGCCCTCCGCCAGACCAACGAGGGCTTCGCCCAGGTCGTACGCGAACACGGCGACGCCCTCGCCGACCCCGGCAGCGACCTCGCCGCCGAGCTGGCCCGGCTGACCGGCGAGTGGCTGGGCGGCGACCGCGCGGGCGTGGAGCTCGAGTACGAGCTCTACCTCGCCGCGCTGCGCCGCCCCGCCCTGCGCGCGGTCGCCACCGAGTGGTGCGAGCACCTCGTCGAACTCCTCGCCCAGCGCACCGACCCGCGCACCGCGCGCGCCCTGGTCGCGCTGCTCGACGGCATCTGCCTGAACGTGCTGCTGACCGGCGGGGAGTACGACGAGGAGTACGCCCGAAACGCGCTCGCGCGCGTACTCGGCACGGGGGCCGGGCCCGGGCCCGCTGCGCCGGCGGGTCCGGGCCGATGACGCCGTGTGGCTGGAGAGCGGCTTCTTCCAGCTGCACGAGGTGTACGCGCTCCCGTCGCCTCCAGCCCGGCCCCCGGCGGCGGCCTCAGAAGAAGGTCCTGTCCCACTCCCCGGAGATCAGCGCCCGCACGGCCCCCTCGAAGCCGTGCCCCACGCGCTGCATCCCGGCGTCCCCGGCGAAGAGGATGTCTCCGTTCTCGGCGAGCAGGACCGTCTCGTAGGTCTCGAAGGCCGTCCCGACCGGGAGCACCGGCATGCCGAGGCGCCGGGCGTAGTAGCGCATGTTCGGTGCGAAGTCGTCGATCGCGGCCTCGACGGAGACGGTGAGGACCGGTGTGCCGCGCCCGAAGCGGGGTGTCCAGCCGAGGGTCAGCTCGCCGTAGGCCGCGAGGAACTCCACCAGCTGGAGGGTGACGCCGTACCCGGCCTCCGCGTAGGCCGCACAGGCCGCCGGGACGTCGATGTCGCGGAGGTCGAGGCGTACGGCGCCGTCCGCCGCGCGCCGGAGGTGGTCGAGCCTCGGCCGGGTGCCCGCCGTCTCGATCGCGATCCACAGCTCGTCGTCCGCGTCCAAGGTGCCGTCCTCGGCGACGAAGAACACCCCGGCGCGGTAGAGGTCCCGGAACGCGTCCGCCATGTCCTCGACGCTGCCGTACGCCGGCCTCGGCTCCTCGCCGGCCATGACGCTGACGACGGGCGAGGCCCCGGCGCCCGGCGCGGGCACGGCGGCGTAGAAGTCGCCGCCTCCGGTGCCGAGCAGCGGGAACCACTGCTCGGCGGATGAACCGCGCAGGGCGGCGGCGTCCCGTACGGCGAGGGGCTCGTACCCGGGGACGAGCGCGGCGTCGTCCCGGGTCTGGCCGGAGCGCCACGCAACACCGTTGGCGTGGCCGAACCACACGGCGACGTCATCGGGCACCGGCCCGCCGAAGGCTTCCCGCACCTCGCCGGGGGCGATGCCGGGCACGCGGAGCGCGGCGGCCGGGCGGTCCAGCCGTTCCGCCTCCTGCCACAACCCCGCGATCGCACGTATGACTTGTCTTCTTGACATCGGGCCACTGTAAGGGCGCCTCACCGGGCCGAGGGGCATCGTCACAGCCCACAGCACAGGGCGGCGTACGCCGACACTCGCGCCGGTGTACGCCGCCCTCGGGTGGGGGACGAGGTGCGGGCCGTGGCCCGCGGGTCATCGTGGCTACCTCGGGTCCTGGTTGAACTTCGAGGTCGACCAGGCGTAGCCGAGTACCGCGAAGCCCAGGCACCACCCCACGGCCAGCCAGCCGTTGTGGCCGATCTCGGTGCCGAGGAGCAGGCCGCGCAGGGTCTCGATGGCCGGGGTGAAGGGCTGGTACGCGGCGATCGGCTGGAACCAGCCGGGCATCGCGTCGAGAGGCACGAAGGCGCTGGACAGCAGCGGCAGCAGGATCAGCGGCATCGCGTTGTTGCTGGCGGCCTCGGCGTTGGGGCTGACCAGGCCCATGCCGACCGCGATCCAGGTGAGCGCCAGAGCGAAGAGTACGAGCAGTCCGAAGGCCGCCAGCCACTCCAGGGCGGTGGCACCGGTGGAGCGGAAGCCGATGGCCACGCCGACGGCGCCGACGAGGACCACGCTGACGATCGCCTGGAGCACACTGCCGATGACGTGTCCGATGATCACCGACCCGCGGTGGATCGCCATCGTGCGGAAGCGGGCGATGATGCCCTCGGTCATGTCGTTGGAGACGGAGACCGCGGTCCCGACCACCGTGCTGCCGATGGTCATCAGCAGCAGCCCGGGGACGATGTACGCGATGTATCTGGAGCGGTCGGGACCGCCACCGCCGAGGCCCACGCTCATGGTGTCGCCGAAGATGTAGACGAAGAGCAGCAGCAGCATGATCGGCGTGAGCAGCAGGTTCAGCGTGAGCGACGGGTAGCGCCGGGCGTGCAGGAGGTTGCGGCGCAGCATCGTGGAGCAGTCCCGTACGGAGAGGGAGAGGGAGAGGGAGCTCATCGGACAGCCTCCTTGGGCTTGTCGGAGGAGACGCCGCCGCCGGTGAGGGCGAAGAAGACGTCGTCGAGGTCGGGGGTGTGCACGGTCAGCTCGTCGGCCTCGATGCCGGCCGAGTCCAGCCGGTCGAGGACGGAGCGCAGCGCGCGCTGGCTGCCGTCGCTCGGGACCTGGAGCGCGAGGGACTCGTCGTCCGGGGCGGCCTCGCCCAGTGCGGAGGCCGCGCTCCGGTACGCGGCCGGGTCGGTGAAGCGGAGCCGGACGTGTCCGCCGGGGATGAGCCGCTTCAGCTCATCGGCGGTGCCTTCCGCCGCGATCCTGCCGTCGTTGAGGACGGCGATCCGGTCGGCGAGCTCGTCGGCCTCCTCCAGGTACTGGGTGGTGAGGAAGACGGTGACGCCGCCCGTGACCAGCTCGCGGATGATCTGCCACATGGTGTGCCGGGAGCGGGGGTCGAGGCCGGTGGTCGGCTCGTCGAGGAAGATGATCCGCGGGTCGCCGACCAGGGTCATCGCGATGTCGAGGCGGCGCTTCATGCCGCCGGAGTAGGTGGAGGCGGGCTTCTTCGCCGCGTCGACCAGGTCGAAACGCTCCAGCAGCTCGGCGGTGACCCGCCGCCCCTCGCGCCGGGAGAGGTGGTGCAGGTCCGCCATGAGGAGCATGTTCTCCTCGCCGGTGATCAGGCCGTCGACGGCGGAGAACTGTCCGGTGACGCCGATCGCGGCGCGTACGGCCTGCGGATCGGCGGCGAGGTCGTGGCCGCCGACGCGTATCGCGCCGGAGCCGGCGTCCGCGGTGACGAGCGTGGAGAGGATCTTCACGGCGGTGGTCTTGCCGGCGCCGTTCGGACCGAGCAGGGAGAAGATCGTTCCTTCGGGGACGGACAGGTCGACACCGTCGAGGACGACCTTGTCCCCGTAGGACTTGCGCAGCCCGTTCGCCGCGATGGCCAGGTTGGTCATGGTGAGCGCTCCTTTTGGTGGGCCGCGGCTCAGAGGCTGCGAGCGGTGATGTCGCCGTGGGAGGTGGTCGCGCGGATGTTCAGGCCGGCGGCGGCGCCGTCGGCGTTCTTGAGCGCGTTGTGGATCCGGCCGTAGCCGGTGCCGGCGTCGAGGGAGGCGGAGACTCCGCGGGCGGCGTCGACCGACACATCGCCCATCTGGGTCGTCAGCACGACCGTGCCGCGCACCGCCTCGGCGATCCGGATGTCGCCCTTCAGGGTGCTGATCTCCGCCGGGCCGCCCAGGCGTCCGATCAAGACGTCACCGGCGAGGACGGTGAGGCGGGCGCCGGCGGCCTCGTCGATCTTGACCGTGCCGTGCGCCCCCTCGAAGGAGACGTCGCCGAGCCGTCCGACGCCCCGGAGTTCGGCGCTGGCCGCCTTGCCCTCGACGCGGGAGCCGGTGGGCAGTTGCACCGTCACCTCGACGGACCCGGAGGGGCCGAAGTACTGGTTCTTCGCCGCCGGGGCATCGACCCGCAGGACGCCGTCGCCGTATTCGACGGTGATCTGCTCGGCGGCCTTGACGTCGCGGCTCTTGGTGGGGTTGGCGGGCCGGACCTCGACGATGGTGTCGGTCCGGTCGGCGGCGATGACCTGAAGGCGGCCGGCGGGGATGTGGACGACGACGGTGACCGGGGCGGGGGTGTCGAACTTCTGCATGATGCTCTCCTTGTGCTTCGCGGTGTTTCCGACAACGCAAAAGCTACGTTGCGTTCACGAACTCGGCAACAGCGTCGTTGCGTAAAACCAAGAAAACTGCACGTCAGAGCGCATAAATCGTTGCATCGGGTAAAGAAGTAACGCAACGTCAGGCAGGGCGCTCGTTGCATTGGATGAAGAACGAAAGCTACAGTGGAGGCATCCGAGGCCCATGAGAAGGGGGACCGTGATGCCGGGAGGCAGACTCACCCAGCAGGAACGCCAGCAGATCGCGTCAGGGCTGGCCGACGGCCTCGCGTACGCGGAGATCGCCAGGCGTCTCGACCGCCCGACCTCCACCATCACGCGCGAGGTCATGCGCAACGGCGGCCCCGTCGCCTACCGCGCCGACCTGGCCCACCGCGCCACCGAACGCCGCGCCCACCGGCGCCGCCAGGCCGCGCCCAGGGGGCGGCAGGCGCCCCCGCAGGCCCACGGCCGCGACCCCGAAGCCGTGCGCGAGTACGAGGAGACGTTCACCACCCTCTTCATGCAACAGGGCCTGCCCAAGATGACGGCCCGCGTCCTGACCTGCCTCTTCACCACCGACGCGGGCAGCCTCACCGCGTCCGAACTCGTCCAGCGCCTCCAGGTCAGCCCGGCGTCCGTCTCCAAGTCGGTCGCGTTCCTCGAAAGCCAGGGCCTCCTCCGCCGGGAACGCGACGACGAACGCCGCCGCGAGCGCTACGTCGTCGACAACGACGTCTGGTACCAGTCGACGATGGCCGCCGCCCGGTCCAGCGCCCAGCTCGCCGAGGTCGCGCGCCAGGGCGTCGGCATCCTCGGCCCCGACACCCCCGCCGCCGCCCGCCTGGAGAACATCGCCCGCTTCACGGACTTCATCGGCGAAACCATCGCCCGCGCCGCGGAGCAGGCCCGCGAGGTTCTCTTCACCAGTACGGAGACGGCCCCGGACGGCACTGCCGAATTGGCGTCGGATCGCTGAAGACGGCCCGGTCGCCACGGCGTTCGCCCGGCTCGACGGATCCTGCCGCCCCGAGGTTGCTCGCCCGACCGGTGATTGTGTTCACGCCCTCACCGACTACCTGGAGATCGTTACCGTCGCCTAGAACAACCGTATGAACCCCCCGATAGCCCGTCCCCGGCGGCGCCCTCCGCCCCTCTGGGCGATCCCGTTTCTGTGGACTGTCGCCCTCGGCCTGTGGGGGTTGTCCCGGCAGCACAGCGTGTGGCGGGACGAGGCCGCGACCTGGCAGGTGGCCCGGCGGTCCACCTGCGAGATCTGGCACATGCTGGGGCAGGTCGACGTCGTACACGGGCTGTACTACCTGCTGATGCACGGCCTGTTCACGTGCTTCGGCGCCGGCACCACGACCCTCCGCCTGCCCTCCGTGCTCGCCATGGCGGTGGCGGCGGCCTGTGTGACGGTCATCGGCCGTCGGCTGGCCGGGAGTTGGGCGGGCCTCGGCGCGGGGCTGGCGCTCGGGCTGCTGCCTGCCGTGCAGTTCTACCTCCAGGAGGGGCGCCCGTACGCGCTCGTCGCCGCCGGCACCGGGATCGCGACGCTGCTCCTGGTGACCGCGCTCCAAGGACGTGCCTCGGCCGCGCACTGGACGGCGTACGGCGCCACCGTCCTGCTCTGCGCGCTGCTGAACTGGCTGTCGCTGCTGATGCTCCTCGCCCACGCGGCGACCCTCGCCTGGACGAGGGCCGGGCGCGGTACCTGGGCGCGCTGGGCGGCGGCCTCGGCCGTCGCCGTGGCGGGCGCGCTGCCGCTGGTCCTCTTCAGCCGGACCCAGTCCGGCCAGGTGTCCTGGATCCCGCCGCTGACCTGGCACATGCTGATCGGCCCGGCGGTCCTCCTGGCGATCGGCGGCCTCGGCGCCCTGCTGGACCGCCCGCGTGCGGGCCGCCTGTCGGTGGCGGCCGTCGGGCTACCGCTGCTGGCGGTACCGCAGCTCGGCCTGATCGGACTGTCCCTGTTCCAGCCGCTGTTCCTCGACCGGTACGTGCTCTTCAGCCTGCTGGGGCTGGCCCTGCTGATCGGTACGGCACTGGGCGCGGCCGTCCGGGCCCTGGGGCCCCGCTTCCCGAAAGCGTCGTCGTGGCTCGTCCCGCTCGCGGTCACGGTGGCGGTGGTGGCTCTGCTGCCGCAGTCGCTCGCCAAGCGGTCCCCGGCCAGCCGCGTGGACGACGTCCTGTCGGTGGCGGCGGACGTGCGGCGCCTCAAGCACCCGGGAGACGCCGTCCTCTTCGTACCGGCGGCCCGGCGCGACACCGCCCTCGTCTCCCCGGACGCCTTCACCGGCCTGCGCGACATAGCCCTGGCCCAGACCCCGGTCGCCTCCGGCACCCTGAAGGGCGAGGAGGCCACCCCGGCCCGGATACGCGCCGCGATGCTTGCCCAGCGCCGGATACTGCTCGTCACGGACGCGGCCCAGGTGGCCCGGCCGGTCTCGGCGGAACGGGACAAGGTGAAGACGGCCGTGTTGAGGGAGCACTTCAGAGCGGTGGCGGACGAACAGGTTCGGGGGCGCCGGGTGACGGTGTACGAGCGGCGCTCCGGCTAGGCGGAGGCGTACCGGGGGAGGCCCCCGGTCGGGATGGTCCACTCACCGATCGTGACGTCCTCGCCGTACACGAACTCCTTGCGCGTGGCGTATCGAGGTCCCGACGGGGTGGCGTGGATGTCGCCGAGCACGGCCCCCGAGCCGGTGCGCGGGTCGAAGACGGCGTAGACCGGGATGCCCAGCAGGGGGTAGTCCCGCATCTTGCCCACCCAGTCGTTGTCCGGGTTCGACCGCGAGACGACCTCGATGGCGGCGAGGACGGTGCGCGGGTCGAAGGACCCCTCGCCCTCCATCTCCGCCTCGGCGATCACCATCACGTCGGGGTGCCGCATGATGCCCTCGGGCGCGCACTCCACGTCCGGTGTGCCGGTATGGGCCACCAAGTCGTCGGGAAGGACTTTCTCGAGGAGCTTGCGTACCCGCAGCACGGTGAGTTCGTGCGGTTTGGCGGGCGACATCATGTCGTGGACGATCCCTTCCTTGGTGATCTCGAACTTGCCGGGAAGGGTGTCGTCCATCGATTGAACGAAGTCCCGCATGACCTGGTACTGGCGGGCATCGCGCTGCGCGTCGTCGGGGGCGATGGTCATCGTGCGCGCTCCTTGTCCTCCGTACCGGGCCGTAGGGGTCCCCTTCATGCTAGGCCGCCTCGGCGAAGCCCGTTTTGCACCTGTGGCAGTCGCCCGGTTCCGGGGAGCGGAAGGCGCGGTCGCATGTGTCGCAGTTCTGGAGCGGGTCCGGCCGTCTCGGTCCCGCAAGAGCGGCGGGGAGTGGAGGCGGTAGCAGCGCCGTGAGTCGGTAGGCGAGGAGTGCGGCGGGCTGTTTCAGGTGCGCGGGGAGGTTGGCCGTCAGGGCGTGGCGTACGGCGTCGGGGTCGGCGTCCCGGTCCAGCCAGGCGGCCACGGCGGGAGCCAGGCGGCGTACGTCGTGTTCGGCGAGGAGCAGCCTGGGCTCGTCGCGCCGCAGCCCGGCGAGGAGGTCGGTGGCCACGCGGTGGCGCTCCAGGTCGTGGGCCTGGGGCTGAGGAAGCGGTGGCGGAGGAGCTTTTACGGGCGCGGGCGCGGGCGCGGGCTCGGGCTCCGGTTCGGGTTCCGGTTCCGGTACAGGCGGCAGCGGCTCGGGCTCCTGGGGTGCGGACACCGCACGCGGCTGGTTGTACGAGACCGTCCGCGTGACCAGCTTGCCGCTGGGCAGCCGCACCCGCGTGCGCTCCAGGTAGCCGAACTCCTCCAGCTCCCGCAGCGTCTCCGCGATCCGGGCTTCGCTGTCCGGGAAGCGTTCCGCCAGCGCCTTGATGCCGACCTTCGCCCCTTCGGGCAGCGACTGGATGTGAACCGCCAGCCCGATCGCGGCCATCGACATCTCGCGGTGCTGGGCGAGGTGGTTGCCCACGACGGTGAAGCGGCTGCGCTGCGCGGACTTCACGTGGGTCACCCCGGAGACGGTGACGCGTCCGGAAGCACGGGACGAGGCGCGCGAGGGCGCGCTAACCTGCTGAATGTCCATCGGGAAGTGGTCTCTTCCTCGGTGGTCAGGCCCTCGTCCGGGATGCCCGTCCCGGCGGGGGCCGTCGCATGTCTGGTGTTGTCGCGGCGAGCATATGCCCGCTAACCCGCCCGAAATCCAGCCCAATCGGGAAACCTCACCCGTGTGAGTGAGCCAGGGGCAGGGTGGGGTGGGAAGGGTTCTTTCCCCGGTTCTTTCCAGGGTCTTTAAAAGCTTTTGTGTCGTGCGACACCGCGTCGCGCTCCACCGGGTCGTGGAAAACCGCGACCCGGTGAAGCCGGTCACGGTAGGAGGTCGAGCTCGGCCCAGACGGTCTTGCGCGGCACGGGCCCCAGCGCCACGCCCCACCGGTCCGCGAGCGCCTCCACGATCAGCAGCCCCCGCCCCGCCTCCGCGTCGGAGGCCGGTACGACGACGGCTCCCGGCCTGGGCGGCAGCCGCTCACACCGTGTGTCGGTGACCTCGATCCGCAGCCGCTTGCCGTCGTCCTCCACGGTCAGGTCCAACCGGAAGTCCCGGCCCGGCACGCGGCCGTGCGCCGTGGCGTTGGCGGCGAGCTCGGCGACGATCTGCGCCGCCGTCTCCGACTCCACGCCCCAGGAGCCGAGTTGTGCCGAGGTGAGCAGCCTGGCGAGCCGGGCGCCCCGCCGGTTGGGGGAGAGCAGCACGGTGAACTGCCGTGCGGGAGTGGAACGTTCGGTTCGGGTGATTTCCAGAGTCACATGACTCAGAGTGGCCGTTCCGCGCTTACGCTGAAAGAAGCGACGCCTGTACGGAGAGTGACTGTCCAGGGGGTGTACGGCCCTGTCCATCCAGTACGGCGGCGTCGAGCGGGGGCAGGGTACGGGCACGGGCGAAGGCGGGTGTCGTATGACAGAGGGCGTGGAAGAGCCGGACCTGGACGTCGACCTGGAGGACGACGACTGGGGAGCGGTGATCGCGGTGGTGGGCCGCCAGATCAGGCTCTGGCGCGAGGCCGCGGGAATGCGCGCGGTGGACCTGGCCAAGGCGATCGGTTACGGCGAGAACCTGGTCTACAAGGTAGAGGCCGGTAAGCGCATCCCCCAGCCGGAGTTCCTGGACAAGGTGGACGAGGTCCTTCAGGCGGGCGGCAGGCTGTCGGCGATGAAGAAGGACATCGCGGAGGCGAGGTACCCGAAGAAGGTACGGGACCTGGCGCGACTGGAGCGCGACGCCGTCGAGCTCGGTGCGTACAGCAATCACAACCTGCATGGCCTGTTGCAGACCGAGGAGTACGCCCGAGCGCTGTACGGGATGCGACGGCCGTCGTTCAGTCGTGACCAGGTCGACCGCTATGTGGCGGCGCGCATGTCGCGACAGGACATCTTCGAGCGGCATCCGTTGACCACGCTGACGTTCGTGTTGGAGGAAGTGACGATCAAGCGCCCGCTCGGGGGCAAGATGGTGGCGCGTCGCCAGCTCGAACGGCTGCTGGAAGTCGGCCAGTTGCGGAACGTCGAGATCCAGGTGATGCCGACCGAGCGGGAGGACCACGCCGGGATGGGCGGCCAGTTCCAACTACTGATGTTCGAGGACGGTACGGCGGTGGCACACTGGGAAGGCCAGCTGTCCAACCGCCTGGTCTCGGACCCCAAGGAGGTCCGGATCGTCGAGCTGCGGTACGGAATCATTCGGGCTCAGGCTCTCAGCCCACGGGAGTCGTTGGCCTTCATCGAGAAAGCGCTGGGAGAGACATGACCCGCAAGACCTCGGGCGCAGAGGGCTCCGCCCTCGAGTGGTTCAAGAGCAGCTACAGCAGCAACGACGGCCCGGAGTGCGTCGAGGTGGCGGCCGCTCCCGGCGCGGTCCACGTCCGGGACTCCAAGAACGTCCCCGGCCCGCAGCTCGGCTTCGCTCCCGCCGCGTGGGCGGACTTCGTCACGTACGCGTCCGGGAGCTGACGCGCGAACCCGCGCCCGGTGTGCCGGGCGCGGACGCACGCTCACTTCTCGGTGACGGTCACCTTCTCGTCGTTCTGGATCTGCTTCACCAGCTGCTGCACCTTCGCCTTGTCCCAGACGAGGTTGCCGCCACGGCTGCCGTTGATCGGCATGTTCATCGACGTGCCCTCGCCGCCGCTGATGCCCTTCATCGCGAAGAACATCTCGCCGAGGTCGAACAGCGACATGTCCTTGTCGACGATGAGCGTGTCCAGCCCGGCACCCATCGTCGGGTAGAGCTTGAACGGGTTGAGGATGGTCCCCGGGGTGGCGGCCTGGCTGGCGAGGGCCGACAGGAACTTCTGCTGGTTCTTCGTGCGGGCGAGGTCCGACTCGGCGAAGGCGTACCGGGTGCGGACGAAGGCGAGGGCCTGCTCGCCGTTGAGGGTCTGCTTGCCCGCCTGGAAGTCGGCGCCGGACTTCTTGTCCTTGAAGCCCTTCTCGATGTTCATCTCGACGCCGCCGAGCGAGTCGACGATGTTGGCGAAACCGGCGAAGCCGATCTCCGCGTAGTGGTCGATGCGCAGCCCGGTGTTGTGCTCGACGGTCCGTACGAGCAGCTCCGGGCCGTCCTCGGCGTATGCGGCGTTGAGCTTCACGCGGCGGCCCTGGGCCGGGAAGGTCTTGCCGGACTGCGAGCCGACGAAGGACGGGATCTCCACGTCCGAGTCGCGCGGCAGCGAGATCATGGTGTTGCCGCTGGAGCAGGCCGCCAGGATCATCATCGAGTCGGTGCGCTTGCCGTCGGCGGAGCCGGTGTGCAGCCGCTTCTTGTCGTCGGCGGTCATGCCCTCGCGGCTGTCGGAGCCGACGATCAGGTACGTGGTGCAGTCGCCCTCCGCCGGGCGGTCGATGACCTTGGCGAGGTCGACCTCGCGGCGTATCTTGCCGTCGGCCCAGAAGTACGTACCGATGGTGGTGCCGAGGACCGCCACCAGGGCCACGACGGAACCGATCTTGATCCGGCGCCGCCAGTCGGGCGCCGGGCCCGGGGCGCGCACGGAGCCCCGGTCGGGGACGCGGGGCCCGCCACCGCGAGGACCGCCGACTCGGGGGCCCTGGGGCGATCCGTAGACCTGGCCTGTGTTGTAACCGCTGTCGTACGCCGCCGGCGCCTGCGGCGGTACGGCGGCCTGCGGGGAGCCCACCGGCTGCGGCGGGACCGCTTGCGGCGGCACCCCCGGGCGGCGCCGCACATGCGGCATGGACCGTACGCCCTCGGGCTGGGCATCGGCGCTGCCACGGCCGTAACGGGCGTTGCGGTCGTCGGACCATCCTTCAGGCCAGTCATTCATGCGGACCAGTGTGCAGGCCGCCCCGGTCGGCCCGACAGGGCGGGTGGGATTCCGCAGCGGGCCTGTAGCGAACCTGATGCAATGAAGCCGTAACGTACTCGGGCATAGGGTGGAGGGCATGACAGATCAGGCCCCGCCGCAGGGCGTCCAGCTGGAGGGAAAGCCCACGTCGGCCTCCCGTACGACCCTCAGCCACATCATGACCGGCAGTGACACCAACCTCCTTGGGACGGTGCACGGCGGCGTGATCATGAAGTTGGTGGACGACGCGGCGGGCGCCGTCGCGGGCCGTCACTCCGGGGGCCCGGCCGTGACCGCGTCCATGGACGAGATGGTGTTCCTGGAGCCGGTCCGCGTAGGCGATCTCGTCCATGTGAAGGCCCAGGTGAACTGGACCGGCCGGTCCTCGATGGAGGTCGGCGTCCGCGTCCTCGCCGAGCGCTGGAACGAGTCGACGCCCGCGACCCAGGTCGGCTCGGCGTACCTCGTCTTCGCCGCCGTCGACGCGGACGGCAAGCCCCGCCCCGTACCGCCGGTCATACCGGAGACGGAGCGCGACAAGCGCCGCTACCAGGAGGCCCAGATCCGCCGTACGCATCGCCTGGCGCGCCGCCGCGCGATCAAGGAGCTGCGCGAGAAGCGCGCGGCGGAGGGCATCGAGGACTGAGGACCTTTCCGCGCCGCCGGATCCAGCCCGTGACCGGGGTCACTGTCGATAGGATCGGTGCTCCTGGTGCTGTTCGGGTGGCGGGCCGCCCGGGTGGGGGACGGAGGGCACGCGCATGCAGGTCGACATCGTGGTCCAGACAGGGGGCGACGACCGCATAGTCGCCTCGCTGTACCGATGGCTCGCCCAGGACCCGGACGTGGCCCGGCACACCACTGTCACCCTTGTGCCCGGCCCCGAGCGGGCCGGGGACATGGGCGGCGCCTTCGAGATCATCAACGCCGTCGTCGCCAACAGCATCGCGCTCAGCAGCCTGGCGGTGGCGTGTGCCACATGGCGGGGCTCCAGGGGTACGGCCACGGCCCCGGTGGTGCGGATCACGCGGGGCGATGTCACCGTCACCGTCGAGAACGGCTCACCGGACGAGGTGAGCGGCATCGTGGACGCGCTCGGCGGCACCGAACCGGACTCCGGCGCCGGCACGGACGGGACGGACCGGCCTTAGCCATGACGGCTCTGCCCGATCCGGCCACTTCGCGGGCCGTCCTCATCGGCGTCCACGCGTACCGGACGCTGACGGACCTGCCCGCCGTGGAGCGGAACCTGACGGGGCTGGCGCAGGCGTTCACCGATCCGGACCTGTGGGGGCTGCCGCCGTCGCACTGCGTCACGCTGGCGCAGCCGGCGAGCGCCCAGGCGCTGCTCGACACCCTGACGCGCGTGGCCCAGAGCGCCGAGGACACCCTGGTCGTCTACTTCGGCGGGCACGGGCTCACCGACCCGTACAGCGACGAGCTGTACCTCGCCCTGCCGGACTCCGACCAGGAGCGGTTGTACACGGCGCTGCCGTACGACTGGGTGCGCCGGGCGCTGCTGGACCCGCGCGTACGGGCCCGCCGCAAGGTGGTGATCCTGGACTGCTGCTACAGCGGGCGGGCGCTGGTGGGCGGGATGAGCGCCACGGACCAGGTGGCCGACCACGCGCGCATCGACGGCACCTCGCTGCTGGCCGCCTCGGCGGAGACCCGCAAGGCGCTGTCGCCGCCGGGGGAGACGTACACCGCCTTCACCGGCGAGCTGATCACGGCGCTCACGGAGGGCATTCCGGACGGCCCGGAACTGCTGGACATGGACACCCTGTACCGGCACGTGTACGGGAGGCTGGCGGCGAAGGCACGGCCGCTGCCGCAGCAGCGCAACCGCAACGCCGGGGGCCGGATCGCGCTGGCGCGCAACCGCGCGTTGCTCGTACCGGAGCCCTTGGAGCCAGAGCCAGAGCCAGAGCCAGAGCCGGAGCCGGAGCCGCCGCAGCCGCCGCGTCCGCCTGAGGTGCGGGCACCACGGCGTCAGAGGCGGCACCACCGGATCGCCCTCGGCGCGGCCGTGGCCGTCGTCCTCCTCGCCGCCGGCATCCCCGCCCTCATCGCCTGGCGGGACGACGCCGCACCGAAAGGCACCGACAAGGCGGCGGGCGCGGGGTACGGCGCCGCCACCGACAAGGTGGCCAACCTTTCGCGCACCCCGGGCGGCACGCTGAGGTTCGTCGCCGTCGGCGACGCCGACTCCTGGGACCCCCAGCGCATGTACTACACCTACGCGTGGAACTTCGCCCGCTTCTACACCCGCCAACTGGTCACGTACGCCCCGGAGCCGGGAGCCCAGGGCACCGAGCTGGTGCCCGACCTGGCCACCGACCGGGCGGAAGTCACCGACGGCGGGAAGACGTACACCTACACGCTCCGCCCCGGGATCACCTGGGAGGACGGCTCCGACATCACCTCCCATGACATCAAGCACGGCATCGAGCGCGCCCGGAACCAGGACGCCCTCCCCGGCGGCCCGCGCTACCTCCTCGACACCCTGAAGGCCATCGAGACGCCCGACGCCAGGACCATCCGCTTCAGACTGAACAAGCCCAACGGCGACTTCGAGCACATGCTGGCGATGCCGGCCGGGTCCCCGGTGAAGAAGGAGAAGGACACCGGCGCCGTCTATGGTTCCCACCCCTTTTCCAGCGGCCCGTACAAGTTCGCCACCCACAACCCGAACGAGTCGCTCACACTCGAACGCAACCCCAAGTGGCAGAGGGCGTCCGACACCATGCGTGCCGCGCTGCCGGACCGGATCACGGTCACCTTCGTCGCCAAGAGCCAGCAGGCGGAGCACCTGCTCGGCGAGGGGAAGGCCGACCTCGACCTGAACGCCGCAGGGATGGCGCCGGGGGTCGCCCAAGCTCGCGAACTGAGGGCGCACTTGGACAACCCGCGAAGCGGCTTCCTCTCCTACGTGGCCCTCCCGCAGACCGTCGCGCCGTTCGACAACCTCCACTGCCGCAAGGCGGTCCTGTACGCGGTCAATCGCGTGGACGTGCAAGCAACGCGCGGCGGCCCGCAGGACGGCGGCGACATCGCGCCCCACATGCTGCCGCCCTTCATCAAGGGCAGCGACCCCGCGTACGACCCGTACGGCGTCCGGCGCAACGCCAAGGGAGACCGGCCCGCCGCGCTGAAGGCCCTGAAGGCCTGCGGCCGGCCGGACGGCTTCACCACCACCATCGCCGTCCGGAGCTACAGGGATTCCGACGAGCACACGGCCGAGGTCCTCAGGCAGTCGCTCGCAGCGGTCGGCATCACGGCGCGCATGGAAAAGGTCGACGCCGCGCTGGTGGCGGACCCGACCGCCTTCCGGAAGACGATCAAGGAGAAGGGCTACGGCCTCGTCATCCGCGGCTGGGGCGCCGACTTCCCGACCGGCCAGGGCTTCCTGCGGCCGCTGATCGACGACAGGGTGACAGACTCCTACAACTTCGCCGAGGTCGACGACGCGGTCCTCCGTCAGCTCATCGACCAGGCCATCGCCGAGACCGACCCCGACAAGGCGGCGAAGACCTACGCCGCAATCAACCGCAGGCTGGCCGACGGCGCCCACTACCTGCCGCTCCTCCACGACCGGCGCCTGCTCTGGCGCGGCCCCCGGCTGACCAACGTCTACACGACCGACGCCTACGGCGCCTACGACTACGTCTCCCTCGGCGTACGCGGCGTCGGCTGACAACCGCACGCTTCAGTCCGTCTTCACCGGCGCGTACCCGCCCGCGACGCGGCCCCCGCCGGCACCGACACCGGATTCGTCCGCGAACCCGGGGGCACACTCGACTCCATGCGCACCGGCGGAAGAGCTACTGGGCCCTCGACCTGACCGGAACCACCTCGGAAAGGAGAAGCCATGGACCTCGCACGGTCCGGATACGCGAGTCTGCCCACCGCCTTGGCTGTCGCGGTCCTCGTCGTGGGCCTGGCGATCGGCGTACTCCTTGTTGTCAGGAGCAGAAAGAGAGGAGGCCGATGATGCTCGGATCATCCATCGACTCTGATGTGCTGGCCTACAAGGGGCTCAACGGCGTCCCCCTCTGGGTGTTGTTCGGAATCGCCGTCCTGGCTTTCGTCATCTTCGGAGTCGTACAGGCCAGAAAAAGGAAGTAGAACCCCGCACCCCTACCCGCAGATCACCTGGTCCCCCGTCACCACCCCGAACTCCCCCTGGAACGCGTTCTCCGCCCGCACCGGCAGCACGCCCGTGAAGTTCGTACCCGCCGTCACCTTCAGCAGGGCGCCCTGGCCCGGGACCGGGCGGAGTTCCGCGCCCGGGAGGGCCGTGGCGAGGGAGCGGGCCGAGCGGTCCCAGCGGGGGTCGAACCAGACGATGGTGCGGTGGACGTCGCGCCGCGCCCAGTTCAGCGGGGCGCGGGTCGTGCGGAAGCCCGTCGCCCGCAGCGCCGAGTCGACCCGCGCGCCGAGGCCGTGGACGCGGGTGCCGTTGTAGACCTGCACCCGGATCTGCTGGGGCGAGACCTCCACGAGCTTCTTGCGCACGGAGCTGCGGGTCGCGTAGGGCGCGAGCGGCTTGTCCTCGCGCAGCGCCCGGAACAGCTTCTTCGACTTCACCGGGTCCCACCGCACCGTCGAGCCGAGCCCCTTCACCGGGAAGCTCGCCTGCGCGACCGGGACGGACGTGAACTCCGACGACGCCGCCTTGAAGCCGCGCATCGCCTTCGCCAGCGCCAGCATCTCCTCCGTACGGAATCCCTCGTCCGCTCGTACGGAGCTGAGGACGGAGCCCACCACCTCCTGGAACCGCACCGGGTTCAGCAGCACGCCCTCGCTCGTCGCCCGGTCGATCAGCGCGGCCAGGAAACGCTGCTGGCGCTGCATCCGCCCCAGGTCGGAGGCGCCGTCGATGTGGCGGGAGCGTACGTACTGGAGCGCCTGGCCGCCGTTGAGCTCGTGGGTGCCGGCGGGCAGGGCGAGGCCGGTGTAGGTGTCCTTCATCGGCTTGGCGGTGCAGATCCGCACCCCGCCGACCGCGTCGACCGTCCGCATGAAGCTGGTGAAGTCGATCTCCAGGTAGTGGTCGACCTTCACACCGGTCATGTGCTCCACGGTCCGCACGGTCAGCTGCGGCCCGCCCTCCGCGTACGCGGCGTTCAGCTTCACCGGGTGCTTGGGGTGCAGCTCACCGGTGCGGGTGTCGGTGTGCTCGGGGATCTCGGCGTACGAGTCGCGGGGGAGCGAGACCGTGCTGGCCCGCTTCCGGTCGGCGGAGATGTGGACGAGCATGATCGTGTCGGTGCAGCGGCACCCGGCGCCGCCCAGCCGGTACCGCATCTTCTCGGCGGGCGTGATCTTGTCGCGGCCGTCGGTGCCGACGACGAGGATGTTCGTGCCGTGGCCGGCCGAGGGCCGGTTCTTCATGTCGCGGAAGGGGTCGACGCGGCCGATACCGGTGTCCAGGCTGGTCACCACGGCGTGCCCGATCCCGCCCACGCCCAGCACCAGCACCGAGAGAGTGGTCACCATCCGCATGCCCCACCGAGGCCGGGGCGCCCGGCCGGTGGTACTCGGCCCCGGACCCGGCCCCGGCCCCGGTCCCGGACCCGGCCGTTTCGGCCGCCCGGGCGCGGGCGGCCTGGGGCCGGCAGGACGGCGGGGCGGCGTGGGCACGAAGGACACCTCCGCGGGCGTACAGGGGGATCATGAGCACAGTAGGCCCATACGATCAGCGCCCGGCCGCATCGTCCGGGCGGCGCGCACCGGTGTCGCCCGTTCGCGGTAACGTGGCGGGCGATATGAACGCGACGCCTCCGCCCTTGCCCCCGGTTTCCGTGATCATGCCGGTCCTCAACGAGGAGCGGCATCTGCGCACCTCGGTCCGTCACATCCTCGAGCAGGAGTACGACGGCGAGATGGAGGTGGTGATCGCCCTCGGCCCGTCCACGGACCGCACGGACGAGATCGCCGCCGAGCTCGTACGGGAGACCGCGTCCGACAAGCGCCGGGTCCACACCGTGCCGAACCCCACCGGGCGGACCCCCGCGGCCCTCAACGCCGCGATCAAGGCCTCCCGCCACCCCATCGTGGTGCGGGTCGACGGGCACGGCATGCTCTCGCCGAACTACATCGCGACCGCCGTCCGCCTCCTGGAGGAGACCGGCGCGCAGAACGTCGGCGGCATCATGCACGCCGAGGGCGAGAACGACTGGGAGCACGCGGTCGCCGCCGCCATGACCTCGAAGATCGGCGTGGGCAACGCCGCCTTCCACACGGGCGGCGAGGCCGGCCCCGCCGAGACCGTCTACCTCGGCGTCTTCCGCCGCGAGGCGCTGGAACAGCAGGGCGGCTACAACGAGGAGTTCATCCGCGCCCAGGACTGGGAGCTGAACTTCCGCATCCGCGAGGCCGGCGGCCTGATCTGGTTCTCGCCGGAGCTGAAGGTGTCGTACCGGCCGCGGCCGAGCGTGCGCGCGCTCGCGAAGCAGTACAAGGACTACGGCCGCTGGCGCCATGTCGTCGCCCGCTACCACCAGGGCTCCATCAACCTCCGCTACCTCGCCCCGCCGACGGCCGTCTGCGCCATCGCGGCGGGTGTCGTCGTCGGCGCGACCCTCACCCCGCTGGGCTTCGTCATCCCCGGCGGCTACCTCGCGGCGATCGTCGCGGGCTCCCTCCCGGCGGGCCGGGGCCTGCCGCTGAAGGCCCGCCTCCAGATCCCGGTGGCGCTGGCGACGATGCACATGTCGTGGGGGTACGGCTTCCTGACGAGCCCGCGCTCACTGGCGAAGAAGGTCATCGCGAGCCGCCGCCCGGCGGTGACGGCGAAGGCCGGCTGACCGCCTCCGTACGCGTACGAAAGGGCCCCGGGAGCAGCCTCCCGGGGCCCTTCGTCGTGCCGGCCCGCCCTACCAGGTGAAGTTCGGGTCGACCTCCATGCACGTCGTCGTGTCGCCCGCGCTCAGCGGGTTCGCCGACTTCGGGGTCTTGCCGTCCGTCTTGCCCGCGGACTTCGGGTAGGTGTCGCCCTCGCGCCAGTCCGCGCCCACGACGAGCGTGATGCGCGTGACGTCGGCGGACTTCTTCACCGCGGAGGCCGGGATGCCGAGCGCCTTGGCGAGCGCCTGCGCGTCACCCTCCAGCTCCGCGCTGGGGAACCGCACCACCGTCTTCTCCTGCGGATTGGTCGCCGCGTCCGCCTTCGCCAGCGTGTAGCCCTTGCCGGACAGCACCTCGGCGATCGTGGTCGCGCGCCCCTTCGCCGACCCGAGCTGCGGGGTGTAGGTGCCGTTCTGCACCATCACCTCCGTCTCGGCGACCGGCGCCGCGGGGTCCTTGGAGGCGGCCGGCTGCTTGCGCTTGGACGCCTTGCCGTCCAACGGGATGTCCTCGCGGATCATCTCGAAGATCTGCTCCGCCTCGCCCGGCTTGGGCTCGACCTTGCCCCGCAGGCGCGTCGAGTAGACGTTGGGCATCGTCGTCATCGTGATGCGCTCGGTCGGGACGCTCTTGAGCTCCTGCCCCAGGTCGTACAGCTTGGTGATGGTGCCGAGACCCTCGTCGACGGTGAGCGCCTCGGTCGCCGCCTCGGCGAGCTTGCGCAGCTTGTTCGGGTCCGTCAGCTTGGCGTTGGCGCGCAGCTCCCGCACCATCGAGTTCATGTACATGTGCTGGGCGCGCGCCCGGTAGAGGTCGCTGCCGTCGCCGAAGCCGTACCGCGTGCGCAGCCACTGCAGCGCCTGCTCGCCCTGGATGGGGTGCGTGCCCTTCGCGAGCTTCAGACCGGAGCCCTTGCCGTCCCGCGTGCGCGAGTGGATGTTCTTGTCCACGCACACCGGTACGCCGCCGACGGCGTCCGCCATCGACACCACACCCGCGAAGTCGATCATCATGAAGTGGTCGATGGTGATGCCGGTCAGCTCGTACCAGGTGGCCACCGTGCATCCGGGGCCGCCGCGGCCGAGCGACTCGTTCGTCTGCGCCCACTCACGCGCCGGGTAGACCTTGCCGGTCTCGGGGTCGGTGCACTCCGGGATCTTCAGCATGGTGTCGCGCGGCATGCTGATCACGGAGACGTTGCTGCGGTCGGCGGAGAGGTGGATGAGCATCTGCACGTCGGCGAGCGGGGGGCTGTTGAAGGTGTCCCTGGCACCGCCGAGCGCCTGGTTCTCCTTGGAGTCGCGGGCGTCGGAGCCGATGAGCAGGATGTTCAGCGGGGTCTGGCCCGCGGCGTTCACCTTGTGCTCGGCCATCTTGTTCTTGCCGAGGTTGAGCTTGTCCTTCTTGATGTTGCTGTTCAGGTGCTCGTAGTACACGTAACCGGCGCCGGCCGTGCCGAGTATCAGCAGCGCCAGCACGGCGGCCACCCAGCGCCCGACGCGCCGCTTGCCCTTCTTCTTGCCCTTCTTCGTGCCCTGCTTGGCGGCAGCTGCATCCGCAGCTGCCGCGGCCGGGGAAGGGCCGGGCGCGCCATCGCCGTCGCCATCCTCATCGCCGGCGGGGGCGCCCTTCTTCCTCGTTCCGTCCTCCTCGTAGAGGCTGTCGTCCCAGCCGAGGTCACGGGCGTGCGGTACGCGGTGTCGTGTCCCCTCCCCGCGTACGCGGCTCTGTCCCACCCCAGGTCCCCCTGTCACGTCAGGTTCGCGTCACTGCGCGCACACCTGCTTGTCCGCCTCTACCTTTTCCACGTCCGGCACCTTCGTCGGAGCGGCGATGGGCACCCCTGCGCCCTTGAAGTCGCCGCCCAGCGTCAGCACCATCGCCTGGAGCCCCTCGGCGTCCTGCGTCCCCTGCTTCAGCGCCGAGGCGGGCAGACCCATCAAGTCCGCGAGCTTGCGGGCCTGATCGGCCTGGTTCGGTGCGAACTCCAATGTCGTCTTGGCGATCTTCTCAGGAGCGTTGCTCTTGTTCGACGCCTTGAGCACGCCCTGGTCGTTCTGCAGCCAGAGCAGCGTCGACTGCGCGGCACCGACGGTGTCGCTGCCGTTGTAGACGTCGACGCGTACGTCGGAAGCCTCGGCCCGCGGGCCCTTGAGCAGCGCGGCCTGCTTGCTCTTGGCCGCGTCCGACTTCTCCTTCTCCTTCTTCTTCACCTCGGTGAAGGAGACGTCATTCTGCAACATGCGGAAGACATCGGGCGCCTTGGTCTCGTCGAGGACCACGGTCGCCTTCACCGTCTCCCTCGGGTTGTCCTTCACCGGGACCGTCATGAACGAGATGTTCTTCAGGTTGATCCCGCCCAGCTCCTTGGCGAGGGCGGTCAGCTTCGGGATGTCGCCGATGCCGCTGTCCACCGTGAGCGCCTTGGTCGCCGCGTCCGCGAGGTCCAGCATCTTCGACGGGCTGCCGAGGGTGTCTTCCTTCATCTTCCGGATCATCGACGCGACGAACTGCTGCTGCATCTTGATCCGGTCGAGGTCGCTCTCGTTGCCGAGGCCGTGCCGGTTGCGGAGGAAGGCCAGGGCCTGCTCGCCCTGGAGGGTGTGCTCGCCGGCCGGCAGGTCCAGCTGGGAGTAGCTCTTGTCCTTGATGGGCTTCGTCAGGCAGACGTCCACGCCGCCGATCGCGGTGGTGAGCGTCTTGACCGCGTTGAAGTCGGCCATCATGAAGTGGTCGATCGGCACACCGGTGATCTGCTTCACCGTGCGCATCGTGCAGCCCGGGTCCCGGCCGTTCACGCCGTAACTCTCGTTGAACTTCGTGTACGGCGAACCCGGGATCACCTTGGTCGAGCCGTCCGGCTGCTTCGTGGGGCAGTCCGGGATGTCGACCTTCAGGTCGCGGGGGATGCTTATCGCGGCCGCGTTGGTGCGGTCCTCGGAGACGTGGAAGAGGAACGTCGTGTCGGCGTGACCGGTGGTGTTCTCCCGGTTGCCGTAGCTCTCGTTGCCCTCGCCGGTGCGCACGTCGGAGCCGATGAGCAGGATGTTGATCGGCCCGTCCTTGAGGGAGCCGCCGCTGGCCGCGTCGCCCACGTCCACCGTGTTGAGGTTGCCGTTGAGGCGGTCGTAGATGAGGTACACGCCGACCGACGCCCCGACGACCACGACGCCCATGACGCCCGCCGTCCACAGCAGCGCCTTCTTCTTGCCGGACTGCTTCTGCTTGCGCTTGCGGCGGCCACTGCCACCGCCGCCGTCCGCGGCGTTGGCGCTGCGCCGGCCGCGCTGGCCCGGGACCGAGCGGCCGGGGGCGGTTGTCGTGCGCGAAGCGGGGGAAGAAGACGAATCGGCGGAGGAGGCGCTACGGGTCTCACGGGCACCACGGGGGCCGCGGGGCGGGGTCACCTTGGCTTGCTGTGCGGATTCGCCCAGTCGCAGTTCGTAGTTGCCGGTGTCCGGGTTGAGTACCCACTGGTCTGCGGGATCGATGTCGTCCACCCGCCCACGGCTCTGCGCATCCACGGTTGCTTGAGTCCTCCGTCGGTGCCACTCGAGACGCCCCTCCCCCGGAAAGGAGACGCTCGGCTCGAAAAACCGGTTGTGCGCGACCTCGCGGCCTGTCTCAGCAACCGGATCGCGTCACACTATCCGCTCAGTTCAGCGCCGGGCGACGCCCGTGACAAATTCCACGGCCCTTACAACCGGGCATTCCGCTCAATCGTCATAGACCGCCGCCCCCGGTGTCCCGACTTTTGCCCACTCCCTTGCCTTCTTTTTGCCCACAGGCCCCGGTGGCCGCGTTCGTCCCCGCGAACGTCGGCGTCGCGGACGGGCTGGACGACTCGTCCTCGTCGGACTGCCCGCGGCCCGGCCGCCGGTCGGTCGGGACCACCACGACGGGCGCGTCGTCGCGCAGCCGCTTGAAGAGGGTGTCGGCCTTCGGCTGCACGAGCATGTCCCGGTTGGGGTCACCGCTGTACGGCTGCCGTGGCACGGTCAGGAACTGCACCTTCTCGGTCGGTACGCTCCGCAGGGCGCGCGCCAGGTCGTACAGGTCCTTCAGGGAGTCCAGCCCCGGGTCGGTCGTGATGGACTTCGTGGCGGCGTCCAGCACCGGGTAGAGGCGCGCCGGATTGAGCAGGACGCCGTTGCTCTGCACCTTGTTGACCAGCGCCCCGAGGAACTGCTGCTGGCGGTCCATGCGTTCGGTGTCGCTGCCGTTGCCGAGCGATTTGCGGGCCCGTACGTACCCGAGGGCCTGCTCGCCGCGCAGCGTCTGGGCGCCGGGCTTGAGCTTGATGCGGGCGTCCGGGTCGTCGATCGGCTCCGTGACGCAGACGCGTACGCCGCCGACGGCGTCCACCATGTCCTTGAAGCCGCGGAAGTCGATCACCATGTGGTGGTCGACGCGGATGCGGGTCATCTTCTCGACGGTGCGGATCGTGCACGCCGTACCGCCGAGCTGGTACGCCCAGTTGAACTGCGCGAAGTGCGGCCGGGTGCGCGTACCGTCCCGCTTGCCGCAGGCGGGGATGTGCACCATGAGGTCGCGCGGCAGCGAAACGGCGGTCAGTCCGCGCCCGTTGGCCGCCAGGTGCAGCAGGATCGTGGTGTCGGAACGCTGGCCGTCGGCGTCGTCGCCGTACGTGGCGTTGCCGTCGCCGACGCGGGTGTCGGAGCCGATGAGCAGGATGTTCCGCGCCCCGCGCACGAGGGAGGAGGGCCGCTCCCGCTCGTACCGCTCCAGCTCGCCGGCGGCGGAGGTGTCGGTGGTGATGTTGCCGTCCAGCTTCTGGTACAGCCACCAGCCGCCCCCGGCGGCCCCCAGCACGAGCAGCGCGGCCCCGAAGGCGCCGCAACGCAACCAGCGCCGCGCGGGATGCCCGGCGGGCGGCGGGGGAGCGGCGGCCGCGTCGGGTGTCGCGGGTGTGGAGGGTGCGGCGGCGGTGCGGGGGCTGCCACTGGTGGCGCGGGGCCGCTTCTTCTTGCGCTTCTTCGACGGGGCACTGGCACGCGGCGGCTCGGATCCGCCCCTGCGGGGCGGCTCGGCGGGCGTGCCAGTGCTGTCCGTCACGTCGTGGTCCGTCCTTCATGCACCGTCGGGCCGATCGAGGAGGATCGAGGTGGTCTGTGACGATCATCCATCGGAGTCGGCCCCGGCACCCGGAGGAGCGGGCGCACCGTGCGCCGGACGGGTGCACGTGCGGCGTATTCGGTGGCTCCGGCGGGCCGGAGCGCCCGTTCAGAGCGCGCGGTGCGTGATGCGCTCGCTCTCGACGCGTTTCTCCAGCCCTTCGGCCGCCAGCCGGTCGAGGTTCCGGCACAGGACGACCGACCCGCCCGCCGCCAGCGGCGCGTACAGCCCCGCCGACACGCCCTCCCAGGTGTCGTACCCGCGCCCGGACAGCAGCCGGGACCCCGCCCGCAGCCCGAGCCGGCGCGCGTCCGCGAGCGCCCGCTCCACGATGTCGCTGCCCGTCAGCTCCGCACCGGCGACCGTCAGCGCGGGCGCGTCCGCGTCGACGGGCGCGTACGGGCGGAAGACGTCGCCCTGCGTGGGGACCTCGACGGCGTAGTCGTCGTACCCCTCCGGCGCCGTGGGGAAGCGGCGCCCGAGCGGGGCCAGGGAGAGCGCGAGCCGCTCGCCGCGGCAGGCGCGCCCCTCGTCGAGCCGGTCGGGACCGGCCACCACGTGGTCCGCGGTGGCGGGGTCGCCGCCCAGATCGGCGACGACACCGACCGACGCGCAGGCGAGCAGCCACACCGCGGTCTGCCAGTGCGCGGGCAGCAACAGCGCGACCCGGTCGCCGGGCTCGGCGGACAGGTGGTCCTGGAGGAGGTTCGATGTCTTGGCCACCCAATTGGCGAAGGTGGCGACGGACAATTCGACGCGCTCACCGGTGGCGTCGTCGTAGTACGTGACCAAGGGGCGTGCCGGGTCCGCGGCGAGCGCGGAACGCAGCAGGTCGGCGGGGGTACGGTCGCTGGCGTTCACCCGGGCAAGCGTACGCGCGCGGGGCCCGCGGGTGCGGCCGTCCCGGTGACACCGTCCACCGTCCGGACCGATGGGCCGTCACTTTTCAGGGCGTTTCCCCGAGAAGCGCATCACGCCGGGAATGTCCACGATCGCCTCATGCGTGCCTTCCTTGCATCCTCGATCGGCGTCGCGTGTGCCGCCGCCGCCCTCGTACTGCCCCCGCTGTCGGGTGACGCGCGCGCCGACGACGCGTCGCTGCCCGGCTCCACCCAGTCCCTCCCCCTGGTGCCCCTCACCGCCGAACGGGCCCCGGGCGTGCCCCAGCAAGGGCTTCTGCGACGGGACGTCAGGCCGTTCTCGCTGGTCGGCGTGGTCTGGGACGACCCCGACGACGAACTGCACGGCACCGTCCAGGTCCGCACCCGGGCCACCGGCACCGGCAAGTGGTCCGGTTGGCAGGCGGTGGAGACGCACAACCACGCGCACGCCGCCGACCTCGGTACGCCCGAGCGCGAGTCGGCCTCGGTGCGCGGCTCCACCGCGCCGCTGTGGGTGGGCGACTCGGACGGCGTGGAGGTCCGCGTACGGTCCGAGGCGCCACGCGCCGGCGGTCCGGTGGCGCCTCTGCCGAGGGGTCTGCGCATCGAGCTCGTCGACCCGGGTGACGACCCGCCGCCCGGCACGGGCACCCCGGCGCCCGGCCCGGAAAACCCCAGCACGGGAACGGGCACAGGTACCGGAACCGGCACCACGCCCACCACCGGCACCGGCACCGGAACCGGCGCCGACACCAACCAGGACCAGACCTCCGGCGCCACCCTCACCCCCGAAGAGGCCGCCAGCTCCGCCGTCAACGCCGACCTCGCCGTCATCGGCGCCCTCGAGATCCCCGAGCTCACCAAGGAGGAGACCGAGGCGAGTCTCGACTCCGGAGCGGAAACCGACACCGAAGTCGTGGCGAAGCCGTACATCGGCCCGCGCCCCCGCATCGTCACCCGCAAGGGCTGGGGCGCCGACGAGAAGCTGCGCGAGCGCGACTTCGTCTACACCAAGTCCGTCCAGGCGGCGTTCCTGCACCACAGCGCCACCGGCAACAACTACACCTGCGCGGAGGCCCCCTCCGTCCTCCGTAGTATCTACCGCTACCACGTGGTGAGCAGCGGCTGGCGTGACATCGGCTACAACTTCGCCGTCGACAAGTGCGGAAACATCTACGAAGGCCGTGCGGGAGGCGTGGCCAAGCCGGTGATGGGCGCGCACACCCTGGGCTTCAACAGCAACAGCATGGGCATCGCCGTGCTCGGCACGTACAGTTCCAGCACGCCGCCCGCCGCCTCGGTGACCGCCGTCGCACGGCTCACGGCGTGGAAGCTCGGCCTGCACGGGAAGGATCCACGCGGCAAGTCGACCCTGACGTCCGGCGGCGGAAACCTCTACCCGAAGGGAACCAAAGTCAAGCTGAACGTCATCTCCGGTCACAGGGACGGGTTCTCGACCGACTGCCCGGGTGACCGCCTCTACGGCAAGCTCGGCACGGCCCGGGCCTCGTCGGCCAAGTACCAGGGCCGATGACGAACCGGGGGCGGCTGTACCGAACGGTCTGCATACACTGTCCGGTCGTATCGGTCATATGACCGGTGTATCCCTCCATCGACCGGCCCCAGCAGGAAGCAGAGACGACTGGTGACAGAAGCGATCCTCCTGGTCGGTGGCAAAGGAACCCGGCTGCGGCCGATGACCGTCCACACGCCCAAGCCGATGGTCCCGGCGGCCGGCGTGCCGTTCCTGACGCACCAGCTGGCCCGCGCGCGGGCGGCCGGCGTCGAGCACATCGTGCTGGCGACCTCGTACCTCGCCGAGGTGTTCGAGCCGTACTTCGGCGACGGCTCGGCGCTCGGCCTGCACATCGAGTACGTCACCGAACGGGAGCCGCTCGGCACGGGCGGAGCCATCCGCAACGTCGCCTCGCGCCTCCACTCGGGGCCGGACGAGCCGGTCCTCATCTTCAACGGCGACATCCTGACCGGCCTCGACATCCGGGCGCTCGTCGACACCCACCGGTCGTCGGGCGCGGACATCTCGCTGCACCTCACCCGCGTCGAGGACCCGCGCGCCTTCGGGCTCGTACCGACGGATCCCACCGGCCGCGTCACGGCCTTCCTGGAGAAGCCGCAGACGCCCGAGGAAATCGTCACGGACCAGATCAACGCGGGTGCGTACGTCTTCCGGCGGTCCGTCATCGACACCATCCCGACCGGGCGCCCCGTCTCCGTCGAGCGCGAGACCTTCCCCGACCTGCTGGCGGACGGCGCACACCTCCAGGGCATGGTGGACAGCACGTACTGGCTGGACCTCGGCACGCCGCAGGCGTTCGTCCGGGGCTCCGCCGACCTCGTGCTGGGCCGCGCGCCGTCGCCCGCGGTGCCCGGCCGCTGCGGCGACCGGCTGGTGCTGCCGACGGCGACGGTCGCCGCGGACGCCAAGCTGACGGGCGGGACCGTCATCGGCGCGGGCGCGACGGTCGGGGCGGGCGCCCGGATCGACGGCAGCGCGGTGCTGGACGGCGCGGTCGTGGAGGAGGGCGCGGTCGTCACCGACTCGCTGATCGGCGAGGGAGCGCGGATCGGGGCGCGCACGGTCCTGCACGGCGCGGTGATCGGCGACGGCGCGCACGTGGGCGCGGACAACGAGCTGCGCGACGGCGTACGGGTGTGGTGCGCGGCACACATCCCGGACGGGACGATCCGCTTCTCGTCGGACCAGTAGCGGCGGCCGGGGGCGCGACCGCGCGGGGACTCAGGCCTGATCCGAAAGACAGGCCTTAAGCTCGAAGGGCCCCCGAACCTCCGAAGGACTCCTCCCGTGGCCGGTCGTTACGCCCCCCGCCCGGCCGCCGCCGTACCGGCCCAGGCTTCCGGACCGCGCGCCGCCGCCCGGACGCGCACCTGGACGCCGCCGTGGCCGCTGGACGTGGCGCTGGTCCTGTCCCCGCTGCGGCGCGGCCCGGGGGACCCCACCTTCCGTACGTCACCCGACGGCGCGGTCTGGCGGGCCAGCCGCACCCCGGCGGGCCCCGGCACACTGCGGGTGGCGGTACGCGGCGGCCGTGTCGAGGCGGAGGCGTGGGGTCCGGGAGCGGAGTGGCTGCTCGACGGCCTCCCGGCGCTCCTCGGCGCCGACGACGACCCCGCGCAGTTCACACCCCGGCACCGCCTCCTCGCCGCGACGCTCCGCCGCCGCCCGGGCCTGCGGCTGGGCCGCTCCGGCCTGGTCCTGGAGTCGCTGATCCCGTCGATCCTGGAGCAGAAGGTCACGACGGACGAGGCGTACGGCTCCTGGCGCGTCCTGGTCCGCCGCTTCGGCGAGCCCGCACCGGGCCCGAACGACCGGCTGTACGTCATGCCGGAGCCCCGCACCTGGGCGCTCATCCCGTCCTGGGAGTGGCACCGCGCGAACGTCGACTCCAAGCGCTCCGCCACCATCCTGCGCGCGGTCCGGGTGGCCCGCCGCCTGGAGGAAGCGGCGGCGATGGCCCCGGAGCAGGCCCAGCGTCGCCTGGAACTCATCCCGGGCATCGGCCCCTGGACCTCCGCCGAGGTGGTCCAGCGCAGCAACGGCGCCCCCGACGCGGTCACGGTCGGCGACTACCACCTGCCGAGCATCGTGGGCCACGCCCTGGCGGACAACCGCGACGCCGACGACGCGGAGATGCTGGAGCTCCTGGCCCCCTACGCGGGCCAGCGCCACCGCGCCGCCCGCCTGATCCTGCTCAGCGGCCACACCCCGCCGCGCCGGGCCCCGAGGATGACGCCGAGGGACATCACGACACTCTGAGGCCCTGTCGTGTGAGGCCTTGGCTCGTGTGTGGAACGGCGGAACGCTCACCGCACCTCCACGAACGCCCCCACCTCCCGCTCCGCCCGCTCCCGCGGGGCCGCCGCCGGCCGCCCGACAGCCACCGTCCCCATCGGGTCCCACGCGTCCGGCAGCTCCAGGACCTCCCGCACCACCTCACGGCAGAACATCGTCGACGACACCCACGCCGACCCGAGCCCCTCACCGGCGAGCGCGACCAGGAAGTTCTGTACGCCCGCGCCCGCCGCGACCACGAACATCTCGCGCTCCGCCGCGTCCCGCCGCGCGTCGCCGTACGTGTGGGCGCCGTCCGCCACGAGGCACGGCACCACCAGGTACGGCGCCCGGCGCAGCACGTCACCGCGCCGCACCCGCCGGGCTATCGCCTCCTGGCCGAGGCCGTCCGCGCGCAGGTCCGCGACCCACGCGTCCCGCATCGCGTCCAGCAGCCGCAGCCGCGACTCGGCGGACTCCAGCAGGACGAAGCGCCACGGCGTGGTGTGGTGCGGCGCGGGCGCCGTCAGGGCCGCGGCCACCGCACGCCGCACCGCGCCCGGGTCCACGGGGGCGTCCGTGAACTCCCGCACCGTCCGCCGCAGAGTCACCGCCTCCCGTACCGCCTCGGACGTGCCGAGCCGAAACATGTCGCTCGCCGCGTCCCGCACCAGCGCCCGCGCGCCGTCAGGGGAATCGTCCATGAGGTGCGGCAACCCGCGCACCACCGCGACCGGCAGCCCCGTGGCCTTGCCCTTCACCAGGTCACCGGCCGCGGCGAGCTCGTCGGCGCTCGCCACGATCGTCGCCACCAGCGCGTTGCCGTACGCGTCGGTGCCACCGCGCAGGTCGTCCAGCACCCGCACCCCCGCAGCTCCGATCGCGACATCGGTCAGCCCGCTGCGCCAGGGGCGGCCGAAGGTGTCGGTGATGACGACCCCCACGTCGACACCGAGCGCGGCCCGCAGCCCCTCCCGGATCGCACGCGCCGACGCGTCCGGGTCCTCGGGCAGCAACAGCACCGTCCCGGCAGGGGTGTTCGACGCGTCCACACCCGCCGCCGCCATGACGAGACCCTGCCGGTTCTGCACGATCCGCAGGGTCCCGCGCCGCGCCACCACCCGTACCGTCTCGGCGTCGATCGCCGCCTCGCGGTCCTCGGCGGCGACGACCCGCCCCTCCGCCTTGGAGACGATCTTCGACGTGACGATCACCACGTCCCCGTCGGCCAGCCCCGGCTCCGCCGCCGCGATCAGCCCGGCGAGGTCGTCCCCCCGCCGGACCTCCGGCAGCCCCGGCACGGCCCACACCCGGTACGACGGCGGTGACGACGGCGGTGACGTCACGCTCACGCACGCACCTCCTCGGCGAGGTCCAGCGCCTCACGCGCCATCCGCGCCGTCGCGTCGACGTCGGTCATCATCAGCGGCACCGCCCTGCAGCGGATCCCGGCCGCCTCGACCCGCTCGACCGCGCCCGCGTCGACCGTGTCGACGAGCCACCCGTCGAGCAGCCCGGAGCCGTAGTGCTCGGCGACCGCCGCGGCCGTCGCCTCGACGCCCACCGCCGCCAGCACCTTGTCCGCCATGCCGCGCACGGGCGCGCCCCCGACGATGGGGGAGAGGCCCACGACCGGCACGCCCGCGTCGGCGATGGCCTCGCGGATGCCGGGCACGGCGAGGATGGTCCCGATGGAGACGACGGGGTTGGACGGCGGGAAGAGCACCACGTCCGCCTCGCCGATGGCCTCCAGCACCCCGGGCGCCGGCTTGGCCTGGTCGGCGCCGACGGGCACGATCGCCTGCGCGTCGACGGAGGCGCGCAGCTTCACCCAGTACTCCTGGAAGTGGACCGCCTTGCGCTGCCCCTCGATCTCGACGGCGACATGGGTCTCGACCCGGTCGTCGGACATCGGCAGCAGCCGCACGCCCGGCTGCCACCGCGCGCACAGCGCCTCGGTGACGGCGCTCAGCGGATAGCCGGCGCCCAGCATCTGCGTCCGCACGATATGCGTCGCGAAGTCGCGGTCGCCGAGCCCGAACCACTCGGGCCCCACCCCGTACGCGGCGAGCTCGCTCTTGACGGTGAAGGTCTCGTCCGCGCGCCCCCACCCCTGCTCTTCGTTGATGCCACCGCCCAGGGTGTACATCACCGTGTCGAGGTCGGGGCAGACCTTCAGCCCGAACAGATGGATGTCGTCACCGGTGTTGCCGACGACCGTGATGTCCGCGTCCGGCGCGGCCTGCTTGAGGCCGCGCAGGAAACGGGCACCGCCGATGCCACCGGCCAGAGCCACAATGCGCATACGCAGCAGTGTGTCAGGCGGGTACGACATCCTGCGTCGCCGGGGAGCACGACTGGCTCGCATCTGACACGTGCATCGGCATCTCGGTCAGGCCCGGGTAGTAGACGTGCAGGCTGACGGCCGGTTCGAGCGAGTCGTTGACGACATCGTGCGCGTACCCGGGCGCGAAAATCCGCTGCGCACCCTGCGACAGCCTCCGCGCGCCCCCCTCCGCCCGCTCCGTACGTTCCGTCAGTTCGCCCGCCAGGACGGTCAGTACGCCGGAGGAGCCGCCGTGATCGTGGAGTCCGGTGCCCTGTCCGGGCACCCAGGACAGCAGCCACACCTCGTAGCCGGGACCGGTCCGGAGCCGGTGGTACCAGCGGGTCGTGGCGTCGTACCGGACGAGCGGCTCCCACTGCGCGCGGTCGGCGGCGATGGAGCGGGCGAGCCCGGCGAACTCGGCCACGGTGGAGGGGTGGGCCTTGGCGGGCTGGAGCAGGTGCTGGACGGCGAGGATGTCGCCGGCGATCTGGAGGTCGCTGTCGCTGTTCATGGAGTGGGGTGGTCCCTCGGCATAAAGAAGCGGTACGCAAAGACGGCGGAGCACGCGTGAGAACGCGGGGGAGGCGGCGGTGGCTGGAGCTCTACGGCATCAACAGCAACAGCGACAACGACAGCGACACTGCGCGCCGAGGCGCGTCGGGGCAGCGCTGCGGAACCCACGGGCGTGGGTCGCGGAGGGCGCTGTGGTCGCTGGCATGCGTCAAAGGTGACCGGCCCGATATCCCGCTGTCAACCCAATGCCCGGTTTGGCCGCAATGTTTCACCTCATCCGGTTACTCCGTCCGGAGAAAGGTTTGTGCGCTCGCGAAGCCGGACACATGGCGCAGCAACCGCCCGCGCAAACGTCGTCGCGGTCTCGTGACCGGACTGTGATCCGGGTCGCTTCACCGTCTCGATCGCAACAAGATCGAAGTCGTGGACGTCTCCCTTGACGAGGGGTGCAGACGTGCCGAAAGACAAGGGTGCGGGTGCGGAGGCGGCATGTGTCTCATTTTTGATGATTTGAACACTTTCCGCATAGCTTTGGTTCCGCAGAGTGAATACCGGGCTCAATAGCAGATCTCGGCTTGACTGGCCCGGAGCACCGCACTTGTAATTTCACCCGTGTCGTTCGCCCGAAAACGGGAAAGCGGGGCGACATACGCGGGGACGCAATGACAGACGAGGGGCGCACATGACCGAGTTGTTCCAGGAACTGCTGGTCGAGGACGCGGACGAGGAACTCGGCTGGCAGGAGCGCGCGTTGTGCGCCCAGACCGATCCGGAGTCCTTCTTCCCCGAGAAGGGCGGTTCCACGCGCGAGGCGAAGAAGGTGTGTCTCGCCTGCGAAGTCCGTTCGGAATGCCTCGAGTACGCGCTCGCCAATGACGAAAGATTCGGAATCTGGGGCGGGCTGTCCGAGCGTGAGCGCCGACGGCTGAAGAAAGCCGCTGTCTGAGCGCCGCTCGGCCTCATCCGGCCCCATCCCGGTCCCGTCCGGACCGGATCCGGTCCACATCCCGACCGCAGGCGACCGTACCGGGCCCGGTCGCTCGGGAGCGGGGCACGAGCCCCGTCGTACGACCCCATGGCGCACACGCGTACGCAAAGACGCAAAGAGACGTGCCGCGTGGCTGGGGAAAAGGCCGACGAAAAGACGTGAGGAACGGTCCGCCGCCCGTGCTCTGTCCACAGGCGGCGGACCGCCGTCGTGTCAGCCATTAGTGTGGGGCTCCGTCCGAGACGCTCCCACGCCCCCAGCGGGCGACCCCCGGCCGGAGGGCCCGTACCTCGATGTCCGCGACCACAGCCGCGTTTTCCCCCGCTTCCGCCGCGTCCGCCGCCTCCTCGGCGGGCGGGCCGGAATTCCCGCGCCACGTCGTCACGGCCGTGCTCGTCTCCCACGACGGCGCACGCTGGCTGCCGGACGTCCTCGCCGGGCTGCTCGGCCAGGAACGCCCCGTACAGAACGTCGTCGCCGCCGACACCGGCAGCGCCGACGACTCCGCACGGCTGGTCACCGAGGCCATCGGCGACGAGCGCGTGCTGCACCTCGCCCGCCGCACCGGCTTCGGCGCCGCCGTGGAGGAAGCCGCCCGCACGGCCCCCGTCCTCGGCCCCGACGACCTGCCGTACCTGAAGCGGCCCAGCGGCTGGGACCCGGTCAGCCGGACCTGGCGCGACGACGCGTACGACCTGCCGGAGCTCCCGCACGGCGAGCCCGTCCAGTGGCTGTGGCTCCTCCACGACGACTCCGCCCCCGACCCCGACGCCCTCGCCGAACTGCTGCGCGTCGCCGACGCCGACGAGCACGCCGCGATCGTCGGGCCCAAGCTGCGCGGCTGGTACGACCGCAGGCAGCTGCTCGAAGTGGGCGTCTCCATCGCCAACAGCGGCCGCCGCTGGACCGGCCTCGACCGGCGCGAGCAGGACCAGGGGCAGCACGACCAGGTCCGCTCCGTCCTGTCCGTCTCCAGCGCCGGCATGCTCGTCCGCCGGGACGTCTTCGAGCGGCTCGGCGGCTTCGACCGGCGCCTGCCCCTGATGCGCGACGACGTCGACCTGTGCTGGCGCGCCCACGCCGCCGGCCACCGCGTCCTCGTCGCCCCCGACGCCGTCCTGCGCCACGCCGAGGCCTCCGCCCGCGAGCGCCGCACCGTCGACTGCGTCGGCCGCTCGGTCGCCAGCCCCCACCGCGTCGACAAGGCGGGCGCCGTCTACACCCTGCTCGCCAACGCGCGCGGCGCCGCGCTGCCGTACGTCCTGCTCCGCCTCGTCGTCGGCACCCTCCTGCGCACCCTCGCCTACATCGTCGGCAAGGCGCCCGGCCAGGCCGTCGACGAAGTGATGGGCCTCTTCGGCACGTTGCTGCGGCCCGAGCGGATCATCGCCGCCCGCCGCAGAAGAAAGAGCAGGGCCGTCGAACCGGCCGAACTGCGGCCGCTGTTCCCGCCGCCCGGCGCGACCGTCCGCGCCACCGTCGAACAGGTCATGTCCAACTTCGGGGGCACCGAAGCCGATTCGGGCGGCTCCCGGCACGGCGCCGTCGAGTCCGGGCCGGGCGGCGACGACGCCGACTACCTGGAGATCGAGCAGTTCGCCCGCCTGAAGAAGATCGCCCGCAAGCCGGGTCCGGTCCTCTTCGCGCTCCTGCTGCTCGTCTCCGTCGTCGCCTGCCGCGGCCTGTTCGGCGGCGGCTCCCTCGCGGGCGGCGCCCTGCTGCCCGCCCCCGACGGAGTCGGGGAGCTGTGGAGCCGGTACGCCGACGCCTGGCACCCCCTCTCCACCGGCGGCACCCAGACCGCGCCCCCGTACCTGGCGGTGCTCGCCGCGCTGTCCGGGCTGTTCCTCGGCTCCACCGGCCTCGCGCTCACCGTGCTGCTCGTCTGCTCGGTGCCGCTGGCCGGCATCACCGCGTACTTCGCCTCCCGCTCGCTCGTCGAGTCCCGGCTGCTGCGCGCCTGGGGCGCCATCGCCTACGCCTTCCTGCCCGCCGCGACCGGCGCCCTGGCGACCGGACGCCTCGGCACCGCCGTCCTCGCCGTCGTGCTGCCGCTGCTCGCGCGCGCCGCCGTCGCCGCCCACGGGCTGCGCGGAGGCGGTACGGGCACGGACGCGCCGCGCGGCAGCTGGCGCGCGACCTGGGCGTACGCCCTCCTGCTCACCTTCACGACGGCCTTCACGCCCGTCGTGTGGCCGCTCGCCGTGGTCCTCGGGATCGCCGTGCTCGCCCTGCGGCGCGACGACATCACCGCGTACGCCCTGCGCTTCCTGGCGGCCGTCGCCACCCCGCTGCTGGTCCTGGCCCCCTGGTCGCTGTCGCTGCTGACCGACCCGTCCGCCTTCCTCCGGGAGGCCGGCACGGACGTCCGTACGGGGACGGCGACGGCGCTCGACCTGCTCGGCGCCGACCCGGGCGGCCCGAAGACCGTCGGAGGGCTCGTCCTGATCGGCCTGGTCCTGGCGGCGCTGGCGGCCCTGCTGCGCGGGGAGCGGCAGTTCGCCGTCCGTACGGCCTGGGTGACCGCGATCACCGGCCTGGTCACCGCCGTCATCTCCAACGGCTCCGGTCCGACCGGATCCGGCTGGGCCGGCCCCGCGACCCTCGTGTACGGCGCCGCCCTGATCGCCGCCGGCATGCTCGGCGCGGAGGGCGGCCGCACGCGCGTCGCCGCGCAGAGCTTCGGCTGGCGTCAGCCCGTCGCCGTCCTCATCGCGCTCGCCGCCGCCGTCGGCCCGGTCCTCTCCGCCGCCGGCTGGATGGCCGGCGGCGCCGCCGGACCCCTGGAGCGGCGCGACCCGGTGCAGGTCCCGGCGTTCGTCGCGGAGGAGTCCGACACGCGCGACCAGCCGCGCACGCTGGTCCTCGGCGGTACGTCGCCGGGCGAGGTCGCGTACACGCTGGTCCGCGGCTCCGGCGCCCGCCTCGGTGACGCCGAGCTGACCGAGGCCGGCGGCGGCGACGCCCGCCTCGACAAGGTCGTCGCGCACCTCGTGGCGGGCTCCGGCGCCGACCAGTCCGACCAGCTCAGCGGCTTCGCGATCCGGTACGTGCTCGTCCGGGACGGGGCGCCGCGCCAGATGAGCCGCGTCCTGGACGCCACGCCCGGCCTGAGCCGCCTCAGCCAGCTGGACGGCAGCGCCCTGTGGCGGGTCGACCGCCAGGTCGCGCGCGCCACCATCGTCCCGGGCGGCGACGACAAGGCCGGCCAGGGCACGTCCGGCGACGGCAAGGGCGAGCGCCTCCCGGTCGCCTCCGGGCCCGTCGAAGCGCACACCGAGATCCCGTCCGGCGGCCCCGGCCGCGTACTGCGGATCGCCGACCGCGCGGACGACGGATGGCAGGCCACCCTCGACGGCCGCGCCCTGAAGAAGACCACCGTGGACGGCTGGGCCCAGGGCTTCGAACTGCCCGCCGAGGGCGGCCGCCTCGACCTGACGTACGCAACCCCGCTCACCCACCGGGCGTGGATCTGGGGCCAGTGCTTCCTCGCCGTCGTGCTGCTGATCCTGGCCCTGCCGGGGCGGCGCCGTGACGTCGACGACGACCTCCCCGAGGAGCCCGTCGCGATCCCGGCCCAGGACATCACGGGCGACGGCCGCCGGGCGCGCCGCCTGCGGGCAGCGGCGGAAGCGGCGGAGGCCCCGGTTCCCGACCCGGAGCCCGAGCCCGCGCCCGCGCCCGTACCGGATGCGAATCCCGTTCCGGATCCGTACCCGTACGCACAGCCTGAGCAGCAGTACGACCCGTACCAGCAGTATCCGCAACAGCAGTACGAGCAGTACCCGCAGCAGCAGTACCCGCAGCAGCAGTACGACCAGCAGCAGTACGACCCGTACGGACAGGGGCAGGCCACCTACGGCCAGGGCCCCTACCAGCAGAACCAGTACGGCACGTACGACGCGTACGGCACGTACGACCCGAACGGCACCCCGCAGGGCTACGAGTACGAGAACGAGCAGCGTCCCGACGGGAGCAGCAACCAGTGAACCGGACGACCCTCTCCCTCTTCGCGGCCGCCACCGCCCTCGCCGCCGTCACCGGCTTCGCCGTGCTCACCGAGCCCGACGGAGGCGCCGCGTCCGCCCCGGCCGCCAAGGCCCCGACGCGGCTCCCCGTGGAGCGCTCCACCCTGCTGTGCCCCGCCCCCAGCACCTCGGAGGTGGCGGAGACGGTCTACACGTCGTTCACGCCGGCGGGTCCCGCTTCGGGTGCCGAAGCGGGCCGGGCGGAGCTGAAGCCGGCGACGGCGTCCGCGGGCGACGACACGACGGCGGCGCCGAAGAAGAAGGACGAGCCGACCGCGAAGAAGCCGGCCGCCGCCGACAAGGCCGTGGTCGCCCTCGCCCAGCCCGGCAACCCAGTCTCCGCCGAGGCGAACGGCGGCGACGCCCCCGCCCTGGTCGGTACCGCCTCCGGCCGCCTCGCCCCCGGCTGGACCACCCAGCAGACCACCACGGTCCCGGCCGGCGGCGCGCGCGGCCTGCTCGGCGTCGGCTGTACGGCCCCGGACACCGACTTCTGGTTTCCCGGTGCCTCCACCGCCAAGGAGCGCCAGGACTACGTCCACCTGACCAACCCCGACGACACGGCCGTCGTCGCCGACATCGAGCTGTTCGGCCCGAACGGCGCCGTGAAGTCCCAGCTCGCCGAGGGCATCCCGGTCCCGGCCCGGTCCAGCGTCCCCGTGCTGCTGTCCACCCTGACGACGGACCCGGCCGTCCCCGACGTCACCGTCCACGTCACCACTCGCAGCGGCCGCGTCGGCGCGGTGGTGCGCTCGGCCGACGAGACGGCCGGCAGCGACTGGCTGCCCGCCTCCACCGACCCGGCCGCCACCCTGGTGCTGCCGGGGATCCCGGCGGACGCCACGTCCGTACGGCTGGTGGCGTACGCGCCCGGTGAGGACGACGCCGACCTGAAGGTCCAGCTCGCGACCGGGACGGGCACGATCGTCCCGGCCGCCGCCCGCGAGCTCCACGTCAAGTCGGGGATGACCGCCTCCGTCGACCTCAAGGACGTCACGCGCGGCGAGGCGGGCTCGCTGATCCTGTCCCCGGCCGGGAAGGGGCAGGCGACGCCCGTGGTCGCGGCCCTGCGCGTCGTACGCGGCAAGGGGGACAAGCAGGAGGTCGCGTTCATCCCGGCGACCGGCCCGGTCGGGCAGCGGGCGACCGTCGCCGACAACCGCGCCGAGGGCACCACCCTCGCGCTCACCGCGCCGAGCGCGACCGCCCAGGTCAAGGTGACGGCGTCGGCGGGCACCGAGGGAGGCACGCCGGCGAGCAAGACCTACACGGTCAAGGCCGGTACGACGCTCCCGGTCGAGCCGCCGGTGCCGGCCGGCCTGAAGGGCTCGTACGCCCTGACGGTCGAGACGGTGTCGGGCGGCCCGGTCCACGCGGCGCGGATGCTCGCGGTGCCGGACGACGGCGTGCCGATGTTCACCGTGCAGACGCTGACGGACGACCGGGGAACGGTGGAGGTCCCGGCGGCCCGCCAGGACCTGTCCGTACTGGAGGACTAGCCCGTACTGGCCGGCACTAGTCCTGCCCGTAGCGGGGATCGACCGACTCCGGCGCGAGCCCGAGCAGATCGGCCACCTGCTCGACCACGACCTCGTGGACGAGCAGGGCCCGTTCGTCGCGGCTCTTGGCGCGCAGCTCGACCGGCCGCCGGTAGACGACGATCCGGGCGGGCCGGTCGCGGCCGGCCGGGAGCGAGACCCCCAGCGGTACGGACTCCTCCGGGGACTCGGGCACCTCCAGGACGTGGAAGTCGACCTCGGCCAGCTGCGGCCAGCGCCGCTCCAGCCGCTCGACGGAGTCCTGCACCAGATCCCGGAAGGTGTCCGCGCGGGTGGCGGAGAGCGGTACCTGGGGCGGGGCCACGGGCCCGCGCATGCCGCGGCCGTGTCGATCGCGGCGGCGGGGCGGTACGGAACTGTCCATCACTCACGCAGGGTAGCTCCCCCCTCCCCCCTGTCGCTTATTGAACATTCCGGCCAAGCTTGGGATCGATTCGGCACGGGGGTCGCCCGTGGAGACGGCCGGTATTGACCGCATTCGTTCCGCCCGGCGTCGGCCCGCGCGGCGGCGCGGATCCCGGCCGATCACCCTCCCGCGCAGGTCAGCGAAGCCGCCGCGGAGGGCCCTGTGCCGGACGTCACACCGCGACACGGCCGAGTGACGTGGTGGAGAGTCGTCGCGGCCCGCTCAAGAGTGCGGTACCGTCCAACATCGTGAGCCCTGTACGTCGCTGTTCGCGCACCGCGTGCGGCCGCCCTGCCGTCGCGACACTGACGTACGTCTATGCCGACTCGACCGCGGTCCTCGGCCCGCTCGCCACCTACGCCGAGCCCCACTGCTACGACCTGTGCGCCGAGCACAGCGAGCGCCTGACCGCGCCGCGCGGCTGGGAGGTCGTCCGCCTCTCGGACGGCTCCGCCCCCGCCCGCCCCAGCGGTGACGACCTGGAGGCGCTCGCCAACGCCGTACGGGAAGCCGCCCGCCCGCAGGAGCGGGAGCGCGCCGCCCAGGCCCAGGCGGGCGGCAAGCCCGGCGGCCGGGCGGGCGATCCGGTCGAGGTGGGCCGCCGAGGCCACCTCCGCGTACTGCGCTCCCCCGACTCGTAGGTAGGTTGTTCCTCCTCATTCAAAGGCTTGAAGGCTTGCAGGAGGGTTGGGCAGTGACTGCTGCTGATCTGTCACGGATCGTGAAGGCGTACGACGTCCGCGGGGTGGTGCCGGATCAGTGGGACGAGGGGCTGGCCGAGCTCTTCGGCGCGGCGTTCGTCCGGGTGACGGCCGCGGAGGCGATCGTCGTCGGACACGACATGCGCCCCTCCTCGCCGGGCCTGTCCGGCGCCTTCGCCCGGGGCGCGGCGGCCCAGGGCGCCGACGTCACCCTGATCGGCCTCTGCTCCACGGACCAGCTGTACTTCGCGTCGGGGATGCTCGACCTGCCGGGCGCGATGTTCACGGCGTCCCATAACCCCGCCCAGTACAACGGCATCAAGCTGTGCCGCGCGGGCGCGGCACCGGTGGGCCAGGACAGCGGCCTCGCCGAGATCCGCGAGCTCGTCGAGTCCTGGCTGTCGGCGGGCGCCCCGGCCGCGGCGGACCGCCACGGCACGGTGAGCGAGCGCGACACCCTGTCCGACTACGCCGCGCACCTGAAGTCGCTGGTGGACCTGGCGTCCATCCGCCCCCTGAAGGTCGTCGTGGACGCGGGCAACGGCATGGGCGGCCACACCGTCCCCACCGTCTTCGAAGGCCTGCCCCTCACGCTCGTACCGATGTACTTCGAGCTGGACGGCACGTTCCCCAACCACGAGGCGAACCCGCTGGACCCGGCTAACCTTGTGGACCTCCAGGCCCGCGTCGTGGCCGAAGGCGCGGACCTGGGCCTGGCCTTCGACGGCGACGCCGACCGTTGCTTCGTGGTCGACGAGCGCGGCGAGCCGGTGTCCCCGTCGGCGATCACGGCCCTGGTGGCGGCGCGCGAGCTCGCCAAGCACCCGGGCGGCACGGTCATCCACAACCTGATCACGTCGTGGTCCGTCCCGGAGGTCGTCCGCGAGAACGGCGGCACGCCGGCCCGCACACGCGTGGGCCACTCCTTCATCAAGGAGGAGATGGCCCGCACAGGCGCCATCTTCGGCGGCGAGCACTCCGCCCACTACTACTTCCGCGACTTCTGGAACGCGGACACCGGCATGCTGGCCGCCCTCCACGTCCTGGCGGCCCTCGGCGGCCAGGACGGCACGCTGTCGGCGCTGGTCTCCTCGTACGACCGCTACGCCGGCTCCGGCGAGATCAACTCCACCGTCCCGGACCAGGCCGCCCGCACCGCCGTGGTCCGCGAGGCCTTCGCCTCCCGCCCGGACGTCACCCTCGACGACCTCGACGGCCTCACGGTCACCTCCTCCGACTGGTGGTTCAACCTCCGCCCCTCCAACACGGAGCCCCTCCTCCGCCTGAACGTCGAGGCGAGGGACGAGCCGACGATGACGAAGCTCCGCGACGAGGTCCTGGCCCTGATCCGCGGCGCCTGACCGCGCGCTGCCCGCGGCGGGGGCCAGGGTCCGCCGCGTAAGCCGGGCACCGGCCTGGGGGCCCGGGGGCTTGCCCCCGCCGGTTCGGGGAAGGGGCGGGATGGGGGAAACCCCAGGTCCGCCCCGCCAAACCGCGTCGCCCGCCCCCCAGCGGTAGGCTGACGTGGCGTTATCGCACAGCCGCCGCACACCCCGCGGTCACCATCCCGCGGTCACCACCACGCTCGACACCCTCGAAGGGACCCACCCCATGCCGCTCGAAGCCGGCCTCCTCGAGATCCTCGCCTGCCCCGCCTGCCACGCGCCGCTCAGCGACCGCACCGCGGACGAGACCCCCGAGCTGATCTGCACCGGCAAGGACTGCGGACTGGCGTACCCCGTACGGGACGGCATCCCGGTGCTCCTGGTCGACGAGGCCCGCCGCCCGGCCTGACGGGCCCGCCACCCACCCGCCCGGCCACCCTGCCCCACTCACCGCACGGCGATCGGAGGCCCCACCCCATGCTCGACGAGTCGCTGCTCGACGACCCGGACGCCCTGGCCCGCGCCGACACCCGCAGTTTCCTGCGCGAAGCCGCCGAAGCCGGCGCGCGCGTACGAACCGCCGCGCGTCACGCCGCCGAGGCGGGCGTCACCGAGCTGCAGCCGGAGGGCCGCCCGCGCGCCGTGCTGGTCGCGGGCCCCGGCACCGCCGCCGCCGGCGTCGCGGACCTGGTCGCCGCCCTCGCCGGCGCCTCCGCACCCGTCGCCCACCTGCACTCCACCGGAGTGGCGCCCGCCGCCGGCGCCCTGCGCTGGGCGCTCCCCGGGTGGGCCGGTTCCGTGGACCTGCTCCTCATCGTCACCGTCGACGGCAGCGAACCCGGCCTCGCCCTCCTCGCCGAGCAGGCGTACCGCCGCGGCGCCACCGTCGTCGCCGTCGCCCCGCAGAGCTCCCCGCTCTCCGAGGCCGTGGGCGACCGCCACGGCCTCGTCGTCCCGATGGCGACCACGCCCCACGAGCTCTCCCAGGAGACGCACGCGGCGAGCTCCGGCGCCCTCTGGGCCCTGTTCACGCCGCTGCTCGCGCTCCTCGACCGCGTCGGCCTGATCACCGCCCCCGCGGACGCCGTCCAGAAGGTCGCCGACCGCCTCGACACCACCGCCGAACGCTGCGGCCCGGCCGTCGCCACGTACAGCAACCCCGCCAAGACGCTCGCCGCCGAGCTCGCCGACACGCTGCCCCTCGTCTGGACCGAGGGGACGACCGCCGCCCCGGTCGGCCGCCGCTTCGCCGCCGTCCTGTCCGAGCTCGCCGGCCGCCCCGCCCTCGCCGCCGAGCTCCCCGAGGCGCTCCCGGCCCACGGCATCCTCCTAGAGGGCGACTACGCCGCCGGCGCCGACCTCGACGACTTCTTCCGCGACCGCGTCGAGGAGGCGCAGGCCCTGCGGGCACGGGTCGTGCTGCTGCGCGACCACTCCGTGGGCGGCCTCACCGCCGCACCGGCCGCCCGCGAACTCGCGCTCAGCCACGACACGGCCGTCAGCGAACTCGAACCGGACGAGGGCACCGAGCTCGAAGCCCTGGCCGAGCTGCTCGCCGTGACGGACTTCGCGGCCGTCTACCTGGCACTGGCGTCGGGTTCCCCCACCCCCTAGACCCGGCAACCCACGCGACGGACGAGAAAAGCCCGAGAAAAGCGAAGACCATGGACCGCCTCTCCAACACCGTCCGCCCCTACGCCTGGGGCTCCACGACGGCCATCCCGGAACTGCTCGGCACCGCCCCCACCGGCGAGCCCCAGGCCGAGGTGTGGATGGGCGCCCACCCCGGCGCCCCCTCCCGCGTCACCCGCACCGGCGGCGCCGGAGCCGGTGAACAGCTGCCCCTCTCCGCCCTCATCGACGCCGACCCGGAGCGGGAGCTCGGCCCGGCCACCGTCGCCGCGTTCGGCCCCCGCCTCCCCTTCCTCCTCAAACTCCTCGCGGCCGCCGCCCCCCTCTCCCTCCAGGTCCACCCCGACCTCACCCAGGCCCAGGAGGGGTACGCCGCCGAAGAGCGCGCCGGAATCCCCCTCGACGCGCCGCACCGCAACTACAAGGACGCCCACCACAAACCCGAACTGCTCTGCGCCCTCACCCCTTTCGAGGGACTGTGCGGCTTCCGCGACCCGGACCACACCGCCGAGCTCTTCGCCGCCCTCGACGTCGACTCCCTCAAGCCGTACGCCGACCTCCTGCACGCCCACCCCGCGGACGCCGCCCTGCGCGAGGTCCTCACGGCGGTGCTGTCGGCCGACCGCACCGAGATGGCGGCCACCGTCGCCGAAGCCGCCGCCGCCTGCGAACGCCTCGGCGGCCCCCACGCCCCGTACGCCACCCTGGCCCACCACTTCCCCGGCGACCCGGGCGTCATCGCCGCCATGCTGCTCCACCACGTACGGCTCCAGCCGGGCGAGGGGCTCTACCTCGGCGCCGGAGTCCCGCACGCGTACCTCAGCGGCCTCGGCGTCGAGATCATGGCCAACTCCGACAACGTCCTGCGCTGCGGCCTCACCCCCAAGCACGTCGACGTCCCGGAGCTGCTCCGTGTCGTCCGCTTCGAGGCCGGGAACCCCTTGATCCTGCGCCCGGAGGTCTCGCCCGTGTCCGGCGAGGAGGTCTACGAGACGCCGGTCGACGACTTCCGCCTCTCCCGTTACGTACGGGCCGAAGGCGCCGCCCCCGTCGACATCACCGCCCACACCCCCCAGATCCTCCTCGCCACCGCGGGCGCCCCCCGGGCGAACGCCCTCACCCTCACCCCGGGCCAGTCCGTCTTCGTCCCGGCCGGTGAAAAGACCGAACTGTCGGGTACGGGCACGATCTTCCGCGCCACCGTGGTGGCGTGAGCGGTGGCCTGACGCACCCTCCGCCCCGGCTGCTGCAACAATGTGCGGCCGTACGAACCACCACCCCCCGCAAGGACCAACGAAGGGACACCCGCACGCATGAGCGCGTCAGGCGGAACCAAGGCGATTGTGGCGGCGCTCGCCGCGAACCTCGCGATCGCGGTGGCCAAATTCGTGGCATTCGTCTTCAGTGGTTCGTCGTCGATGCTGGCGGAGAGCGTCCACTCCCTCGCCGACTCCGGCAACCAGGGCCTGCTGCTCCTCGGCGGCAAGAAGGCACAGCGCGAGGCCACGCCGCAGCACCCCTTCGGCTACGGCCGGGAGCGCTACATCTACGCCTTCCTCGTCTCGATCGTCCTCTTCTCGGTCGGCGGCATGTTCGCCATCTACGAGGGCTACGAGAAGATCAAGCACCCGCACGAGATCGAGGCCTGGTACTGGCCGGTCGGCGTCCTCGTCTTCGCGATCATCGCCGAGACGTTCTCCTTCCGTACGGCCATCAAGGAGTCGAACCAGATCCGCGGCAACCTCTCCTGGAAGGAGTTCGTCCGCCGCGCCAAGGCCCCGGAGCTGCCCGTCGTCCTCCTGGAGGACCTCGGCGCGCTGGTCGGCCTGATCCTGGCCCTGGTGGGCGTGAGCCTGGCGCTGGTGACCGGTGACGGCGTCTGGGACGGCATCGGCACGCTCTGCATCGGCATCCTGCTGATCCTGATCGCGATCGTTCTCGCCGCCGAGACGAAGTCGCTGCTCCTCGGCGAGGCGGCGGGCGTCGACGAGGTGAAGAAGATCGAGGAGTCGCTGGTCGACGGCACCACCGTCACCGGCATCATCCACATGCGTACGCTCCACCTCGGCCCCGAGGAGCTGCTGGTCGCGGCGAAGATCGCCGTCCGGCACGACAACACCGCCGCCGAGGTCGCGGCGGCCATCGACGCCGCCGAGGAGCGGATCCGCGCCGCCGTCCCGATCGCGCGCGTGATCTACCTGGAGCCGGACATCTACAACGAGACCGCCGCGGCGGCGGGCGCCGACCCCGTCAATGCCCCCGGCGGCCCGGGCACCGCCCACTGATCGTCGCCCCGAAAGCCCCGAAACCCCCGGAAGGCCCCCGCACGCAGCCGCGCGCGGGGGCCTTCGCGCCGCGCTCACGGCCGGAAGTGGCCGAATCCCACACCCGGCCGGACTGTGGGACGCCGGACCGATCGGTGTAGATTCGTGACACAGCCAGACGTCGCTGCTGATGGCGGTCGGGCGGTCCCCGACGGACCGGCCGAGGGAGAGAGGGCCTCCGACGACTGCACTGCGCGTGCCCGGGCATCCTTGTGCCCGTCACACGCAGAGCCAGCCGTACCCACCCTCGACCCAACACGAGGAGCAGCTCAACAATGACGACTGTCGCCAACCGACAGGACTTCAAGGTCGCCGACCTCTCCCTGGCCGAGTTCGGCCGCAAGGAGATCACCCTCGCCGAGCACGAGATGCCGGGGCTGATGGCGATCCGTGAGGAGTACGCCGAGGCCCAGCCGCTGGCGGGCGCCCGCATCACCGGCTCGCTGCACATGACCGTGCAGACCGCCGTGCTCATCGAGACCCTGGTCGCCCTGGGCGCGCAGGTCCGCTGGGCGTCCTGCAACATCTTCTCCACCCAGGACCACGCCGCCGCCGCCATCGCGGTCGGCCCGAACGGCACCCCGGACAACCCCCAGGGCATCCCGGTCTTCGCCTGGAAGGGCGAGACGCTGGAGGAGTACTGGTGGTGCACAGAGCAGGCGCTGACCTGGCCGGACACCCCGACCGGCGGCCCGAACATGATCCTGGACGACGGTGGTGACGCCACCCTCCTGGTCCACAAGGGCGTCGAGTTCGAGAAGGCCGGCGAGGCCCCGGACCCGTCCACCGCGGACAGCGAGGAGTACGCCTGCATCCTGCGTCTGCTGAACCGCACCCTGGCGGAGAGCCCGCAGAAGTGGACCCGTCTCGCCTCGGAGATCCGCGGCGTGACGGAGGAGACCACGACCGGTGTCCACCGCCTGTACGAGATGCACCGCGACGGCACCCTGCTGTTCCCGGCGATCAACGTCAACGACGCGGTCACCAAGTCGAAGTTCGACAACAAGTACGGCTGCCGCCACTCGCTCGTCGACGGCATCAACCGCGCCACCGACGTCCTGATCGGCGGCAAGGTCGCGGTCGTCTGCGGCTACGGCGACGTCGGCAAGGGCTGCGCGGAGTCCCTGCGCGGCCAAGGCGCCCGTGTGATCGTCACGGAGATCGACCCGATCTGCGCGCTCCAGGCGGCGATGGACGGCTACCAGGTCACCACCCTCGACGAGGTCGTCGACCAGGCCGACATCTTCATCACCACGACCGGCAACAAGGACATCATCATGGCCTCGGACATGGCCAAGATGAAGCACCAGGCGATCGTCGGCAACATCGGTCACTTCGACAACGAGATCGACATGGCCGGCCTCGCGAAGGTCCCGGGCATCGTCAAGGACGAGGTCAAGCCGCAGGTCCACACCTGGACCTTCCCGGACGGCAAGAAGATCATCGTGCTGTCCGAGGGCCGTCTGCTGAACCTGGGCAATGCCACCGGCCACCCGTCCTTCGTGATGTCCAACAGCTTCGCGGACCAGACCCTGGCCCAGATCGAGCTGTACACGAAGCCGGAGGAGTACCCGACCGACGTCTACGTGCTGCCGAAGCACCTTGACGAGAAGGTCGCCCGTCTCCACCTCGACGCGCTCGGCGTGAAGCTCACCAAGCTCCGCCCCGAGCAGGCCGCCTACATCGGCGTCGAGGTCGACGGCCCCTTCAAGCCGGACCACTACCGCTACTGATCCCTACGCGCCGGCCCACCGGCCACCGCCGAAGACACCCGTGCACTGGTGCATCGGCAGCGGCCGGGGCAGGCAGCAGGGAGCAGTAGCAGGCTCAGCCGGTCAGAGCAGCAGCACGCACCAAGGCAGGCCCCCGCACCCCCGTGTCGGGGGCTTGCCTCGTACGCGGGCTCCTTAACGCCGACCCCAAGGACCCGAAGACCCATGCCCCGCGGCCGTTATTCGCTCCATGATCCGCACGATCACACCCCCCTCGGCGACGAGCACTTCCACTGCGCCCCAGGCCCTTCCGGCTGGCGCTACGTATCCCAGATCACCACCCCCTCCGGCACTCATGCAGGCTCGGTCGACCTCGCCATCGACGAACTCGGCCGCCCCATCCGCCTGGAGCTGCACGCCGCGAGCTGGCAGGTCCGCGGCGCCGCCCTCGACGGCGTCACCTGGGTCCGTACCGACCCCACCGGCACGCATGCCACCGAAGGCAATGTGCGCGCCCATGCCTTCACCGGCACCTCACCGGCGTTCCTCATCGCGATCTCGCGTCTCCTGCGCCTCACCCCCTCTTCCCCCGCGACCCGCGTCCGCCTCCTGGCGTTCACGGACCCGGTGCTCGCACCGCTCACCGTCGACCAGTCGTGGGCCCTGGTGAACAGTGAAGCGCACACCACTGACAACGGCCCCCTGACCGTGGACGAGTACCAGGTCAGCGCCCTCGACACAGGCGAACAGCACATGATCCACATCGCCGGCGACGTCGTGCTCGCAGCCCCCGGAATCGAGCTGGAAGACCTCGACACCCCGCCGTCGGTCTTCTCCTGAGCCCTACGCGGGCGGCGCGAACCCCGTCGCCCGTGCGCTCCGCTCGCCGGCGCCCTCCACACCGCCGCCGGCCCCCGGGCCCGTAACGGCACGTACACCCGAGCCCGCACCACCACCAGCAGCAGGAGCAGTACCAGCGGGCGAGAAAGCACGCCGAGCTTCCCGCGCCTGCCGCTCGCTCACCACACCGGCCAGATAGTCCGCCGCGGGTACCCCCGCCGGCGGAGGCGTCCCCGTCCTCGCCACCAGATCGTCGGCGAGCCGCTCCGCCAGCTCGCGCCCCACCTGCGGGTCGAGCTGCCGCATCCGCGTCAGGTACTGCCGGATCGCCAGCCACAGGTCGTCCGGCACCGCGGACAGATCAAGCTGCGAGAACCGCCCCACCAGCCAAGGCGGCGGCGGAGGCACAGCCGTCGCCCGCGCCGCGGGAACCCGCTCCCGTACCACCAGCGTCCCCGCGAAGACATCGCCGATCCGTCGCCCCCGCGCCGACACCAGCGAGGCGATACACGCGACGACCCCGAAGGTCATCAGGATCTCCACCACCCCCATCGCCCCGCGCACCAACGCGTGCCGGAACCGGATCGGCCCCCCGTCGTCCCGCACCACGCGCAGCCCGCACGCCGCTTTCCCCAGCGAGCGCCCATGCGTCAGCGTCTCCACCGCGATCGGCGCACCCACCAGTACGAGCAGAAACGTTGCTATCGACACGGCCATGACAGCCGCCTCGTCCAGCGACGCCGTCGCGATCGCCAGCCCCACGGATATGAGCAGATACGCCGCCCACACCACCACCAGATCGATGAGCAGGGCGAGCGCCCGGCTCGGCAGCCTGGCGGGCTGCAACCCGAGTACGACGGCGTCCCCCGTCACAACCCCGCTCATGCCGCCCACCCTTCTTCGCCCTTCCCCGACCCCTTCGAACCCCAGTCTGCCAAGCTGACCATCAGCGCGCCGCCGCAGTGGACCCGCACGCACGCCCGTACGCACCGAGTGCCTGGAGCAGCAGCCGATCATGGACCTCGACGTCTACGTCACCGCCCACCAAGCCGAGTGGGACCGCCTGGACCAGCTCCTGCGCCGCGGCAACCACCTCACCGGCGCCGAGGCGGACGAACTCGTCGCCCTCTACCAGCGCACGGCGACCCATCTCTCCCTGATCCAGTCGAGCGCGCCCGACCCCATGCTCACGGCCCGACTCACCCAGCTCGTGGCCCGCGCCCGCGCGACCGTCACCGGGACCCGCCGTGCGTCCTGGCGCGACGCCGTCCGCTTCCTGACGGCCGGGTTCCCGGCCGCGGTCTACCGCTCCCGCCACTGGTGGATCCCGACGGCCGTCCTCTCCACCCTCGTCGCCGCGATCATCGGCTGGTGGATCGGCACCCACCCCGAGGTCCAGTCAGCCATCGCCGCCCCCTCCGAACTGCGGGAGATGACCCGCCCCGGCGGCCAGTACGAGACGTACTACTCCAGCCACCCGGCCGCCTCCTTCGCCGCCCAGGTCTGGACGAACAACGCCCAGGCCGCCGCCCTGTGCCTGGTCCTGGGGGCCTTCCTCTGCCTCCCGGTGCTCGGAATCCTGTTCCTGAACATGCTGAACCTCGGCATCGGCATTGGCCTGATGTCCTCCGCCGGCCGCCTCGACACCTTCCTGGGCCTGGTCCTCCCCCACGGCCTGCTCGAACTCACCGCCGTCTTCGTCGCCGCCGGCACCGGCCTCCGCCTCGGCTGGACCCTCATCGACCCGGGCCCCCAGTCCCGTCGCACGGCCCTCGCCCAGCAGGGACGCGCCGCGGTCGGCATGGCCATCGGCCTGGCGCTGGTCCTCTTCGTATCCGGCGTGATCGAAGGCTTCGTTACCCCTTCCGGCCTTCCGACATGGGCCCGCATCACCATCGGCATCGCCGCTGAGCTGGCGTTTCTCCTGTACGTCTACGTCCTCGGCGGCCGCGCGGCCCGAGCCGGCGACACGGGCGACGTGGACGCCGCCGAACGCAGCGCCGAACTCCCGACGGCCGCTTGATGTGCGAGCAGCCCCTCTGACCTGCTAGTCTCCTCATCGCCCGCCGGACCCGTTGACACGGAGCTGGTGGGGAGGTAGATTTAAACGGTTGCGTGGAGCTGGACAAGCTCGAGCGCAGGAGTTAATCTCGATCTCGCTCCACTACGGGAATGCGATTCCCGCGGAGCCACTCCGATTCCCATTCGAATCACGAAGCCGATTAGGTCGGCCCAAATGATTCTGATAAAGTCGGAACAGCCGAAAGGCAAAGGCCCTCCAACGGCCACCGGAAACTGAATCCGACCGGAAACGGAACGGAAAAAGAATCTGGTAAGGTTGGAAACACCGAAGGGAAGCGCCCGAAGGAAAGCCCGAGAGGGTGAGTACGAAGGAAGCGTCCGTTCCTTGAGAACTCAACAGCGTGCCAAAAATCAACGCCAGATTAGTTGATACCCCGTCCATCTTCGGATGGCGAGGTTCCTT
>NZ_JBIWJG010000010.1:0-273765 GCF_044765045.1 Streptomyces sp. NPDC093546 | reverse complement strand
TGTTCGGGGAGGGGGGGTAGCTGATTGGGGTTCCAAGTTGGGGCTTCGAGTCCGTGGTGGGGGGGGGGGGCGGGGGTGGGGGTGGTGGTCTGGGGCCGGGCACCACCCCCCCCTTTGTTTTGTGTCCCCCCGTCTCGCCCGGCCCCACCACGGTGATGATTGCTCAGCGTCGCGGCCTGCTGATGCGCGCAGCGTTTTGTACGAGGTGGCTGGCTCAGCGGACGACGCTGGGGGCTCCTGCGATTCGGCGGCGGCGGCGGGGCCGAGCGGTGCGTTCCCCGGCCGGCTCTGGCGTGCGTACGGCGGACATCGGCACACCGTCGCGGACGCCCCCGTCTCCGCCTCTTTCACGCGCAGGGACCGTGCCGCATTGCGCCGGGCGCCGTGATGGGCCAGCTCAAGGGGTGGCGGTGAGCCGCTCCTGTCACGCGCCCGGCGCGGCAACATGGTCGGGTCGTACGCTCTCCTTCTGCCCGTCGGGTCAGGTGGTGTCCTGCCGGAAGGCTGCCGGCACGTACGAGCGACGCTCCTCAGATTCATAGGCCTCCTCCCAGGGCTGGCTGTCCTGGCGGACTTGGTCGAAGCCGACGGTCACTTGCCCGATATGCACCCGGCGTGCTGATGGACGGCGATGACCTCGGCAAGTGGCTTCAGCAGCAGGAGCAGGCGGGCATCTGGGCTGACCGCCGAACAGCTCGGCGCGCTGCGGGAGCTGGGCGTGGAGTGGGCGTAGAGGCGGGCGCGCACGGGCCGGCAGGCGTTGAGCCGGCCGGACACGCACGAGCCTGGGCTGTCATGGTCGCGCCTGGGGTCTCGTGCCTGTCCGGCTGGTTCGGGTGAGTTTCCTGGGGACTGCCTCGATGCGGTCGAGGGTGTCGTCGTCCTGCTCGAAGAAGGTGTCCTTGTCCCGCGTGAGGTGGTGTGCGGGTCTGACGTGGTCGAAGTCCCGGGGCTTGTGCTGCTTGTCCGCGAAAGCCCATCGAGCTGGCCGATGACGGTGATGTGCGCGGCATCGACGGTGGCGGCCAGCGGTATGTCGACGATGCGCGAGGAGGTCAGAGGGTTTGGCGGGAGCGGGAGCGGGCCAGCCAGCCGAGGGTGACGGCGATCAGGCCCAGGAGCATGGCGAAGTAGGCGCCGCCGAGCCCGTTGCCGGTGCCGAGGCCGCCGTCGGCGGTGGCCGCGACCGTCCCGCCGACGGCCAGGGCGACCAGACCCGCCGTGAGAGCCGTGACAGCTCCGTTGCGCCGTGCCCAGGTGCCGAGGTGTCCCTGCCTGTCGGGGCGGGCCAGGGCCAGGCCGCCGCCCACCGCCCCGAGGAGGCCGGCGAGCGCCGACAGCGCGGCCCCGACCCGGCCGACGCTCACGGTGTAGACGCTTGCGGCGACCGGCTGGACCGAGGGGTCCGCGGCGGCCGGGTCGGCGCACGCGAATCCGCCGATCAGGACGGTGGCGGTCACAGCAAACACGGATCGAAGGGATTGAAGGGACATGAGGTGTCCTGCCTTTCTGATATTGGTCTGGACTGGTCATCGTGAGACCGGTGGCGCCGGGCTTTGGGCATGGTTGGGCATGGCGGCTCGCTCGCCGGGGCAGGGTGACGCCGGTGATGAGGGTCCGGGGTCCCCCGTCCCGGGCCTGGCCGACCGTTGCCGAGACGGCCCGGACGGCCCTGGTGGCGGTCGGGTTCACCGTCAAGATCACCCCCAGCCGACCCCACAGCCGTTGGCGTTCGGCGGTTACGACCTGGCGGTGGAGCGCGGCAGCAGTCGGGGGGACAGTGCCTGGACCAGGGCCAGCGTGCTGAGGGCGAACATCACCGCGCCCAGGGGGACATGGAACGAGGGCAGGTGGGCTATGCCCAGCGCGACCTGCGCCAAGGCGAGGAGCAGGAAGCCGGTGGCGTACAGAATGGGGCGGGGTGATGCGCCGCCCGGGCGCCAGGCCAGGATCGCGGCGAGCACGTACAGCATGGCGGCCGCGTACATCACCTTCGATCCGACGTCGTGCATCAGGTAGCCGTGGGGCGAGGTCAGCAGCATGCCGGCGGTGACCGCCTGGAAGAAGAGGGTCAAGGTCTGCAGGGCTGTCGCGGTCTTGAGGAAGGTGAGGCCGCCTGGTGCGGCCGTGAGGCCGCCGTGGGCGGTCGTTGTGCGTCTGGTCATGGTGTGGTGCCCCTCTTGTGGCGTGCGGCAATGGGCGGGTGCGGTCGGAGCCGTTGTGGTCAGCGCAGGGTGAGGGGGGTTGCGGAGGTGACGTGGGTCAGCTTCTCGGGGTTGCGGACGAAGTAGAGGCCGGTGATGCGGGCGTCCTCGACTCGGACGGCCATGACGCCGTCGAGCTCGCCGCCCACGTGTACGGCGAGTGCGGGGCTGCCGTTGACCTCGGTGGGCTCCCAGGTGATGGCGGTCTCGATCTTGGCGGAGCCGCCGAGGTAGAAGCGGACGATCTTCTCGGCGCCGACGATCGGGTGCAGTGCGGCCCTCTTGAGGCCGCCGCCGTCGCTGAGCAGAACGACGTCGGGGGCGAGTACGTCGAGGAGGTCTTGCGGGTTCCCGGTCTCGATCGCGCGCTGGAACGACTCCAGGGCCGCCCGGGTCTCCTTCGAAGAGGCCGTTGTGCGGGGGCGGCGAGCGCCGACGTGCCGGCGGGCGCGGTGTGCGATCTGACGGACGGCATCGGGGCTCTTGCCGACGGCCTCGGCGATCTCGTCGTAGCCGACCTCGAAGACCTCGCGCAGGACGAACACCGCCCGCTCGGTGGGGGAAAGGCTTTCCAGGACGAGCATCATCGCCATCGACATGCTCTCGGCGAGTTCGATGTCCTCGGCCACGTCCGGCGTGGTGATCAGCGGTTCGGGCAGCCACTGGCCGACGTACGCCTCGCGGCGGCGCTTCATGGTGCGCAGCCGGTTGAGCGCCTGCCGGGTGGTGATGCGCACGAGGTACGCCCGCTGGTCACTCACCCCTGCCAGGTCGGCCCTGACCCAGCGCAGCCACGTCTCCTGCAGGACGTCCTCGGCGTCGACCGCCGATCCGAGCATTTCGTAGGCGACGGTGAACAGCAGGTTGCGGTGGGCGACGAACGCTTCGGTCGCCAGGTCGGTGGTGTGGTCGGTCATCTCTCGGTTCCCTCTCCCTCGAATGCTTGGTCAGGCCGCCCGCCCCGCAGTGGACGGCCTTCGGCCCGCCGCCGTGCTTGGCCTGCCCGGCGGTTACCCGCGGTCGCCCCTGGGGCGGGTGCACACGACGACACCGGTGTTCTCAGCCATGGACGGCTTCTCCGTTTTCCACGGGCCGGACCGTCTTCGCGAGGGACGGATCCGGCGCGGCGGCCAGGCGGCGCTTGCGCTTGGGCAGGCCGAAGGTCGGGTGCGAGGTACCCCACAGCGACATCTTCACGATGCCCGCCTTGATCCGCGCGGCCTTCCAGCCGCCCACGTACGTCGGCTTCGCCTGCGCTTGGTGATCGACCATCTGCAAGATCCCGTCCCGACGCCCGAGGCTGATGTGGTTGCCGAGGTACTCCAGCTTGGTGTTCGCGATCCTGCCGCCGGTCAGGCGCCCCACGATCGCGTCCGTGGCCTGCCGGCCGGTGTAGCCGGCCGAAGCGCAGGACATCGGCAGCGGCCGGCCGTTGTCGCCGATGGCGTAGGCGCTGTCGCCGGCGGCGTAGACGTTCGGGTGCGAGACCGACCGCATGGTGCGATCGACGACGATCCGCCCGTTGCCGGTGACTTCAAGCCCGCCTCGGGCGGCGATGGGGCCGGCTGCGAACCCGGCCGTCCACACGGTCGCGTCGCAGGCCAGGGCGGTGCCATCGGCGCACAGCACCCGCGTCGCTTCGACGGCTTCGACGCAGGTGTCCTCCAGGACGGTGATGCCCAGCCGATCGCAGGCCCGGCGCAGGTGGCCGCGGGCTCCGGCGGAGAGCGGGGCGCCCAGCTCGCCGCGGGCGATCAGGGTCACCGACAGGCCGGGCCGGGATTCAGCGATCTCGGTGGCGGTCTCGATTCCTGTCAGCCCGTCACCGACGACCAGCACCTTCCCGCCTTCGCCCCGCGCGTCCAGGCTGTCCAGGCGCTCACGCAGGCACAGCGCGCCAGGCCGGCCGGCGACGTCGAAGGCGTGCTCGGCCACGCCGGGGACGCCGTGGTCGGCGACGTGGCTCCCGAGCGCGTAGACAAGCGTGTCGTAGCCCAGCTCGCTGCTGCCGTCTGCGTCGGCCACGGCGACGACCTGCCGTTCGGGGTCGACGGCGGTGACACAGGCCAGACGCAGCCGTATCCCCGTGCCCGCGAAAACGTCGGCGAGCCGTGGGGCCTCGATCTCCTGGCCGGCCGCGAGCTGGTGCAGACGCAGCCGCTGGACGAAGTCCGGCTCGGCGTTGACCACGGTGATCTCGGCGTCCGCCGGGGAGAGCCGGCGGGCCAGGGTCCCGGCCACGTAGGCCCCGGCGTAACCGGCGCCGAGGACGACGATGTGGTGCTTCATGAGCTGCTCCAATCGGGTCGCTTGCCCCCTGACGAGATGGACTGGAACGGCACCCCGAGTGCTGACGGGAACCGGCACCTGCGTATCCGTTGCCCGACCGCCTCGATCTTCTCGGTGATGCTGTCTCCTTCTGTCTCCAGGGGTTCGGCCTCAAGACACCGCGCGACTGATCCCTGTGACAGCCTGTGAGGCACATCACTCCGCAGGAGGGCTCGGCGTGCCACGTCCTCACTCACGGCGCGCGTCCGAGCCGGCAGGCGCTGCCCCGAAGCCCACCGCGGGCCAGGCCACACTCGCCCAACGGCTCTACGACCAGCCGAAGAAGACAAACCAGCACAGGCGCGGCATACTCGGCGTGCCGAGGTCGACGGCGTACGGGCACCTCGGCAAGACCACGAGCGTGTCACGCCGATCGGAGAAGACCGCGGTGCCGAAGCACCGCAAGCCACCGGTGGGTCACTCGTTTCCTGGTGTCCGCGCCAGGACTCCGCGGCGGCCAAGGACAGCGAAGCCACTCGGGATCCGTACTCGTCCCGCATCAGGTGCTGCTCACTGCGGAACCGGCCAGCCTCTGGTGGCGCGACCCGCAGGATCACCGGCTCCGGCCGCCACTCGGCCAGGGGCAGGCGATGCGTTGTCGTACCTCCCCGTGCAAGCTCGATGGCGGACACCGGCGTGGCGATCTCCCCGAACGTCCGCCGGCAGGTCAGTGACTGCTGGAACGCCCCCCGAGCCCCGCTCAACCGGCTGGAAGTCCATGCCGCCCCAGAATGCCCGCGCGCCGACTCCCCGTCACAGGCGACGCGTACGGCGCTACATGCCGCCTCCGGGTCGTCGCCGTCGTGCAGGAGCTCACGCCCGATGCGGACGGCAGGGACGAACGCACCACCGTGCTCGCCGAGCCGTGCCCGTGGTGCGAGGGAGAGCCCACCGGCCGGACGCGATCCGGGGGGCGAGCCGTACGTCGTCTGCTCGACTGGACCGAACGCCAGACGCCCGTCGAGCTGGAGAAAGGCCGACGGGCACGGCGCGCCGCCGAACTTGTGGCGCTGTACGAGGCGTTGCAGGCCGCGCGGGAGGGATGAGTGCTGGGGGAAGGGCACGCGCCCGGCGGAAGTGATGGGGGCCCCACCCCGCCGGGCGCACTGCCCTCAGGACCGGCTATCGCGCTCCTCAAAGATGGTGGCGGAACAGCTCCACGATCACCGCCCACAGGGCACGTACGCCCAGTCCGGCAGCTACTCGCAGGGCGAGTTCACGCCTGACTTTTGCCCGCATGGACGACGGCTTGTCGGCCATATCTCCTCCTCGTGGGACTGGGGCCTGCTTGGGTAGCGGGCCCACCCCCATCGGGGCCTCACGACCACAGCAGCACTGCCTACGAGAGAAGACGCCCCCAACTTAGCTTCACTTTCGGCGACTTCGAAAGGGGAGGGAGCTCACTCGACCGCCCGTGAAGTGACCGGGGCCGCCGCGGTACGCCGCGCCGACCTCGCCGCCCTCCGCACCGCGCTCACCCTGGCGCTCCAGGACGACGCCGAGCGGCTGCGGCGCAGCTCTGGGAGTCGTTCACCGGCGGTGTGTTCGGCGGCAAGGACAACGTGTGTTCCGCCCCCCCCTCGAACGGCCGAGGTCCGCCGACCAGCGCGCCGGCGGCGGAACCGCGGAAGGCCGGGACAGCAACCGGTAAGCAGCACGGACAGAGCCGACCAGGCCACGACAACGACCACCCAGGCCGGCACTAGCGGCCCGGGCACGGTACTGGGCAGCGCCGGGACAGCGCCCAAGAGGTGGAGCGGCCGCAGATGGGCGACGGCGCGCAGCGTCAGCGTCGCGAGACCGCAGGGGGCTCGGACCACTCCCACCGGCACCAGCAGCACCCCGACAGCGGCACGGGCACAGCGGCACGGGGCACGGGGCGGCAGCTCGATCGTGTCGTCCAGAAGCGTTCGGCGTGGTGAGACGCGGCACGACGAAGCCGGCGTGAACGGTGGGGACGGCGTGCAGCAGATGCCAGCACGACAGAAGGGCGGCGGGTCGGCGACGGCACGCCCGCACCCGGTGGCACGACAACGGCGCCCGGACGGCGGCCGCAACCCGTGCCGGCAGGCGGCAGCACGACGGCCGAGAAGGGGCGGCGCGCGGCCGGACGGCCGACGGGGCCTACGGCATGCGGCAGCACGACGGCCGGGCCGGCGGCGGCACGAGCGGCGCAGCACGACGTGAGCGGCGCGTCTTGCAGCACCCTGCTGCGTCAGCTCCCCTGGCCTTAGAGCCGTTGGGGTAGTCGGGCTGCCAGCGGGCACCCGGCGACACTGCCCCCTGCCGGGTGCGCTGGTGGCCTTCACGAAGCCGGTGTTCCTGACGGCCGCCGCCGACTCATGCCTGGTACTCGCTGAGGTCGATGGCGTGCACGCGGAGCGGGAGGCCGAACTGCGGGTCGGTCGTGTCGCGCTCCGGGACCATGCCGAGCTTGCGCATGACGTTCCCGGAGGCCGTGTTGGAGATGTGGGCGATGGCGACCACCCGGTCGAGGCCGCGGTCCTGAAGCGCGAACTCCAGGACCGCGTGGGCGGCCTCGGAGGCGTATCCCTGCCCCCAGTAGGGGCGCCCGATCCGCCAGCTGATCTCCACCTCGTGCTGCAGCTCGGGCAGGAACTCGGGCACGGAGAGTCCGGCGAAACCGATCAGCTCGCCGGAGCCGAGGAGCTCGACGGCGAAGAGCCCGAAGCCCTCGTCGTCCCACTCCTCCTCCCACCGCTCGATGGACTCGGCGGTCTGCTCCAGATCCTGGACGGACCCGTCGCCGATCCAGCGCATCACTTCGGGGTCGGCGTTGATCTCGGCCATGGGGACGAGGTCGTCGTCGGTCCAGCGGCGCAGGAGGAGGCGGGGCGTGAGGATCTCGGTCATGGCTCCATCCTCGCTCACTCCGCATGCCACGGCGACGCACTCACCGTCACGGTCCGCTGCTCGTCACGGCGACAGGCGCATGTCAGGTGGCCTGCCGGTGGGCGAGCAGGAGACGTACCGCCCTGGCCGTCCGCGTGCCCGACTTCCTCGACACCTCCACCTGCCGCACCGGCTCGCGGCGCTGGACCGGCTGCCCCACCGCCGACTACCACCCCGCACGGGTACCGACCCCGATCGTCCGGTTCGGCCCGGCCCTCAACGACTACCGCCAGGACGACGGCCGACTGGATGCCGCGCGGCACTGGCGCGACGCCGAGGCCGCCCGCGCCGCCTGGCAGCGCGCCGGAATGCGCCCGGACCCGATCGCCGTCTCCCTGGCCCGGATCGGCTCCGCCTGGGGTGCCGCCGTCACCACGGCCACCATCGGCGGCCGGGCCGTCTTCGGCGGAACGCTCCGCGAGATCAACGCCGGGGCCCTGGTCCACTACGACGACATCAACCGGGAATTCCCCACCGGCCTGTTCGACCAGGAGATCGTGGCGCAGCTGGCGTTCAACGTCTGGGTGACCGTGCCGGCCACCGGCGGGGCGACCACGGTGTGGCGCCACCGCTGGGAGCCGGCCGACGAGCGGCACCGGGAGGCGTACGGGTACCGGCCCGAGACGGTCGAGCACAGCCAGCACATCAGCCTCGCCCCCGAGCTCGGTGACGGGCTGCTGTTCAACCCGGCGAACTTCCACGCGGTCGAGCCCAACCCGACCGGGCGCCGTATCGCATTCGCGTTCTTCCTGGGCCTGACCACCACCGGCCAGCTCATCGCCTGGTCGTAACCCCTCACCGCAGGAGCAACCTCGTGCACCACTCACCTACGGCGACATCAAGGCCGCCGCCGACCGGATCTCCGGGCGCATCCACCCCGTCACCCTCGCCCCCCTCGACCGCGATGCGATCCGCACCGGCCACCGCGCCCCCCTTGGACGACCGTCCCGAGCAGCCGTGCGAGGTGCGGTTGGCCCTGGAGTTCATGCAGCACACCGGTAGCTCCAAGGCCCGCGGCGCCCAGAACTTCATCCAGGCCCACCGCGACGCGGGCACCCTGCCCGATGCCGGGATCACCATCGCCTCGGGCCGCAACGCCGGCCTGGCCTGCGCGTGGGCCGCCCGGCAGCAGGGCGTGCGCGCCACCGTGTTCCTCCCCACGACCGTCCCGCCCGTGAAGGCGGCCAGGCTCCGCGACTACGGCGCCGATGTCCGCCTCGTCGGCACCGAGTACGCCGAGGCGCTCGCCGCCTGCGAGGAGTTCGCCGCCAGCTCGGGCGCGCTCGCATCGCACTCCCACGACCACCCGCTGATCGCCGCCGGAGCCGGCACCCTGCTGGAGGAGATCCACCAGCAGATCCCCGACCTGGACACCGTGGTGGTCGCCGTCGGCGGCGGCCTTTTCGCCGGCGTCACGACCGCCGCCCAGCACCACGGCATCCGCACCGTGGCGGTCGAGCCGACAACCTGCCGCGCGCTCAACGCCGCCATCGAAGCCGGCCGCCTGGTCGACGTCCCGGTCGACTCAATCGCCGCCGACGCCCTCGGCGCACACCGAACCTCCCACATGGCCCTCGCCGCCACCCAGCACGACCGCGTCCACTCCGTGCTCGTCCCCGACACCGAGATCGTCCACGCCCGACAGGCCCTGTGGGACCACCGGCGCATCGCGGTAGAGCACGGCGCGGCCACCGCGCTCGCCGCCCTGCTCGCTCCGACCATCACGTACCCGACCACGACCTGCCGACCCGACCCAGGACGACAAGCCGCAGCTACCGACCCGCCAACGGCGAGAAAGTCTGCGTAATCCTCTGCGGCGCCAACACCAACCCCCGCACCCTCACGCAGCCCTGAACAGGCAACACAGACCCAGAGGCAGCCAAGCGGAAGGCCGCTCGGCTGCCTCCTTGCTGCGTCGGCGTGCAGCTCCCAGACTTCCTCGCAACCTCGCGCCAGTACCGTTCGGCGTCCCGCTGACGCGCTGGCCGCCCTCGGCCGCGCCCTGCCCTGCTGCTCACCGGCGGCCCTTGCCGCGCGCCGAGCCGGGGCCTTGCCGGCCTCGCGCACGAGCACCTCAGCCCGGCGGTGTGTGCGATGTGCGGCGACAAGATCACCAGCGTGGGTGAGTCGAGAGCAGGGGCCGAGCCGCGGCAAGCCGGTGCACGAGGAGTGCGAGAAGAAAGCTGCAGCCATCGCAGTCAAGCGGTGGGCAGCGAAGCAGCAGGAGAAGCAGGGCGGTGGGCTATCGCTGAAGGAGGAGAACCGGCGGTGCTCGCTACGCAGGATCGCATCCGTGAGCAGTGGCGTGCCCGCAGTCAGCCGAAAGCCGAGCGCGGCGGAACCTGACGCCCGGCCACGTCAGCCGTTGGCCCTACGACGGCGCGCCTGTGTGGCCGGCTACGGCACAGCGCCGCGTTTCTCCCTCTCCCCGCCCGGGCGGCCCACGATGATCGGATCTGCGGCCGTGCGGCACGGTGCCCTGATGATCCCCCAGCTCATCCTCGCCGGCCACACCCCCGAGGAAGCCGAGAAGCACGCCGCCCAGATCCCGGCCTACCGGGACGCCTTAGGCGGGGCGGCGTCGCAACACCCGCGGCTGACGCCGGCCGAAGGGCGGCGGTGAAAGCTGCGGGGCCTCACCCGTTGGTGAGGCCCCGTGAAGCGACTTGTGGTGTGCCTGCGTGGCGCACCAGAGGCTGGCCGGTGGGCTGAGAGAGACCCGGGGCGGGTGCCGCACGGCATCGTGCGGGGTGACCGCGCCACCGGACCGTCTGGCCCTGCCCGCCCGTCGACGCCGTCACGCGCGGTTGATCGCCGCCCTGACGACGCTGATCGGCGCATGTTCCGACGCAGCGGCGGCGGTGTATCAGCCGATCGCCGCCGCCCCGCCCGGCCGGAAGGCCGTGGAGGTGTCCACCTTGCCGTGCATCCAGTTCGCCGAGGTGACCTCGCGCCAGTCCGCAACCTCCGCATGACCGGCCCGCCCGGGTGCCGCGGGCTCAGGGGTGCCGGGCTCTGCCCGGCCCCCCTCGGCCGCTCTGGGGCAGGGCGTCCCGCAGCCCCGGTAAACGCAAACCGCCCCGGGAGGCGGTTGACGTGCCGCAGCATCCGCCAGCAGAAAAGGCCGCCGCCACAGGTTCGCGCGCCGCCCTGCATCAGGCGCCGGCCCGACCACGGCTCTCCGGGCATCGTAGGGCGATGCGCGGAGAGCCGGTGCGCGTCAGGAGTCGTACGCGATGTCGAGATCGCTTGAGAAGGCGGTGCTGTCTTCGGCGGCGGGCCCATCTTGTGCCGAGGATGACTTGCTGATCCCGTCGAACAGCGAGTAGTTGAAACGGAAGCCGAGGTTTGCGGTTCCGGTCTTACCCCCCACCTTCACGCGGAAGGTGTAGTTCCCGTACAGCGTGTAGTCCTTGTTACGCCGGTTGTTGGGTACCGACGTGTGCCAGAAGTAGTCGACGGCGACGTTCGAGTGCTTGTCGTGGTAGGGCAGCTGCATGTGTCCAGCCGAACACGTCATCTTCCCCGTCGCGATGGCCTGCACCTGCTTGGACGTCCGGAAGGACCAGGCCATGGGGGCAGGCTTGCCCACGGTTCCAGCCATGTTCACCTGCCCCGTGAAGGTGCCGTTGGAGTCCGTCTTCGCGTAGGACGGGGCAGACATTTTGAAGGTGTGTTTCCCCTGGTTGACGCCGGCCTGGGCAGGCACGGCACCGAGAGCGAGAACAGCGGCAAGGGCCGTCGAGCCGACCACGGCTGCCCTCTTCGTGGATATGGAGAACACGAGAATCCTGTCTGTGAGCGCACGGCAGAAGAGACCAGGCCCCTGCCAGGCGTGACGGATAGGACCGATTCGGCAGGTGCCGACGCGCGGTCAGGAATCGAAGCGGATGTCCAGGCCGGACGAGAAGCCCGGCCCGCTGTCTTCGTCGGACCGGCGGTGCGATCCGGCCTCCGGCCAGATACTCACGGCGCGCCAGTGGTACTCGTCCTGCTCGGCCGAGAAGGTGACGGACTGGCCGACGGTCAGCTCACGAAACCCCTCGGCCTGAATGACCGAGAAGTGCGCCCACACCCTGGCCGGAAGGGCGTCGGAGGCGAGCACGCCCCATCCCTCTTCGCTGTGCCACTCCAGCACGCGGCCGGTGAACACATCTCCAGACGTGGTCTCGGGCATGGCCGTTCCCGCTATTCCAAGGCCGCCTCGCCTTTCGGCACGCACTGTGGTCAGCAGCGCTCAACCGAGTCGATCACGAACCTAACAGATATGCACTGTCGCAGGAATGCGGTACATGCGTGATCTTCGTCCGGGTCGCCGCGCCGCCGACAGCAGCGCCGCGGCGGCCTACCGGTAGGTCCAGACGGCGACGGGCTCGCGCTCCCCGCGATCACGCCGTCTTACGCAGCGCGGCTCCGCGGGCGTGGCCGGCGGAGGTGGGTGGGCGGCCGCCGTGGCGGGATCCGCCGCCATGGGCGCGGAGTTGCGGCTGCGGGCTTGCGTACGGCGCCGCAGCCGGAAGAAGACGATGACTGCGAGCAGCACGGCCACGTTGATGGTCAGCAACCGTCCACACCTCCCCAACGATCGGCGCAACAGACAGGGGCTGCAGGCGCCACCCTGGCGTTCTTGCGTAGCGGGGCCTGAACGATGTTGGAGCCGGGTTGCCGACGAATGGCACAAAGCCATCGGGCCTGGCCGGATACCGCGCCGCTCGGCTTGCCCCCGAGGCGCGCGGGTACTCAGGCGGCCCCTCGCGGCCTCGGGAGTCGGCTTCATCGACCGCGAGCAAGGTCGGCAGCGGTGCCACTGGATGAACGCGCGAGCGGCGGGGCGGTGGGTGTCGTGGGCCGGGATGGTGCTTCATCGCGGCAGTAGCCGCCGAGTGGCAGCCCGGTGAGGCCTAGCCAGAGCCCGACTGCCTACGGCAGAGGCTGCACGCCAAACTGATGGCAGCCGATGCTTATGACTGCCGCTAGTTTCAGGGACCAGTTGACGCCTTCGGATTATCGGCGGTGCGCACGCCGGTGATGCACTCTCACCTTGGCATCAGTTCCTCAACGAGTTCCTTCATCTGTGGCGACGGAGAGATATTGAATTCTCGCTCAAGGAGATTTCTGTATTGCTGGTAGCATTTAAGAGCGCTCGCTACATTTCCTTCTGAGATATGCACTTCCATGACGATCCGGTGAGCGGTTTCGCGAGCTGGATCGATGGCAACCGCCGCCAATGCGGTTTGCAGTGCAGGAACGTACTGCTGAATCGCTTGAAGTTGCTGTGCCAGCGCCTCCAAGGCGTGCAGTCGCAGCTGGTCCCAGCGATCACGTTCGAGCGACAACCAGTCTTCCGGCCACTCGGGAAGCAAGTCCTGTCGCAGGTCCTCCACGAGCTTGGTCTCTAGTCCGGAGGGCGCGCGCATCCCTGCGGCCACCTCGCCGGCCACTTTCGATACGTCATGCATGTCGACTTGGACGCTCGGCGACAGGCGCAGGGACTGTCCGATGACTTCGATCACCGTGGCAGCACTAGCTCGCCGCGCGTGACACAGGGCAGAGCGGAGGTTCCCCGCGGCCCGGCAGGGAGTGCAGTCGGGCCACAGGTGTTCGGCGGCCCAGCCGCGCTGAGCACCGTCCTTCTGCAGGGCGAGGAAGGCCAAGAGGCGCTGAGCCCCCAGGGGCAGGCAGATGTTGTTGCCGCTGTCCGAGAATTCGAATGCCCTCAGCAAGTGAAGGCGTACGCCGCTTTCAAACACTCCCCCACTGTGCCCTCGGCAAGAGCCCGACGCATGTGCAGGCGGCAGCTCGGCGGTGATCGGCACGCTGCCGGTTCGTGCAGGTCACGCCCTGATCACTCCCGCGTACGGGGTCCGGGAATGGAACAGAAACGCTATGGGAACACAACCTGAACGCTGCAGGCAACGCCTTGTGTCGGGCGCCGCGTGCCCTGCTGCGGAAAGACACAGCTGTACGTCGGACCGGAGCGTTTTTTCACGGGAATTCTTACCGCCCTCGGGCTGCCCTTGAGCAGCGCACTCATGGCCGTCACACGATCCCGAAACGGCTCAGACACGCAGCGCAAACCAATCGTCGGCATTACGCGAATGACAAGGTGCGAGCCTCAGGGATAAGCACTTTCCTGCAGCTTCGGTTCCACCCTCTGGCAGGGGTTTTTTCCTTACGAAACCGAGTGGCGGGAACGACACGCCAGATGTTCGGGCGACGTCTCGGGCTGGCTCCACAGCTCATGCTGAAACGGACGGATAGGTGGCTTTGATGCACGTTCGCTCGGTCCTTGCCGGCCTCCCCTTCGAAGATGAACCCCTTGGTGATCCGGAGGTGTGCGTCGCGGTGCTGGACGGGCCGGTCGATCTGAGGCACCCCTGTTTCTCGGGAGCAGACCTCGCCAGGCTCACCACGCTCGTACCAGACAGCGCCAGCCCGGGGCTGATGTCACTGCACGGTACTCACGTCACCAGTCTTTTGTTCGGCCAGCCGGGTAGTCCGGTGACGGGCATGGTTCCGCGGTGCCGAGGACTGATCCTGCCCGTTTTCCGAGACGCTGCGGACGGCCGAGCCCCACAACTGGACCTGGCGCGGGCGATCGAGCAGGCGGTGCAGCAAGGCGCGCATGTCATCAACATCAGCGGCGGTCAGCGATCATCTGACGGCCAGCCGGAAAGCATGCTGGAACGAGCCCTTCGACTGTGTGATGACAACGGGGTGCTGGTGGTGGCGGCAGTCGGCAACGATGGATGCGACTGCCTCCAGGCACCGGCAGCCACGCCGACCGTGTTGGCAGTCGGCGCTTCCGGAGCCGACGGCGCGCCTCTGGAGATGAACAACTGGGGTACGGCATACCGCAAGAACGGCGTCATTGCCCCAGGAGAGGACATCTCGGGCGCTGCCCCGGGCGGCGGCACCAGGGAACTGACGGGGAGCAGCTTCGCCACTCCAGTAGTCGCCGGTGTTGCTGCCCTTCTCGTTGCGGCTCAACTCCGCCAGGGGCGCAGGCCCGATCCAAAAGAGGCAGGCCGGGCCATTCTCACGACCGCGCAGGCCCCGGCGTGCCTCCCCAAGGAGGCAGCCCACTGCCGCCGCCATCTTGTCGGCAGGCTGGACGCGCCACGGGCCTTCGCCCTGATCACCGGTAATAGCGCCGATGGGTCTTCCGCCGCCCCGGACGGCGAACCACAAACCGTCGCCGCGCACGCGCACGAACCAGCAATGGCTGCTGAGGTCCTGCACGCGCGCGATGAAAAGAACCACGGACCTGAGGGATACGCGATGGAAACCAACCACCTGAACGCTGGCTCACCGCAGGAGGCCGATCTGGTGTGCCCGGGCGCAAGCCCTACGGCGAACACACCGCCCGGCTCGGCGCTCGGCGACGAGGGCGCACCGTCATCCGTCGTCCCCGCCTGTGGCTGCGCATGTGCAGGAGGCGAAGTCCGGAGCGGCCAGAACGCAACAGTGGGGTCAGCTGCCGACAGTGGCGCGGCGGCGACGTCCGCCGTCACCCCGTGCTGCGGCGGTGGGGCGCCGGGCGCCTGCCGCCAGGCCAGCAGCCAGGAGCCACCGGTGAGGGTGACCAGCAGCGGTGGGGAGGAGACAGGTGCTGCGGCCGGACCGCTGCCCGGCCGTGAATCGGCGAGCGTCCCTGGTCTCTCTCCCTCCGGCATGCGCGCCGCCGCAGGACAGGGGACGGCGCCCACTTCACACCCCTTGGTTTTCGCGATCGGGAGGATCAACTTCGACTTCGGCACCGAGGCGCGCCGCGACAGTTTCCGCCAGCAGATGGGATTCACCATCGCCCCGGAACCGGACCCGCAAGGTAGGCCTGTCTACCGGGAGGCGAACCCATACGACCCTCTGCAGATGCGCAATTACCTCTCTGCGAACCCGTGGGCTTCCGACAAGCTCATATGGACCCTGGAAATCGACCGCACGCCGATCTACGCCTTGGAAGCCGAGCCAGCCTACGGGATGGACTGGGGTGGGCCGATCGAGGCGCCGCCACCCGCTACCTCTCCCTCGACTCGTCAGTCCTCCGAGCTGGCCGACGCCTACTACCCGCCGGTATCCCGGGTCTACAAGGTATTCCGTGACGCGATCTGGGGGCAGGTCGCCGAGCAGCCGCTCAAGGAGCCGGACGAACCGGATCAACCGCAGGGGTTTCTCGCCGCGCAGAGGCAGGGCGGGGGAGACACAGGAACACAGATGCGGGACTACATCTCCCGAGTGTCCATCCCCGGACTGCTGACCGGGGAGACCGTCAGGCTGTTCAGCGGCCAGACCGTCCCGAAGGTCCGGGTGGACGCGCGCGGAGTGCACTGCTGGAACGAAACGGCGCTGGTCGACGCCGTATGCAAAGCGATCAAGCAGCATGAAAAAGATAACGAGGCGAACTCCTTCGACGACCGTGAAGTAGAGATGACCATTCGAGCGTTCCTGGACAAGGTCTACTACCAGTTCCGGAACCTGGGTCAGACGTCCGCCGACCGCGCGCTCAACTACGCCGGTACCAATGCCTACAACGTCGGCAAGGAGATCGCGGAGGGGCTGCTGTCGGCCGGATACGTTCCCGGATCCCCAGCCGCCAAGAGGCACCTCTACACATTGGACACCATCACCGTACGAAAGAGCGCCTTCGAGCGCCAGGGGTCGGACTGCCAGGACGTACTCGTCAGCTTCATCGATCCCGAGAACGACAGGCGCGCCAGGGTGACCTACCTGTTCCCCGTCGACGTCAACGAAACCATCCCCATCACTCTTGGTCCGGTGCACCGCTTCCTCGGCGACTTCTAAGCAACTCCGCGCCGATGAGAGAAACCTGAGGCCCACCATGACGGAAAAGAAACCACCTGTGACGCTGCCGCTCCAAGTCCCTCCGGTGTTGCGCACCGAATGGAATGCGATTACCGCTCGAAACACGGACACAGGACTGGAAGCCTCTGCGAAGTGCAGCGACCTGACCGGGGCTGCGCGCCAGATGTGTCTCCGCTCGCTGGGCGTCTCGATCTGATGGACATCGAGGCGGCCGCGGTCGAAGGCACTAGACAGGGGAGGCCACTCCACCCGGCACACACACCGCCGAAGCCCCCGTAAAAGGAGAATCACGATGTATGCCTGGAATGAAAGGCATGAGCAGGACAAGGGCACACGCCCCCTGCCCACCGCCCTGGCGATGCCCCAACAGGCCCCGCCGGTCAACCGCACCCGCACCACGCCCGCCGACCCGGACGATCCCCACGGCGTTGAGGCCAGCGGCCTTCTGAGGACCCTGCTGGGCCTCTGACGCACCAGGCGAGTTCCCGAGCGTCGCGATCACGGCTTAGCCGACCGGTCGGCACGTGCAACCGCAGATGACAAGGAGGAAGACATGTTCGAACGGATTGAAAAGCACGAGCAGGACAAGGGCACACGCCCTCTGTCCACCGCCCTGGCGATGCCCCAACAGGCCCCGCCGGTCAACCGCACCCGCACCACGCCCGCCAACCCGGACGATCCCCACGGCGTTGAGGCCAGCATCGGCCTGGGCGACATCTTCAAGGTGCTCTTCTGACGCAGTGCATACCGCGCCGGCTGCCGGCCTTATCACCGGCTGCCGACGCGGTCGTCCTAACCCCAAGCGAGCACCTGACAGCGGGAATGGAAGTGACCGCCATGGAGCTCAACCTGCCGGTCCAAAGAGTGATCGACCGCCGCATACCGCTAGAACCGTTCCTGGTGAAAACCGCGTTCAAGGACCTCGACGGGACGCCGAGCGTGATGGAACACGAAGTGGGCGGTGCTCACGGGCATGACCCGAACGATCCCGGCCCTTGGTACTGCGAGCACGCCCCGGACAGCTGCGCGCCGGCATCAGCCATCGCCGGGAGTGCTCTCTCCGGAATCTGGTGAAGCATCGAACGACCATCTGACTGTCAGCCATCAAACCCGCACAGATGCGAAGGAGACCCCAATGAACCACCAGACGACGTGGGAGAAGCCACCGCCGACGCATAACGCGCTGCAGATGCCAGCCCAGGCCCCTCCAGTCGACCGTACTCGCGTCACACCACAGGCCGAGACCGCCACGTCCGGCGTCGAAGCCAACATCCTGCCGCTGCCGATTCTGGCCGGGGTTCTAGGAAGTCTGTTCTGAGCAGCCATTGCTCACCGGCGCCCAGCACGGCTGACGCATCACCCGGACGAGGGCGGCAGCAGTGCCACGGCGTCGCTCACAAAAGGTCGGCGGGGTACACAGCGACACGGGAGACCAGCCCGCGTATCCGCAGGACAGCAGCGCGGGCCGCCTTCCCCGCCCCCCTTCACCAGCGGGACCGGCGCCGCAGACCCGTGAGCGGCCCGGCCCCGCCCGATCCGGGAACACTATGCGACTCGATCCGCCGAAACTCGCACCGGCGATCGACTGGCGGGAGCACTCCCTGCCGCATCGCATCGGCGTCATAGCCTGAGCCCTGGACCGGCCTGAGTTCCTGGTGCATCAGCCGCCGAAGGGCCCCTTCGGCCACCCGCCACCGTGACGAGAAGGAGCGGAGCCATGGCGAAGCTGCGATCGGCGATCTCCTGGTCAAACGACAAGACCTATCTCCTCTACGACAACGACACCTACGCCGTGTACAACTCCATCACCGGCCTCCAGGAGGACTCCGAGCTCGGCATCGGCGACTGGCATGGACTGCCACGCTCGCCCGACGCGTTCGTGTGGTGGGGCGTGGGCAAGGCGTTTGCCTTCACCGGCGCCGAATATCTGCGCTACGACGGCCCTTCGGACCAGGTCGACCCCGGCTACCCGCTGGCAATCGGCCCCCAGTGGCCCGGCCTGCCCACCGGCGCCGGCGGCGGGCCCGACTGGCGCAACGGCATCGACGCGGCCGTGAACTGGGGCAATGGCAAGCTGTACCTCTTCAAGGGCGACGCGTACGTGCGCTACGACATCACCGCCGATCGGGTGGACCCTGGCTATCCCGTCAAGATCGCAGACCGCTGGACCGGCGTGTTCCCCGCGAACCTGGACGCCGTGACGTACGCGGGCGGGAGGTACGCGTACTTCTTCCGCGGCGGACAGTACCAGCGCTTCGACCTCGACGCCGACCACGTGGACGACAGCGGTACCCTCGACGCCTCCTTCCGCTTCGCGCCCACACCCTCCGGAGGCATGGCACCGGCCCGGCTGCTCACCCTCGCTCAGGCCAACGGACTGATGGCCGACCTGATACGGCGCGGCAAGCTCACCCTCAAGAGCCCGCCGTTCGTCGACGGGCCGACCGGGATCGTGTCACCGAAGCCCGCCCAACGCGTGGTGGTGAGCCCGCCGGCCTTCGACGGCATCCGCTACACCAACCAGATCGCCCCGGCGTCGACCATCATCGACAACCTCGACCAGCGCATGCTGGTCGCCCTGTACCGGCTGACCCGCTGGACCAACTCCTCAGCGCCGGACATCGCCGAGCTCCTCCACCTAGGCATCGGGCACGGCGGCCCCGACCCGAAGGACTGTCACAACCAGGGCCGGGCGATCGACCTCTCAGCGATCAAGGGCGAGGTCGACGGGGCCGGGTTCACACGATCGGTGCTCAAGCACTGGGGCGAGCTGCCGCGGCCTCCTGGGGTCAAGGTCCGCATCAGCCCGTCGGCCGACCCGCTCGCATACGGGCTGTTCACGACGGTCTTCCGGTTCGGAACCTTCGAGTGCGAGGGCAACGGCATCGGCCCGCAAAACAAGTGGCCCATGCCCGAACTGGGCGAGGGCGGCTTCGTGATCTATCCGGACCATAAGAACCCGGGCCTCGCGGCGGCCCATCAGAACCACTTCCATATACAGGTCGGCGTCACGAGACTGCCATGACGGCGCCGCTGCCTCGCCCGTCTCCAACACCGCTTCCGCGATGGCCGGGTCCGTCTGGCGCGGTCGCGCGGCCTGGTGGTGCGCTTCGAGGGCGGGGAGGTAGCCCTCGGGCGAGGTGCGTCGCTGTACGACGGAGGGCGCGGTCGGCTGCGGGTGCGGGCTGGCGGCCGTGGTTGTGGGGTCGGCCTTCGCCGGTGTGGGCGGAAGGATGTGCAGGGTGCGGATGTTCGCCTTTGGCACCCGCTCGTTGGCCGCCGCCATCAGCTTGGACGCGCTCCAGCGGAGCTTCGTGCCGTACGCGGGAGCGGCGGAGGCGACGTCCAGGCGGCCGGTGTCCGCGTCGAGCGCCACAGCCTGGACGTGACCGGCGAGCTCCGGCGCGGCCGCGGCGACGACGTCGCCGAACTGGGCGAGGACGCGGTCGCCGACGGCCGGGGCGACCATGCCGCGCTCGGTCATCATCATGCCGATCGCCGCGCCGAGCCCGAGAGGCTCGTGGCCGTCACGGCGTACGACCGCGCCGGTGCGCCGCTTCGGTTCCTTGCGGCGGCTGCCGTTCTTCTTCGCCGCTTCCCGGGCTGCGACCAGGGCCTGGCGGGCGAGGTCGATGCCGCTGAGCTCGGTGGTCACGCGATCACCGCCCCGGCCGTGTGGCCGTCCAGAAGGCGCGCGGCGAGCTCGGGCAGCCGGTCCGTCCACGGCGCGGCCGCGGCCTGCTTGGTCCGCGCCGCCTGCTGCTCGCGCAGCTGCTCCAGCCGCACCGCGAGCAGGTGCTTGGCAGTGCGCTCCCGGGCGGCCTCCGCCTTCTGCGTCGCGGCGGCGACCTTCCTCGGCAGCCTCCGGGCCGGTCGTCTCCAGGGCGGCCGGGTCGGCGATCTTCAAGAACTTCTCCCACTCGGTGGCGATGTCGCGCTTGATGGTCCGGCGGACCTCGGCGGTGACGGCGGCGACGTCGCCCGCGGCCTGTTACCAGAGCTCAGTGGCCCATGGCAGTGAGCTTGTCCCGCAATGACTTCAATTCCTTCGAAACGGTGACGTTGGGGATCTTCGCTAGGCGGTCCGCCACGGCGGCATTCTTATCCAGGCAGGCGGGGTCGTTGATGTTCTCAATGATCCATGTGTCCCCCTTGGGGTAGAACTCTCCGTCGCCACCTGCATCGACAAGGGCGATGGGGCCGACAGCCGTCTTGGTCCCGTCATGCTCGAAGACGATGTCTACCACCCCGTACCAGGCCGGTCCCCACCCGACCGTTTCCGGCCCCATCGTCAGGGTCAGGCGGTCGACCTTGTTGTCCTCGACGAGGAAGCTGATGTCCTTCGACTTCTCGTACGGCGTCTTCGGCAGCTCGTACGGCATCGGGAAGTCGTAGTTCATAGAGACCGCCAGCTCTCCGCCCGTCACGTGGCAGCCAGGCAGTTGTCCGGCTTCGCGGAGCCGTAGCGTCGCCTTCGTGATCAGGGAGGGTCCCGGTGCCCGGTTCTCGAAGGTCACGTCCACGCGCGGCCCGTGCGGACCCTTCTCCTTGTCGGGCTCGGCACCGTCGATCCCGTTCTCGATATAGGCAGCGACACGCGAAACTTTGAGCTTGGGCTGGCGTTCAGTCTCTGCCGCAGCGGCGCTTGCCTGGACCTCTCCGCTCTTTGCTTGTGAGCGCCCGCTGTCGGAGGAGTCGTTGCTGTAGTAGATGAAGAGGGGGACACCCACGACTGTGGCGGCTGCGGCGACCATGGCGATGATGTTGGGGGTGTGCCGCCAGCGCGAACTCGGATCGCTGCTAGTGACCGGTGTGCCGGTGGCCGGCGGTGCGGCTGGACCACCAGCGGATGTCGACGGAGTCGCCGACGGAGTCGCCGGTCCTGACACCGTTCCTGGTGTAGGCGTGGTTGGGGGAACTGTTGTGGGCTGCGGAGCAGAGGCAGGTGTGCCTTGCCCACCTGGCACGGTCCCGGGTAACTGGGCACCTGCCCCAGTGCTCGCGGGGCTTCCGTCCGCACTTCCGTCGGTGCTGCCTGAAGGGTTCGGCATGTGTTTCCCCCAACCAGTTGGTGGCCCAAGTCCTAGTTCTCCGAAGAAGATTATTGAGGATCTCGTGCACTGATCGGAAACCTCTAAGCCCTCTGCTCTCTGGTGTTACTCGTCGTCCCTCACATCTGGGTCGCGCAGGGGCCGCATTCCGTCGGGCAGGTCGGGGAGCTGGAAGGAGTACCGGCCGAGCATGTTGACGTGGTGGCGGACGAACAGGGAGAGGCGGGCCACGTCCTCCTCGCGGACGTCGAAACCGTCGGCGCGAAGCTGGGTGACGGCGACGTCCATGTAGCGGGTGTGGAAAAGCACCAGGCCGAGGGCGCCGATCTGGTCCTCCACGCCATCCTGGTACCGCTGGTACAGCTGCCCTGCCCGGCCGTGGGAGATCTTCCTCGCGAGGGCTTGCCGGCCCTCCTGGAGGTTGGCCTGCACCTTGATCTGCCGCCGGTAGCCGGGCTCGTAGGCGAGCCGCAGGATGTGCAGGGCCTTTGCGATCCGCCCGTAGTGGGCGATCGCGTCGCCGAGCGGGGTGGGACGCCCGCCGCGCGAGAGCGTCCGAATCACGCCGTAGGCGCGGACGGCTCCGGTAGGGAAGGAGCCGATGATCCGCAGGATGTCCTCCCAGTGCCGTTCGATCCGGGCGGGGCGATCCGGCCGCGGGCCGCGTCCTGGAAGGCGCCGTAGTCGGCGGCGCGGTCGATGCGCCACGTGTTCTGGTTCGGCAGGTCTGCCAGCTGCGGCGCGTACGCGAACCCAGCCAGAGCCGCCGCCACGATCGCCCTGCCCCGGCGAAGACGCGGCGGCGCGTTTCCAGCAGGCGTGCCACACCCCGTATTTGCGGAGGCCCGGCGGGTGTACAAGACCGAGCAGGGCCGCCCCTGGTTCCAGCACCACCCGCGCGGCGACGGTTGGATGCACGACGAGCGCGTCACCTCGGGCGCGCCGCCGACGGCCGGGCCGGATGCTGCACGGCGCACTAGAGCGCCGTACGACGGTGACACACGAGCCCCGGCGTGGAGGCGGTCCGGGCTCGACTGGCTGCTGCGGCGGCACACGGGCGGTGCGGTGCACTGGCGCGCTGGTCGACATCCGCGGGCTACTGGCTCCAGGTTCGCGGGCGCCACAAGGAGCGGTCGCCTGTCTGGCCGCCACCGTACGGCCATCGGGAGGCGACCCAGGGGAGCAGAGCACCGGGGGCAAGACAGTGCTGCACGCGGTGGCCGGCAACCCGCACTTGACCGCTGACATGGTGGCCCGCCTGCACAACAGCGCGGACCCGTTCGTGCGCATCACGGTGGCCTGCAGTCGCCATGTGACCCCCGAGGCCCGGGACCGGCTGCTCGCGTTGGTGGAGGCCGAGGACGCGGCGGGCAGCACCGACGCCGCAATCGCCCTCCACTTGTCGTCCTGCCAGCCGAGCTGGCTGCGGGACGCACCGCTCGCCGAACGGCTCACGCACCTGGACAGCCCGCACGCGGTGTTCCGGCGCGTACTGGCGACGTGCCGGGACCTGCCGGAGGAGGCCTGGCGCGACAGCCGGCACTTCGACGGCCGGCAGCTCCGCCCCTGCGCGCTGCGCGACAAGCCCACGCCTCTGCGCTCCCACTACGGGGAGCCAGCACACAAGGCGTGCGCCGAAAACTGGATCGCCGCGAACCCCGCTGAGGCCCGTCTCGGCCGGTTCCCCTCCGACGTCCAGCCCCAGGCGCCAGCGCGACGACGACCTCGTCTGACCCTCCAACAGGAGGCCCCTCATCAGCAGCAACCGCAACGTCGACCACGCCCTCGCCTACCCCGAGCCGCCCGCCTCCCCACTGTGGCACCGCCACGGCGTGCAGGCCCGGCCGCTCACCGACGCACAGCGCCAGCGCAACCGCGAGCTCCTGGAGCTCGCGCAGCACACCCACCGACCCCACTCCCCTCGCCCACCCAGACCCTGGCGGAGGCCAGCTGATACACACCAAGCACTACGCCGTCGACGGCTGGGTCGACGCGATCCCCACCCCCGGCCCGCACGGCACCGCCACCTTCGACCTGATCATCCGACCCGCCGACATCGACACGCTCGACGAGGACGCCCCGACACGGTCGTCACCTGCACCAGCGCAGACCCCCGCATCACCACGCTGGTCCTCACCAACATCCAGCTCGGTGATCTGCTCCGCGTCATCGGCACCCTGGTCCAGCCCGACGACCCCGCCGCGCCCGGCCGGCTCACCGTCGACGCGTTGGAGGTCCTGGCCGCCGCACCGATCCTGGAATCTCGCGAGCTGGTCTTCGATCGGTACGGGCCGTACGTCGTCATCTTCAACGCCGACGGCGCCGCCGTGCCCGTCTTTCTCGCGTCCGGTGAGTGGGTTGGCGAGGCGACGAGCGCCGACCTCATCGGCCCGCTGATCGACGCCTTCGAGAACGGCGGCGCCCGATGAGGCCCGCCGTTCCCGCACAGCGCACCATCCTTCAGCGGTTCCCCGTCGGCCAGCCTTGCGGCTCGCGGCCGCCGACGAGTGCGCCGCCGTTCCAGGGCGCCCAGGGCGTTGCTGCCCGCGTCGTGATGGATCTCGCCAGCGACCAGTTCCTCGTGGTCAACGACACCCGCCCCCACTAGCACCCACCACCGCGAGCGCCGCGCCCGGGCCTTCCCGACCGAGCGCGGCGCTCGCCTTCGTCTGACCAGCCGATGGCCGGGGACCCGTTCGTACGTCCGCACGGGGCGCCACCCGTGCGGACGTGCGTACGCCCCGAGCGCGGCCCCGGCGCGGCCCCGGTCCGGTCGGGCGCCGCCGCGGCGGGCGCGAACGGCGGTGTGCCCGGGCCCGCACCGGGTACCAGCGCGTCATGAGGCAGTCGGCCGAGGACGTTCACACCATGGTCCGGGAGGACACCACGGTCCGCGAGGACATCGACACCGCGCGGGACGAGGCGGCACTCGGCCTGTCGGAGGCGCGCCACGGCGTCGTGGCGCTGGCAGCCGGCGGGGCGTGCGGGCTGCTCGCCCTGCTGTCGGCCCACTCGACGCTGGTGCGCGGACTGGAACGGGTCTGGGCGACCGAGAAGGTCACGGGCGCGCTCACCGTCGTCTACGCGTCGGGCGCCTCCGTCCTGGTCCACTACGGGGCCAAGCGCATGCGCGTGGCCCGCGCCGCCTCCCGTGAGGCACTGCACTCCTCGGTGGACGTGGTCCGCCACGTGGTCGACGAGCTCAAGGACGCCTGACCACCGGACCCCGCCCCGCGGGTCCTTCACGAGTCCCGGCCGCTGGACCCCGCCGCGGGCCCATGGCCTGGGACCGGCCTCGGTCGGGCGCTGCTCCGCCGGGCTCATCGCCGAGAGCCGGCCTAGGTCGGGCGCCGCCCTGCCGGGCCCCATCGCCAGGAACCGGCCTGCCGGGCCGCCGGGGCGGGTCCCCATCGCCGGACCCGCCCGCCGGAGCCGCGCCGCCGGGACCTTCAAGGGGCAGACCGCGCCCCGCCGGGCGCCCCCGCCCGCCCCGTTCGGCGGGCCGTAACGATGGCACCCGACCGGCCGGACACGGCCGTGTCGGCGCCGTCCGCACCGTTTGCGCGGCGAGGATCGGCGGATGGGCGTCCTCCTCCCCACCCTCTTCGCGCTGTGCGCGGCGACCGCCAACGCGGTCGCCACCGTCCTGCAGCGCCGTGCCACGCTGACCGTCCCCCAGACGCAAGGCTTCCGCCCGGGCATGCTGATCGACCTGCTCCGCAAGCCCCTCTGGCTGGCCGGCATCCTGGCCGTGATCGTCGCCGGTGTGGGCCAGGCCGCCGCCCTGGCGACCGGCCCACTCGCCCTCGTACAGCCGCTGTTCATCCTGGAGCTGCCGCTCGCCCTGCTGTTCGGGTCCCTGGCGGACCGTCAGCGGCTGCCGCCGCGCCAGTGGGCGGCCGTGGCCGCCGTGGTCGCCGGGCTCGTCGTCGCCATGCTCGCCGCCTCACCCGAGGGCAACCGCACCCACGTGCCCCTGGACCGGTGGGTGATCACCCTGGCGGTGTGCGCCGCTGTCGTCCTCCTGCTGACGGCCACCGCGCTGCGCAGACCCCCGGGCATGGCCCGCGCCGGATGCCTCGGTGCGGCCACCGCGGTCTGCTACGCGCTGACGGCCTCGCTGATGAAGACGTCCATGCACATCCTCGACGACGAGGGCGTCACCGCCTTCTTCACCACCTGGCACACCTACGCCTTCGCCGTGTGCGGGATCTGCGCACTGCTGCTGCTGGAACACGCTCTTCAGGGTGGGCCGCTGGTGGCGTCGCAGCCGGCCCTCACCCTCGGCGACGCGACCGTCAGCCTGGCGCTGGGCGTGCTGCTCTACGAAGAGCACCTGCGCGGCCACTGGTGGCTGGTGCCGGAGGTGCTCGGTGTCGGCCTCGTGGTGGTCGGCGTGTTCGCCCTGGCGCGGGCCGAGAGCGCCCGCGAGTGACGGGGCCGGCCGGGCCGATCAGCCGTCCTCGTCCAGCGCCGCCAGCAGGGCCCGGGCCTCGGTGTGCGCCCGCTCCACGTCGACGTCGTCGCAGATGACCTCCAGGCCGAGGGCCGTCATGTGCGGGGTTCCGGGGAAGTCGACGTACGACTGGTAGGCGAAGTAGGCGCGCATCCCGTCGTCGGGATCGCGCCCGACGCTCAGCGTCGCGAAGCGCTCCTCCTCGGCCGGCCCCGAGACCAGCGTGCGCGTGCTGCTCTCGCTCAGGTGGAGCTCGCGCTCGTAGCGGACGGGTGCCGTCGGCAGATCCAGCACCGCGCGGGCGAACTCCCGCGCGTGCGCCGCGTCGTCGAAGGCCAGCAGTTCACTGAAGACGGGCAGCCCGGCGAGGAGCAGCCAGCGCCGGTGCCCGTCCCCCTCCGGCGGCTCGTACGCGACCGACAGCACCGCCGACCCCTGCTCCGCCGGCCGGTGCGGCCACCCGGTCGTGTGCGGCCACGTGTACGTGAAGACCTGCTCGAACCACATGCCCCGCCCTCCCCCGAAGCGGCCCCTACGAGCCATTCGTCGTGAAGCCTAGGCGGTCGCACCGACAATCGTCTCGGAACGGTGCCCCGGCGGCGTGAAGCGGTCCCTGCCGACGCGTCAGCCCCGCCGCGCGGGGTACGCGCGGAGCGTGACACGACAACACCACCAAACGAACGACGACATGAATCGAAGGCACTGATGAATCACCTCGTGACCGCTTCCCAAGACGCTTCGGCCGCACCCGCCTGGCTGCACCTGACGGTGATGGCCGTGGCCGTGCTGATCCTCTTCTACAGCCTCGCCCGGCGCAGCAACTGAGCGGCGCACAGCACTGACCCGCACGACACCGGACCGGCGCGGCAACGGCCAGCGCCGCGACCGACCAGCACCGCGACCGACCGGCTTGCGACCCGCCGGCGCCGCGACCGGCGCCCGCCGTCCTACGGGGCGTGCTGAGCCAGCCGGCCGCCCTCCTCCTGGCACAGCGCCTCACGGGCCGCGCCCAGCGCCGCCGCCCGGTCGTACGGCACCACACCGCTCCGGGTGCGCCGGTCGAGCAGGTCGCCCTCGTCGAGGGCGCCCTCGTGGCGTACCGCTCAGACGAGTTCCGCCACCGTGACCGGGTGGCCCGGCACCACGGGGCGCGCCATCTCCGGATCCCGCAGGTCCAGGGCGTGCACGGCAGGCGCCTCGGTGCCGTAGCGGCGGACGAGCCTGCGGGGGACGTCCAGCGCGGCGAGCCTGCCGGGGGAGGCGCCCCCGACCAGCGGCAGGGCGACCGTGCGGCACGGCCCCGCCACGAGGCCGTGCGCCGCGACGGCCGTGTCCAACGCGTCCTGTGCCATGCGCCGGTACGTGGTCAGTTTGCCGCCCACCACGGTCACGGCACCCTCCCGGTTCGTCAGCACGGCGCGCCTGCGGGACATGTCGGCCGTATGGGACGAACCGGACGGGTCCGAGGCATCGAGCAGCGGGCGCAGCCCGGCGAAGGCCCCGATAACGTCGGCCCTGCCCAGGGAGACGTCGAGGGCCGAGCTGAGCACGTCGAGCAGAAAGCCGATGTCCGTCTCCGGGGCCTCGGGCACGTCCGGGACGTCGCCGTCGACCGGCTCGTCCGTCAGCCCCACGTACACCCGGCCGTCGCCCTGCAGCAGCACCAGGACGAAGCGGTTCGACTCGCCGGGGATGGGGATGTGCTGGCCCGCGGTGAGCGAGCCGAGGTCCTCGGAGCGGAGCACCAGGTGGGTGCCCCAGGAGGGCCGCAGCCGTATGTCGTCGATCAGGCCGCCGGCCCAGACGCCGGTGGCGTTGACGACGGCGCGGGCCCGGATCCGGGTCTCCTCGCCGGTGAGTTCGTCCCGCACCCGTGAGCCGCCGCCGTCCAGCGCCAGCGCGTGCGTGCGGGTCAGGATCCGGGCGCCGTGCGCCGCGGCGGTACGGGCCAGGGCCGTCACCAGCCGGGCGTCGTCGCTCAGCCGGCCGTCCCAGGAGAGCAGACCCCCGCGCAGGCCGGCGGACCGGAGCACCGGCGCCATGTGCCGGGTCTCGACGGGCGACAGGGCGCGGGGTGCCGGCAGGGTGGCGCGCGAGGTGCGCGCCGAGGCGCGCAGCAGGTCGCCGGCGCGCAGTCCGGCCCGGGCCCGGGCCGCCTGCGAGCGGGAGACCAGCGGGGTGAGCGGGAGGACGAACGGCTGGACGGCGACCAGGTGCGGCGCGGTGCGTACCATCAGCACGTCCCGCTCCACGGCGCTCTCGTGAGCGGCGTCCAGCTGTCCGGAGGCGAGGTAGCGCAGCCCGCCGTTGATGAGCTTGGAGCTCCACCGGCAGGTGCCGAAGGCCAGGTCGTGGGCGTCAATCGCGGCGACCGTCAGGCCCCGGGAGGCGGCGTCGAGGGCGACGCCCGCGCCCGCCGCCTCCTGGCCCGCCACGGCGACGACACGACCGTGGTCATGGTCGACGCCGACAGGTTCAATGAAGTCAACGACCGGCTCGGGCACGCGGCGGGCGACACCGTCCTCGCATCGGTCGCGGCCCGCCTCACGGCCTGGGCGGGCCCACGCGCCGCGGTCGGTCGGCTCGGAGGCGATGAGTTCGCCGTCGTCCTGGAGCTGCCCGCCACCCACCGCGCGCTCCGCCTGGAGCAGCTGGTCCGGATGCTGCACACGCCGGTCACCCTGGACGACGGCCGCACCGTCGACGTCGCCGCCTCGGTCGGCGCCGCCACCCCTGACGCCGTCGGTTCCCGCGACCTGTCCGCGTTGCAGCGGGCCGCCAACGCCGCCCTGTACGACGGCAAGCACTCGGGCCGGGCGGTCCTGGCGAGTGCCGCGCACGCCACCGTGCCGTCCGTCAACGGGCGCCGTGCGGGCAGGCCGGGCACCGCGATCTTGGGGCGAGCCGCATGAGCCAGCCCACCGTGCCCGAGGGCGACTGGATCCGGTGCATCAGCATCAGGCAGCCCTGGGCCGTCTGCATCCTGACCGGGAAGCAGACCGTGGAGAACAGGCCCCAGCCGTCCTGGCGGCCGGGCCGGGTACTGCTGCACGCGGCCAAGCAGATCGACCGGGCCGCCCTGCGCGAGCCGCTGGTCGCCCGCACGATCCGCGGCCGTGACCTGGTGACAGGCGCCGTGGTCGGCATCGCCCGCATCACCGACTCCCACCAGAACCCCGCCGGAGCCCCGTCCTGTTCCGCTCGATCGGGATGGGCAGCGCGAGCTCGTGGACGTCGTCGAGGACCCGGTGCCAGACGCCGGGCTGCGCCCAGGGGGGCAGCCCGGCCCGTGGCGGCTGTCGCCGGACCTGGTCACGCAGGTGCTCCAGCAGTTGCCCCACCTGCGGCCGTGACCCGCAAACGAGGCAAGCCGCTGTTCGAGCCGGGCCTGGTTCCGGCTCGAGGCGATCTCCTCGAATGGCGCGACAGCCGGCACTGCGACGGCCGGCAGCTCCGCCCCTGCGCGCTGTGCGACAAGCCCACGCCTCTGCGCTCCCACTACGGGGAGCCAGCACACAAGGCCTGCGCCGAAAACTGGATCGCCGCGAACCCCGCTGAGGCCCGCCTCGGCCGGTTCCCCTCCGACGTCCAGCCCAAGCGCCGGCGCGACGACGACCACGTCTGACCCCTCCCCCAGGAGGCCCCTCATCAGCAGCAACCGCAACGTCGACCACGCCCTCGCCTACCCCGAGCCGCCCGCCTCCCCACTGTGGCACCGCCACGGTACGAAGGCCCCCAACTTCGATGGCAAACGATCCAACTTCGATGTCAGAGGACACGGGGATTGCGTACGGGAATTGCCTTATGGCAGCGGATCCGTCCGCCTCGGCGGGATCCGTCAGCGCGGAGCCATCGGACAAGCTCAAGTCGTCGACCGTCCCTTCCGCAGCCAGGTGTGCAGCGCGCGGGCGGTGTCGGCGGCGTACTCGGTCATCATCGTCTGGTGGTTCCCCGGCACCCGCACGATGTCGTGGTCGAAGTCCCAGGTGCGGACGGGCCCTTCAGCGACCGGGCCTTCCTCGCCCTGACCGCCGGGTGGGGTGGGCGGCGCGTCCGCGGCGGCCGCGGCGAGAAGCACTGGCGTCGCGAGTGTCTCGGGCAGCCAGCCGTCGAACAGGTCCACGTACGCTCCCTGGGCGGTCACCTGGTCCTCGGTCATCAGGGCGAACGCCTGATCGTTGACGACGATCCCCTGGAGCTGCCGCGAGACGTAATCCTCCGGCACGGTGTCCGTCGGGAGCCACGTGTCGAGCAGCAGCAGCGCCCGCGGCGGTACGCCCTGGGCCTCCAGCCGGGCGGCGACCGCCTGTGCCAGCCAGCCTCCGGAGGAGTATCCGGCCAGGGCGAACGGGCTCCCCCCGAGCCGCCGCATCACCGTGTCGGCCTGGAGGTCGACGACCAGGTCGCGGTCGGCCGGCAGGGGTTCGCCGTCGCCGAATCCTGGGAGGGGGAGCGCGAACACGTCGTGCAGGCCGTGCAGGTGCAGGGCGAGCCGCGCGAAGTTGTGGGGCCCGGACGGGGCGACCATCGGCGGCAGGCACACCAGGGCGGGGGACGACGGACCGGAAGCGAGCCGGACCATCCGCCGGCTCGCGCCGAACCCGGCGGCATCGTGGCACACCGGCCGCAGTTTCGCGGCGGCCCGCAGCACCCCGACGCCTTCCCTGAGCATCCCGGAGCTGGCCGCCCGGCGGTAGACCTCGCGTACGCCCGCCGCGCCGGCGGGCGCCGGGAGGCGCGGGTCCGCCGGGGTGAGGTCGGCCGGGGTGGTTCCCGTCGAGGCCGTGGCCATCGACACCTCGGTGAGGTGGCGGGCGAGGCCGGCCACGGTCGGATGGTCGAAAGCCACCGACGTGGGCAGGGTGAGGCCCGTCGCCGAGGTCAGGCGCCGGCTCAGCTCCACGGACGCCAGTGAGTCGAACCCGAGCTCCAGGAAGCGCCGTGCGGGGTCGACGTCCTCCGCCGAGGGGTGGCCGAGGACCTCCGCCGCCTGCGCGCGGATCAAGGCCAGCGCCGCCCGGCCTCGGTCAGCGTCCGGGAGGCCGGTCAGACGTACGGCGGGGCCGGGAGACGCGTCCTCCCGGGCATCGGGGGCGCCGGGTGCCTTGTCGCCACGGGTGGGAGAGGTGTCGCGCAGCGCGTCGAAGAGCCGGGTCTCCCGGCGGGCCGTGAACGACGGCAGGAAGCGGTCCCAGTCGACGTCGGCGACGGTCAGCCCGGTGTCGCCGGCCGCGACGGCCCGCCACAGCTCCTCCGTCGCCCGGTCGGGGGCCATGGGCAGCAGCCCTCCCCTGCGCACGACGTCCCGCACGGAACGCTCGGTCCCCATCCCCGCCTCCGCCCACGGGCCCCACGCCACCGCGGTCGCGTTGAGCCCGCGGGCGGCCCGGTGCCGGGCGAGGGCGTCGAGGAACGCGTTGCCCGCGGCGTAGGCCGCCTGCCCGGTGGAGCCCCAGGTCGCGGCGACGGAGGAGAACAGCACGAAGGCGTCCAGCGGCGCATCCGCCAGGAGTGCGTCGAAGTGGGCGGCGCCTGCGGCTTTCCCGGCCAGCACACCGGCGAAGTCCGCCAGTGCCGTCTCCGTCAGCGGCGCGACGCGGCCGGCGACCCCGGCCGCGTGGACCACGGCCGTCAGCGGCTCGTCGCCCGGCAGCGCGGTCAGGAGGGCGGCGACCTGCTCCCGGTCCGCGACGTCGCAGGCCCTGACCAGCACGTCACACCCCGTCGCTCGCAGCTCATCCGCCAGCTGCCGCGCACCGGGCGTGTCCATGCCCCGACGGCTGGTCAGCACCAGCCGCCGGGCGCCGTTGCGGGCGAGCCACCGGGCGCACCGGGCGCCCAGCGCGCCCGTACCACCGGTGATGAGCACGGTGCCCCGCGGACGCCACCGCGCCGGTTGCGCCCGGCGCGGCTGCGCCCTCTCCAGGCGGCGCGCGTACAGCCCGGATGCGCGGACCGCCAGCTGGTCCTCCCCTCGTGGCAGCGTCAGCGCGGCGGCGAGCCGCATCGACGCCTGGTCGTCGAGGGTGGCGGGGAGATCGACGAGGCCGCCCCAGCCGTGCGGTCGTTCCAGAGCCAGGGTGCGGCCCAGGCCCCAGAGCATCGCCTGCGCGGGCTCGGCAGGGCTTTCGGTGGCGTCGACCGCCACCGCGCCGCGGGTGGCACACCACAGGGGTGCGGGGACGTCCAGGTCGGCCAGCGCCTGTGCGAGGCAGACGGTGAGGGTGAGGCCGTCGCCGAGGGGGGCGGTGCGTGAAGTGGTGTCCAGGCCGAGCAACGAGAGGAAACCCGCGAGGTCTTCCCGGCCGGGCAACCGCCGGCGCAGGAGTTCCGTGAGTCCGGCCCGGTCGGCGTCGCCGGAGCCCAGCCTGATCGGCAGGGCCCTGCCGCCGGTGCGCTCGATGGCCCGGGACAGCCGGAACTCCGTCTCCCCGTCAACGCCCGCGGCGGGCAGCAGCAACGGCCACACCCCGGTCACGGAACGGTGGCCGGTCGCCGGTGGAGCGTCGTGGTGCCGCCACGCCTCGCGATAGCGCCACCCCGCCGACCGGTCCGGTCCGCCGCTCCGGCGGCGCTGCGCCGGCACCGATCGGTTCTGCCGGTCGAGCCAGTACCGCTTGCGCTGGAAGGCGTACGTCGGCAACTCGACATGGGTGGCCCCGCGCCCCTCGAACGGCGCCCGCCAGTCGACGTCCAGGCCCTGGACGTGCAGCTCGGCCAGAGCCGCCGGCAGTGTCCGGTCCTCGGCGCGGCCCTTCCTGGTGGCTGCCGTCGCGACCGCCTGGTCCGCGCCCTGGGGAAGGCAGGCCGGGACCATCGCGGTGAGCACGGCGTCGGGGCCGAGCTCCAGGTAGCCGGTGACGCCGTCGTCGTGCAGGCGGCGGACGGCGTCCAGAAACCGGACGGGCCGGCGGACGTGGGCGACCCAGTACTCGGGCGAGGTGAGTTGCTCCGCGGTGGCCGGCTCCCCGAAGAGGTGGGAGACCACCGGCACGGTGGGCGGGTGGTACGCGAGGTCCTCGGCCACGGCGCGCAGCTCGTCGAGGGCGTGGTCCATGTGGGGCGAGTGGAAGGCGTGGCTGACGGGCAGCCGTGTGGTCCTGCGGCCCCGTGCCTCCCACGCGGCGGCGACGCGGCCGACCGCGTCCGCGTCGCCCGCGACGACGATGGCCGCGGGGCCGTTGACCGCCGCGACGGTGACCCGGTCCCCCAGCCCCTCCAGGGAGCGGAGCACCTCCTCCTCGGCCGCTTCGACCGCCGTCATGGCGCCGCCGGGCGGACAGGCCTGCATGGACCTGCCGCGCGCGGCGACGAACGCGCACGCGTCAGCCAGCGACCACACCCCGGCGATGTGAGCGGCCGTCAGCTCGCCGACGGAGTGGCCGGCCAGCGCGACGGGCCGCACTCCCCAGGCCTCCACGAGCCGGTACAGGGCGGTCTCGAACGCGAACAGCGCGGGCTGGGCGTACTCGGTCCGGTGCAGCAGTTCCGCGTCGGCCGAGCGGTCGGGCGCGAACATCACCTCCCGCAAGGGCCGTTCGAGGTGGGGCGCCATGTGCAGGCATACCTCGTCCAGGGCGCGCGCGAAGACGGGGTGGGTGGCGTACAGCCGCCGTCCCATCCCGTTGCGCTGGCTGCCCTGGCCGGTGAAGAGCACGGCCACCGGTAGGCCGTCCATCCCGGGCCGTACACGGCCGGTGACCAGTCCGGGCGCCGACCGGCCCTGAGCCAGTGCCTCCACGGCGCCCAGCAGTTCCGCCCGGTCGCGCACGGTGGCGACCGCGCGGTGCTCGAACCGGGTGCGGCCCGCGAGGGTGAACGCGGTATCCAGGGGCGTTAGTTCCGGGCGGGCGGCCAGGTACGCGGCGAGGCGGCCCGCCTGCTCGCGTACGGCCGCCGCCGTACGGCCCGACAGTACGACGGGAACGGCGGAGACAGCGGGGACGGCGGCGTCCGTAGCCGTAGCCGTAGCCGTAGCCGTAGCCGTGGCCGTGGCCGTGGCCGTGGCCGTGGCCACGATGGCGGTGGAGTCGCCGCCCGCACCGGACGCCGGGTCTTCTCCCCCAGCCGGTGCGTCCTCGGGCGCCTCCTCGATGATGGCGTGGGCGTTGGTGCCGCTCACCCCGAACGCCGACACCGCCGCCCGGCGCGGGCTGTCCGCGCGCGGCGGCCAAGGCACCGGTTCCGGGAGCAGCTGCACGTGCCCGGCCGACCAGTCGACATGTGGTGACGGCTCGGCGACGTGGAGAGTGCGCGGCAGCACCCCGTGGCGCATCGCCATGATCATCTTGACCACCCCGGCGACGCCGGCGGCGGCCTGAGCGTGTCCGATGTTCGACTTCAGCGAGCCGAGGTGGAGCGGCCGGCCGGCGGGCCGGTCCCTGCCGTAGGCGGCGATGATCGCCCGCGCCTCGATCGGGTCGCCCAGCGCGGTCCCGGTGCCGTGTGCCTCGACCGCGTCGACGTCCGCCGCCCGCAGACCCGCGTTGGCCAGTGCCCGGCGGATCAGCCGTTCCTGCGCGGGTCCGCTGGGCGCGGTCAGCCCGTTGCTCGCGCCGTCCTGGTTGACGGCGGTGCCGCGCAGTACCGCCAGGACCCGGTGTCCCCGCCGTCGCGCCGCGTCGAGCCGTTCCAGCACCACCACGGCCGCCCCCTCGGCCCACCCGGTCCCGTCCGCGGAGGCCGAGAACGCCTTGCACCGCCCGTCCGGCGCCAGCGCCCGCTTCCGGCTGAATTCCGACAGCATGCCCGGCGTCGACATCACGGTCACACCGCCGGCGAGCGCCAGGTCGCAGTCGCCCGCCCGGAGCGCCTGTCCGGCCAGGTGCAGCGCCACCAGCGACGCGGAGCACTGCGTCTCGACGGTGAGCGCCGGCCCCTCGAAGCCGAAGGTGTAGGCGATCCGGCCGGAAACCACGCCCAGCGCGTTGCCGGTGAGCATCTGGCCCTGCGCCTCCGGTGGGGCCTCGTGCCAAGCCGGTCCGTAGTCCTGGAGGGAGACTCCGGCGAAGACCCCGGTCCGGCTGCCGCGCAGCGCGCGCGGCTCGATGCCCGCGCGTTCCATGGCCTCCCAGGAGGTTTCGAGCATCAGCCGCTGCTGTGGGTCGAGTGCCACCGCCTCCCGGGGGCCGATCCCGAAGAAGTCGGGGTCGAAGCGGTCGACACCCCTGAGGAACCCGCCGTGGCGGGTGTAGGTGGTGCCCGGCGACCGGGGGTCCGTGTCGTACAGCGCTTCCAGGTCCCAACCGCGGTCCTCGGGCAGTCCTCCGATGGCGTCCCTCCCCTCGGCGACCAGCCGCCACAGCTCCTCGGGGGAGTCCGCGCCCCCGGGCAGGCGGCACGCGAGACCGACCACCGCGAGCGGCTCCTGAACCGCGGGGGCGGGGTCGATGGCCTCCCACAGCGGCGGGCGTTCGTCGCCCTTTCCGGACGGCCCGAGGAGTGCGGACCGCAGGTGGCCCGCCAGGGCCTGGGGCGTCGGGTGGTCGAAGAACAGGGTGACGGGCAGCCGCACCCCCGTGACCTCGCAAAGATCGGCGCGCAGCCGCTCCGCCACCTCCCGGTACACGCCCAGCCGCCGCCAGGGGGACGTCATCTCGACGGACCGGTCGGTGACGCCCGTCACTGCCGACAGCCGCGCCCGAACCAGATCGCGCAGGGCCAGGTGCTGCTCCGGCTCAGGAAGGCGACTCAGCCTGTCACTCCACGGGGTGGTGTCGTGTTGCACCAAGGGTCCGTGCGCATTCGCCACGCTTCACTTCCCATGTTCCGTACTTCCCATGTTCCGTCGCCACCGCGCCCGCCCCCGCCGTCCGCTCCTGCCGGAGCCCCTCGGCGCGGACGGGCCCGCCACTGTGGGGAGCCGTGTCGGTTAGGTTCAACGGCACAGCCTTCACCGCGTCACGCTTTCGGCGGTACTGCCGTGGTCCGGACCCGCGTCACATCGGTGATCGCTGGAGGGCAGGGCCGAAGGGGCAGAGGTTCCGGACGGCTTGCGCATGCGGTCACCATCCAGGGCGAGCGGCAGGTACAGGGGCGCGCCCGCACGGACGGTACGGCGGTGGCGGTAGGGCGGTGGTACGGCTCCTCCGGGCGCGAGGCCGGGGCCGTCGAGCCGGCGCCCTCGGGGCGGTCTCTTCGGGGCGTGCCTTGGGACTCGCAGGCGGGCGACGTGGGGAGCGGAGGACGTGGCGCACCGGGGGCCCTTTGTGCCATCACCCTGCGGCCGGGCGCCCGGGCCCGACGTCGGCCGTATGCCTCTCACTCGCCGCCACCCACTCGGCCCATGTGATCGACGGCTATAGGCTCGTTGCTGCGACTGCCTCGTGACCAGGAGGAGGGCATGGCCGAGTTGGTGCAGGAGCAGCTGTTGGACGTCGAGGTCGCCTATCGGGGCTTTGGCTTCGAGGAGTCCGACGACAGTGCGGTCCCCCTGCCGTTCGGAGACGGCTACGAGTGGGGCGTGTTCCTGAAGCAGCATGAGCGCCGCTTCGACGTCTTCAGCGGCGGACATACCCACACCGCCGCGGTGACCGTCCGGGTCTGGGACGGTGAGCCCGACGTCGCGCAGGATGGCTGGGACGAGCAGGGCGAAGTCGACTTCGAAACGACGACCGGGGACGTCGCCGTGTGGGCCGCGGCTCTTGGCCGGTCCGACCACCTGATCCGCCTGGGCCGGCCGGGATGGTGGAGGGTGCGGGTGGGATGCGCGGGACGGGCCGAGGTCGAGCGGGTGACACGCATCGAGGGTGTCGCGTACGGGGTGGAGAAGTATGTGATCGATTTCTGGCCGAAGGCGGTGTGAGGGCCGCAGCCGGCACGGCTGTGTGAGCTCGCGCCGGCCGGGGCCCGCCCGCTGGGTGGTGAATACGCCGAAAGTGGCGCCGTCCTTGTCGGCGGGGGTGCCGACGCCAGTGGAGTCGCGCAAGGGGGTGACCACGGCCCCCGCCCCGGCCCGGTCGGCACGCCGTCACTCTCTGGGCACCGGAACCTCGAAGCGCCGAAATCGGATGGCCGACAGTCTCCCCCGCGGTCATCCTGACCCGATGGGAGACAGAGCCAACGTCGTCGTGGTCCGCGAGAACCGCACACATGAGCTGTACCGGACCGGCTGGGCGGTCGGCATCGACCTCGATCTCTTGGAAGGGCCGACGCCGGTGCTCGCCATGCTTTCCGGACTCCGCCAGGACGGCTGGTGGTTGGACGAGACCATGGCCCAGGGCGGGATACTGCTCGACCTCGGCCGGAAGGTGCTCCTGTTCTTCGCTTGGGAGGGCCCCAGCACCGAGCTCCGCCACCGCGCGGCCATGTTCGAGCTGATCCGAGCCGCGTGGCCGGGCTGGGAGGTCCGCTGGCTGTACGACGGCTCGGCCGAACTGCGTGAGTACGTCGGGCTGGACCCGGAGTACGTCCGCTGCCGCGATACGCCCCTCTCTTTGGCCCCGTTCCTCGCCCCGGACGACGAGGACTTGGCCGGGCCCGACCCAGGCGGTGTGGTGATCACGGTCGGCACCAACCGCTGCCACGTCGCCTCTGACGCCTTCGACCACCCCGTCCGCGAGGGCGCCGCCCTGCTCGGGCGCCTGGCAGACGCCCCTGGGCACGGAGGCTGCCGCCTCCACGTCAACTCCGGCATCCACATCGACCCGGAACGCCGCCAGCTGGGCTGGTGGACGCTGTACTCCTCGCCGCAGGCTTACCGCGTACCAGAGCTGTGGCCGGGCTGGACGGTGGAGTTCTGGCAGGACGACTGGCAACGGCACGTCAGAACCAGCGACCGCTTCTCTCCGGCGGCCTTCGACGCCGGAGAGGAAGCCAGAGCCGCGGTGCTCGCCGAGGCCGGGGAGCGCCGGGCCGCCCGGGCCCGTAACCGCGCGCAGGTCACCGGCCCGCGGACCTCACCGGCTTGATCCCAGGCGGGGATGGCCGCAATCGGCCTGATCATGGATCACTGGCCGACGCCACGCGTAGCAGCTCGGTAGTCGGCGGGCACGAGTCACGGTTCTCGTAGGTCGGCAGCGTTCTGTTCACCGCTGTTGGCGGGTTCCGCTCGCGACGGAGGGCGGTCGGCGAGCCCCTCTGGGGCCCGCCGACTTCTTCGCATCACCTGTAGATCGCGATGGGCGTTCCGCAGGACCACGAACCGGCCCAGGAGCAGGCGGTGATGGAGCCGGACAGGAACGTCCCCGGGAAGGGGTACGTGAGGGTGCCCGGTATCCACTTCTTCGTGCCGTTCGCCGCCTCGACGACCCGCGAGTTGGTCGACCCCTCGGTCGTGTTGATCTTGAGGTAGACAGCGGAAGATCCGGAGTAGGAGCCCAGGTCCGTCAGGCTTCCATTGATCTTCACGCCCGTGCTGCCGACGTAGTAGGAGCCGGTGAACCTGGCATCGCGTGCGGAGGCGTCGACGCCGGCAGCATGTGCGGAGCTGCTGGCCGCGAAGGCGAGCAGTCCGGCAGAGGCCACTACGGCGGATGATTTGGCTATTCGGGACAGCCGAGACATGAGGGGATCCTTCCAGTAGCAGAGAGTGGGCGTCACGGAGATATCCGGCGACGCCTGGCAGCCTGTACCAGGCACTGCCGCCTCACAACGGTTTGACCTGTCCGGGACAGGAACGGGACAGGCTCGGACAGCCTGTCCCGCTCTGCGATGCCGGTGGTCGCCCGCACCTTCCGTGAGCACCCGCCAGCTACCGACAGTCACAGGAAGGAGAGAGTTCTCCCCTCCGTGCAGGAGCCGACTTGCCCGGCACCTCGCTGCTCACCCTGATGACCCCGCACGCGGCCATCAGCGCTGCCGACCACCTCCGGGCCGTCCAAGCCGACGACGTCGACGCCGCCCGCGAGTTCGCCGGTGCCGAACCACGGATGCCCGAGCTGCTCGTCCAGCTCGTCGACCGGCACCGCCGCACCGCACCGGCGCGCCACGGCCGAGCGGGCTCCTCGCTCACACACCCCTTGACCACGGCCTGACCGGCGGCCCGAATGTGCCGCAGCGAGAGGGGAACGTGCCGGGAGCCGTACCTGGTCAAGAGGGGGCGGCGGACGCACAGTCGCGACCCCGCGCGGGACGGCGCCGGGATGCGGTTCCGGCTCAAGCCGCGGCGCGTCGCGGGCTCACACGGTCACGTTGGAGCCGTCAGGGGGATGGCAAGGCCCGCACGTGGTCGGGCGAGAGGTGCAGCTCATACGGCAGGCAGCAGTCGGAGCAGAGGGTCGCGACCAGTGTCCCGCAGGCGCAGACCTGGTTCAGTCCCCCGTCGGGAGTCGCTCCGCAGCATGCGGCGGAGGCGTGCCGCGTCGTCAACCCGCGGCAGTCGTCCGGGTTCACGACGATGTTGCCTCGCGGCCCCCGCGAGACCAGTGGCCGCCCGTCGATGTCGTAGTGCGTTCCGTGCCGTGGCATCACCGGGCCGGGTGTCTCGGCGACGACGAGAGGCGGGCCGTACGGTTCCGTCTCGATCGCGTAGCAGCCGGACGGCACGGTGGCCGGCGACGGCCCCATTTCCTCCGCGTCCCACCAGGCGTGGTCGGGAGCCTCGGGCACCGCCGGCAGACGCTTCAGCGGCCCCGTAAGCACAGCGCCGCAGGCAGCGCACGCGAACACGGTCAACTGCGCGGTCCGCTCGACCATGGTGGCGTCGGGCACGGCGGTCTGCTCGCTGTGCAGCTGGGCACGGGCCCCATCCTGATGGCGCTGATCTTCCATGGAGGGACCGTAACGAAACGCGCCGATCGACCCGCGGCCGCCTCCGCCGCAACCAGACGGACGACCGTGGCCGCGGACGTCGTGTTCAGCGCGCCGCACCCTCTGCCACCTCTCGGGTGATGTCGGCGTAGAGGCGGAAGAGGACCGGGCGGGCTTCGCCGTGCTCTCGGTGGTGCAGGGCGGCCCAGCACCGGGCGATGAGCTCCCGGGCCTGGGTGCCGGGCCACGGCTGGGGCAGGAGTTGGGGCGGCAGGAGTGGGTCGGGTTCCATGGCGCGAGTGAGTTCGGCGGCCAGTTCGACCGCGAGGGTGAGAAGTGCGGAAGGGGAGAGCCGGTCGGGGCCCGTGAGCACGGCGAGGCGGGGCTGCGCGAGACGGCTGAGGCGGTGGTAGCGCTCGGCGATCTCCTGCAGGGGCCACAGCCGGCGGGCGAGTTCGGCGGGCTCCTGGGTGGCGCCCCTTCGCAGGTCCGTCGTGGTGAGGAGGGTGAGTGCGTCGTGGGCGCCGAGGCGGCGGGCCGCTTCCTCGACGTACGGTTCCCAGGTGTTGGCGCAGACGTACAGTCCGCCCTGGAGCGGGGCACCGCCGAGGTGGACGAGGGCCTCGCGCAGGGAGTCCCGGGCCGTGCGCGCCGATTCGGGTACCGCGAAGGCGGCGAGGTGCCAGACGCCGTCCCAGGGCGCGAGCCCGGCGTCCTGCTGGAACGCGTGCCGCAGGAAGTCCGCGTTCGGGGCGAGGGCGCGCATGGTGTCCGCGGTGGCGTGCAGCTCCGCCTTGCGGCCTCGGCCCTCGTGGGTGAACCGGCCTTCGGCCACGAGGCGTTTGACGCACAGCCGCACCTGCTGGTCGCTCATGCCCAGGGTGTTGGCGACGCTGTAGAGCTCGTCCGCGCGGACGGTGCCGTCCTCGCGGATCAGCGCGTGGACGAGCATGCGGGTGGGGATCTCGATGCGTTCGGTCATGGTGTGCTCCATCCTCTCCGCCCGTTCGCCCCGACAGGGCGGTGCATGGTGGTCACCGCGCCGAAACCCATGAGCCCGCGAAGCCAGGGCATGTGCTCGGTCCGTACGGCCGTGAAGCCGCGCCGCTCGTACAGGGCCCTGGCCCGTGGGTTGGTGTCGATCACGTCCAGTCGGATCTCCCGGCAGTCCCCCTCGGCCGCGACCGCCGCCACTTCCTCGATGAGCAGGCTCCCGACACCGCGGCCACGTACGCCGGCGTCCACGGCGATGCCGTCCATGACGAGCTGCCCGGGCGCCGGTTGGCGTTCGAACAGGGCGAGGAGCAGGAGCCGGTGCAGTCCCCGCAGGTGCCCGTACGCGCGCAGTACGGCGGCGGCCGAGCCCCCGGTGAGGGCCCGCCCGCCGAGCTGGTAGCCCGCGAGGCCGACGAGCCGCCCGTCGAGGAACGCGCACACCGCGCGGTCGGCGTTCAGGTGGGCGGCGAGGAAGGACACCGCCTTGTCCGGCGGGTTCAGGGCGGGGCCGAGTTTGCGGCCGAAGGCGTCCCAGTACAGCTCGGCCGCCCTCCGCTCGGCTCCTTCCGGTATGCCCCGCCAAACTGTCACCGGCCCGGCGCCCGTGTCCGCCGTGTCACGTTCCACGCCGTTTCCCCCTCTTGGCGCCGTATCCTCTACCTGAAACTATCATTTTATAAACGATCGTTCCAGTGGTGATAGTTCTGATGCTGCGCACACCGAATAGAGGCGGTCAGATCCCATGGGTCCAAAGATTCACCCCCGACGGCGCGTGCTCCGCATCGCCGTGTGGTCGCTCGTCCCGGTCCTGGTCGTGGCCGCCGGTCTCGTCGGCGTGGTGCTGTGGCAGAACACCTACGACATGGCGGAGCAACGGGTCTCGATACGCCACGGCGGCCACACCCTCAACGGCGTACTGGCCACTCCCAAGGACGGCCGCAAGCGGCACGGCCTGGTCGTGTACGTCCACGGCGACGGCCCCGTCAACGCTACCCACGACGGCGGTTACAAGCCCATGTGGGAAGCGAACGCCAAGGCCGGGTACGCCTCCCTGTCCTGGGACAAGCCCGGAGTCGCGGGCGCACCCGGCGACTGGCTCGACCAGTCCATGGACGACCGGGCCGACGAGGCGGCCGCCGCCATCGCCTGGGCGCGCGCCCACCCCGACATCGATGGCGACCGGATCGGGCTCTGGGGCGCCAGTCAGGCGGGCTGGGTCGTGCCGAAGGTCGCCGCCAAGACGCCCGTGAGCTTCGTCATCGCCGTCTCGCCCGCGATCAACTGGCCCCGGCAGGGCCGCTACAACCTTCTCGCCGAGCTGCGCGCCGACGGTGCGTCGGCGGCCCGCACCCAGGCCGAGATCGCCAGGAGCGAGACGACCCGACGGCTGCTGGAGCGTGGCGCGGCCTTCGAGGAGTACGTCAGGGCGATGGGCGGCGACGCGGACGGCATGACCGCCGACCGCTGGGGCTTCATCTCCAAGAACTACACCGCGGACGCCACGCGGGATCTGCGCGCTCTGCGCGGCGTACCGGTACTGCTCACCCTCGCAGGCCACGACATCAACGTGGACACCGCCGACACGGAGCGCGGCTACCGCAGGGCGCTGGACGGAGGCGGTGCGCTGACGGTCAAGCGATACCCGGACGCGGCCCATTCCCTGCTCAAACGGTCCATCGAGCAGTCGGACCTCAGGACCACGCTCACCGCCCTCTTCGTCCCCCGTTCGCTCTTCGCGGACGGATTCCTGGACGACCAACGGCAGTTCCTCGAGGATCTCGGCCGAGACGGCAACGCCAGTCCATGAAACTCCCGCACGGCCGGCCACGGCGTGTGGCGCACGTTCGCGTGGACCGCCCGGTGCACTTCGAAGCGGTTGCCGACAGCCGCAGGCGCGCTTCTCCCCGCGGCGGACGTGCGGCGACGGCTGGAGACCCAGCCGTCGTCGAAGAGGCCGCCGTGCCGTCGGCTGCCGTGGCACGACCGATCAGCGGCTGTTGTCCGGGAGGTGGATGCTGAGGCTGCCGTAGTCCGACAGAACGCCGGCCAGGTCACCGGGTTCGTGCCGCAGGGTGGTGTCCAGAAAGGCGAGCGTGGCCGCGGCGACGACGTGCGGGCTGTGGGTGCGGCCCAGGGAGCCGACGATCGAGGGCACAGGCGGCAGGTACAGGGGCCCGTCCATGAAGGTCAGGTGTGCGGCGCCGGGGATGGTGAGCCGGTAGCTCGTCGCGGTGTTGGGCTGGAGGGCCTCGGTGAGGCGGGGTGGGTAGCGCGGGTCGGTGGCTGGGGTGATGGCCTGGGTGAGCGCGAGCGTCGGCTGCTGGAGGGAGGGAGAGGTGGGGCCGTGGGGGTAGCCGTCCAGATCGATGACGGCGTCGAACCTGCGGTCCTGCCGGGCTGCCTGGAGAGCGGCGGCACCCCCCATGGAGTGGCCGGTGGCCGCGGCCCGACTGGTGTCCAGGCGTCCGGTCAGCGGGCCGGCGATCTCGCCTCGGTCCAGACGGTCCAGCTGGGTGAGGACGAAACTGAGGTCGGCGGCCCGAACAGCCGTCCAGACAGCCGCCAGCTTGTCGTCCTTGTCCCGGTCTCCGGTGGAGTCGGTCTTGGTGTTGATGGTTCGGCCGTCGGTGAGGACGACGGCGGCGGAGTCGTACGGGTGGTCGAGGCCGACGACCACATAGCCATGGCTGGCCAGTTCCTCCGCCCAAGCGGTGTTCTGGGTACGCACTCCGCCCGACCCGGGCGAGAACAGCACGATCGGGAACCGTCCGCCCCCGTCGGCCACCGGGGCGTTGAAGACCGCATGGGTGCGGGCACGCGGGACGCCGTCGACCAGGAAGCCGGGCAGGCCGACTTGGCGAACGAGGGCGTCGGAAACGGTACGCGCCTCCTGCTCCGTGCGTCCGAGGTACTGGGCCTGCCGCGCGCCTGCGGGGCTCTTCCGCGCGGGATACCAGAGCTGGATCACCACCGTGCGGCGGTCGTGCGCAACGGCGGTGAACGTCTCGGGGCGGTGTGGGTCGGTCCACTGCATCACCCGGGTGCCGACCGCGAAGCTGCCCGACGGCTCGGGGAACACGGGTACGGGAAAGGCCCAGGCGGCCACCGGGCCCGTGGCAAGCAAGCCGAGACAGGCCGCCGACCCCGGCAACGCCAGCCACCACCGGGCCCGCCGCGCCGGCCGGCCGGTACGGCGTCGCAGCAGGGGAACGAGGGCGAACGGCAACGTGACGGCAGCGCCTGCCAGTACCGGCAGCATCTGCCAGCGGATCCCCACCACACCCAGCGTGAGCGTGGACGCCACGAGAACCGCCACCGCCGCGTTCGTGACGTACGGGCGGGCCGCAGGGGGGAGCCAGCGCGCCACCACCAGCCCAACGGCCCCCAGCAAGACAAGAAGTTCCAGAGGGGACATGTACAGCCCCGCGATGATCTCGGTCACCCGGCCATCCTCGGGGCAGGGCAGACGATGCCACATCCGTCCCAGGTCGCGACCGCATGCGACCAGAGTCGCAAACGAGCACGCCAGGTGAACCACCGCTCCGCGACTGCAGGAGGTAGCGAGTTGCTTCTGCTGCGATGGTCTCTCGGCGGGGCGCCATCAGACGGTCAAGTCGTGTACTTCGCGGGCCCGCGGCTACCGGCGCGCCGCCGGCCCGCGCCGGGGCGGGAGGTCTGCGTTCCCTGTCCCGGCGTTCCGGCTGCTCCGATGCTCCGACCTCTGCTCGATCGTCCACTGCCCCACGGAGGTCGTGTGCTGACGGTGTACCACTACCGGGAGCATCCCGCGGTCCGACTGACGGCCGGCACCCGGCAGTCGTACGCCGTGCGGTGAACAACCGGCGATGTCGTCCAGCGCCACCGGGCGCCGGGCAGCAGCACGGCGCGGCGCGGGCGGCCCGGCACGGCGCGCGGCGAACGGTCCAGACGTGCGCCGGGGCGGCGATGGCCGGCCGTACGCCGACCTCTCGAAGGGACGGACACCGGGAAGCGGCGCAGGGCGGGAAAGCCGGGTCTATGAAGAACCCCGGTGGTCAGATCGCGGTGGGTACGTAGGGCGCTGCCGCGACCTGGGCCATAGTCCGCAGTTTCGCGAAGTAGGAGGCGCAGTACTCCTCGTTGATCAGCGGGACGATCTTGTCGAGGTCGGCGATACAGCCCCACAGGCAGGCGATACCACTGTCGTCGAGTCCGCCCTTCAGCTCCCTCCGCACGGGCCGGCGACGTCGGCGTCCAGGAGGACCAGGTCCACGCCGTCGAAGTCCACGCCTCCTACTACCGGTACGAGTTCGCCACCGTCGCCGTCACGCATTCCCTGTTCGCCCTGGAGCACGTCCTCGCCGAGCGTCTGGGCACGAACGAACCGCTCCGCCGCCTCATCGAGCGGGCCGCCGACGCAGGGCACGCGGCTGTTCCCCCACTCCGGCCCGGACGCGGCGCTCGACCTGATCGACTCCCGATCCACCCCCGGAGGGGTGACGATCCAGGTCTACCGGCCCACCGGCCGCCCGCAGTACGTGACGGCCACGCCGACCTCGAGCTCACGAGGTGGGCGCCGCACTGACGTACGTCCGCGAGCTTTCGCCAGGGCCGGTGTCCGGCACGTGATCGCTCATCGCTCCAGCCGGCAGGTGCTCCCCGCAGTCGCCTGCGGCAGTGCGCCCGCCCCGGCCCCGTGAACCCTGGAGGTCGTCGAGCCCTTCGGGCCGGTCCTCCCACGGATCCACGGTCCGGCCGAGGCGGGGGCGGTCACCCTCTTCCAGCCCGCTGGGGGCCGGTTCCAGTCCCTAGACTCGGTCCTGGACGACGGTGTACCACGGGAAGACCCCCACCACGCTGCCGTCGGCCCGTACGGCCTCCAGCGTGTAGAAGTACGTCTCGCCCCTGATCGCGGTGGAGTCCGTGTAGCTGCGCGTCTCCACGGGCAGCAGCCCGCCGTGCAGGGGCTCGTACGCCTCGGTCTGCGTGTTCCACCGGTTGATCCGGTAGCCGGTGACCGTGCCGCACAGCACGGTGTTGTCGCACTTCCAGTTGATCGACGGCTCCGGGGAGCCGATCACCGTGGTGTGGGCCGCGGTGCCGACCGGCCAGTCCTTGAGCACCTGCACGGACGGGAGCAGGTTGAGCTCAGTGGCCTCGACGATCGAGATCCTCGGGTCGCTCAGCCACAGGGCGTTGCCCCAGCGGTCCTTCGCCAGGACCGCGTACACGTGCCACTCGCCGTCCGGCAGGTCGCCGCAGAGGGCCGCGAGCGGGTCGGCCGTGCCCATCCGGCAGTCCGCCGAGATCCACCGGACCGTGCCGTCGTCCTGCCGGACGCCGACCCAGACGCTGTAGCCCGCGAGGTCGTCCTCGGTCGAGGCGGCCCAGCTCACCAGCACGCCGTCCTTGCGCGGGGTGGCCTTCACGCCGGTGACCGGGGCGGGCGCGACGCTGTCAGCGGTACGGAGGGTGACCGGGGCGGACGGCTCGGACTCGTTGCCGGCCGCGTCGACCGCGGTGACCGCGTAGGTGTAGTACGCGCCCTTGGTCATACCGCTGTCCCTGCAGTGGCCCTCCATGGGATCGGAGCCCTGCACGCTGTAGTAGCCGCAGGTCACGCGGGTGAGCTGGGCGGGGTCGAGCGTGGTGCCCGGCGAGCGGTGGACACGGAAGTGCCCGCCGTTGTCGTGTTCCTGGAAGAACGTGCCCGGCATGGTCCATTGGATGTGGTTGCCGTCCTGGCGGGCGTCCCCGGCGGTGAGGGTCGGGGCCTGCGGCGGGGTGCGGTCGACGCCGTCGCCGACGGCCGTGGCGGAGAACGCGCCCGCGTTGCCCGCCGCGTCGAACGCGCGGACCTGGTAGTACCGGGTGTTGTGCACCGGCACGGTCCGGTCCTCGTACGTCGCCCCGTTGGTGCTGCCGAGCAGCGTGAACGGGCCGGTGTCCGTGCCGGCCGCGTGGACCTCGTACCGATCGGCGTCGGCAACGTCCTGCCAGCGCAGGGTGTTGACGAAGGAGTCTTCTCTTTGGACGGTGATCCCCGTCGGCGCCGCCGGGCCCGTGCGGTCCACCGTCGCGGCGGTGACGTCGAGGCTGCCGGTGGACTCGCGGCCGGCCTTGTCGACGGCGCGGACCTCGTACAGGAAGGTCTGCCCGGTGGCGGGCGGCGAGTCGACGAAGGAGGGGGAGGCGAGCGGCGAGGCGCCGCTGACGTTCGCCCACTGGGCGGTGCTCAGCCGGCGGTAGACGCGGGAACCGGCGAGGTCCATCTCCTTGTTGGCCGCCCAGCGCAGCGTGGTCTTGGCGGTGTCCCGGCTGTACGTAGCGGTCAGACCGGTCGGGGCCAGCGGCTTGACCGTGTCGACGCTCGCCTCGGTGCGCGGCGTGTAGGTGAAACCGGCGTAGGCGGAGCCGGTCCAGGCGACGTAGTCCACGCGGATCGTGTGGCGGCCGGCCGGGATGTTCAGGTCCACGGTCTTGCGCGCGGTGGTGGAGACGTTCCGCCACAGGTCGATCTTGCGCACGCCGTCGACGTAGACGCGCATGCCGTCCTGGGTGGCCGCAGAGAGCCGGAAGGGGCCACCGGAGCCGAAGTCGCGGGTGAGGGACCAGCGGATGGAGAAGTTGTCGTTCGGCAGCGTGACGCCGGCCGGGTCGCCGGAGCCCATGTTCTCGTTGATCGCCGAGTCACAGGCGGTCAGCTTCGGGGTGCCGCTTAAGGACGCGTTGGCGAAGTACTGCGCCGTCCAGACCGGAGAGGCGCACGTGACGGCCGCGGAGGCCGGGACGGCGGTGATCAGGCCGCCGGCGGCGGCGAGGGCGGCTGTCGCGGCCAGCGCGCTCAGCCGGGTACGAGTCTTCACAGAGAAAGGGGTTCCTTTCGGATCAGGCGGACTGACGTGAAACGTCAGACGCCTGTGTGACTCGTGAGGCAGGGGCGGGGTTGCCCCAGCACTCGCACGTTTTTTCGGGGTGGAGGTGCGGGTGTGGGGGCGCGTCCTGGCCGTTCGCCCGGAGCCGCGCAGCGCCAAGGCGAGCAACCGACCGTCGCCGTCGCCACGCTCGACCGACCACGCCCGTCCGTCAGTCCGTCGGTCCGTCGGTCCGTCAGGAGCCGCACCTGCCGCTATCGGCGGTCCAGGGCGTGGAACCGGTCCCGATAGGGCTGTACTTGATGGGTCGCCGGCCCCGAACCGCTGTCCGACTTCTGCACCGTACGACGTCGGCCAAGCCCTGGCCGACAACGTGGACGCCGCTGTACGAACACGGGTGGCTGGGACCGCTCCCTGCGGGGCCACGTCGCGGTGGCCTTGCGCCGCCTGGGCCTGTAACCCGCCTTCGCGTGAGCGCGCGGGACGCAGCCCGCAGACCGGCCCGGTGCTGGACCAGTACCGAACTCATGCGCAACCGGCGGGCGGCCTGTTGATCACCCACCAGTCAAGCCGCCAGGCCAGCACGCCCCGACCTCAATCGCGTACCAAGTCGTAACCGGCAGCTTGACCGACCGGGCAAGTCCTAGGCGTACGGGTCGAAGGGGACGCCGGCCGGCTTGGCCTTCGCCAGGTGGTCGGTGAAGCTGCCGTCCTTCAGTCCGAAGTGGGCGCTGCCGAAGTCCGCCCGGCTGAGCTCGTCGCGGAGGCCGGGCGGGTAGCCGTCCCAGCCGATGAGTGCGGGGAACTGCCAGGTGCCCTGGTGGTTCTCGGGCGGCTCGTCGTTGCCGTTGGCGGCGCGGAAGCAGTGGGTACCGATGCCGTCCTTGTGGTAGACGATCTTCGGGTGGGTGCCGTCCCAGCGGATGGCGTCCCGGCCGTGGACGGTGAAGGAGCCGTGGTTCGAGGTGGAGACGTACTGGGCCTGCCCGTTGTGGATCCAGACGACTACGTGCTCCCAGTCGTGGCGGTGGCCGCCGAGACCGCTGCCCCAGACCGCCTGGTCCTTTTCGAAGTAGAGGCCGTAGAGGACCGCGCACCAGCCGTTGTCACAGAGCGCGCGGGAGTAGCCGTTGGTCTGGGTGAGGACCCAGGAGCCGCGGCACTGGCTGCTGACCGTGCCGGACGGGGTGAGTCCGGGGTTGAGGGTGCCGTCCGGGCCGATCGCGGCCGTCGGGTAGCAGCCGTCGGTGTCGTAGTCGTACGCGGGCTGGAAGGTCTGCTCCAGGGCGGACGCGTTCGCGGGAAGCGGGGGCGGCGGTGCGGCGAACGCGCCTTGCGGGAACGTGAGGAGGAGCGCGAGGGCGGCGCCGAGGACGGCGGCCCCCTTCGTGACGCGGCGCGAGGTCTTCAACTCCGGCTCCCTGCGGGGGTCGAGGCGATGGGTTGAGGGGTCGCACCGCGTGCCGGACGGTGGACCGGACGATCGCGCGCTGACATGCCCACTCCAAGCCGGCTCCAAACGGCCGGCAACCGCCCGACGGCTGCGAACGTCGTGATCAGGAGTGCCGGGCAACGATCACCGGACGCCCCGGGGAAGGACGGATGACCGTGACGGGACGGAGAGGAGAACCGGGAGTGGAGGGCGCGCCCGAGCCGGACGGCGGACCCGCACGGCCGCCCGGGCCGGTCGGCTGCGGGCGCGCGGCCGCGGGCGCTGGTGGCAGCGAGCTCTCATCGGGAGCGCCGCCGTGACCGGCGGGGGCCTCTTCCACCGGATCGTGCCCGCGCCGTGCGCATCGCGGTGGCCTACAGTCGCCATGTGACCCCCGATAACCCGGGAACCGGCTGCACAGGACCTTGGTCATGACCTTCGAACCCGGCGCCAACTCCTTCGGCAACACCCCCGCGCGGCGGACGGGCAACGCGGCAGATCAGGCCGAGGCCGGCGGCGAACTCGACGATGCCGAAACCACCCAGACTTCCCGCGCCAGGCGCTGCGTGGTTTCGTGGACGAGCCGAATCCGCGGGTACGTCTCCTCGCTTTGCAGGACCCCGATCTGCCCGTTTCGGAACTGCGGCGGCTTGCCGCGTGCGAGGAGTCGTCCTGCGCGCGGCCGTGGCCAAGCACCCCAACGTCGATGCCGAGCTGCTGGACCAGCTGCTGGCGGACCCGGAACCCGAGGTCGCCGACGAGGCCGCGGCCAATCCCGTACTTCCACGGAGCCGGATGGACCGCATCCTCGCCGAAGCCGGCCTCTGACAGCCGCCGCCCGGGACGCCTCAGAAGTGGACCCGACAGTGAAGTGGCAGTCGAAGGTCCGGCTGCTGCTCCAGCAGACGCAAGCGCAGTCGATCCTCTGCTCACGCACCACCAGTGTGTGGTTCGGCGGCCGGCCTCTCGCAGTTACGGACCGCTTCCCCAAGACACTCCATGAGGCAGTCCCCCTACAGCGGAACACACGCCGGCTGGCGCAGCCCGCTCGCGGCTGCGGGCCGACCTCGACGTCGCAGCGGGGCCCGGAGCGGCGAGGGCGAACGGGTCCCCGGGTGCGGCGGAGGCGCGGACCAGGCGCGCGCGGTACAGCAACCGGCTCGAGCGGGCTGCCGTGCGGCGGCGCAGCTTCCGAACGGCACCGGACAAGCACACGATGCGGCCACACGGCGGGACGGCGACCGTACGACGACATGGCCTCGACGCAGCGCGCGGCGGGAGGACGGGACGCAGCGGTGGCGAGCCCCCGACACGGGCGATGGAGGTGGCACCGTACGGCGGGCGGCGGGGACCGTCCCGAACGCGCGGCCGCGCGAGCGCCCCGGGCCCACGGCGGAGGCGGAGCGCTTACGGAGGCGGAGCGCGGCGTGGCAGCAGCACGGGTGAGCGCGGCCAGCGCGCGCGAGGCCGTTCCGCGGGCAGCGGAGCGGCGACACGGCGTACCCCCGGGGAAGGAAGCCGGCGCCGGGCTGGCACATACGAGGGCTACGCGCCATGCCGGTGGCCCAACGCCGCGAGCGCGCCCGCATCCGTAGAAAGAAGGTCATCCGCTGCGGCGGACGACTGGCGAAAGCCGCGTGACCATGCGAACAACACCGGCGACACTGACGCCATGACCCTTGATCGCGAGGCACTTCAGACCAGCTGGAACCGGACCCGTGGCCACCTCGACGCCGCCCGGGGCCAGCTGACGGGCCTGCCGAACATCGACCTCTCGGCGACGCTTGAGTTCCTGGAGCACAACGAACTGGGACTGGCCTTCGACTGTCTCGTCGATCTCGGTGACGACCTCAACCTGCCGCTCAACTTCTGGCAGCACCTCGACCGAGCAGCTCGTGACATGCGGCTCTACAGCGATGCGCTGCGCAAGTCCCACCTCACGGCCGCCGACCTCTGCCGCCGCCATCTCGCAGCTGCCTCCGAGCAGGAATGACCCGCCAACCCGGCAAAGCTCCCCGGCCAGAGCACTAGACGGCCGTCGACCGGCACGCAGCGCCGGAGCGCCCCAGCACCGAAGCAGCCGGCAGCGGGCGGCGCGCTGGTGGCCGGAGCGCAAGGGGCACCTGCGGGTGCCGCTCGGCGCGGACTGGCAGGGCTACCCGCTGGCGCGGTGGGTCCGCTGGCAGTGGGCGGCGTACGCCTCCGGACGGCTCGACGGGCAGCGCGGCGCGGTAGGAGGGCTGGGGATGGTGTGGGACCCGGCCGAGGCGGACTGGCAGGACAACCTCGCGGCCGCGCGGCTGTACATGGGCCGGTACGGGACGCTGGCGGCTCCGCGCACCACGGTGGTGGCCGAGCCCGGCGGGCAGGCCGAGCTGACTGCGGCGAACGACCCCCCGGGCACGCGGTACAACGGGCGGCGGGCGCGGCTCAGTCGAGGATGCCGGGCTCCGTGCCGGGCCGGCGGTACGGGCATTCCTCGATCCCCGGCCTCATCAGCGCACGACGGGCTTCCTGCTCCGTAAGGGGCGTGGGGTGGCCCGGCATGCGGCAGTCGGCCAGGTGGACCCGGACCGGGGTACGGGCCTGGTCACGGCGGCGCTCCAACCGGTATGCGGTCGTCGGTTCGAAGGGGACGGAGGGCTGTGGTGCGGCGGCCTGTTCTCGGCGGCGTACGGCGATGGCCTGGCGGACGCGGTCGAGGTAGAGCTCGAGCCAGTTCTCGATGACGAGGAGGCGGGGTAGGTCCGGTGGCAGGTCCGGAGTAGCTGCCGCGTCCCGTCCCGGTCGCGGGGCGGGGAGCGGGTTCACTGTCCGGCCTCACGCTGGGCGAGCTCCTTCAGCTCCATCCGCGCCGCCGGCGTCCCGGCCGGGCTGGACCAGAAGGGGTGAGCGGCGATCCGGGAAGACAGCTCCAGCAGCTCGCGGCGCCCGACGGTCGGGCTGATCGCCGACGCGGGATCCGCGAGGCGCCGGTAGGCGGTGTACCAGGAGGTCTGAGCTCGGAGCAGGTCGAGAGGAAAGTCGTGCGCATCCACACCCCGATTAGATCGCATGTTCGATTTCTGGGGCAACCGCACATCCCGGCACACCGGAGGAACCCCACCGCCGCAGGCCTGGCACCGACTGCGGCGGCACGGCGGCTCCGTGATCGGGGCGGTCGGTGTTCACGGAACAGCACCGGCGTGCCGTTCCTTGTCGATGGGGTATTCGTCAGCGGTGATCTCGGCTGACTTCCTCTTCGCCCTGTTCGGGGCCGGGGCGCTCACGGCGGCGGTGGTTCCGCGCCTGGTCGCCGGGCGCCCTGTGTCCATGCCGCTGGTGTTCCTGCTGTGCGGGTTGGCGTTCCAGCTCCTGCCCGTGCCTCTCCCTCAGATCGATCCGGTCCGGGACCGGCTGTGGGTCGAGCACCTCACGGAGGTCTGCGTCATCGTCTCGCTCATGGGCGCCGGCCTGGCCCTGAACCGTCCCTTCGGCCACGGCAGGTGGCGTACCTCCGGACGACTGCTGGGCGTGACCATGCCGTTGACGATCGCGGCGACGGCCGTGCTCGCGTGGTGGCTGCTGGGCTGGCCGGTGGCCGCAGCACTGCTGCTGGCCGCCGTACTCGCTCCCACCGACCCCGTACTCGCCTCCGAGGTGCGAGTCGGTGCGCCCACCGAATCCGAGCACGACGAGGACGAGGTGCGCTTCGCGCTCACCAGTGAAGCCGGCCTCAACGATGGCCTCGCCTTCCCCGTGGTCATGGCGGCGATCGCCCTGGCCGGCGCGGGAAGCAGCCTGCCGGGCGGCCGGATCGGTCATTGGCTCCTCGTCGACGTGGGTTACCGGTGCGTTATCGGCGTGCTCGCCGGCCTCGCCGTCGGCAAACTTCTTGGCTGGCTCTTCTTCCGCGCCTCCCAATCGGCGATGCGCCTGTCCGAGCACCGGGAGGGCTTCGTCGCCCTGGGCGCCACCTTCTTCGCCTACGGGCTCACCGAGCTTGCCCACGGCTACGGGTTTCTCGCGGTCTTCGTCACCGCCTGCCGCATCCGCGCCGCCGAGCGCGCACACGGCTACCACACCGTGCTGCACGACTTCGTCGAGCAGATCGAGCGACTACTCACCGCCGCGCTGCTCTTCCTCCTCGGCACCTTCATCGCACAGGGTGCGCTGGCGCCCCTGACCTGGCAAGGGGCAGTGGTCTGTCTTCTGCTGCTGCTCGCCGTGCGCCCCCTCACCGGCTGGCTGGCCCAGCTGGGCACGGCGGCCGGCCCCCGCGAACGCGCCGTCACCGCGTTCTTCGGCATCCGCGGCATCGGCTCGCTGTTCTACCTCGCGTACGCGCTCGGAACCGAGGGCTTCCGGGTACCGGCCGAAGACCTGTGGGCCCTGGTCACCTTCACCGTCCTGGTCTCCGTCGCCCTGCACGGCGTGACCGCCACACCCGTCATCTCCCGCCTGGACCACCTGCGCCAGCTCCAGGCCCGCCGCAAGTCGCACGTCCGGCACGGACCGGACGAAGACGACGTGGCGAAGGAACGGCTGTGAAACACACCCCGCCCACACCGATCACCGCGGGCTGGGCACCCAGCCACCACCACGTGCGGCATCCGCTCCACCACCCGCCGACACCATGAGGACGACGAGCTGCCCAAACACGGCTCCCCGACCATGAGGGGAGCAGCACCGCCCGGTCCTGTCAGCGAAGCACGGTCGGCCGGCGCGCAGGGCGGCCGGGCCGCTGGCTTTGTACACGAGAACGGGATCTCAAAACGATCAAGCGCAAGATGTACGGCCGGGCCGGCTTCGGCCTGCTGCGGGAGCGAGTGCTCCTTGCCTGACCACAGTTCTGTCGCTCGACGAGCGGGGCCGTTCAGCTGATCGCGAGCGGCGTGGGATCCAGGCCCAGCTTGTTCCGGCATGCGTCGACGGCCCGCATGACCCAGGCGGTCACAGCGTCGCTATCTGCCGCAATCGCGTGAAGCTCACGAGCCTTCTCCTGGGCTTCGACCATCCACGGCACCAGCGCGTCCTCTCGAAGGATTCGCTCGAAGTGATCGCGGGCCGCGTCTGGGTCCCCGGCCAGAGCGGCCGCGATCCCAGAGTCGAAGCTGTCCCAGAGGAATCCCCGCCGCACCGGCCTCGACGTCAGGTACCGGGCGACGTCCGGCAGTGCCGGGAACTTCTCCCTCAGCGCGGTCACGTTCGCAGCCGCCTGCCGACTGAGTTCGAGTGCCAGCCGCGTGAACTGCTCCTCGGTGCGAAACAGCTCGGAGCCGATCCGGACTGCGTCTGCATGGAAGGCCAGGTGGTCCACGTCGTGCCACAGCCACATCGCACCGACGTACAGACCGCTGCCGGCAATCCGCGGCGGAGTGAATTCCACAACCCCGAGCCACCACCCCTGATCATCAATCCACAGCCGCGACCGCCCGCGCTGGACCAGGCCGAGGGGCTTCAGGGACTCCCGCGCCGCCGCGGTAATGATCCGGAGCACCGGACTGCGATCTGCCATGACCTGCATTATCGACTGTCCCGCCGACACACCGTCGGTCGCAGTGGCACATCACCATCGCAGAGCCGTCCAACAGCACTGAGCGTCACCGCTCCACAAAAGTTGGACCAGAACCGTAACTGGTAAACAAAGCCACCGGCCCGCCTCGAGCGCGCCGGATAGACCGGCGGACGACACCGCCGTCGCCGCGTACACGGCGGGCACCGCGTAGTGAACCACCTCGACGACATCACCGGCAGCATCACCGTCGGCAAGGCCGCCGACCTCGTCGTCCTCGACCCGGGCCCGTTCGCGGGGCCCGGGTCGAGGAGATCGCCCCGCGACGCGGGTGCTCCGGACCTCCGCGGAAGGCCGACGCGTGTATACCGCGCCGGACGTCGGAGCCGAGGACCGCCGGGCCTTTCGGCAGGGGTCAGTGCTCCGGCAGTTCCCATGAAGCGAACCAGTGGGGGAACGGTCCGGCGGAGGGCGGGAAGGCGAACGGCGGGGTGCGGTCGGTGAGCAGGCGCAGCACGAACTCGCCGGTACCGCAGTCGAAGCGCTGCCACTCACCGTCCAGGTACTGCACCAGGACCGGCCAGTCGTCAGGATCGGCCGGTCCGGTCAGCCAGTGGAAGGTCAGCTCCTGCTCGGAGGTCCCCCATATGAGCACGCCGCCGGGCGCGGGGTGGACCGGGTGCGGCCGGTACAGGTCGGCGTACCGCGCCATGTCCCGGCCCCACGAGACCAGATCCGTGCCCAGCGCACCCGGCACCAGCAGGTCCAGGTACTCGTCGAAGCTGCCCGCGCCGAAGGCGTCGACGATGTCCTTGTAGTCACCGGGCAGCGCGGTGCCCAGCGCGGCCTCCGTCGCGGCCCAGTCGACGCCGCGCCGATCGGGCTCCGTCCACCCGGTGACCTGCCGCAGCAACTCCACCCACCCGACACCGGGCGGGCGGGTGAACGCGCGCCGGGCGAGGACCGCGACGCGGCGCGGGCCGTCGGCGGTGGCCGTCACGCCGTATCCGAACCAGTGCTCGGTCAGCACCCACCCGCGCAGCTCAAGCAGCCCGCCCTCGCCGCCGATGGGGAGCCCGCCGTCCCCGCCCACCGGCGGACCGTCGGGCACCCCTGCCGCCGTACCCCCGACGACCCACGCACGTACAGGCAGACCCGCCCCCTCGACCACGTCCGCGGCGACGCGCTCCAGCTCGGCCAGATCCTCCGCGTCACTGGGCACACAGACATGCCCTGCCCCATGAGTGGGCAGCGGGCAGTGCAGTTCAGGCGCGCGCCAGGCGTCGTTCAGACGGGCGCGCAGTGCGGATGCGTCCATGCGGCCAAGTGAACAGCACGGCACTGACAACGCGAGTCAGTCGCCCGAGATCAGCCGGAGCGAGGTGCCTGCGAGAAAGGCAGTGATGTACTCGACGGCCTGGGTAAAAGGTACGGGAATTGCCTTCCGTGACATAGCCGAGGTGCGGGGTGGCGGGGACGTTCGGCAGAGTGCGACGCAAGGGGTCGTCGGCGGGAAGCAGCTCGGTGTCGAAGACGTCGAGTCCGGCGCCGGCGATCCAGCCCTCGCGCAGGGCGCGGAGCAGGGCCGCACGGTCGACGATGGCGGCGCGGGAGGTACTGATCAGGTAGGCGTGCGGCGGCATGGCGCGCAGTTCGCGTCGATGGGGATGAGCGACCCTGCCGCGCTCGGTCATCATCATCGTGAGCGCCGCGCCGAACCTGAAAGGCTCGTGGCCATCACGCTGTACGCCCGTTCCGGTGCGCCGCCTCGGCTTCGCCGTGCGGTCGGCGCAGCTCTGCTTCGCCGCCTCCCGGGCGGCGAGCAGGGCCTGGCGCGCGCGGTCGACGCGGCTCAGCTCGGCCGTCACGCGAGCACAGCCCCGGCCGCCTCGCCGTCCAGCGGGCGCGCGGCGAGCTCGGGCCGCCTCACCGACCAGCGGACGCGCGGCCAGCTCCGGCAGCCGGCCCGTCCGCGGCGCGGCCGTGGCCCATGAATCATCCTCGGGCGCGACGACGGTCATCGTCTCGGCCTGAAGGTCCCGGACAGTGCCAGGCACCAGATACGCGGCGGCGAGCCAGAAGCTGTCCGCCTCGTCCGGTGGCAGAGAGAGCCGTGTGGAGTGTGCCGAGCCGGGGTGGGCCTTGATGCGGGCATGGTGGTCGAGAGCGCTGAGCCACCGGTACCCGAGCAAAGGCCGGTACCGACGCGGTCTGCCCCGCAGGACCGCTTCGACAGCACCCGCCGGGGGGCGGGTGACGAGCAGCTGCCCGAGCCAGCTCGGCGTCCGGGTCGCGAGCGTCGTCAACAGCCGCCTTCCCGGCGCGAGCGGCTCGACCCACGTCGTCGGGACGCAGGGCACGCCGGTTCCGGGGTGGATCCGGTCGTACGGCGCCCGGGCCTCGTGCCCTCCGAGCGCGTCATGCTCGACAACGGCCGTGCCCAGAGCGAGCCGGCCCGGGTTCCGCCGGGCGAAGGCCGCCATGTGAGGATCGCGCTCGACACCGGACGGCGCGGTCTCGGCTCCACGGGCGGGCGCAGCACCACGAACAGCACATCGCCGAGCCCGGCTTGGTCGTCCGGGACGTCACCGCCGTAGACGAGGACACCATCCGCGCGGTGATGGAGAGCCTGCAGCAGCAGTGGGTGACCTCCGGCATCACCCCGGTGTGGCGTACGCCGGGCGAGGCTGGGGTCAAGGCGCGGGTGTACGCGGATACCCGACGCCCGGTACTGCGTCCGCATCACGCTAACCCTGGATGAGCAGCCCCTGAAGTCTTTCCGGGAGCCGAGGAGCGGCCGCCCCCTCCCGGCCCGGGCATGCTCGGCCGTCCACCGCTCCCACCCGACCTTCAACAAAGGCTCTTGCCACTGACTAGGTGATCTTTCTGGAGCCCCTGCGCGGACGATGCGCGCCCACCGGCGTCGGTGTCGGGGAGGCTCCCGCCAACGAGGCAGGCAGCTGCAGGACGCAGCAGCGCTGTGCGGCCGATGGGGTAAAGACGTTCGTGCGCGCCTCGTGGCCACCCAGGAGGAGCTGGCCGGAGCAGGGGCCGGTGATTGCTTCGGTGCTGCCGCACCGCCGGAATCCGGCAAAAGGGGGGCGCCGCATCCCGCCCGGTCCTGTCAGCGAAACGCACCCCCTCTGCCTGTCTACGGCCGGGCCACGGCCTGCGCGACCGGCGCCGCGTGAGGCGGCGGCCCGAGTCCCTCGCACAGGGCTGCCTCCCCGCGCTCAGCGAACCGGCCGTCCGGGCCGAGCCGTCGGCTGGGGTACGGAGACCGCTGAGCAGCACATCGCCGAGCCCCGGCTCGTGGTCCTGGACATCGCCGCCATGGCGGCGATCCGGATGGGCATCAGCAGGTGCCGGTAGCCCTCTGCATCCCGTTGGCGCCTTGACGGTGACCAGTACGGCTTGCGGTGGAGTTCACACCACGGCGCCGGGCGCTCACTCGGCGACGTCGATGTGAAGGTTCTCCGCAGGCTGGTCGGCTTTGTCCTCCCTGGGCAGCCCCAGGTCACCGCATTGGTTAGCCGGGGCGCTCAACGACAACGCGAGCACTCCCGCGACCAGACCTCCAGCGGTATGCCACGCGGGGCTCGCGGTGTGCGTGGAGCCCTGGTTGACACACTGGTTGTCGTGCGCGCTGTTGCCGAAGCCGATGACCGAGGTGGCGCCCGCCGCGGTGGCAGCGCACACCACAAAAGCGGCTGCGGCCACGGCGATCGAGATTCCCCGCTTGCTCACTGACACGGTGAACAACCTCCTGCGTATCAGGGAAAGTGCCGGTGTACCGGCACGACGTGTACGTCGCCGACAACGACCGCGCCGCCTGCCGCGTCGCGGCCGTCGCTGCCCGGCGACACAACGGCAGGGCACCGACGCCCTGCCGGACCCGTCGAGGGGCGAGCAGTGGGGCGAAGCCGGTGGGTCGGCTGACAACGGCGGGCCATGGCACGGGACTACGGTCAGGTGGACCAGAAGCACCCGGGCCAGGCCGCCGGGGCGTGCGGCCCGCACCGTACGACGCGCACAGCGCCGGGACAGCCGAGCGCCCCGGGCAACTGGGGCCGTCCGCAGGCTCGCTCCTCCCCTGCGGTCAGCTCCCCGGCCCCGATCCAAGACCGATTGTCAGTGGTGGGTGAGACGATCACAGCATCAGGTCGAAAGAGGGGGAGCAGTCATGTCCGGAAAGCAGAACTACATCAATCACGTTGCTCTTGTGCTGGATGCCAGTTCGTCCATGTCACACCTGAGCCGCAAGGTCATCGAAGTGGCCGACCAGCAGATCGCCTATCTGGCCCGCCGGTCGCAGGAGCTGGACCAGGAAACCCGCGTCACCGTGTACGTCTTCGCGCAGAAGGTGGAGTGCGTCATATACGACAAGGACGTGCTGCGGATGCCGTCCTTGAAGCAGCTCTACCGGGTCGGTGGAATGACGGCGCTGCTGGCGGCCACGCTGAAGTCGCAGAGTGAACTCGCGCAGACGGCTCAGCTGTACGGAGACCACAGCTTCCTGACGTTCGTCCTGACCGATGGTCAGGAGAACGCGAGTCATCGGTGCCCGGGCGCCCCTTCCCGCGATCAGCGGGAATTGGTGCAGGCCGTGGCCAAGATGATCGAGACCCAGGAGGACAACTGGACGCTGGCCGTTCTCGTGCCGGACCAGATGGGCAAGCGAGAGGCCATGCAGTACGGGTTCCCCAAGGACAACATCGCCATCTGGGACGCCACGAGCACACAGGGGCTGGAGGAGGCCGGGCAGGTCATCCAGGAGGCCACCGAGAAGTTCATGGTGGGCCGCACCAAGGGCATCCGGGGATCGCGGGCGGTGTTCTCCACGGGCGCGGACGCGGTGAACAAGGAGACCATCAAGGCAGCCGGTCTCACACCGGTGGACCCCTCCCAGTACCAACTGATACCGGTGACTCGCCCGGCGGCGATCCGGGAATGGGTCATCGAGAACGGGCACACCTACCGCACCGGTTGCGCCTTCTACCAGCTCAGCAAGTCGGAAAAGATCCAGGCACGGAAGCAGATCGCCGTGCTGGAGAAGAAAACGGATCGCGTGTACACGGGGCCGGAAGCCCGGGCCCTTCTCGGTCTGCCCGACATGGAAGTGCGCATCAAGCCCGACCACAACGACGACTTCACGATCTTCGTGCAAAGCACAAGCGTCAACCGGAAACTCGTACCCAACACTCGGCTTCTTCGGATGAGCTGACACCGCGGAGCCCCTCCGGCTCCAGGACCAGTGCAGCTCCTTCCTCCACTGGGAATAAGCAAGGCAAGGCCAGGCAGACAACCCAGCCGAAGCCAAGAAGTCCAAGACCACCGCCGACGACCAAGCGGCCGACTGGGCCGCAGGGCGCGTCCAGGCGCTCACGCAGGCGCCGCGCGGAGGGTCTGCCGACGACATCGAGGGCGTGCTCGGCCGCACCGGGGCAGCGTGATCGGCGCTGCCGAGCACGTGGAGAGGCGCGTCGTAGCCGAGCTCGCCATCACCGTCGGCGTCGGTCACGGCGATGATCTGGCGCTCGGGGCCGACGGCGGTGACCCGGCCAGGCGCAGCCGTATCGACGAAGCCGTGACAAGCGCTGGCGGCGGGCTGCCTGTTTCCTCCCGCCCGCCTCGGCACTTCGGGCGGAAGTGGCGTGGAGCGGCAGGATGACTTCGTATTCCCAGGGCCTCTCATGCAGTTGTTCCCACGCGGTCCGGGTGAGTTCGTACTCGACTTCACCGTGCTCGGAGCCCTCGATCGCCTCGCGGCTGGTGGGTCGGCCACCGTTGATGAACCGCATGACCTCCGGGTCGTTGTCCAGGACGAACAGGTGGTCGGTGTCGGCCGCTGTGAATGCGCGCAGGACGAGCCGGTCGGTCTCCACGAAGTTGGACATGCCGCGATCTTCATCAGGGGCCGGCCATGCTTGCCACCGGCTTTCCGGTCGGCGCCGGTTGGTGGTGTTCATGCCGCGCAGGGCTACCCGGCCTCGCCCGTGCCGTCGCGCGGCGCGATCCGGCGGCCGGGGTCGCTTCCTGTCCGAATCCGGCCACGTCGGTCGCGGTAACGTCCGGGCGCAGCCGTGCGTAGCGGATCGGACGACGTTCGAGCGCCGTATTACGTGGCCTTCGATCGCGTGCACGCGGGCGCGGCCTGACCGCTGGCCGTACGCGGCCCCGTCACCGGCTCCCTCGCAACGCCGTGACACCGCCGCTTGCGATGCGTCGGCCGCAGACCCATGTTCTCCCCGGCCGCTGGAAGCGTCTTCACGTGCAGCTGTTGTTCTCATTCCGCCTGCACGGCTGCTCCTGGTCGCATGCACATGCCGCCGGTGTGGGTGCCTTGTAGCCTGGGTGGAGGAGGTGCGGTATGGCCCCGCCTACTGTCTCTGCCAAGGACATTCCCCGGACTTCCGCGGCTCGGGCGCGCGCGGTCAACGAGGCGGAGGTACGAGCCTCGCTCGCGATCATGGGTGCGTTGGATGTCGGGGCCTGGTCGAGGCCGACGGTGTGCTCTGGGTGGACCGTCCGGAACATGGTGGCCCACGAGGTCGGTCAGTTCGAGGAGCTGCCCAAGCCCTGGCTCTTGATCACGCGAGTTCGACGGGCCCGTCGGAGGCATCCCGAATTGGGTGCGCTGGACGGCCATAACGAAAGCCAGGTCGAAGATCGTGAAGGGGTCCCAGGAGAGCGGTTGGTCGCGGAGTTCGCTCGCATCGCCCCGAAGGGGGTGCGCTCGTTGGCCCGTGTGCCGGCTTCGGTACGGCGTCGGATCCGCACGAGCATGATCTTCCCGGAGGCGAAGGCGCTTCCCGAGGACTCCATGGAGTACCTGAACTGCGTTCTCCTCGCCCGTGACACCTGGATGCACCGCATCGACATCTGTGACGCCACCGGTACCGAGTTGGCGCTGGACGCGCACGACGGCGAAATCATGGGCCAGGTACTGCTGGATCTGGCGCTTGATTGGACCGGTCCGTCCTGTCTGCTGGAGCTTTCCGGCCCGGCCGGTGGCCGATACCGGCTCGGCAGCGGTCCCCCCGTGGTCATCCTGCGGGCCGATGCCCTTGACTTCGCCCGCCACCTCTCGGGGCGGCCGCCACGAGGTGAGCTCACGTTCGAGGGCGACGGGGCGGCCGCGGCGGCTCTCACTGCGGCGCGGGTCCTCTTCTGAGCATCACCGTTCCCACCGGTACCCGACACACGACGGGGCAAGCTCCCGCCGCCTGCCGACCATGACCGCCAGTGCAACGCCCGGCCCACTATCCCAGGGCCACCGCCCCACCCTCCCCACGCGGGCCCGGGCCGTCCGCGTCGTCGGCACGGTACTGAGCGGCCACGGCCGTCGCCTGTCTGGGCTTGTTCCTTCTGGGCATGGACCTGACCGTCCCTGGACATCGCGGTCCCCGCCTTGAGCAGGACTTGCGCCCCTCCACGACACAGGTCCAGTGGACGGTCGCCGGTTAGACACTGCTGCTGGGCGGCACGGCCTTACCTTCCGACCGGTGACCGGCGCCGCGCGCCGCACAGCTGCCCCCGTAGCCGCCTACTGGCGGCTTCGCGAGGTGGCAGCCCGTTTGCGGAACGTCAGCCCTTCCAGGCCGCCGTTGTTTCCGCGGGGCCGCCCCCGGCGATCAGTATCTGTGTCCGCTCGCGCACGTCCCGCTCCCCGTAGTTGAGAGATGTCGTCTTTGCGTTCTATCTCGGGCTTACCGTCCGTGACAGCATGATGACCATGACGAGTACAGGGCGTACGTCTGCCGGTGCACAGGGACTGCTCCCAGGCCATGGCCGAAGCCGAGCAACCGCAGGCAGGCGGGCCCCGTTGACGGTGGGAGCGGAGGAGGAATTCCTCCTGGCCGATCCGGTGTCGCGCGCGGTGAGCGCGGAGGCGGACAACGTGGTGGCCGAGGCGTCGGGTGAGCTGGGCGATCGCGTCGGTACGGAGCTGACGCGCTACCAGGTCGAGGTGCGAACCGACCCTCACACCAGCCTTGCGGACTTCGCCGAGCAGGTCCGTTCCACGCGCACGGCGGTCGTACAGGCCGCCGACCGCCGCGGTCTGCGCGTCGCCTCCAGCGGCACTCCCGTCCTCGGCCAGGCCTCCCCGCCGCCGCTGACGGCCGGCCCACGCTACGCTCGGAGCGCGGCGATGTTCCGTGCCCTGGACGACGAACAGAGCGTCTGCGCCTGCCACATCCACGTCGGGATCCCCGACCTCGCCACAGCGTTGCAGGTCAGCAACCACCTGCGCCCCTGGATCCCGGTCCTGATCGCCCTCACCGGCAACTCGCCCTACTGGGCGGGGCGCGATACCGGTTACGCCAGCTGGCGCAGGACAGCGTTGGGACGCTGGCCTGTGGCCGGGCCACCGCCGTACTTCGAGTCCACCGCCCACTTCGAGGACCTCGTCGCCGCCTTCATCGCCACCGGCAGTGTCATGGACCGCGGTGGCCTGTACTGGGACATCCGGCCCTCCCACCACGTGCCCACGCTCGAATTCCGCGCCGCCGACGCGACCGCCACCCCGGGAGAGACCGTGCTGCTCGCCGGCCTCATCCGGGCGATGACCGCTACCGCCTTGCAGGCCATCACCGCCGGCGAGGCGATTTTCCAGCCCGGGCCTGAGATGCTGCGCGCCGCTTGCTGGCGCGCGGCCCGCGACGGTCTGGCCGGGCAGGGCATCGACCTGTCCACCGGCCGCCTGTCCCCCGCCGTCGACCAGGTCGACCAGCTCCTGGCATGGGCGCAACCCGCTTTGAAGGAGCACGGCGACGCGGAACTGGTGAGCACACTCTGGTCACGCGTGCGCGCCGCCGGCGACGGCGCCGACCGGCAACGTGCCGCGTACCGACGCAGGGCCCGTCGCACCGATGTCGTCGACCATCTCATCTCCACGTTCACCGCGTCGGGTTGAGATCTCCCGCCCGCTGCCGCAGACGGGCCGATCCGGCCGGAGTCGGGTTCCGCCCCTGTCCGTGTGTGAAGGGCAACGACGCACGAGCGGCGGGGACTGCAGGGACCTGCCCGCCCTCGCCGTCAACATCCGTGCCGACGCCGAACGCCGCTACGGCGGCGCAGAACACGGATGGCGGGCCGGCGTCGAATGGACGCTGCCGTGGATCGAGGACACCGCCGGCCAGCTGACCGCGGGCAGGTCGTAGGCAGTGGTGCCGGCTTGGGCGTCAGGGCGTGCCGCCGGAGTAGGAGAAGCGACAGTTCACGCCGGGGCCGGGTGTGCGGGGTTCACCGGAGCCCGGGTCGTACGGGGGCGGCCGCCAGCCCGCCGGGAGAGCTCGGTGGACAGGGCGACGCCGTCGTCGACTTCCGCGATCAACCGGGGCGGATCGACGTCGCACGCCTTCGTGGCGCGGTGGCGAGTGCCGCTGCCTCGGGCAAGCGACGGACGGTCGGTGCCGGCGGTGGACGTCTCGCCGTGGTTGCGGCCGGATGCCGACACCTGCTCGAACCGCTCGTTCTGTCACACCTTCGGCCGGGGCCTGGGTAAGCACCAGATGGTGCCTGGCTGGCCCTACTCGATCGTGGCCGCGTTGGAGACGGGCAGGGCTTCCTGGAGGACCGCGCTGCTGGACACGATCCGCCTGGAGCCCGGCGCGGACCTGGCCGCGGCGACCACCGAGCAGGTCCGCGAGGTCGTCGAGCGTCTCGTCGTGGCCGGTCTGCAGCAGGCTGACGACCCAAAGGCCCTGGTCGTGCTGGACGCCGGTTACGACGGACTCTGCGTTGCGTACCTCCTCGCGGACCTGCCGGTCGAGGTTCCCGTTACGACGTCGGACGCTTCCTGGCCACCTGGCGAGTCCTCCACCCGACCCGCACACCACAAGGCCGGCACGAAGCCCCGACACGCTAGCGGGTAGGCAAGCTCAGACGCGTAGAAGGAATCCACCGATCTGGTACTCCAGCCCCTCACGGAACTCCAGGTGCGGGATGGCGCTCTGCATCGCCGAGTACAGCGCGGGCGGCACCTCGTAGACCGCAGTCTCAAGGAAGTCGTCGTCCCGGCCGGGGAACAGGTCCCTGATCCTCAGAATCTCCACTCGGTTGAGGCCTGTGACGTGTGCGGCTTGCTCGTCGCTGTCCCAGCCGATGAGGTCCCACCCAAGGGTTTCGGTGTTGATGTCGTTCACGCGCCTACGGTAAGCGCGAACTGCGTGAGGTTGAACGGTAAGCTGAGAGCCTGCGGTCCTCCGCACGGGCTCCGGCCGCCGCGAAGACGCTGCCGTCCGACAGCGTGCCGTCGTCCCATACGTCGAAGACCCGGATGAACCCCGCCCGGGTGTCGGAGACGTACACCTGCCGTTCGTGGGGCGAGAAGACGACGCTGATCGGCGCGCCGAAGCCGTCGGCGACCAAGCGGACCCGGCCGGCGACCGGGTCGATTCGGTACACGGTGTCGGAGCCGAGCTCGCTCTCCGCCCGCCCGGTAGCCCTGTAGGCCGTGGTGATGCCGAAGTCCGGATCGGAGAACCGTGTCGAACCGTCGGACTTCACCGTCGGCGTCCAGGGTGTTGCCCTTCGGAGCGGCAGGGAGCCCGTCACCAGCATCCGGTCGTTGGGGATGTCGCACCAGCTCAACTGCCGCCAGGCGGACAGGTGGACCGGCCCTTCGGCTGACACACGTTCACCGGGTGCTGCCATCGGCATGCCCTTGGCTGCCCGGACGGCAGTGCCGTCATAGCCCTGCCCGCGTCGCCGGACGGCCGTGAGCGGTCGAAGTAGGCGGTGCCGCACCCGCATGTGCAGCGCGCGCTCACGCTGACGAGCGGACCCTGCTTTTGCAGCGCGACATGCACCCGATCATCCGCGCTCGGGAGCAGCGCCGCCACGTTGGACACGTCGACCACGTCGGCGGGCAGGCTCTCGGTCATGCCGTGACCGTGCTTGCCGGGCGCTTGGTACGCCGCCGTGCGCGGTGGCGGAACCGGTTCCGATGCCGATCTCCAGGTGCACCGTGAGGTGCGGGAATCCGCTCGGCCATCGCCGGTGGAGGAGGCCGTGCACCGGTGCGGCAGGGCTTTCCGGCAAGGTGACGAGAAGTCCGTCCTGGTCGGCTAAGGTGTCAGGGCCATTACAGCCATCAGCGGGTGAGCGCCGTTCTGCCGTGGCCGGGTATGCCCGCACGGCGGGCGCGCCCGCCACCGCGGACAGTCGCGCCGTGGTACGCGGACGGATCTCCGTATCCATGTATCCATCCGTCTGGGCGTTCGTACGTTTCATGTGTTCGGGGGAGCATCAGTGAACACCCGCCGGGGCGCGTCCGCGTCCCTCCGGTCGATACCCAGTCCGTTCGCGGTCGCCACGGCGATGACCGCCCCGTCCCGGCCCGACCGGATCGAGGACCCGCTCATCACCGGCCTGCAGTGGGCCCGTACGGCGGTGGGCTTCGTCGCCACCGCCTGGCTGCTCCTGGCGTTCCCGCTGGCCGAGGGCCGCGAGAAGGTCGTCCTGGGCAAGCTGGAGGACCTGCTCATCGGAGGCGGGCTCACACTCACGGTCGGTTTCGTGGCGGTGACGGCCTTCATCGTCGCGGCCCGCGCGCCGCTGGGCCGCCGGTACGCCGCCCGGCTGCTCGGTCCGCTGTGCTCGCTGAGCGCGATCGCGTTGGGCGCCGGAGTGTCGTATGTGATGGTCAAGATGCTCAAGGGCGAGATCATCTCGACGGCCGACATCGGCTACCACGGCATCCTGATCGGCCTGTTGGTCATGGTGCTGTTCTTCGTCGGCGCGGTGGTCTGCGCGCTGGTCCTGGTGTTCGCGCTGCTGTGCACGATCGTCGCATTGGTGTACGGGGTGAACTCCTGCTTCCGCCTGGGCGATGTGCACGAGCTGCTGCCGGCCCTGATCTCCCCGATGCTGGTGTGGTCCCTCTTCGGGCTGGGCCTGTTCGACGGTCCCGACGTGGCGGCTCCGCCGCTCGTCCTCTACACCTTCCTCCTCGGCGGCCCCCTTTCGGTCACGGCGCTGTCGGTCTGGGAGGTGCGCAGGCTGCGGGCCCGGTGGGGTGTGACGCTGCGGGGGGCGCTGGGGAGATAGCCCGGATGCCGACATCCTCAGGACCGTCGACGGCAAGCGCCTGCTCGACACGTGCCGCGCTGGTCACGAGTACACCCGCCACCAGCGGTCCTCCTCGGCACGAGCCACTTCGGCGCCCGTACTGACGCGCGTCGAAAGCGGAGCTTCGGCAGCGGGGAGGGCAAGAGGGGCGTGGGGCAGGGTGGCGCGGCGGGACGTGCAAGCCGGAGCCGAGCCGGAGCGGGCGTTCGCGCTGGCGCATGCGTGGTGGTGCGGTGGTGGAGCAGGCCTGCGCTGAGCGGGGACCAGCCGGCCGCGCGGATCGGGGGTTTTCTGTGCCGTCCGTCTGACTGCACGCCCTGCCCCGGCCCCCGGGGCGTCGGCCGCTCGGACGGCTCAGTGGGGGCCGGAAGACGGGGGTCAGACGGGGTTGTTGACCTGGTGGTCCAGGTCGAGGGTGAGCTGGAGCGCGTCCAGCACACTCGCGGGGGCGATCTGGTTGTCCGCCTCGCCGCGTACCACCTCCAGGACGTGGCCGATCATGGCGGTGTACTGGTCGGCGGGCGGGAGCGTGAGCTCGTGCGCACCCTCGGCGGTGTAGGCGGTGACGGTGCCGGAGGGTTTGCCGTCGAAGCCCATCATGGACGTGGCGTCCAGTACGCCGTGCTCGAAGGTGGCGGTGTAGCCGCTGCGGGCCCCCCACGCTTGAGGCATGAGGGAGGAGATCGAGCTGCGGGCCGCCGCGCCGTCGAAGCGGAAGGTGGCGTCGATGGCTCCGGAGTCCTCGCCGCGCGCCACCGTGGTGACGGTGGTGGCCTGGGGCAGGCCGAGGGTGCGGGTGATGATGTCCATGTCGCTGTGCAGGGCCTCCAGCGGCAGGACCTTCAGCCCGAGCGAGGCGCCCGGCCACAGGTGCGCGGTGAGGTTCCACAACGTCAGCTGCTCCAGGCGCCCGTAGGCGCCCTGCTTCACCGCGTCGAACAGGGCTTGGTTGGCCGGGATGAACCGCTCGAACATGTCGACGAACACGTGCTTGTCGCTGCGGGCGGCGGCCTCGACCACCCGCTTTGCGTCTTCGATGTCACCGGCCAGCGGCAACTCGACCAGCGCGTGCTTGTCCGACCGAAGAGCGCGCAGCACGAACTCGGCGTGCAGCGGGAGCGGCAGGCAGATGTCCACCAGGTCGAAGGAGTCGTCCTCGAACGCGGCGTCCATATCGGTCGAGGAACCGAACCCGAACTGGGCCGCCACCTTCGCGGTCTTGGCCGCGTCCCGGCCGAACATCACCACCTCCACGTCGCCACGAGCGGCGTAGACGGCGGCGTGCGCCCGTCCGAAACCGGTTCCCAGCAGTGCGATCTTCATCGTTCGTCTCCTTGCGGTGCGTGTGTGGTGGGGGCGTAGTGGGCTCAGTGAGTCGTGGGCCGGGTGAGGAGGCCGAAGCGGTTCCCGTGCGGGTCGCGGATACGGGCGCGGGCCGGGCCGCCGGGCGTGGAACGCGGCTGATGCTCGACCCGTGCGCCCTTCTCCTGCGCCGCTGCAGCGGTGGCGGCCATGTCGGTGACCAGGAAGGTGGGCATGACGTAATCCACCGCGCCACGGTGTTCGCCGCTGTGATCCCACAAGAGGCCGGAGGGATACTCGGCGCCGGGGCCGAAGACGGCCAGGCTGGGCACCTCGCCGCCGGCGTCGTCCTGCTCGAACCGCCAGCCGAACCCCTGCGTGTAGAAGTCGATGGTGGCCTGGACGTCGGTGGTGCCGATCTCGAAGCCGTCCATCGACCCGGCCTTCGGCGTGAAGGCGGCCTCCTGCATGTACTCCTCGGTCCCGGCGATGCGCTGCTCGAAGCGTGCGGAGGTGGTTTGGGAGAAGAGGGAGAACAGGCTGCCGCGCGGGTCCTTCAGCCGGACGAAGACGGTCACGTCCCCCACCGGCGTGGCTGGTACCACGACCGTGGCGCCCAGCTCGGTGAGCTTGTCGACGTCGGCGTGGACGTCGGTGGACAGGATGGAGAGGTTGATGGCTTCCTCGCCGGTGTCGCCCTGCTGGATCGCGCCCATCGGCCACGGCGCGCCGGAGGCGAGGATGCGGGTGTAGGTGCGGCCGTCGATGGAGGAATCCGGATCGACCTCGAAGGACCAGCCCAGCAGAGGGGCGTAGAAGCCGGTGATGGCCTCGGGGGTGGTGGTGCCGATCTCGAACCAGACGACCTGGCCGGGAGAGATGCGGCTCATGAGGATTGTTCCTTTCGTGCGACCGCGAACGTGGCATGTGTTCGCGGGTCGGGTTCTTCGTGTCGGACCTGACCTCACCCCTGGGGGCGGGGCCACATGCTGGGCCGGATGAGTGAGCCCGCGCGGTGCCCGCGGCGGGTCAGGCCGCCGAAAGCGTGGTGTCCTGCTGCTCGGGCCGCCCACGCGGACGACGGTGACACCGACCGCATCCATGAACGAGGCGATGAGCACCACGGTCAGCGCGACCCACCTGCACGGATCCCCCGTGTTCATTGGCGTTTCGGGGGTGTTTGCTCTCGGACATGCCGTCCAAGCTAAGGGCCTATTAGGACATCCGGCGTCCGTAAAGAGGAGCAATCTGGAGGGCATGACGACCGACCTGCCCGCCCGGATGCTCCGCCTGCTGTCCCTGCTCCAGACCCGCCGCGAGTGGTCCGGAACCGAACTCGCCGAACGCCTCGGCGTCACCGGCCGCACCATCCGCCGCGACATCGGCCGCCTGCGTGACCTGGGATATCCCGTCGAAGGCACCACCGGCCACGCCGGCGGCTACCGCCTCGCCTCCGGTACCGCCATGCCCCCGCTGCTCCTCGATGACGACGAAGCCATCGCCACCGCCGTCGCCCTGCGCACCGCCGCAGGCCACCTCACCGGCATGGAGGAGACCTCACTGCGCGCCCTGGCCAAACTCGAACAGGTGCTGCCCGGCAGGCTGCGCACCCAGGTCGCGGCCGTGCAGCAGACGACGGCCACCATCGGGTGGGAAACCCGAGGCCCACGCGTCGACCCCGCACTGCTGGGCGGACTGGCCGCGGCCTGCCGCGACCACGAGATCGTCACCTTCGACTACACCACCCGCCGCAGCGGCACCGCCTCCCGCCGTGCCGAGCCCCACCACCTCATCGCCTCCGGCGGCCTGTGGTACCTCCTCGCCCACGACACCGACAAAGACGACTGGCGCACCTACCGCCTCGACCGCATCACCAACCCCGCCCCCACCAGGCGGTACTTCACCCCGCGCCCGGTTCCCGGCAACGACCCGGCCGCCTACGTCTCCGACAAGATCGCCACCGCTCCCGCCCGTTACCGCGCCATCGCGACCGTGCAAGCCCCGGCCGACACCGTCCGCCGCCGCACTTGGGCCCTGGCCGGCCGGATCCGTCCCCTCGACGGGACCACCTGCACCGTCGACTGCTCCAGCAACTACCTCCCCGCCATCGCCCAGGCCCTCGCCGCCCTCGACGTCGACTACACCCTTGACACCGACCCTGAGGTGACCGCCTACCTCCACCAGACCGCCGTACGCATGCAGCACGCCACCCACTCATGACAGGCCGACCGGCACCCACGCCCGGCCGGCGGACCCGTGTGGCACACCCCGCGCCGGACCGGTCCTGGAAAGCGGTTCCTGCCAAACCGGCGAGGCGCCGCCGGTTCGGCGGGATGGACGCGCGGGGCTGCGGCCTGTTCGCGACGGCGTACGGCAATGGTCTGGTCACTCGGTCGCGGTAGAGGTCCAGCCAGTTCTCGATGGCGAGAGGGGCGTATCCCGCCCGGTGTGCCGACGGCTGCGGCTGCGCTTCTCTCAGGTGTCGGCGTCCGCGGCGTTCGAGGCGGCTCTGCCGCATGCCTGGCCGTACGCACTCTACAAATGTAGAGTCCCGAGGTATGAATGGTCTTGCAGGCACCCTCGTTCCCCGCCCGGACTTCGGCTCCCGGCACCAGATCGTCATCCCGGCTCCGGTGGAGGCGGTGTGGGCGGCGTGGCAGGAGATGGAGCAGGCCGGTGGCGACGGGTGGGGGCCGCTCGTCCGTGTGCTGTTCGCCGTGCGGCGGCAGCTCGGCCGCCTGAAGAGCCGGGGCGGCGGCACGGTACCGGAGGAGAACGTCAGGGACCTGAAGGACAGCTTTCTGCTGCTGGCCGAAGAACCACCACGAGAGACGGTCCGCGGGATCGTGGGGCAGTGGTGGACCATGGGCCCAGCCGGCGGACGGCCGGACGTCACAGGGCTGCGTGAGTTCCTGGCGTTCGACGAACCCGGCTACGCGAAGGCGACCTTCAGCATGCGGTTCACCGTGGACGCCGCCACCGGCGGTACGCGTGTCGTCACCGAGACCCGGGTCCTGTGTCTGGACAAGGCGGCTCGTCGAGCCATGGGCCGGTACTGGCGGCTGATCGGGCCGTTCAGCGGCCTCGTCCGCCGGATGATGCTCGGCAGGCTCAGGAAGCGGGCCGTCGCGTGAGCAGGGACAGGAGCCCCCGCGTACAGGCGCTGCTCACCGCGGCGGTGGAAGTGATCGCCGACGAGGGCCTGCGAGGGCTCACCCACCGGGCGGTCGACGGGCGGGCGGGGGTGCCGGCCGGGTCCACCAGCTATTACTTCCGTACCCGGCAGGCGCTCCTCGCCGCTGTGGTCGCGTTCATCGCCGAACAGGAAGTGGCGGACATCGAAGCGGCGACCGTCTCCGAAGAACTTGCCGCGGAGCCGCCGGTACGCCAGATGGCGGACCGCTTCGCCGGCGTACTGGCCCACTGGCTCGGCTCCGAGCGCGACCGCACCCGCGCGCGCCTGGAGATCGTCCTCTTGGCGGCACGCCACCCGGAAGGGGAGCTGGGCTCCGAACTGCTCCGCGCCCGGGAGCGGTTCGTCGGCCAGGCGCAGCTGCTGGCGACCACGCTCGGCAGCCCGCATCCGGAAGAGGCCGGGCGGATCATGGTCGCCTTCGCCGAGGGGCTCACGTACGACGGGGTGACGCGGTCCGGCCCGGACACCACGGACCGCGCGGCCTTGCGACGGATGCTGGAGAGGGTCCTGACCGCCCTGACGCCGTAACACGCACTTGCTGCGACCCGTACGAAGACGGCAGGGACGCCGCCGGGCCGGGTGTTTCCTCCCGTGGGGGCGCTCCGACTTCTATCGCCGAGCTGTCGCGGCAGCGTCGCCGGAGACCTTTTCGGCCCCGATCCGCCGCATGCGTTCGGTTCCCCACTCGCCCAGGGAGGCCAGGGCCACGTTGAGCGAGACGCCGTGCTCCGTCAAGGAGTACTCGACCTTCGGCGGCACCTCGCGGTACACCTCGCGGTGCACGAGCCCGTCTTCTTCCATCTCCCGCAGATGTTGGATCAGCATCTTCTCGCTGACACCGGGCAGGCCGCGTCGAAGCTCGGCGAACCGGCGCGTCCCGTGGTGGTGGAGCTCCCAGAGGATGAGCGATTTCCACTTGCCGGCGACCACGTCCATCGCCGCGTCGATGCCGCAGAAATAGGGGCCGCGTCGTGCTGCGGTAGCCATCCGCCCTCCAAGAGGTACTTACTCATGGGTGAGTACCCCACTCATTAGTCCGTACTGGTCAACTTTAGCGGCTGCGGAGAGGATCGAGGAGAAGGACGAACACGAGGGGGAACGCCAAGAATGACAACCGACAACAGCGTCCAGGTGAGTGTCCTCGGGCTGGGAGCTATGGGCAGCGCTCTCGCGAGCGCCCTGGTGAAGGCCGGATACGCGACCACGTGCTGGAACCGCTCACCGGGGAAGGCGGACGACCTCGTCGCGCAGGGCGCCAAGACCGCCGACACGGCCGGCGACGCGGTTCGGGCCGGCCGGTTGGTGATCGCATGCCTGCTGGACCACGCGTCCGTCCATGAGGTGCTCGATCCGCTCTGCGATGAGTTGGCGGGACGAACCCTGGTCAACGTGACGACGACGACGCCTGCTCAGTCTCGGGAGTTGGCGGATTGGGCCGCCCGAGCCGGAGTCGCGTATCTGGACGGCGGCATCATGGCCGTACCGCACATGATCGGCCGGCCTGAGGCGTCGATCCTTTACAGCGGATCTGCCGATGTCTTCCAGCAGTACAGGCCACTGCTCGACCTGTGGGGAACCAGTACCTACTTCGGTGAGGATGCCGGGCTGGCGTCCCTCTACGACCTCGCCCTGCTCGCGGGCATGTACGTCATGTTCGCCGGATTCATGCACGGCGCCGCCATGGTCGCGCCGGCCGGGGTGACGGCGGGCGAGTTCGCTGCCAAGGCCACACCCTGGCTGGCCGCCATGACCGGCGCCTTCCAGGGTTTCGCCGCAGTCATCGACGGCGGGGACTACACCGTCGAAGGGCAACAGAGCCTGCGGTTCTCCGACCTCGGTGACGTCCTGGGCGCCAGTTCCGAGCAGGGCGTCAGCACCGAGGTGGTCTCCATGGTGCAGCGGCTCATCCAACGTCAGGTCGATGCAGGCCATGGAGAGGAAGGCTTCGCCCGAATCATCGAGAGCATCAAGCAGCCGGGCTGAGGACTCGCGCACCCGGGGCGATCCAGGATCACCCCGGGTGGCGGTTCCCTAGCGTTTCGCGCGGGTCAGGTCGCACCTCCCGTTCGCGCAGGACCGGCGCAGTCGGCCGGCCGAGACGGTTTCCGCGAGGCCGATCGCCCAGCACATGGGGCAGCCGCGCAGCGCGATCAGGCCCACCGGGGCGAGCAGCAGGCTCGCCGGGCCGGTGATCGGCAGGAGGGACAGGGAGGCGGCAAGCGCGCCGAAGCCGAAGGCGCCGCGGGTCAGATGGCGTGGGACGGTGGCGCTCGCGAAGCGGCCGCGTGGTGGTGATACCAGTGGTGTCTGTGGTGCCGGTGTGGCGTGTGCACCGGCACCAGGGTCGGCGAAGTGTGTCGTCGTGGTCGCATCGGGGGTCATCGTCGGTTCACCTCGTGTCGGCCGGTTCGTCGCGCAGGGCTTTGCGTACCGCGGAACGGGCCCGGTGGAGGCGGGACTTCATCGCGGCGGTGCCGAGCCCGAGCCGGTCGGCGACGGTGCGGCCGGGCAGGCCCTGGATGTCCCGCATGACCAGCACCTGCCGCTGGTCGTCGGGCAGGGCCGCGACGGCCGCTGCGACGCGTTCGGCTTCCAGGCGCAGCAGGACGTCCTCCTCGGCGGACCGCGTGGTGCCGCCGAGCGTCTCGAACCGGTCCGGCGTACCGAGCCCGCCCGCCTCGGCGTCCGGTCCGCGGTGGAGCAGGGCGCGGGTGCGGCGCAGGCACTCGTTGCGCACGATCCGGAACATCCACGACGCCAGCGCCCCGGAGGCGCGCAGCATGCCGATCTTTCGGTAGAGGATGATCAGCGCTTCCTGGGCGGCGTCCTCGGCGTCTTGAGGTGTGGCGCACAGCGAGTGCGCGAACCGTTGCACGTGCGGGTAGGAGCCGTACACGAGCGCGGTGAGCGCCTCGACGTCGCCGCGTTGCGCCGCGGCGACCAGGGTCGCGCCGGGCCAGGTGCGGTCAGCCACGCTGCCGCCTCCGGCGGCGCAGCAGGGTGGCGGTGCACGCGCACAGCAGCAGCACGGCGGCCGCGGCGGCGATGACGACGGTGGTCATGGGGGTCCTTCCGGTCGGGGTGCGCGGCGGACGCGGTCGTCCGCACACCTATGAGAGGCACGACCGGCGCGGAAGGATTCACCCCTGTCCGCACTCCGGTGGTTCGCCGTACGAGCTACGAGGTCGGTAACGGGTTTCCCTTCCCGGCGTTCCCGCGTGCCACGGGGAAAGCGGGGACCGGCGCCAGTGGTGTACGAAGTCCTTCGTGAACGAACAGATTCCGGCCGAAACCATCCGTGTCTTCATAGCCCTCGCTCCGCCCGACGACGCCAAGGAGGAGCTGGCGCAGGCGCTGCGGTCCGCCTATGACGCCCACCCGCGCCTGCGGTGGAACCGCATCGAGGACTGGCACATCACCCTGGCGTTCCTCGGTGAGCTGCCGCGGTCCACCGTTGCGCTGCTGCAGCCGCCCCTCGCGGAACTGGCGGCCGGGCGCCGGCCCCTGCGGCTGGCGCTGCGCGGCAGCGGGCACTTCGACGAGCGGGTGCTGTGGAGTGGAATCGGCGGGGACCTCGAAGGTCTGCAGTCGCTCGCGGGAGAGGTGCGGACGTTGGTCAAGGACCATGGTGTCGCCTTCGTCGACCGGCCGCTGAATCCGCACCTGACGCTCGCCCGGGCCCGCCGCGACGACACCTCCGGCGTGGTGCGGGCCGCCGCAGGACTCTCCGCGTTCACCGGCCGTACGTGGCAGGCCGAGCGTCTGCACCTGGTCGGCAGCAACTACGGCCGTGGCCCCGGTCCGATCCACTACCGGGACATCGACTCCTGGCCCTTTTGCGGCACGGGATGAACCCGCTCGGAGAAAAGCGGACCGGTTCTGTCCGCTCAAGGTGTCAGGGTGACCCCACGGACGGAGACGATCCGCAGCCGGTCCCCGGCGGACCGTTCCCCGTGCGGGAAACCCGCAGGAAGCCCGCAGGAAGCCTCAGGAAACCCACGACGGACGGAGCAACCCGATGAGCCGCCACATCCAGGTCACCTTCGACGCCCACGACCCGCGGGCGCTGTCGTGCTTCTGGCGCGACGCGCTCGGCTATGTCCACCCGGGCCCGCCCGGAGTCGACCTGCCCGAGGGCGCCGACCCGCTGGCCGCGTGGGACGACTTCCTCGCGCGGATCGGCGTACCGGAGGAGGAGCGCAGCACGCGGTCGGCCATCGAGGACCCCGAGGGGCACGGCCCCCGGCTGTTCTTCCAGCAGGTCCCCGAGGACAAGGTCGCCAAGAACCGCGTCCACCTCGACATCCGTGCGGCTCCCGGGCTGGAGGGAGAGGAGCGGATGGCGGCGCTGGAGGCCGCCTGCGACCGGCTCGTCGCGCTCGGAGCGACGCGGGTACGCCGCTTCGAGCCCGCTCCCCCGATGAGCGCCGGCTTCATCGTGATGGCCGACCCGGAGGGCAACGAGTTCTGTCTGGACTGACCGCGGGCAGGGCCGTCAGGTCCTTGAAGAACGGGTGGCTGTAGGAGTGGTTGCCCAGGCCGTGCCCGGCGGCCGCGATCCTCCGGACCACCTGGGGGTTCCGGTCGGCGAACTCGCCCGTGAGGAAGAACGCGGCAGGCGTCCGGCGGCGGGCCAGCTCGCCGAGGACGCGGTCCAGGCCGACGTCGTTCCACGCCGCGTCGCACAGGCGGGGCCCGGGGCGGCAGGGCCGCGGCGGACGAGACGGCGAACAGGGGTGGCGGCTGCCACGAGCAGGCGGCGGGAGAGAGAACCGTGTACGGCGAACAGACCACGCGTTGTCATACCGCCCTCGTCGGCCGGCCGCCGCCCGCCCTTGCGCCTGGACCACGCCGTGTCCGTACGCCGGGCGCGTTCGCCGCCCCTACCGGGGCGTGTCGGCACTCGGGGTCGTGTCCGGGACGCAGATGATCCCGTCGAACGCCTCCAGGGCGGGGATCTCGATGAACGTCGTGTCCAGGCGCGTCCGGACCGGCTGCGCCAGTCCGTGCCGGCGTGCGTACGCGCGCAAGTCGCAGGCGTCCACCAGCGCCGGCTCCCCGGGGACCCCGGCGAAGAGCGCTTTGACACTGTCCGGCGCCGCCTCGGGAGTGGCCGCCGGGCCCCAGCCATGCCGAGCGGATGCTCCTCGACGAGGAACCGCAGGACGCGGTGGCGCAGCAGGCTGTCTGGCGTGGCTGGAGGTCTGCTCTTGGAGCGATGACATCGAGGTCACGCTGTCCGCCGCACGTCGGTGGCTGCGGTCGCGCCGTTGAGCCGCCGATGCCGGGCCACCGTGTCGGCGGCGGTGTGGCCGGTACGACTTGTGCGTGCGCCCGGGTGACACGCGGGCCGTTGAGCTGCGGTGCGGAGGCCCGCCCTTCTACGAATCGGCGTGATGAAGCACGAAGCACACCGCTGCCTGCCCCGTGGGGGAAGACCATGAACAAGCACCTCGCCGCCGCCCTCGCCGTGGCCGCCACGGCGGTCCTCGCCACCACCGGCTATCTCACCCACCAGTACGTCACCTCCCCCGCCGCGCCGCGCGAGGCCATCGCCCGCCATGCCCCCGAGAGCGCCCGGGAAGTGGCGGGCAGCGCCGACGACGTCTTCCACGGCACCGTCGTCCGCCACGCCGGGCGGCGTACCATCGCCGAAATCCCCTCGGAGCTGTACGAGGTGCGCGTCGGGCGCGTCTTCAAGGGCGGGGTGAGCGGCACCGTCACGCTCACGCAGCCCGTCGGCAACCCCCGCCTGGCGGTGGGCGGGAAGTACGTCTTCGCCACCGCGTCGTGGCACAACGAAAGCGACGAGCACGCCGTTCTGGCGAAGGCCCGCCCCACCCCGGCAGCCGACCTCGGCGCGCCCGTACGGGGGGTGGGCGGCGGCTCGGCGCCGACCGTCGCCGAGTACTGGCAGGACGCCGTCGACCGCCAGATCGTCGCCGCCCGCGGCTGACCGGCGACCGCCAGTGCGGGTCACCCGAGGTGGCCTCCGGGTGCGCCTGGGTCTTCAGCGCCCAGTACGCGCCCGAGCAGCCGGCCGGCAGCGGCGGGAAGCGGTGGTCCTTCACGTCCGTGCTCCAGTGATGCTCGCCGCCGCAGTCGCACTCGTAGATCCCGCTCGCCGGGACGATCTCACCGGGGTGCCACGACGTCTTCTCCTCGCCCATGCCACCAGGTCTGCGACGCCGGTCCCGGGACCGCTGCCCGAGCGGCCGCGCGGGCGGGTGTGGACCCGGCCAGGGAAGCCGGGTGTCAGTCCACCCACACGCGTACGAGGCACCGCCGGCGCAGCGGATCGTGAGGGGTGTCGGTGAAGGCGGTGCGGCCGTGCAGGACGGCCGCGTTGTCCAGCAGCAGGAGGTCGCCCGGGCGCAGGCGGACCGGGACGGCGGTGCCGGGGGCGGTCAGGATGTCGTCGAAGGCGTCCAGGGCCGCCAGGTCCGCGGCCGACAGGGGTGCGGCGGCCTCACGCTGGCCGCGTTCGATCCAGTGGCGGTTGTACTGGACCAGCAGACGGCCCTCGTGCCGACGGAAGACGGGGTAGACGCGGTCGAAGCCGTCGCCACGGCCGAAGTGGAAGTCCCGGTACAGGCGGGGCAGGGCCGCCGGGTGGCGGGCGAGCAGCCGGTCGTGCACGGTGTGGCCGCTGGCGAGCAGCGACTCGCCGCCGCGAGCCGCCTGGCGTACGCAGAGGAGGCCGAGCAGGCGCGGCGGCCCGGGGGGCCCTGCACGGTCGGTGTGGAAGGCCAGGTCCCCATCGTCCCTGCCCTGGTGCGCGGGGTCCGCCGACGGGTGGCCGGCCGGGAGCTGTGCGGTGAGGACCGCATGTCCCTGACGGGCGGTGTTCGGCGGTCGAGGCGTGCCCAGGTACGAGCCGAACCAGTGGGCCAGGGCGCAGCACTCCTCCTCGGTGCGGCCGTCGAGCGGCCATCCGCGTACCACCGCCACTCCCGGGCCGCCGCTCAACTGCTCTGTGACGCGGGTGACGAGCGCGGCCGGTGGGGGCGGCAGGGCCGTGCCGGCGGCGCCCGGTCCCGCGCTCCGAAGGTTCTCCGCCCAGGCGGACGGCAGGGTGATCAGCCAGTCGTCTTCCCGTAGGGTGCCCCGGCTCCAGGCTTTGGGGCCGCCGACAGCGTCGGGGTCGGCTGTCACCATGCCGTCGGCTGTCACCATGCCGTCCTCCACGTCCCGCACCGGACAGGGCACAAGCGAGCGCTCCCAGCCTTTCCCGCCGGTGCCGTGGCGAAACGGCGTCAGGCCAGGTGCTCCCCTGTTCACCTGAAAGCCTCAGCCGCCCACGCCGGCTTCCCGCTTGCGCCGCTCGAGCACATAGTCGCTGAACAGGTGCCTGCTCCGGTCGAGGAGCTCGCCGACCTCGGCGGCGCCGTGCGGTTCGTCCGTCGCCGGGTGCCAGCGCTGGACGGACTGGCCGGCCCAGGTGCGGAGCTTGTCGTCCGGGTCGTTCAGCAGTCCCACGGCGGCGCGCAGCGCCACGATGCCGCCCCGTGCGTCGAGCAGCCGGAACGCGGCCAGGCGCACGTGCCGCAGCCGGTGGGGCCCGGTGCGCTCCATCAGCCATGGCGCGGGCAGCTGCTTCGCACAGGGCAGCAGGGAGACGGTGGCCTGGCGTACGACGGCGGGGGCCGGGTCGTCGAGCAGGGGCCGCAGGCGTGCCACGTCCGTGACGTCCAGGGCTCGCAGCCCCGCGAGCGCCTGGGCCCGGACGCCCGCCGCCGGGTGGTCGACGAGCGGCCACAGCGTCCCGGCGTCCGCACGGTCTCCGCACTCGGCCAGGCCGATGACCGCGCCCGGCGCGATTGCGGGGTCCTGCGGCTCCGCGCACCATCGCCGGTAGCGGGCGGCCGGATCGTCTCCGTGCTGCCGCACCACGTACCGCGCGCAGGCGCGCACCAGTGCCGACCGGTCCGCCAGGTACGCCTCCGCCCGGTGCGGCTGCCCGGCCGCCCGCAGGGCCGTGACGCCCGCCGAACGCGTACGCGGGTTGCGGGCGGTCAGCAGCGGGGTGAGCACGTCGTCCGGCACGTCGCCCAACACGTCGCCGTCCCGCAGGTCGGCCAGAGTGGCGAGGGCCGCACTGGCGCAGAGGTCCTGGACGACGGTGTCAGCGTCCTGGTGGGCGGCGCGGGCCAGTTCGGCGGGGCTCAGCAGCCGCCGCGCGAGGGCGAGGCGGTACGCGAACCGCCGCACGGCGCGGTCCGGGTCGGTGAAGAGCGCCGAGAACCGCTCACGGGGAGCGTGGCGCAGGGTCTCCTCCAGCAGGCCCTCGCCGAAGGCGCCCCTCTGCCGCCTGCCGACACGCAGGATCAGCGCGGCGAGGGCGACGGCGGCGGGTACGTCGAGGGCCTCGCGCAGGACGTGGCGGGCGCGTTCGCGTACCGGTGCGGCCCAGTCGGCACAGCGGACGACGACCAGCGGCAGCAGGTCGGGGCGGTGCCTCGACCGGTGCACCGCCGCTTCACGGACGCGCCCGTCGCGGTGGCAGAGGGCGAGTGCGAGCCGGGGATCGTCGAACCCGCCCAGCTCGTCGATCCGCGGGCGGGCGTACCGGCGTGCCCCCGGAACGCCGAGCCCGTACCACGGGACGTCCCGCACCCCCGCGTCCAGCGCCAGCCACGCGCAGGGATCCGCGGTGGCCAGCGCGCGTTCCAACGGCATGCCGTCGGCGAGGCGCAGGGCCGCGGCCACCCCGCCCTGGTACGTCTCACGCGTCGCCACTCCGGCTCCCGCTCCCCCATGTGCCATACGGGCCATCCTAGGGAGCGGGCCTCGGCTCCTCCCAGGCCGTCAAGACGGCCGTCAGGGCGTGAGGTCCCGCACGCGGCGCGCGACGGGGCCGAACAGGTCGCCGATGGTGGTCAGGGCGGCGTTGTGGAGGACCTCGGCGGGCAGGGCGGTGCCGTCGGGGGCGGGGAGCGAGCGGGTGGCGGTGGCCTCGGCGACGACGGTGGGGCGGTAGCCGAGGTTGAAGGCGCCCTGGGCGGTGAAGGTGACGCACATGTGGGTCATGAATCCGGCCAGCACCAGGTCCGGACCCGCGCCCAGGTCGCGCAGCGTCTTCTCCAGCTCGGTGTCGTGGAAGGCGTTGGGGAACCTCTTGACCACCACCGGCTCCCCCTCGACCGGGGCGACCTCGGGGCTGATGGCGCCGATCTCGGCGCGGATGTCGTACGGGGTGCCCTCGCCGCCGTCGTTGACGACGTGCACCACGCGCGTGCCCTGCGCCCGGGCGGCGGTCAGCAGCCGCGCGCCGGCGGCGAGGGCCACCTCGCCTCCCTCCAGGGCCATGACGCCGGTGCGGTAGGTGTTCTGGAAGTCGATCATGATCAGGGTGGCGTCGGCGAGCGTGGGGAGCTCGTTGTTCAGCCCGATGACGTCGCGCAGTGTCGTGGACGTAGGCATGGCTGTCTTCCTCTCGGAGGTCGGATGGGGTGGAACCGGCCTGTCGTCAGGCCGTGGTCGTGGTCGTACGGAAGCGGCGCCGGTACGCGGCCGGGCTCGTGGCGATCTGCCGCCGGAAGGCGCGGTGGAGGGTTTCCACGGAGCGGAGCCCGGTGACCCGGGCGATGTCCTCCAGGGACTGGTCGGTGGTTTCCAGCAGGCGGCGGGCGGCCTCGACCCGCAGGGCCTCGACGTACGCGGCGGGTGTCGTCCCGGTCTCCTGGGTGAAGACGCGGGCGAAGTGACGCTCGCTCAGGCACATGCGCGCCGCCAGCGCGGCCGCCGACAGGTCCGCGGTGAGGTGGTCGGCGACGTAGAGGCGCAGCTCGTCGATGTCCCTGCGGGATGCCGGCGGGCGGCTGATCGGGACGCTGAACTGGCTCTGGCCGCCCTGGCGTTTGAGGTACACCACCAGGTGCCGGGCGACCGCAAGCGCAAGGTCCTCACCGTGGTCCTCCGCGACCAGGGCGAGGGCCAGATCGAGGCAGGCGCTGATGCCCGCTCCGGTCCACACCCGGCCGGAGCGGATGAAGATCGGGTCGGGGTCGACGGCGACCCGAGGGTGGTCGGCGGCGAGCCGGTCGGCCGTCGACCAGTGGGTGGTCGCGGCCTTGCCGTCCAGCAGGCCGGCCGCGGCCAGCAGGTGGGCACCCACGCACACCGAGGCGATCCGCCGTGCGTGGGGTGCGGTGTCCTTGATCCAGTCCACGACGTGGCGGTCGATGCGGGGCCGGGGGCCGTCGGTGTGCGCCTCCACCGCGCCGGGGACGAGGAGGGTGTCCACCGCGTCACCGACGTCGGCGAAGCCGATGTCGGTGAGGAGGCGCACGCCCGCGGAGGTGGCCACCGCCTCCCCGGCCCGCCCGGGTCCGGCCAGGCGCACCTGGTAGCGGGCGCGGCCGCCGGACTCCCGGTTGGCCAGCGTGAAGACCTCGGCCGGCCCCGTGACGTCGAGCAGATCGACGTCGGGGAAGACCGCGATCACGACGCGGTGACTGATCTTGGACATGTCCACATCGTCGGGCCCGGCAGGTACGGCCGCAATGACGAGCTCCTGTCACATCCGGACATCGACACCTGCGACCGCACGAGCCGGCTCACCGTCGCTCACGCCGAACTCGTCGAGCCCGCCGACTTCAAGCGGCTCGGCAGGCTGGACGTCGTCGCCGCCATGGGCTTCCACTGGGCCAAGCCGACCCCCGACTCCGTCGGGCCATCAGCCGGTCATCACCCGCACCGCCGCGCCCGACAGCCCCTACGCCGAGCAGGGCCCGATGACGCCCGATCTGCGCCTCAGCCGGGTGGCGGCCCTCCGCGCGGCCACCCGTCGGGTGGCCGGGCGACCGGGTGGCCGGGGCACGGCGCGTTTCAGGGGCGCGGCGCGACTCAGGGGCGCGGGCCGAGGGTGCGGTGGCCGTCGCGGACGACGATGGCCAGCGCCGGGCAGGAGTCGGCCGCGTCCAGGGCGCGTTCGTCGGGGGCGAGCTCCTCGCGTACCGGCTCGGCCTGCGCGCCCTCCAGCCGGAACAGGTCCGGGGCGAGACCCGCGCACATGCCCGAGCCCATGCACTGGTCCCGGGCGATCTCCAGGGTCCAGGTCACGGCGGTCACCACCCCACCGGCATCGCGCGCGGGCCGCGGACCAGCATCTCGTTCTTCCAGGCGACATCACCCGCGAGGCGGATCCGGGGAAAGCGGGTGATCAGCGCCTGGAGCGCCTCCTGGAGTTCGAGGCGGGCCAGCGGCGCGCCCAGGCAGTGGTGGACGCCGTGGCCGAAGCCGAGGTGCTGCACCCCGGTGCGGGTGACGTCCAGCCGACCCGGTGCGTCGAACTTCAGCGCGTCGCGGTTGGCCGCGCCGACCGCCACCAGTACCGGCTCCCCCGCGCGTACGAGGGTGCCGCCCACCTCGATGTCCTCCTTGGCGTAGCGGGGGAACGCCGCGGCGCTGCCGAGGGGGACGAAGCGCAGCAGCTCCTCGACCGCGCCCGCGATGAGCTCGGGCCGCTCACGGAGCAGCTGGAGCTGGTCGGGGTGTTCGAGGAGCGCGTAGAGGAAGTTCGGGATCTGGCTGGCCGTGGTCTCGTGGCCGGCCACGAGGATGCCGACGCACAGGTCGACCAGTTCCAGCTCGGTGAGCCGGTCGCCGGTGTCACGGGCCTCGATCAGCCCGGTCATCAGGTCCGGGCGCGGGTTTTCGCGGTGGTCCTCGATCAACGCGGCCATGTAGGCGCGCAGTTCGTCGCGGTTGCGCTGGAACTCCTCGGCGGTCAGCGAGCTGGTCGACAGGGCGGCGTCGCTCCACAACCGGAACTTCGGCCGGTCCTCCTCCGGTACGCCCAGCATCCGGCAGATCACGGCGACCGGGATGGGCAGCGCGTAGGACTCGACGAGGTCGGCGGGCGGTCCGGCGGCCTCCATCTCGTCGAGGAAGGCGTGCGCCAGTTCCCGTACCTGCGGGCGCTGCTTCTCCACCTGGTGCACCGTGAAGGCCTTCGCCACCAGCGTGCGCAGCCGGGTGTGCTCGGGCGGGTCCATGCTGAGGATGCCGGCGTCCTGCCGCCCCTCCGACTGGCGCGGCTCGTCGTGCTGCAGCGCGTCCGCCCGGCTGAAGCGCCGGTCGCCGAGGACCAGGCGGGCGTCGGCGTACCGGGTGGCCAGCCAGGCGGGCTCGCCGTAGGCCATCCGTACGCGTAACAGTCCGGGGTGTTCGAGCGCCTCCGTGTACGCCTCGGCCAGGCCGAGCCCTTCGGGTTCGTTGAACGGGTAGACGAGCGGAGCCTGCTCGTCAGTGGTCGTCATCGGGGGTGACCTCCCTGGTGTAAGCAGCTGCTTACGAACCTATGGTGGGGCGGGTGGACAGTCAACGGCGCCTGGGGCGAGGGGCCTTGGACGGTGCGCCGGACGAGTGAGGGGTGGCGGAAAGTGGCGGGTGCGAAGGTGGTCGCGAAGGCGGAGGCGGAGGCCGTGCCGGGGGCCGGCGGGGCGGAGGCGGAGCGGCCGCGGGCGGGTACGGCCACCCGGGACCGGCTGCTCATGGCCGCTTCCGCCCTGTTCGCCGAGCGGGGGTACGAGCGGGCGACGGTACGGGAGATCGCCGCACGCGCGGGGGTCAACCAGGCACTGCTGTTCCGCCATTTCGGCTCGAAGCAGGCCCTGTTCGGTGAGGTGGTCGCGCGGGGCGGGCACGCGCAGCTGCGCAGCACACCCCCGGAGCAGTTGGTCGAGGTGGTGGTGCGGAGCCTGCTGCGCCCCACGGCAGAGGGGAAGCCCGCGGAGGCGGAGCACGCGGGGGTGGACCGGTCGCTGGAGACGCTGCTGCGGTCGGTGGGCGGCGACGACGAGGTGGCGGCGGTGGTGACGGCGCTGGGCGACGAGTACGCCCGCGCCCTGGCCACCCTCAGCACCGCGGACGACCGGGGGCTGCGCGCCGACCTCGCCCTGTCGTGGCTCCTGGGCATCGGCCTGATGCGGGTGGTGGTGGGCAGGCAGCCCCTGGCCGACGCGGACGCGGACGACGTGTGCCGTCTGGTCGGGAGCGCGCTGCGCCACCTGCTGGAAGGGCTGCCCTCGCCGGCGGAGCGCCATGGGGCGGCCGAGCCGTGCACCGACGAGGCCGCACGGTGACGAGGCCGCGCGGTGACGAGACGGGACCAGCCGGGCATGTGGGCACGGGCCGGGCAGGCCCGCGGACCGTCCGGGCGGTGCCGAGCGCCCCGCTGCGCCATCCTGCGAGGCCAAGGCCGTAATCTGGCCTCATGACTACTGCCCAGGCATTGACGCCCCGTGAAGCCTTCGAGGTGCTGTTGGCTGGCAACAAGCGGTTTGTCGCTGGTTCGCCGGAACATCCCAACCAGGACGCTGCTCGGCGGGCCGAGACCGCGCCGGCCCAGTACCCCTTCGCCGTGATGTTCGGCTGCTCCGATTCCCGGCTGGCCGCCGAGATCGTGTTCGACCGTGGGCTCGGCGACCTCTTCGTCGTACGGACCGCCGGGCACGTCACGGGCTCCGAGGTGCTGGGCAGCATCGAGTACGCGGTCAGCGTGCTCGGCAGCCCCTTGGTCGTGGTCCTCGGCCATGACGCCTGCGGCGCGGTCGCGGCCACCCGCGCCGCCGTCGAGGAGGGCACGACCGCGGGCGGCTACGTCCGGGACGTGATCGAGAGGGTGACTCCGAGCGTGCTGGCCACCCGCGCCGCCGGCCGTACCGAGGACGCGGACTTCATCAGCGAGCACATCCGGCACACCGTCGATCTCCTGCTGGACCGCTCCAAGGTCCTGTCCGAAGCGGTCGCGGGCGGGCGGGTCGCGGTCGTGGGCCTGTCGTACCGGCTCGCCGACGGCACGGCCCACCTGGTCACCGCCCGCGGCCTCGAGTCGGAAACCGCCTCCGCCTCCTGACCTCCTACTCCCCTGGCCGCCGGCCCCACGACGGGCCGGCGGCCCCCGTGTCTCAGCGGCGGTCCCGCTCGAAGGCCAGGAGCAGATCCGCCGCGACGCTCACCGCGATCGTGGCGGGTTCCTTGCCGGTGATCCCGGTGACGCCGATCGGGGTTCTGATCCGGTCGATCGCGGCGGCGTCGTGGCCGCCCTCGGTGGCCAGCCGGTGCCGGAAGCGCGCCCACTTGGCGGCTGAGCCGATCAGTCCGATCGAGCCGAGAGCGGGGGTGCGCAGGGCTGCGTCGCACAGCGCGGCGTCCTCGGCGTGATCGTGCGTCATGATCAGGACGTGGGTGCCGGGCGCCAGCTCGGCGAGCACCTCCTCCGGAAGCAGCGGCGTGTGGTGCACGTGGACCTGCGCCACCGCGTCCGCGAGCACGCCGAGCCGTTCGTCGGTGAGCATGTCGGAGCGGGTGTCCACCAGGTGCAGGTCCAGGTCGTGGCGGGCCAGGACGCGCGCCAGCTCCAGGCCGACGTGCCCGACGCCGAAGATCGCCACCGCCGGGACCACCGGCAGTGGTTCGAGCAGTACGGTGACGGCTCCGCCGCAGCACTGCACGCCGTGCCGGCCGGTGACCTTGTCGTTGAGGGCGAAGTCCATCAGCTCCGGCTCCGCGTCGGGCGTGGTGACCAGCTCGCGGGCCCGATCGATCGCGACGGCCTCGATGTTGCCGCCGCCGATCGAACCCCAGGTGTCGTTCCGCCCCACGACGAGCTTGGCGCCGGCCCTGCGGGGTGCGTGGCCGCGCACGGTCGCGACGGTCACGAGCACGCCGGGTTCCCGGCGGGCTCGCAACCGCGCGACCGCGGCCACCCAGGTCATGTCAGGCATTGCTCAGAGCGGTCGCGTGGGCGGGGGCCTCGCTGCCCGCGTCGCCGCCGCCGGCCGCTTCGATCGCCCAGTACACCGCCTCCGGTGTCGCGGGCGAGGCGAGTTCCACGCTGACTCCGTCCGGCCCGAACGCCGCGGCGGCCTGCCGCAGCGCCTCCCGGACCGAGAAGGCCAGCATGAGCGGGGGCTCGCCCACCGCCTTGGACCCGTACACCGCGCCCTCCTCGGTGGCGTTCTCGAGCAGGGTGACGTGGAACTCCTCAGGCATCTCCGAGAAGCTCGGCAGCTTGTACGTACTCGCCGCCTGCGTCAGCAGCCGGCCGCGGTGCGGCCCGTCACCGGTGTCCCAGCGCATGTCCTCCAGCGTCAGCCAGCCCGCGCCCTGCACGAAACCGCCCTCGACCTGACCGATGTCGATCATCGGGGACAGGCTGTCGCCCACGTCGTGCACGATGTCCACCCGCCGGATGCGGTACGCGCCGGTGAAGCCGTCCACCTCCACCTCGGTCGCGGCGGCGCCGTGTGCGAAGTACTTGAACGGCGAGCCCCTGAACGCCTTCGCGTCCCAGTGCAGGCCCTCGGTCCGGTAGAAACCGGCCGCCGACAGCTGGACGCGCTGGAAGTACGCGGTGCGCACCAGGTCGTCCCAGGCCAGCTCCCTGTCGCTGCCGAGGATCCGCGCGACGCCCTCGACGATGCGTACGTCCGAGGCGTTCCCGCCCAGCTGGGTGGCGGCCACCTGCAGCAGCCGCGCGCGCAGCTGCTCGCAGGCGTTCTTCACCGCCGCACCGTTGAGGTCCGCTCCGGCGCTGGCGGCGGTGGCGGAGGTGTTGGGCACCTTGTCGGTCCGGGTCGGGGCCAGCCGCACCTTGTGCAGCGGGATGCCCAGCGTGGTCGCGGCGACCTGCAGCATCTTGGTGTGCAGGCCCTGGCCCATCTCGGTGCCGCCGTGGTTGATCAGGACGGAGCCGTCCTTGTAGATCAGCACCAGCGCGCCGCCCTGGTTGAAGGCGGTGAGGTTGAACGAGATCCCGAACTTCAGGCCGGTGATCGCGAGCGCCCGCTTGGTGTGCGGGTGCGCGGCGTTGAAGGCCGCGATCTCGCGCCGGCGGTCGTCGATGCCGGCGTTGTCCTTGACCTGCTGCCAGACGGCGGAAATCCGTTCGGGGTGGGTGACCGGCTGTCCGTACGGCGTCGTCTGGCCCTGGCCCGGCCGGTAGAAGTTGCGCTCCCGCAGCTCCATCGGGTCCAGGCCGAGCAGCGGCGCGCACCGGCCCATGATGTCCTCGATCACCAGCATGCCCTGGGGTCCGCCGAAGCCACGGAAGGCGGTGTTGGAGACCTTGTGGGTCTTGGCGATGCGACCGGCGACGCGGGCGTTGGGGATCCAGTAGGTGTTGTCGATGTGGCACAGCGCGCGGGCCACCACCGGCTCGGACAGGTCCAGGCTCCAGCCGCCGTCCGCGGTCAGGGTGGCGTCGAGGGCCTGGATGCGGCCGTCGGCGTCGAAGCCGATCTTCCACGTGGCGTGGAAGCCGTGCCGCTTGCCGGACATGGTCAGGTCCTGCGTCCGGTTGAGCCGCAGCCGCACCGGCCGGCCCGTCAGCCGGGCGCCGAGCGCGGCGACGGCCGCGAAGCCGTGCGGCTGCATCTCCTTGCCGCCGAAGCCGCCGCCCATGCGCAGGCACTGCACGGTGACCTCGTGGCTGTGCAGCCCGAGCACGTGCGCGACGATCTCCTGCGTCTCCGAGGGGTGCTGGGTGCTGCTCTGGACGAACATCTGCCCGGCCTCGTCGACATGGGCCAGCGCCGCGTGCGTCTCGAGGTAGAAGTGCTCCTGCTCGGAGAACTGGAACTCGCCGGTGAACACGTGCGCGGAGTCGGCGAAGCCGGCGTCCACGTCGCCGGTCTCCATCACGGGCCGGGCGCCGTGGAAGCTGCCCGCCGCGATCGCGTCCCGCAGCGTGACGATGGAGGGCAGTTCGTCGAGTTCCACCTCGACGGCCGCCGCACCGAGCCGGGCCGCCTCCAGGGTCTCGCCGAGGACCCAGGCCACCGCGTGGCCGTGGAACATGACCTCGTCGGGGAAGAGCGGTTCGTCGTGCTTCATTCCGGCGTCGTTGACGCCGGGTACGTCGGCACCGGTCAGCACGCGGACCACACCGGGCACGGCGAGCGCGGGCTCGGTGCGCAGGGCCGTGATCCTGCCGTGGGCCTTCATGACCTGGACCGGGTAGGCGTGCAGCACGTCCTTCGTGCGGTGGACCAGGTCGTCGGTGTAGAGCGCGGCGCCGGTGACGTGCAGGTGGGCGCTCTCGTGCGGCATCGAGACGCCGACGACGGGCTTTTCGGGACGCTCGGACAAATGGCTCATGACGACACCGCCTCGGTGGTTTGCGCGTACAGCTTCCGCAGGCTCTGGCCGAGCATCGCGGAGCGATAGCCGGCGCTGGCGCGGTGATCGTCCATCGGCGTGCCCTGGGCCCGCAGCACCTGGGCCGCCGCCTCGACGTTCTCCGCCGTCCACGGCTTGCCCTCCAGGGCCGCCTCGGCGGCGAGGGCGCGGATCGGGGTGGCGGCCACGCCGCCGAGGCCGATGCGCGCCTTGCGGACGATGCCGTCCTCGATGTCGAGCGCGAAGGCGACTGCCACGCTGGAGATGTCGTCGAAGCGCCGCTTGGCGATCTTGTGGAAGGCCACGACCGGTGACAGCGGCAGCGGGACGCGTACCGCGCGGATCAGCTCACCGGGGCGGCGCACGCTCTGCCGGTAGCCGGTGAAGTAGTCGGAGAGGGGGATCTCACGCTCTCCGTCGGCGTCGGCGAGCACCAGCGTCGCGTCCAGCGCGAGCAGCACCGGCGGGCTGTCGCCGATCGGGGAGCCGGTACCCAGGTTGCCGCCGAGGGTCGCGCTGTTGCGGATGAGCCGGGAGGCGAACTGCGGGAACAGCTGCGCCAGCAGCGGGACGCTCCCGTCGAGGCGGCGTTCGATCTCGGTGAGCGTCAGCGCTGCCCCGATCTCGATGTGGCCGGACTCGGTGCGCAGCTCCCGCAGTTCGGGCAGCCGGTCGACGGCGACCACGCAACGCGCGCGGCGGGAGCGGATGTTCACCTCCACGCCCCAGTCGGTGGATCCGGCGACCACCACCGCGTCGGGCCGCTCGCGCAGCAGCCGCAGCGCTTCGGCCAGGGTGCCGGGCCGCAGGAACGCGCTGTCGCCCTGGGTGTACGCGGTGGCGACCGGCTGCGGCGGGGACTGCTCGCGGCGCTGGGCCAGCGGGTCGTCCTCGGCGGGCTCGCCGACGGCGAACGCGGCATCGCGGATCGGGCGGTACCCGGTGCAGCGGCACAGGTTTCCGCTCAGCGCGTGCAGGTCGAAGCCGTTCGGCCCGTGCTCGGGGTCGGTTTCGCCGTCGGCGGGCGCCGCGTGCGCGCAGCGGCCGGGCCGGTAGTACTCGGCGGCCATGCTGCAGACGAAGCCCGGTGTGCAGTAACCGCACTGGGAGCCGCCGCGGACCGCCATCTCCTCCTGCACCGGGTGCAGTACGGCGGGCCCGCCGGCTTCGTCGGTGGTGGCGAGACCCTCGGAGGTGACGATCTCCTGACCGTCGAGGGCCGCGACCGGCACCAGGCAGGCGTTGACCGCCACCCAGTCGGTGGGCTTGTCCGTCCCGGGGCGGGCCACCAGCACGGAACAGGCGCCGCATTCGCCCTCGGCGCAGCCCTCCTTGGTGCCGGTGAGACCGCGCTCGCGCAGAAAGTCCAGCACCGTGGTGTGGGGTGCGGCCGGGGAAATCGGTGCTTCTTTCCCGTTGACCGTGATCCGCGCCGCTACCACAGCACGTCCTCGTTTCCGGGCGCGGTCGATCTGTTTGTCCAAGTCGCCATGTGAAAGCCTTCTATTTCGGTGGCGCAGCTCAAGAACCCGCATGAATGGGCACGTAACGACGTGCCGCAGGCGGTGAAGGAAAACAAAAGGATGCCGGGGCCTCAATCGGGCAGACCGGAAGAAAGGCCGCTTAGCAGCCGTGTGCGACGCGACCCGGAACCCAGGCGGCCTGGTGGGCGAGGCGATGCAGGTCGGAGAAGGTGAACATCCGACATCGCCTCCTTTCCAGCGCTCACGGGTCGGTGCGCTGAAATTACGTCCCCGCAGGTCCATCGGTCAAGCTCCGGATGAGCCTTACGGACCCGACAGACATCAGCGGTGCGGTTGGTGGCCCTGTTACCCGAGTTGGCCGAAATGAGCCGCAGAGCGGCGAATCCGAGGACGAGGAGCAGCCAGCCCGCGAACAGGTCCCCACGGCCTCATCGTAGGCCGTGGGCGAGCGGGCCCCGAGGGGGCGGCGAGTCCGCGAGCTCCCCGCCCACCGCACCGTCGTGTACAGCGCTTCAGCGCTCCGCGGTCAGGAGCTCGCGGTCAGCAGCTCCTCGATCGTGCCGAGTTCCGGGCTTCGCGGATCGCAGCCCGCCAGTCGGTGGTACAGCCGATGCCAGGCAGCTTCGTCCGCCACCGGCAGGTGCGTACGGACCAGGGCCGTGAGCTGCTCCACCGCTTCGCCGATCTGCGGCGGGGCGTCCGGTCGGTGCCGGGCGTCGCCGAGGTGGCGCAGGACGCACGGGCCCCGGCCCACCCGCCGCAGCAGGTCCTCGGGGGTGACGAGCCCCTCCGTGAGCAACTCCTCGAGGGGGCCCGTCTCCTTCTCCTGATCGCTGCTGTAGCCCAGTCCGGCCCACAGCGTGCTCCCGTCCGCGAGCCAGTTCGCGGCGTAGGAGCGGTGCCTGCGGTAGTCGCCGCGTATCGCGTCGATGTGGCGGGCCGCCACGTCGGGCGGTGTGCCGGGGCGGTTCACCATCTGTGGCCAGTACCGGAACGGCTCGCGGGCGTGCTCCGCCTCCAGGTAATCCCAGTCGGGGTTCGCGAGGAGCTCCATCAGCCGGTCCGCGGCGCGCGCGCCGGCCCGCGGGCCGAGGCGGCGCAGGCGCGAGGCGAGCTTCGGCGTGGTCAGCTCCTTGTCCGCCCGGGCGCGGAGGGCCGCGAGCGGGTCGGCGGTGGCCAGCGCCTTCTCGCAGATGCGGGTGACCGCCGGGCCCACGAGTCCGGTGGCGAGCAGGGCCGACAGCCGGGCCGGTCCCCCGTGGCGCAGCACGTTGAGGCAGCCTGTCAGCTGCTCCGGCATTTTGAACGACTCCCGGTGCGTGCTGGCGAACGCCGCCTCGACGAGTTCCGGCTCGATGGCGTGGAGGCAGTCGGGAAGCGCTCCCCACGGAATGCGGTCGACGTACGGTGCGAGCGGCACCGCCGGGTCGGTGAGGGCCTGGCGGCGCTCCTCGGCGCAGACGTAGAAGTGATTGTCCAGGACGGCGAGGTGGACCTTCGGATCGCCGTACTCCAGGAGCCGTAGCGCGGTGCCCCGGGTCAGGTCGATTCCGCGGGCGATCACCAGCAGGGCTTCACGGTCACGGCTGCGCAGGAGGTACTCAAGGACCGCCCTCGGCGTGCCGTGGCGGAGGGCGACGACGTACTGCGCCAGCAACCTGCCCGTACCGGGCGGAAGTTCGGGCATCAGGGCGTCCAGGACGTCGGCGTCGCACCGCAGCAGTACCTCGCCCGTCGGCCACCACCACTGACCGTGGAACAGCCGGTCCTCGATCGCGCGGCCCGTGGGCGGGCGGTCGGGCAGCAGGCGGGCGGGGTCGACCGCCTCCGTGTCCTGGGACCGCTGTGCCAGGGCGGGCCAGCTGAGCCGGGTGTCGGGGCCTGCGCCACCGGGCCGGCACGCGTCGTCGACAGTGGTGAGCAGCTTGAGCCAGGCGGTCGGCTCGGTTCCCAGGGTGGTCGTCAGGTACAGCCGCACCTCCCGTTCGAAGGCGCGGCGGGCCCGGCCGAGGTCGGATTCCATGGGGACCGGCATCGTCCAGCGCGCCGGGTACACCTCGACGACGTCGCCCGCCGTGAGCGTCCCGGCCTCGTACGCCGTCGCCAGCCGGTGATCGAGGGCGGAGCGGCGGCCGGCGGCGAGCGGGAATTCCGCCACGTCATGCCGCAGGCGCTCGAGTGCCTCGCGCCCGTCGGCCGGAGGCGTCGGGTGGAGCACCTGGGCGTCCGCCGGCAGGTCGCAGCGGCGCCATGCCTCGGCCAGCCACTCGGGGCGGCCCACCGACCGGGGGTACCGGTTGCGCGGCGTACCCCCCAGACGGCGCACCACCTCGGCATCAGCGGGCAGCGGAGGGGCGTCGCCCCCGTTCTGTTCGGCAGCGAGGCGACGCAGGAGGTCGATGGCGGCCACCGCCGCCCGGTGGACCTCCACGTACCGTGCGTCGTACGGACGGTTCCCCATGATGTGTCTCCCCCGATGGTTGTTCTCCGATCAAGAACAGTGGACCACGGAGGTCTGACAGTGGGACGGCGGGACCCGAGGGACATGGCCAGGTGCTCCGAGCGCGCCGACTCCCGGGGTGCCCGCACTGAATTCGGTGGCGTGAGGCTCGGCGGCCTGTGTAGGGTCGGCGCCGCGACCGCGCCTGACGATGCGCTCGGCTGCGGCTACTTCTTCTGACAACCAAGTGACGCCGCCGCCCCTTTGATCTCGCCAGGCGCGGGCGTCTTCGCCCCGGCGGTCTCGCGGCCGGGGCCGTTCCGTTCGTTGGATCCGGGGGGATTCGCTGCCTCGTTACACCCGACGCGTCTCGAAGATGTGGTCCGAGATGCTCGTGGCGCCGCATGTCGCGGCGGCCGCCCGCGCCATGCCCGCCCCGACACCGCGCCTCCACAGGCTCGCCGTGCCGGAGTTCCGCACGTACCCGGGCGGTCCGGCCTTCGTCCGGGAGCCCCGCGAGGAGCTCTTCCTCCTCGCCGTGGGCAACTTCGTCTCCCAGCAGACCTTTTACGAAGGCGGCCGGGAGCGGGACGACCGGTACGTCCGGCTCGTCCGCCAACTCGCCGTCGAGGACCCGGTGTGGACCGCCGGTCTGCTGCGCTGGCTGCGCGGCGAGGGCAACATGCGTACCGCGTCCATGGTGGGCGCCGCCGCGTACGTACGGGCCCGGCTCGAAGCCGGGGCCACCGAGGGTCCGTCCAACAGGTCCGTGATCGACTCGGTGCTCCAGCGCGCCGACGAGCCCGGCGAGTTGCTCGCCCACTGGTTCACGGCGTACGGGCGGAACGTGCCGCAGCCCGTGAAGCGGGGCGTCGCCGACGCCGTACGCCGGCTGTACACCTCGCGGTCGCTGCTCAAGTACGACACCGCGGGCAGGTGGTTCCGCTTCGGCGACGTGCTCAACCTGGTGCACGCCTCCCCGGACCCGGGCAAGCCCTGGCAGGGCGCGCTCTTCCGGTACGCCCTGGACCGCCGCCACCACCCGGAGCGTGCGGTGCCGCCGATCGCCGACCAGGTGCTGACCGCGCACCGGGCGCTGACGGGGCTGCCGGCCGCCGAGCGGCGCGCCGTGGTCACCGGACCGGACGCGACCACGCGGCTGGCGGCGGCGGGCATGACGTGGGAGGCCCTGGCGGGCTGGCTCCACGGCCCGATGGACGCCGCCGTCTGGGAAGCCGTGATCCCCTCGATGGGGCCGATGGCACTCCTGCGCAACCTGCGGAACTTCGACGAGGCCGGGGTCTCGGACGAGGTCGCGGCGCAGGTCGCCGCACGGCTCTCGGACGCCTCCGAGGTCGCCCGGTCCCGACTGTTCCCCTTCCGCTACCTGGCCGCGCACCGGCACGTGGCGTCGCCGCGCTGGGCGGACGCGCTGGAACGGGCGCTGGGCCACTCGCTGGCCAACGTACCGTCCCTGCCCGGCCGGACGCTGATCCTGGTGGACCGGTCGGACTCCATGTTCTGGGACACCGTCTCCGAGCGGTCCACGCTGACCCGGGCGGACGCGGCGGCCGTGTTCGGCACCGCGCTGGCGATGCGGGCCGAGCGAGCGGACCTGGTGGAGTTCGGCTGGGGCAGCGCGGCGGTGCCGTTCGAGCGCGGTGAGCCGGTACTGGAGGTGATGAAGCGGTTCCGCAGCATGGGGGGCACCTACACCGCGAAGGCGTTGCGGAAGCACTACCGGGAGCACGACCGGGTCCTGATCGTCACCGACGAGCAGACCGCCGCCTACGACCCGGGCGGGCCGACCGAAGCGGTCCCGGCCGGCATCCCGGTCTACACGTGGAACCTCGCGGGCTACCGGCCCGCCCACGGCCCCACGGGACCACACCGGCACACCTTCGGCGGCCTCACGGACGCCGCGTTCCGGATGGTCGGACTCATCGAGGCCGGGCGCGAGGCCGCTTGGCCGTGGACCACCGACTCGACCTGAGCCAGGCCGATGCGGGCGATCCGGCCCCGTACCGCCGATCGGGCGAGAGCCGCGGGGCAGGGGTTCTCGTCCCTCATGGCGTTCCGTGGACCCACGGCTCACGTGCCTAGGGTGATCGCCATGACCGGTACGTCCTCTCGGATCGAGCACGGCGCACACCGCGGCCGGCGACGACGCCTCGGCTACCCGGCGGCGGCCGCCGTCTTCGCCATCGGCATGGCGGGCACGACACTGCCCACGCCTCTGTACGGGCTGTACCGCAAGGAACTGGGCTTCTCCGAGCTGATGGTGACGGTCGTCTTCGCCGTCTACGCGGTGGGCGTGATCGCCACCCTCCTGCTGGCGGGCAACCACTCCGACCGGGCCGGGCGCCGCCCGGTCCTGCTGTACGCCCTGGGGCTCGCCGCGGCGAGCGCCGTGTGCTTCCTGCTCGAAGGCGGGCTGCCGCTGCTGTTCGCCGGCAGGATGCTGTCCGGGTTCTCGGCCGGGCTGCTGAGCGGCGTCGGCACGGTAACCGTGATGGAGCTGGCCGCACCGGGGCAGAAGTCCCGCGCGGGATTCGCCGCGACGGCGGCGAACATGGGCGGACTCGGCTGCGGGCCCCTGCTGGCCGGACTGCTGGCCGAGTACGCCCCGCTGCCGCTCCGGCTGCCGTTCCTCGCCCATCTGGCGCTGGTGGCCGTCGCCTGCGTCCTTGTCCTGGCGCTGCCGGAGACCGTGGCCGAGCCGCGCCGCCGGACGCCCCTGCGGCCCCAGGGGCTGCACGTACCGCCCGAGACGCGCGGGGTCTTCGTCCCCTCGGCGCTCGCCGCGTTCGCGGGCTTCTCGCTCCTCGGACTGTTCACGGCGGTCGCCCCGAGCTTCGTGTCGCAGACCCTGGGCGTGACCAACCTGGCCGTCGCGGGGCTGGTGGTGTTCGCGGTGTTCCTCTCCTCGACCGTGGGGCAGTCGCTCACGGGCCGGCTCACCCTGGCCACCGCCGCACCGCTCGGCTGCCTGGTGCTCGTGGTGGGGCTATTCCTCGTCGGCGCGTCCCTGTGGGTGAAGGCCATGCCGCTGCTGGTGGCGGGCGCGGTCTGCGGCGGGCTGGGGCAGGGCCTCGCGTTCCGGGCGGCGGTGACCGCGGTCGGGAACGCCGCGCCCGCCGAGCGGCGGGCCGGCACGATCTCGTCGTTCTTCGTCGTGGCGTACGCCGGGATCTCGCTGCCCGTGGTGGGGGTGGGGGCGCTGACGATGTGGCGGGGGCTGGAGCAGGCGGGGCTGATCTTCACCGCGTGTGTGACGGTGCTGGTCGCCGTCGTCGGTCTGCACCTGGCGCGGCACCCCGCCGGGCCCCGCCGGATGGACTCCGCCCGGTGAGGCGGCATCGGAGGCGCGGCGCGGAGGCGGGCGTGACGTCGCGTCGTACCGGGCGACGGCGGCGTATCGCGTGGGGCGTCTGCCTCGCGGTGTGCCTGGCGCTGCTGCCGGCGGCGGCCTGGGCGTCGGCGCGGGCCGCGCGCCCGGCGGACCGGGCTCGAGACCAGGACGCGCCTTCGGCCCCGGCGCCCCGGGCGGAGGTCGTGGCCCTGGTCGCGGGCCAGGGGGACGGCGACGTCAACCGGACCCGCGACCGGTTCGCCGTGCACGCCACGGACCTGGGCGTGATGTGGCGGGACAGCCTCGGCCGGGTGGCGGTCGCCTTCGGCGACACCTACGGAGAGGGCTGGGGAGGCAAGGGCGCCGGGCCCGCCACCGCGGACTGGCGCTTCAACACGCTGGCGCACTCCACCGACGGCCGCCTGGACGACGGCATGCTCATCGACTCCATGGTGACCGACCGGCCGGGCCACGCGGCCCGCTTCCTGCCCGGTGACCCCGGCCTCGACGAGGTCACCGTCATCCCCACGGCCGGTGTGAGCGCGCTGGGCCGGGACTACGTGCACTACATGTCCGTACGCTCCTGGGGGCCGCCCGGCAGGTGGGTGACGAACCACGCGGGCATGGCCTGGTCCGACGACGGCGGCCGCACCTGGACCAAGCCGTCCGCGGCACGGTGGGACAACGCGGGCGGCACCAGCACCTTCCAGATGGGGGCGCTGGTGCCGTGGGGCGGCCACGTCTACCTCTTCGGTACGCCGAGCGGCCGGTTCGGAGACGCCCGTCTGGCCCGGACGACCGCGGCGGCCCTGCTGGATCCGGCGGCGTACGAGTACTGGACCGCCGCCGGCTGGCGGGCGGGCGCGCAGGCCGACGCCGTACCGGTCATGCGAGGTCCGGTGGGTGAGCTGTCGGTGCAGTACAACACCCATCTGGGCAGGTGGCTGGCGCTCCACCTGGACGAGTCCCGTGCCGCGATCGTGGCGCGCACGGCCCCGCATCCGACGGGGCCGTGGAGCGAGGGCCGGGTGGTGGTCGACGGCCGGGACCATCCCGGCCTCTACGGCGGGTTCCTGCACCCGGCCACCACCGGGGCGGAGGTGTACTTCACGATGTCCCGCTGGGACCCCTATCACGTGCTGCTGATGCGCCTGCCCGTCGACGGGCTCGCCTGAGCAGGGCCGATGCGCGCGTGGAGCCGCCGGGTGTGGTCCACGTACCGGGCGGCCCCGGTGAGGCGGACCCTCGCCACCAGGCGGGGGTCCGCGCTGGAGGCGGCCAGGCGCAGCTCCAGCTCCCCCGGTTCGACGACACGCCGGCCGTCGCGGCCGGTGAAGGAGGCCAGGTCGGCCGGGACCGTGACCTCCAGCCGGCGCGACTCCCCCGGCGCCAGGGTCACGCGCGCGTAGCCGATGAGGCGTTGCACCGGCTGTACGACCGACGCGACCGGGTCGTGCAGGTACAGCTGGACGACCTCGGTGCCCTCCCGCTCGCCCGTGTTGCGGACCGTGAGGGCGAGGGCGAACTCACCGTCCGTCCCGGTCTCGTCGTTCGCGACCGCGAGTCCGCTCCAGGAGAAGGTGGTGTACGACAGGCCGTGGCCGAAGGCGAAGGCCGCGGTCGGGTCGATGCTGGACACCTCGGTGGCCTGGGCCAGCCGGGCGGCGAGGTAGGTGGAGGGCTGCGCGCCGGGCGAGCGGGGGACGCTGACGGGCAGTCGGCCCGACGGGTTGACGCGGCCGCTGAGCACGCCGGCCAGGGCTGCCGTACCGGCCACGCCGGGGAAGAAGGCCTGCACGATCGCGGCCGCCTCCGTCACGGCGCGGCCGAGCGCGTACGGCCGTCCGGCCAGCAGCGCGGTGACGACCGGCGTCCCGGTGTCGAGGAGGGCGTCGAGGAGCGCCTGCTGTACGCCGGGCAGGGCGAGCGAGTCGGCGTCGCAGCCCTCGCCGCTGGTGCCGCGGCCGAAGAGCCCGGCGCGGTCGCCGAGCGCGGCGACGACGACGTCGGCGTCCCGGGCAAGGCGTACGGCCTCGGCGATGCCGGAGGTGTCGTCGCCGTCGACGTCCGCGCCGCGGGCGGTGACGATCCGTGCGGCGGGGAACTCGCGCTCCAGTGCCTCGCGCAGGGTGGGGAGTTCGATCCCGGCGGGGGTGCCGGGGTGCTGCGTACCGACGTGGACGGGGAAGGAGTAGCAGCCGAGGACGGCCGTCGGCTCGTCGGCGTTGGGGCCCACGAGGGCGATGGTGCGCGGCCGGGAAGGGGACGGGGACAGCGGCAGGGTGCCGTCGTTGGCGAGGAGGACGATCGCCTGGTCGGCGATCCGCGCCGCGAGTTCCCGGTTGGCGGGCGAGTCGAGGTCGACCGTGCCGCGCAGTGCGGCCGGGTCGTCGAGGTCGGCGCCCTCCAGCGCGGGTGGGACGGGGCTCCAGTCGGCGTCGAGGAGGCCGAGTCGCGCCTTCTGGGTGAGCACCCGGCGCACGGCCCGGTCGATCAGCTCCTCGGGCACCCGGCCGCTGGCGACGGCGTCGCGGAGGGGGGCGCCGAAGGTCTTCACGGTGGGCAGTTCGACGTCGACGCCGGCGCGCAGGGCGGTGGCCGCCGCGTCGGCCCAGCTGCCGGCGACCCCGTGGAGGGTCTTGAGGAAGGCGATGCCGAAGTAGTCGGCGACGACGGTGCCCTCGAAGCCCCAGGTGTCGCGCAGCAGCCCGGTGAGCAGCGGTTCGTCGGCCGCGGAGGGGACGCCGTCGGTGTCGGTGTAGGCGTGCATGACCGAGCGCGCCCCGCTCTCCCGTACGGCCATCTCGAACGGTGGGAGTACGACGTCGGCGCGCTCGCGCGGCCCCATGGCGACGGGGGCGAGGTTGCGTCCGGCGCGCGAGGCGGAGTAGCCGGCGAAGTGCTTGAGGGTGGCGACGATCCCGGCGGACTCCAGGCCCTGGACGTACGCGGTGGCGAGGGTGCCGACGAGGTACGGGTCCTCGCCGATGGTCTCCTCCACGCGGCCCCAGCGGGCGTCCCGTACGACGTCGAGGACGGGGGCGAGGCCCTGGTGGACGCCGACGGAGCGCATGTCGGCGCCGATGGCCGCGGCCATGCGGCGGATCAGGCCCGGGTCGAAGGTGGCCCCCCAGGACAGGGGGACGGGGTAGGCGGTGGCCTTCCAGGCGGCGAACCCGGCGAGGCACTCCTCGTGGGCGAGGGCGGGGATGCCGAAGCGGTTCGCGGAGGCGATGCGCTGCTGGGTGCGCATCAGGGAGAGGGCGCCGAGGGCGGGGTCGACGGGGGCGGTGCCGAAGGGGCGGGTGAGCTGTCCGAGACCGGCGGGCAGGAGGGCGTCGAGATCGGCGGGCTCCTCCATGTCGTGCTGGTGGGGGGCGACTTCGCCGCCCTGGTCGGAGGCGCCGACCCATACCCCGTAGAGCTGGGCGGTCTTCTCCTCGAGGGTCATCGCGGAGACGAGGGCGCGGACGCGGGTGTCGATGTCCTGGGCGGGGTCGTTCGGGACGGGGGCATCCGGGACGGGCGCCGCGGACGGCAGCTGGGCTTCGGCCGTGTCGGCCGGGTTGGTGGTCACTTTCCTCCCACACCCATCAGGCCCTGGACCAGGGCGCGACGGGCGAACAGGTAGACGAGCAGGACGGGCAGCATGGACAGGACCACGGCGGCCAGCAGTCCGGGGATGTCGACGCCGTGCTCGGTCTGGAAGTCGTACAGACCGAGCGTGATCAGCTTGGTGGAGTCGGACTGGGTCAGGACGAGCGGGAACAGGAAGCCGTTCCACGCCTGGAGGGCGGAGAACACCACGACCGTGGACAGGCCGCCCTTGGAGAGGGGCAGCACGAGCCGGAAGAACACCCGGCGCGGCGAGGCACCGTCCACGGCCATGGCCTCGTACAGCTCGGGCGGGATGTCCCGCATGGCGCCGCTGAGGACGAGCGCGGAGACCGGCAGGCAGAACGCCGCGGTGGGCAGGACGACGCCGATGAGGTTGTCGTACAGACCGGCCTGGCTGATGAGGTAGAACATCGGGACGATCACGGCCTGTGCCGGGATGGCCAGGCCGAGCAGGAAGAGCCGGAAGGCGCCGGAGGTGATCCGGCCGCCGCCGCGCACGATCGCGTACGCCAGCGGTGGCACGAGCAGCAGCACCAGGCCGACCACGGCGACGGTGACGAGGACCGTGTTGAGGAAGTACTGCCCGAAGCCGCCGGTGAGGGCGCTGCGGTAGTTGTCGAGGGTGAGGGCCTCGGGGAGGGCCAGTGGGCCGTTGCGGGCGTAATCGGACCGGGAGCGGACCGTGGCCATGAGCATCACGTAGAGCGGGAGGCCGACGAGGAAAAGCCAGAGCAGGGAGCCCGCGCCCGCGAGGTAATGGGGTCGTGGCTTCATCACAGGCCTTCCGTGGAGCTGCGCATCTTGTCGTAGCCGGAAGCCCGCACCACGACCAGCGAGACGACGGTCGCCGCGGCGACGAGGACCAGGGCGACGGCCGATCCGGCGCCGAAGTCGAAGCCTTTGAAGGCCTTTTGGTACATGTAGTAGGCGCTGATGGTGGTGTCGGTGCCGGGGCCGCCCTGGGTCAGGATGAGGACGGTCTCGAAGGTGGTGAGCCCGCCGACGACCATGAGGACCACCGAGGTGATCATCGCGTTGCGCAGCTGGGGCAGGGTGATGTGGAAGAAGCGGCGGTAGCGCCCGGCGCCGTCGATGAGCGCGGCCTGGTACAGGACGGGCGGGATGGCCCGGGCGGCGCCCTGGTAGATCAGGGTGTGGAACGGCGTGAACTGCCAGGTGGACACGAATGCCAGGACGCCGATGGCGGTGGCCTGCCCTCCGAAGAGGTTGCCGTCACCGAAGAGCCAGGCGGCCCGGGAGGGCACACCGAAGTTCGGGTCGAGCACCGCGCGCCACAGCACCGAGACGGCGGTGGTGGAGAGCAGCAGCGGGACGAAGTAGAGGGCCGACAGCACCGCGCGGTTGCGCTGGTGTCCCGCGGCCCAGACGCCGAGCAGGATGCTCAGCGGGGTCTGGACCGCCACGCCGAGCGCGGTGAGCAGGAGGCTGAGCCAGATGCTCTCGATCATGACGGGGTCGCGGAAGACCCTGGTCCAGTTCGCCGTGCCGGCGAACTCGGGTGGTCCGAGGCCGTTCCAGGTCGTGAAGGACAGGACCGCGACCATGAGGAGCGGGACGAGCGCGAAGAGGGCGAAGAACACGGTGGCGGGGAGCGCCCAGCCGAAGCCGGGGCGGCCCATCCGGGTCGTCTGGGGCTGTGGGGTCATGTCGGTTCGGGGTCAGACCGTCGGGAGGGCCTGCATGGCCTTGATGAAGCCGTCCGCGTCGATCCGGCCGTTGAGGAAGCTCTGCACGGCCTGGTGGATGGGCGTGATGGCGGCCGGCGGGTAGGCCTGGTCCCAGGAGAGCTGGAACGAGGGCGCCTTCTTGACCAGGTCGAACTGGTAGCGGGAGTACGCCGGGTTGGCGGCGGTGCCGAGGAACTTCTCGGTGTTGGTCGTGGTGGGCAGGTTGCCGACGGCGAGCTGTTCCTTGACGAAGGTGTCGGAGTACATCAGCTTCAGGAACTCCGCGACGGCCTCGGGGTGCTTGGTCTTCTTCAGCACCGAGTAAAAGTTGTTGGTGTTGCCGACGAGGTTGGTCTGGTCGCCCTTGCCGCCCGCGACGGTCGGGAAGGCGGTGTAGCCGAGGTGCTTCTCGGCGAACTCCTTGTCGGCGTCCTGGTGGGTGGCGTACGCCCACGAGCCCATCAGCTCGAAGCCCGCCTTGCCGCTCGCCAGGAGCGCGGGGGAGCCTCCGTCGGTGAACTTCACCGAGTCGACGTTGGAGCCGAAGGCGCCGGCGTCGACGAGCTCCTGGAGCATGCGCAGGGCCTTCCTGCTGTCGGCGCTCTCCCAGACGCTCTTGTCTCCCTCCAGCGCCTTCTGGAACAGCTCGGGGCCCGCGACGCGGTCGTAGAGGTACTCGAACCACATGAGGGTCGGCCACTTGTCGCCGCCGCCGAGCGCGATGGGCGTGACGCCCCGCTCCTTCAGCGTCTTCACCGCGGCGAGCAGCTCGTCCCAGGTGCGGGGCGGCGCGATGCCGGCGTCGGCCAGCACCTGCTTGTTGTGGAACAGCAGGACCGGCTGCGTACCGCGCATGGGGATGCCGTACGGCGTGCCGTCGACGACGGCGGTGTTGAAGACGGACGGCAGGAACCGGGACAGCAGCTGCGGGTCGTCCTTGGTGAACTCGTCCAGGGGCAGCAGCAGGTCTGCCTTGACGTACGGTTCGATGCTGCCGCCGCCCCAGTTGAAGAAGACGTCCGGGGCCTGCGGAGTGCTGATGACGGTCTGCAGCTTCTGCTGGTAGTCGGCGCCCGGGATGGTGTCCAGGACGGCCTTGACCTTGGACGTCTTGTTGAACTCGTCGACCAGCCGCTTCTCGACCTTGTTGGTGGCGTCTCCGTAGACCAGGACGTGGAACTCGCCCTCGCCGGACGACGTCCCACCGGCGCCGCCCCCGCAGGCCGCGAGGCTCAGGGCCATGGCCAGGGTTACGCCGGCCGCGAGCAAACGGGGGGACCGCGCACGTGTCTTCATCGCCTAGCCTCTCGAAAGTTTCTGGCGTACGAGCGAAAGTCGCTGCGAGTCCTGGACAGTAGGGCAGCCTCCCGCAGCCGTCAACGGGGGCGGCGGCACAGCCGCACCACGGCCGGCGGAGGTGCCCTATCCTTCGGGCATGCGTGATGACGACGGTGCGGTGGGCCGGGTGACCCTGGCGGAGGTGGCCGAGCAGGCCGGTGTCTCCCTCTCGACGGTTTCGAAAGTCCTCAACGGCCGATCCGACGTCTCCCTCCCGACGCGCACCAAGGTCGAGCGGCTCCTGGTCACCCACGGCTACCGGCGCCGCGCGCAGGGAACGCCCCACGCGCCGCTGATCGAGCTGGTCTTCCACGAGCTGGAGAGCGTCTGGGCGATGGAGCTCATCCGGGGGGTCGAGAACGTCGCGAAGCAGCACAACGCCGGCGTCGTCCTCACCGAGAGCGGCACCCGCCACTCCCCCGGCCCGGACTGGGTCGAGGGGGTCCTGCGGCGCCGCCCGCTCGGCGTGGTCCTCGTCTTCTCGACCCTGCCGGACGACGTCAAGAAGCAGCTCAGGTCCCGCGCGATCCCATTCGTCATCATCGATCCGGCCGGTGATCCCGAGCCGGACGTGCCCTCCGTCGGCTCCGCCAACTGGTCGGGCGGCATGGCCGCGACCCGCCACCTCGTCGACCAGGGGCACGAGCGCATCGCCATCATCACCGGGCCCGAGGACATGATGTGCTCGCTGGCACGGCTCGACGGATTCCGCTCCGCCATGACGGTGGCCGGCCTGGCGGTCGACCCGCGCCACGTGCGGTTCGGCGACTTCCACGTCCAAGGCGGTTTCTCCCACGCCATGGAGCTGCTCGACGGGCCGGACCGGCCCACCGCGATCTTCGCCGGCAGCGACCTCCAGGCACTCGGCGTGCTGGAGGCGGCCCGCCTGAAGGGCCTCAGCGTGCCGGGCGACCTGTCGGTCGTCGGATACGACGACGTCCCGCTCGCCCAATGGTCGGCCCCGGCGCTGACGACGGTCCATCAGCCGCTGCGGCAGATGGCCGAGGAGGCGGCGCAGATGCTGCTGCGGCCGCGCGACCCCGGGAAGGCCGCGCTGCGCATGGAGCTGGCCACGAAGCTGGTGGTGCGCAAGAGCACCGCACCGCCGTCGCCGTCGGCGTCGCCGTCACCCCGGGGAGCCTCGGCCTGAGACGAGGCACTCTCGTCCTGTCCGGGCTGTTGACCGCCCGGAGCGTCGGCCGTATGGTCTGGCCAACCTTCGGAAGAAGTCCCGAAAGTTTCGAAGCGGGGGACGCCGCTTCGGAACAGGGATACAGGGACTACGTGCCGACGCGCGCCATTCGGCGGGGCGCCCTGCCCGGCATGTCCGTCGACGAACGACAGCCGACCCATCAGCCCGTCCGGACGGTCCTCCGGTCGTCCGGCACCCCCCAGAAGAGGACCACGACATGGTCATGCGTACCTCCGTGCGCCCCGAACCCGCCCACCCGGGCAGGCGCTCCCGGGCGCGCCGCTTACTCACCGCCGGTACGGCGTTCCTGCTCGCCGCGGCCGGCGTGGCCGGCCTGTCCGGCACGGCCGAGGCCGCGAGCACCCTCGCGTCGGCGGCGTCCGCCAAGGGCCGCTACTTCGGGACCGCCGTATCGGCGCAGTACCTGGGCGAAGCGCCGTACGTCTCCACGCTCAACACCGAGTTCAACTCGGTGACGCCCGAGAACGAGATGAAGTGGGACGCCCTGGAGGGCACCCGCAACTCGTTCACGTTCACCTCGGCCGACCGGATCGTCAACCACGCCCTGGGCAGGGGCATGTCGGTCCGCGGCCACACCCTGGTGTGGCACTCGCAGCTGCCCGGCTGGGTGGGCGGGCTGGGCGCCGCCGACCTGCGGTCGGCGATGAACAACCACATCACCCGCGTCATGCAGCACTACAAGGGCAAGGTCGTCGCCTGGGACGTGGTCAACGAGGCGTTCCAGGACGGCAGCAGCGGCGCCCGGCGCAGCTCGCCCTTCCAGGACAAGCTCGGCAACGGGTACATCGAGGAGGCGTTCCGCATGGCCCGCGCCGCCGACCCCGGCGCGAAGCTCTGCTACAACGACTACAACACCGACGGCGTCAACGCGAAGAGCAACGCGGTCTACGCCATGGTCAAGGACTTCAAGGCGCGTGGCGTGCCGATCGACTGCGTGGGCTTCCAGTCCCACTTCAACAGCGCGTCGCCGGTGCCGGCCGACTACCAGGCGAACCTCCAGCGCTTCGCCGACCTCGGCGTCGACGTCCAGATCACGGAGCTCGACATCGAGGGTTCCGGCACCGCGCAGGCCACGAGCTACGGCAACGTCGTCAAGGCGTGCCTGGCCGTCTCGCGCTGCACCGGCATCACCGTCTGGGGCGTCACCGACAAGTACTCCTGGCGCAGCAGCGGCACACCGCTGCTCTTCGACGGCAACTACGCCAAGAAGCCCGCGTACCACGCCGTCCTGGCCGCGCTCGGAGGCAGCGGCGGAGGCGGCGGGGGCGGCGCGACCTGCTCCGTGTCGTACACCAGGACGGCGCAGTGGAACGGCGGCTTCAACGGCCAGGTGACCGTGACCGCGGGCGCCGCGCCGATCACCGGCTGGACCACCACGGTCACGGTGACGCCGCCGCAGAAGGTGTCCGCGACCTGGAACGGCTCACCCACCTGGGACAGCAGCGGGAACGTCATGACGATGAGGCCGAACGGCAACGGCAGCCTGGCGGCCGGAGCCTCGACCAGCTTCGGGTTCACCGTCATGACGAACGGCAACACCTCGGCCCCGGTCCTCGGCGGTTGCACCGCGTCCTGACGCTCCGTCACCCTCCCGTCCAGCGTGAGGCTACCGCTCCCCGGCCTCCTCCTCGTAGGGGAACCGGGCGAGCGGGGCCTCACGCTGGAAGAAGGTCTTGGCGCGTATCGCCGCCCGCTCGTCGTTCCGCACCTGCCCGGGCCGGGAACCGTTGCCGAACAGCACCCCGCCGAACCGCATCCCCATGTACGCGGCCGAGTGGTGGAGGCTGGTCACCAGGCCGTCGGCGACGACCTCCTCCCGGTGGGCCATGACCGTCACGCCCCACAGGGTCCGGCCGGCCATCCGCTCCTTGAAGTCCGAGTCCGGCGCCACCAGCCAGCCCGACCAGTAGTCCAGGTACCGCTTGGCGTGCGCGGAGAGGCTGTACCAGTACAGGGGCGAGGCGATGACGATGTCGGTGGCCTCTAGGGTGGCCTGCCGCAGCGTCTCCTCGGCCTCCCCCGTCGACCAGCCGGCGGTCTCGTGCCGTCCGTCCTGGAAGTCCGGCAACGGCAGTTGGGCCAGGTCCACCCAGCGCTGCGGCGTGCCGGCGGGCAGCTGCTCGGCGGCGGCTCTCGCGAGGATCTCGGTGTTGCCGTCCGGCCGTGAGCTGCCGAGGACGAAGAGGAACGAGCGGTCCGTGTCGTGCGTCGTATAGGTGGTCATGTCGTCTTACAACCGCGTCACCGCGCGGGTATTCCGTCGGCGGACCGGTGCGGCGGCTCCGTCCCCCACGGGACGACCACGACCTGTACGTCGTCCTCGTAGACGATCCGCCCCGGCGACGACGACTCCACACGCTCGCACGCCACTCCGTGCGCCGCCAGGAGGTCCAGGTAGCCGCTCACCCGGTCCACGAGGTGCACGGCCGTGGTCTTGAACCAGGCGACGGCACCGGGGTTCACGTCCGGGTCGTAGACGGTGGGGTCGGTGGCGGACGGGTCGGGGTAGGCGGCGTCGTACCAGTCGTTGCCCGCCCGCCAGAACCGGTACTCCTCCTCGGAGAGCCTGCCTTCCCTGGCCAGTCCGTTGGCGAGCGCGAACACGCCGGGAAAGTGCCCCCGTTGGCCGCGGCTCGTGCCCTGGAACCTCACGTACGACGCGCTCCCGCCCTCGCCCACCGGTCCGCCTCCGTCCTTCTCCGCCATCCGTCGATGCCGCGATCTTGACAGCGTAGGTTGACGGCGTGACCCAAGGGAAGAAGACCGCGATACGCGCGGGAACCGGTTCTGAGGAGGCGTCATGGCTACCGCCGTCAACGCGACCATGAGGTCGTGCTAAACAAGCCCGGGCCGGTCACGAACCTGCGGCTGTGCCGGCCGCCCGTCCCCGAGCCCGGCCCCAGGTGGGTGCGCGTCAAGGTCGAGGCGTTCGGGCTCAACCGCTCCGAACTGCACACCCGCCTCGGCCTGGCCGAGGGCGTGACCTTCCCGCGGGTCCCGGGTATCGAGGCGACCGGCACCGTCGACGCGGACCCGGACGGCGTACTGGAGCCCGGGCAGCGGGTCGCCGCCATGATGGGCGGCATGGGCCGACGTTATCTGTGGTTCCAGATGCCAGCTGAGCAGGCCAGCTGGCATCTGGACCTATCGGGCATGTAGGGCACGTACCGCATGAACCGCCGGATCGCAGACCTTCTTTACTCCTATCACGCGTCGGTGAGCAGACCCGCGCTCACCGGACACCCGGTCGGCCTCACGGCGCTCATTCGCGGTCACGGACACCAGCGCGGGATCGCAGGCGCTCCGCCGAAGCTGTCTCGATTCAGCGGGCTGGAGATGAGCAATGGCGAGCCTTTCCCCCAGGATCCGACGACAGATGGATCGTTGAGGACAGCCGCGACGAGGGCGTTGTGGAAGGGCTGACCCATGCCGCACTCTCGCGTTGCCGTTCATGATCCGGGCCAGATTCCAAGTGAAACGCGCAGGTTAATCCGCCATTTATTTATCGCGGCCCGTCGTCTCGCGCTGCGCATACTCCCCGTCTGTTTCGCCAGTAGCCGTCGAAGTTTCGCCGCCGTGGGTGTACCTGTCGTGTCATGATGCACCACCACAGGCCCGAGGCCAGTGTGCACCGTGAAAAAGCGCGTTTCCTCGTATTTTATCAGCGGTAGGGCCTATCTGTGTCGCAAGATCCTCTGTCTGGTAAACCATCCCCCACAAGGATTACCCGCGCATAGTCCGCCCCTCTGCTGAGTAAAGCCCGTTTATCCATCGAATGGCGATGGACAACAGCAAAGGAGGAGGCAGCTGTGAGCATGATTCAGACTGGCAAGGTGTCCTTGGACTCCAAGCACCCGGTGGAGACCCAGGGCGGCGATCTCTCGACCTTCACCCGCGTCAACTTCCCCACGCCGTTCCCCCAGGACAGCGAGGTCGTCGTCTTCGCCCAGGTGCAGACGTTCCACGGGCCCCACACGCCTGGTGTGCGTATCGCCAATGTCAACCGCACCGGCTTCCACATCCGCATGAACGAGCTGTTCGGCGCGAATATCATGAGCGACGGTCCCCACGTGTTGGAGGAGATCGGCTGGCTTGCCGTGACCGTCTGATCCAGATTAAGGGGGGTGTGGGCCGAGCAGCAGAGCCCTAAACGGGCTATGGGATTGCACCAGCCTGTGGATACCGGAACCACCGGTGTGCCCGCACCCTCCTTGCAACCGTATGTTCAGGCGCCCGCTAATGCTGCTAGCAGGTGGTGGCCGGTAGCCCTGGTGACTTTTTGACCTTAAATAGGGCTCGTTTTCCTCTCCAAGGCTGCCCACAGCGACTAGTGCCGCGTCAGGTAACGCTCGCCTTGTTCGCGATCTCCGGAGGCGTTCTCCGGTGGCATGATTGTTTCGGCGTCAGCTACGAGGGTTGCTTGTCCCGCTCGCGCCGCGTCAACCGCGCGGTCCAAGCCTCCCCGCCTGTGACCTGCGAGCATGCAGGATGAACGAGGCCCGACTGGTTAACATGCCAATACATCGCAGCTTATGCGGAAATCGCACGTGCCACCACGGGCAAGCAGCAACGAGAGGCATGAGTGGGCGCTGCGGTACCTCGTCGGCCGCCGGTCCGCCCTGGCGCACGATCTTGTTTCGGTCGAAACGAAGTCGGCAGCAACCAGACATGACGACATGCCTGACGACCCCTTGGATATCGGTGAGGCATGTTCTGAACCGTGGTGCCGCGTTTCCAGGTGATCCCGTTCGCCTCGCAGCTGCCGTGGGAGACCTCGGCGCCGTACCGGAGCCCCTCCAGACCGCCTATGGCTCTCCCTGACGGTGGGCTCGGACCTGAGGCCCGGTCAGACGCTGCTGATCCGCGGTGGGACCTCGGCCCTGGGCCTGGCCGCGACGGCTCTGGCAAAGGACATGGGCGCCACCGTGCTCGCCACGACCCGTGATGCCGGGCGCACCGCGGCCCTCACCGCCCACGGTGTCGACCACCCCTTGGTGGACGACGGCAGCGTCGCCGACGGGGTCCGCGCCCTCGTCCCCGGGGGTGTGGACGCCGCGCTCGAACTGGTCGGCACCCCCACCCTGCCGGACACCCTGGCGACCACCCGCGTCCACGGCACGGTGTGCTTCACCGGGATGCTGTCCAACCAGTGGACCGTACGCGGCTTCTATCCGATCGCCTACCTGCCCACGGGGGTGCGGCTGACCGCCTACTCCGGCGACGCGGCCGACCTGCCCGCCGCCGTCCTGCAGGGCTACCTCGACCGGACCGCCACCGGCGAGATCGGCCTCGGGCCCGTCCACGTCTATTCCCTCGACGAGATGGCCACCGCCCAGCGGGACCTGGAGGAGGGCCGCAAGGTCGGAAAGCTCGTCGGCCTCACCGCGTGACGCGGTCGTCCGCCGCCACCAGCAGCCGCCGCTGGAGCACCGCCACCTGATGCGGGTGGCGCGTGTGCGCGTGGCGGAGCAGCAGGTCGCGGGCGGTCGCGCCGACGCGGCGCTTCTTCGGGTGGCGGGTCGTGAAGTGTTCGCTCGCGAAGAAGGTCACCGCGCCGTCCAGCCCCGTGGCGTCCGTACGGCGCACGGCCCAGGCGAGATCCGCCGTCGGCGCCTCCGTCAGCAGGGCGAAGGGCGCCAGGTGTGCGACCGCGTAGGCAGCGTCGTCGGCGCGCGGGGCCCCCAGCCAGCCGAACACGGTCTCCAGCGGGACGGACCGCGCCGTCCGGGAGTCCGGCACGTCGCCCCCGGCCCAGGCCCGGGCGTAGTGGCGCAGCGGTGCGGGGGCGGCCGCGGCCCAGGCCTCGCGGTGGCGCCTCGGGATGCTCTCCGGGGCAGACGGTTCGAGCAGGTCCGAGGGGTGCCAGCCGACTGTGCGGATGCGTTGGCGTCCCGCGTCGTAGAAGGCCAGCCGGGGATGGTCCTGGCACATGCACGCGAACGCGAGCCGCCCGGGGTCGGCGGCGGTCGCCGCCTCGGCAGCCGCGACGGCGGTGACCACCTCCCGCACCTCCGCCGGATCGGTGATCTTGTACGTCGCGGGGTGACCCGGCAGCGCGGGGACGGGCGCGCCGTCGGACACGACCACGCGTACCGCTCGGGACAGTGGCTTCATCGTGCGATCGTACGGCGCACCGCGATGCACACCGGTGGAGTGTCCCGATGTATGGCAGAAGAGTGACGTGTGCGCGGCGGCTCACGGGGCCGTGGCACCGGAGGGGTTGTGCTGTGAGGCACAGCAGACCCGGTCGTCGGGTCTGTCGACTCCGAAGGACGGAACATGATCAAGAAGGTTCTGGCGACCGCCGGTATCGCCGCGGTGATGCTGGGCGCGTCGGTTCCGATGGCCGTCGCCGTGGGAGACGGAAACGTCGACACGCAGAACGGCAACCACTCGCAGCAGGTGTACGGCAACACCGTCACCGGCGGCCACCAGAGCGGCCAGTTCGGGCTCGTGCAGGGGTCCCTCAACAAGCTCTGCGCCGCTGTGCCGATCGAGGACCTCCAGAACATCCTGCTGATCAACATCGGTGTTCAGGACGTCTTGTCCGACTCGCAGAACCAGCAGTGCACCGAGAATTCCACGGCTGTGAAGGGTGACAGCGCCCTGTCGCACATCCTGGCGAACGTGGCCTCCGAGAACGCGTCGGCGGCCGTCGACGGCTAGCCGGGCCCGCGCGCGGACGGCGCCCGGCAGGGCGGCGGACGCGACGCGGCTCACGGGCCGGGGACCGGCGGGCCGCCGGGGTGGCACCGCCTGCCGCCCCGGCGGCCCGCCGCTGTGCGGCCCGGTGCGGGGCCCTACCCCTCGCGGTCCTTCTCGCGGCGTACCGACTCCTGGGCCGTCGGGCTCGGCGTCAGGGTGTCGGCCGCCTCGCCGTCCTTCCGCCGCCTCTTGTCCCGCTCCCCCTCGCCGATGCGGAGTTCGGCCTCCTCGAACTCGTGCAGGACCTCTTCCGTCGCCGTCTCGGGCGTGTGCTTCCGCTCGTTCATGGTCTGTCGTGTTCCTCGGCGCGCGCCGTACTAACCCAGGCGGTGCAGCTCCGCCGCGGTGAGGCGGCCGCCGGTCACCAGGGCCGTCATGTACGTGCGGTACGGCTGGCGGCGCCGGTCCGTCGGGGAGCCCGGGTTCAGCAGCCGCAGCCCGCCCGGTGCCGTGGTGTCCCACGGGATATGGCTGTGTCCGAACACCAGGACGTCGAGGCCGGGGAACCGCTCCTCGCAGCGGCGCTCGCGGCCCTGGGCCGGCCCTGTCTCGTGGACGACACCGAAACGCAGGCCGCCGAGGTCGGCGTGGGCCACCTCGGGGAGGCGGGCGCGCAGCTCGAGGCCGTCGTTGTTGCCGTACACCGCGATCAGACGCCGGGCGCGGCTCTCCAGCAGGTCCAGCGTGGCGGCGTCCACCCAGTCCCCCGCGTGCAGCACCACATCGGCCCGGTCGACGGCGTCGAGCAGTTCGACGGGCAGGTGCCGGGCGCGTTTGGGCACGTGGGTGTCGGAGGTGAGGAGCAGCCGCAGGCCGTCGCCGTCGCTCATCGCCGGTGGTGGACGACCGCGCCCAGACGGGCGCGCCACGAGCCGGGCGCCGGATGCGCCCGCCAGCCGCGGTCCCACTCGGCCCTGCGCGGGGCGGGTGCGAAGTCCGCTTCCGGGCCCTCGACGGCGTACCTGGAGGCGAGTGCGGTCAGCACGGCGGTGAGCGCCGCGAGCTCGGTGGCGGTCGGGCGGCCGTGGACGATACGCAAGTGGTGCGGCATTCCCTCATGCTGCGCCGACGCCCTCCGCCGGGGCATGCCGTGCTCGTCCGCACGGGTGAGTCGTGGTCACGCCACGCCGTCGCTGTTGTTGCGCACGCCGCGCACGCCACTTCTGCGCGTCGTGCGCGTCGCGCACCGGGGTCACGGGGCCTGACGTCGTGATGCGGCCCATGAGCGGGGCGCCGGGCGTGCGGCGACGGCCCGGCGCCCCGGGCCGCGGCGGCGGTCAACCAGTGCCGGCGAGGGCCTTCGCTCCCCGGTTCGGCCCAACGGCGCCGGATTTCTTCGACGCGCGACCTGGCCGCAGGTCCGTGATTCTTTGAGCAAACGCGACGAAAGGGCTTACCTCATGGCCACGTTGTGCAGACCCGCGGTGGCGGTCCCCGAGCATGTGATCACCATGCAGCAGACGCTCGATCTTGCGCGCTCCATCCACGCGGACCACCCGCAGTTGGCGCTGGCGCTGCGACTGATGGAGAACACCGGCGTGCGCAAACGGCATCTCCTGCGACCGATCGAGGAGACGCTCAAGCACCCCGGTTTCGAGGCCCGCAACGCCGTGTACGAGGCGGAGTCGAAGGCCCGTGTGCCCGCCGTCATCCGCCAGGCTCTCGAGGACGCCGAGCTACGTGCCCAGGACATCGATGTGATCATCTACGTGTCCTGCACCGGCTTCATGATGCCGTCATTGACGGCCTGGCTCATCAACACCATGGGGTTCCGTACGGACACCCGGCAGATCCCCATCGCGCAGCTGGGCTGCGCCGCCGGGGGCGCGGCCATCAACCGCGCCCACGACTTCTGCACCGCCTATCCCGAGGCGAACGCCCTCATCGTGGCCTGCGAGTTCTGCTCGCTGTGCTACCAGCCCACCGACCTCGAGGTCGGCAACCTGCTGTCCAACGGGCTCTTCGGTGACGGCCTCGCCGCCGCGGTGATGCGCGGGCGCGGCGGCACCGGCATCTCGCTCGAGCGCAACGGCTCGTACCTGGTGCCGCAGACGGAGGAGTGGATCGCGTACGACGTCAAGGACACCGGGTTCCACTTCAAGCTCGACAAGCGGGTGCCGGGCACCATGGAGCCGCTGGCTCCGGCGCTCAAGGAGCTGGCGGGGCAGCACGGTTGGGACGCGTCCGACCTGGACTTCTACATCATCCACGCGGGCGGGCCGCGCATCCTGGACGACCTCAGCAAGTTCCTCGGGGTCCCACCGGAGGCGTTCCGCTTCAGCCGGGCGACGCTGACCGAGTACGGCAACATCGCCAGCGCCGTCGTCCTGGACGCGCTGCGCCGGCTGTTCGACGAGGGCAGTGCGGAGCATGAGGCGCGCGGCCTGCTGGCCGGGTTCGGTCCCGGCATCACGGCCGAGATGTCCCTCGGTCGCTGGACCATCTCCGATCAGTCCTGATTGAAGTCTGATCAACCTCAACCATCCCTGGACCGTTCCCGATCGCGTCTTCAACAGAGGATTCGCACCGTGCTGGATGAGACGACCACGGCCACCACGGCCGACCCGGCCGCTACGGCCGACACGGCCACGCTGCCGCCCGTACGCCCCTGGCCCGCGCTCGACCTGTTCGGGGTCGACTTCGACCCGGTGCTGGCCGAGCTGATGCGGGAGGGGCCCATCACCCGGATCAAGCTGCCCAACGGCGACGGGTGGGCCTGGCTGGTGACGCGCTACGACGACGTGCGGACCGTGACCAACGATCCGCGCTTCAGCCGCAAGCTGGTCACTCAGCACAACGTCACCCGGCTCGCCCCGCACTTCATCCCCGTCGACGGGGCGGTCGGCTTCGAGGACCCGCCCGACCACACCCGGCTGCGCCGGGCGGTGGCGCCGGCGTTCACCACGCGCGGTGTGGAGCGGGTGCGGGAACGGGCCAGGGAGAGTCTCGACGAGCTCGTCGAGGAGCTGCTGCGCGACGGGCCGCCGGCCGACTTCACCGAACGGCTGCTGGAGCCGTTCCCGCTGGCCGTGGTCTGCGAGCTGATGGGCGTGCCCCAGGCCGACCGGCCGCAGATGCACGAGTGGACCTCGCTGATCCTGTCCTCGGCCAAGGGCGCCCAGCGCAGCCAGCGCGCAAAGGACGAGATGTGCGCGTACTTCGCGGAGGTGCTGCGCGAGCGCGGTCCGGGCGGCGGCGAGGACGTCATCGGCCTGCTGGGGGCGGCGATCGAGGACGGCGAGGTCACCGCCTCGGAGGCGGTGGGACTGGCCCTGCTGATCCAGATCGGCGGGGAGGCGGTCACCAACAACGTCGGCAACATGGTCTTCATCCTGCTCACGCACCCCGAGCACCTCGCCCGGCTGCGCGCCGAACCGGAGATCCGCCCGCGCGCCATCGACGAGATGCTCCGCTACATCCCGCACCGCAGCGCCGTCGGACTGTCCCGGATCGCGCTGGAGGACGTGACGGTCGCCGGCGTACGCATCCGGGCCGGCGAGCCGGTCTACGTGTCGTACCTGGCGGCCAACCGGGACCCGGACGTGTTCGCCGACCCGGAGACACTCGACTTCGACCGGAGCCCCAACCCCCATGTGGCATTCGGGTACGGGCCGCACTACTGCGTCGGCGCCATGCTGGCGCGGCTGGAGACGGAGCTCCTCGTCGACGCCATGGCGGATCGTTTCCCCGGGCTGCGGTTCGCCGTCCCGGTGGAGCGGCTCCGGTTCCGCCGGGGCGCGCTCATCCGCGGCCCCGAGTCCCTCCCGGTGACCTGGTGACCGCGCACCACGGGCCGCCGGCCGCCCTGCTGGCCGGCGCGCCCGACGGGCTGCTGGTGCCGACGGGGCACGGCCGGACCCTGCGGACGCCCGCCCAGCAGGTGACGTTCAAGGTGACGGGCGAGCACTCGCGGGCGGCGTCCAGCTTCGAAGTGGTGGTGCCGCCGGGCTTCGACGTGGGGGCGCACGTCCACACGCGGAGCGAGGAGCTCTTCTACGTACTCGAAGGGGAGCTGGACGTACTGGCGTTCGAGCCACGGGTGCGGACGCGGGACGACTGGCGGCACTGGGAGTCGGCGTCCGGGAAGCGCACGGTGCGGGCCACGCCGGGCACGGTCATCGTGGTGCCGCCGGGCTGCCCGCACGCGTTCGCCAACCGTACGGACACCCCGGCCAAAATGTTCTTCCAGGCGTCGCCGCCGCCGGACCACGAGCGGTACTTCGAGGAGCTGCTGGAGATCCTGGACCAGGGCGGCCCGCCGGACCACGGCGCCATCGCGGCGCTGCGGGCGCGGTACGACATCGAGCAGCTGACGCCGCTGCGGCACGACGCGCGCGCCGAATAGCGCGCGTACGGCGCCGGGTTCGGTGACGTTCCCGGCGCAGCGTTCCCGGCTCAGCGTGCCAGCTCCTTGTGGGCGCTCTCCGGCAGCCGCAGGTAGACGACCGCGGACAGCAGGCACAGGGCGGAGACGTACCAGGGGAACAGCCCCGGGCGGTCCAGGTCCTTGAAGAGGGTGCCCACATAGGGTGCCGTCCCGCCGAAGAGCGCGACGGTGAGGGAGTACGGGAAGCCGATGCCGGCGGCCCGGACGCGGGCGGGGAAGATCTCGGCGTTCACGGCCGCCGAGATCGAGGTGAAGCCGGTCAGGAGCACCATGCCCGCGCACTGGACCAGCAGGAGCGTGCCGAAGCCGCTGATGGAGCGCAGCAGCGGCACGCTCAGGACGGCGAAGCCGACGCCGAAGAAGAGCAGCAGCGGCTTGCGGCCGTACCGGTCGGACAGCAGGCCGCCGAGCGGCTGGAGCAGGGCGAAGAAGCCGAGGGAGAGGGTGCCGGCGAGCAACGCGTCGGCCTTCGAGACACCGGCGTTGAGCTCGGCGTATGTGGGGAGGTACGAGGTCCACGTGTAGTACGCGAGGGTGCCGCCGGCCGTGATGCCGCAGATCAGCAGGGACGCGCGCGGATGGTGGCGCAGGGCGTCGAACAGTCCGGGGCGGGGGCGGGTGCCTCGGTCGTCGGCGCCGGGGGCGAGCGTCTCGTGCGCCCCGCGCCGGATCCAGAACCCGACGAGGCTGAGCGCCGCGCCGAGGAGGAAGGGGACGCGCCAGCCCCAGCTCTCCATCGCGCCCGCGCCGAGGGTGGAGACCAGTACGGCGGCGATGCCGGAGGCGGTGAGCTGGCCGACGGTCGTCGAGACGTACTGGAAGCTGGAGAACAGTCCGCGGCGGCCGGGGCCGGCCGACTCGACGAGGAAGGTGCTGGAGGCCGCGAACTCGCCACCCACGGACAGCCCCTGGAGGAGCCGCGCGGCGACGAGGATCACGGGGGCGGCGAGGCCCGCCGCCGCGTACGTCGGAGTGAGCCCGACCAGCAGGCTGCTGCCGCCCATGAGGAGGATCGTGACGGTCAGGGCGGCCCGTCTGCCGTGCCGGTCGGCGACGGCGCCCATGAGGAGGCCGCCGACGGGACGCATGAAGAAGCCCACGGCGAAGACGGCGAAGGTGGCGAGGAGGGGGACGAGGGAGGTCTCGGCCCCCTTGGGGAATATCTGGCCGGCGATGTACGTGGCCAGGAAGGTGTAGGCGTACCAGTCGTACCATTCGACGGCGTTGCCGACGGAGGCCGCGAGGAGTTGCCGGGCGGGGCGGTGGCCGGGCCCGGGGCGGGCCGGAGCGGAAGTCGATGTCATGATCACGGCCCTCCCCGCGCCGACGACACCGCACACCTGTCCTGTGTTACGTGTTCGTGTGACGTGCCCGCGGCCGTGTTACGTGCCGGTGCGGCGGCGTGCGGGGCCGGGCACGCGGCGGCCCCGGCGCCGTCGGTGGCGTCGGGGCCGTACGGGGTGCGCGTCGGTGCGCGCGTCAGCTCGTGTCGAGCGTGTCAGCTGTCAGCTCCTCGGGCCGTTCCTCAGTCCATGGTCGGGCCGGGGCCTCCGCGGACACGGGAGCGTCCGGAGCGGCCTTCGCTCTTGGCGGCCGCGGCCATGGCCGCGCCGAGCAGCAGAGCCACGACGCCGACGATGATGTTGTTGACCACCGTGCGGGTCGTATCGACGTTGCCGGCCACGACCCACGGGGAGACGATCGTCCATGCGCCAATGGCGCAGGCGGACCACGCCATGGCATGGGTCCGCTCGTACGCCGAGGTGAACCCGCCCATGCACAGCGCGTAGGCGATACCGGTGATCAAGTTGCTCACGGCGAGGGTGGTGAAGCCGCTGAACCCGGCGATCCAGGGAGAGGCGGCCAGGTAAACACCCGTGAGGAGGCCAAGCGTCTCGACCGCCTGGCTTCGGGGGGTGGTGGTCGCACGCTCGAACCGGGAGCGCATCTCGGCCAGATCGGGGTGTTGCTCGATGCTCGGATGAGTGGTCATTGCGGGCCCTGCCTCCTGTGGAAGACTTTATCTGCCCTTTATCTACATAAAACTCCTTTCGCACCTTTTGGTCAACAGGGAGAGATCCCCTTGTTACCCGCCTCCGGTCACGACACCTGCGGGGCTCCCCGTCGTTGATCTCCGGCAGGACTCAGGACTGACGACGTCGAGAGGGGAACCGTGAACATCCGTTCCGCCCGTACCATGCATCTCCGCACCGCCGCCGTGGCCGCGGTCGCCGGCGCGCTGATCGGCGCCGGCGCCGGGACCGCGGCCACGGCACAGGCCGCCGAGCAGCCCGTGGGGCAGCCTGCGGGACAGCCCGCGGGACAGCCCGGTGGGCACGAATCGGACCAGGCCGTCGGGCTGGTCAAGAAGGACCGGCTGACGCCCTGGTCCGTCGTCGGCTACGCCCTCGACACCGCCGGGGGCTGAGCCGCCGGATCCGTGGGGGCCTCCGGGGCTCCCGGGCCCGCCGGGGCCAAGTGGAGCAGGCGGACCGGCTCGGTCCCGGCGTCGTTGTGGCGGAGCGCCCAGTTCTCCAGGGCGACCCGGCACGCGTGGTCGAGGTGACGCACCCCGGACAGGTCCAGCTCGATGGGCCGGTCCTGGGGCAGGCCCTCCAGCCGCTCCAGGATCTTCGGCAGCCGCAGGAAGGTGGCGTTGCCGGTGAGGGCGGCCACGAGCCGCCCCCCGGTGAGCTCCCGGACCTCGACGTGGAGGTGGGAGGTCTCCCACGCGGTCTTGCACACGGCGAGCAGCAGCCCCAGCAGGACTCCTTCGAAGAGGTTGGTGAACAGGATGGCCAGGGCGGTCACGCCGAGGACGACTGCCTCGCCCCGGTGCTCACGCCACAGCGGGCCGAGGTCCCCGACCGGTACGAGCTTGCAACCCGCGTGCACCAGGACGCCGGCGAGCGCGGCGAGCGGAACGGCCCCGATCGTGGCGGGCAGCAGCGCCGCGAACAGCAGCAGCCACAGCCCGTGCAGGAAGCGCGAGAGCGATGTGCGGGCGCCCGCATGCACGTTGGCCGCGCTGCGTACGATCACGGCGGTCATCGGCAGGGCGCCGAGCGCCCCGCAGATCGTGTTGCCGACGCCCTGTGCCATGAGCTCCTTGTCGTAGTCGGTGCGCGGACCGTCGTGCATACGGTCCACCGCGGCCGCGCTGAACAGGCTCTCGGCGGAGGCGATCAGGGTGAAGGCGAGTACCGTCCCGATCGCCGCCATCCCGGCGAGGTCGGCGAAGTCACCGAGGCCGGGCGGCTGGACGGCTTCCAGCAGACCCTGCACCTCGACCTTGGCGGCGGGCAGCTCGAACAGCGCGGCCACGGCGGTGGCCAGCCCCACCGCGGCCAGCGGACCGGGCACCACTCGGACCCGGGCGGGCAGCCGCGGCCACAGGACGAGGACGGCGATGGTGCCCGCGCCGAGGAGGAACGCGGTGAGCGCGGTGCCTCCGGAGGCGACGGAGACGGCCAGCGAGGGCAGTCCGGCGAGCTTGCCGAGGCCGCCGGAGGGCTGGGTGGTGTCGGCCATCGCGTACAGCTGGCCGAGGACGATGACCAGGCCGATGCCCGCGAGCATGCCCTGGACGACGGCGACCGAGATGGCCCGGAACCAGCGGCCGAACCGCAGGGCTCCGAGGGCGAGTTGGAGCAGCCCCGATATGAGCACGATGGCGCCGAGCGCGGCGAGGCCGAACTCGCTCACGGCCTCGAAGACGAGCACGGTCATGCCCGCGGCGGGGCCGCTCACCTGAAGGGAGCTGCCGGGCAGCGCGCCGACGACGAGTCCGCCGACGATGCCGGTGATCAGGCCCAGTTCGGCGGGCACGCCGGAGGCGACCGCCACACCCACGCACAGGGGCACGGCGACGAGGAAGACGACGAGCGACGCGAGGAAGTCGCGGCGCAGCACGGAAGGGTCTTTGAAAGCGGTGAACATGAGGGTGTGTTCCTAGCGGTGCGGTCCGCCGACAGGGGCGGCGGGCAGCGGACGTCGGACGGCGAGGGGGCCGAGCGGGTCACGGAAGAGGGCCGGGCGGCTCACAGCGGCCCGAACTCCCCGTGCCGGTCCGGTCGGTGGGCGGCCGCCCGGTCAGGAACAGCGGCTTCTGGGTGGTACATCGTGGCCTGCCTCCTGCGCTCCGGGCCGTGGCCGGGGCGCGGTGTGGTCGGGTCATGGACAGGGGTCGGCGGACCGCGGGGTCTCCGCGGCAGCCGTCGGGGCGCACGACACCGTGGTGCGGCGTTTATGCGAGCGTGCGCCACTGCGACTTCGCTGACTTTGCCTGAACATTACCTTCAGATGAAAGGTGGCTCCAGCGCCACCCTGAGCCATGTTGCCGTTACGTTTCAGCCGTGTTGACCCGGCCCCGGACCGCAGGGTTCTACGCATCGTGAAGTCTTGAACCGTATCGGGCGCCCCCGTACGGGCTGGTGACGGGGTGTCGGGCGGCCCGGCCGGGCCTGGATGGAAGGCGGTTTCGCGTCACTGCTTGAATAACAGACAAAACTGAAAAGCGCCCCTGAATGTGCGTCAACAGCCTGCGCGAGGCAGTGTGTCCATCGCACCCCACCGGAAAACCAAGCGAGAGGATTCACACCATGCGGACACTGTTAAAGCGCGCCTTCATATGCGGCCTCGTCACCGCCGCGACCCTCGGCCCGCTGACCGCAGCGCAGGCCGCGGAGCACGCCGAGGCCGGGCAGCGGCTCTACGCCCCGAGCGCACTCGTCCTCACCATGGGGCAGGGCGAGGACGTCGCGTCCTCGACGCCCCTGCGGGCGACCACCCTGACCTGCGCCCCCACCCCCGGCGGCACGCACCCGGCGCCGCAGCGGGCGTGCGCGGAACTGCGTGCGGCGCAGGGCGAGTTCGACAAGCTCGGCGGGGACGAGCAGCGGCCCTGCATCAAGATCTACGACCCGGTGGTCGTCACCGCGCAAGGCGTCTGGGAAGGCCGGCGCGTGGATTACGCCCGCACATTCCCCAATTCCTGTGTGATGCAGACCGAAAGCGACAGCGTCTTCGCTTTCTGAGTCTGCGCGGCACGTGTGCGTGCCGGCATCGGAGGGCGAAACGAGCGGGCCGAACTGCCCCGACGCCCTCCTCTCGCGGCCCGCACGGCCGGCACCAAGACGGCCGTGCGGGCCGTCGTTCCCTGTGCGTACCCTGAGTGACGGCCAGAGTTTCCCTGCTCTTTCCCGGGCTCTTGCCCGCTCCGCGCACATTACGTTTCGTATACCACTTCTTGACCCGGCATCCGTCCGGCCCTCCCTCAGCGGCCGCCCACACCCGCGAGCCGGAGCCCGGAGAGACGGAAAGATGGCCAGTTTCCTTCGCTTTACGACTGCGACGGTGCGTACGCCTGCCGCTCCCGCGTCTGCCACGACTGCCACGCTCCCGGGAGGAGAAACCCGGCACGGACGGCCACAGTGGTCCTATGCGGGATCTGGACAGCGTCGCCGACGAGCTCTACGGGCTGCGGCCCGACCGCTTCACGGCGGCCCGTAACGCGCGGGCCGTCGAAGCCCGCAGGGCCGGTGACCCGGCGCTCGCGGACCGGATCGGAGCCCTGCGGAAGCCCACCCTGGCCGCGTGGACCAGCAATCTGCTCGTACGGGAGCGGCGTGAGGAGACACGGTCGCTCGTCGCCCTCGGCGAGGCCCTGCGGCGGGCCCACCACGAGCTCGACGGGGAGCGGCTGCGGGACCTCGGTCACCGCCGCCACCTCGTGGTCAGGGCGCTCGCGCGGGAGGCGGGGCAGCTCGCGGCCCAGGCGGGGCAGCCGGTCGGCGAGGACGTGCTGCGCGAGGTCGAAGCGACGCTGAACGCGGCGCTCACGGACCCGGAGGCGGCCGAGGAGTGGGCGGCCGGGCGGCTGGTGAGACCTCTGTCCGCGCCGGTCGGCTTCACGGCGGCGGCGCCGGCCGCCGTGGCGGAGCGGCCGCGGCGCCGCCCGCCGGACACCCCGGAGAAGGCACGGGAGGGGAAGGAGGAGCGGGAGGCCGAGGAGGAGCGGCGGGCGCGGCTGGAGCGGGCCCGGCAGGAGGCCGCGGAGACCGAGCGGGAAGCACACGAGCGGGAGGAGCGGCACCGGCGGGCGCAGGCGGACCGGGAGCGCGCCGAGGCGCAGCTGCACGAGGCGGAGCGCCGGGCCGCAGCCCTGGCCGCGGAGCTGAGAGACGCCGAGGAGCGGCGGCACACGGCCGCCGCCGAGGCTCGTGAGGCGCGGGACCGTGCCCGGGAGGCCGAGCGCGAGGCGCGCCGGGCGCGCCGACGGGCCGAGGAGGCGGCCGAGAAAGCGGCACAGGAGGAGCGGTCCCCGGGTCGGTCGTCTTCGGGTCGGTCGTCTTCGGGTCGGCGGGCTCCGGGGCGGTCGGGCGGAGCACGGTGAGCCGCGGGCGGAGAGGCGCCTCGAGTCCTATGCCGGTGAAAGGCGTCGGCTGGTGCCGTGGAGGTAGCCCACCTTGATGCGGAGCGCCCACGGGTCGATCGGTTTGACGAGGAGGTCGGCGGCCCCCAGGCGCAGCGCTTCTCGCTGGACCTGCGCGCCGGCGCCCCAGCCGGTGACCAGGACCACCGGGATGTGGCGGGTGTGTTCGACCCGCTGCATGTAGAGCAGAACGTCCAGGCCGCCCAGCATCGGCATGACGACGTCGAGGACGGCGACGGCGATCCCGCCGCGCAGCACCGCCTTGAGGGCGCCGTCGCCGCTGGTCGCCAGTTCCATGGGGTAGCCGAGTGGCGCGATGGCGCACTGCAGTGCGAGCAGGTTGTCCTCGTGGTCGTCCACCAGCAGGACCTTCTCCCCGACAGCCATGGCTCCTCACCTCCGCTCCATGCCGTTCGGTGGAGCCGGCGGGCGACCGCGCGACCCCACTCACCCAGCATGCGCCCATGACGTCGTCCGTGGCAGCTCCTCCGCAGGTCTTCAGAGGCGGCCCCGGCGGCCCCTGCTCGCCAGGGCGCCCTGCGCGCGGGCCAGTGTGCGGCGGACCGGGCGCGTGCTGCGCAGCGCGGCGCGCGCCGCGTTCGCGCCGGGGGCGCCGTGCACGCCGCCCCCGGGATGTGCCCCCGCCGACGCGAGGTACAGGCCCTCGACGGGCGTCTCGGGGCGGCCGGTGCCCGGGAGCGGGCGGAAGACGAGCTGCTGGTGCAGGGCGGTCGTGCCGCCGTTGACGGCACCGTCGCGGAGGTTGGCGTCCATGGCCTGCAGGGTGGGCGGCGCGAGGACGCGGCGCGCGCGGATGCGGGCGCGGAAGCCGGGGGCGAACCGTTCGACCTGCGCCTCGACGCGGTCGGCCATCGCCTCCCGCTCGCGCCGGTCCCAGGTCCCCGTGAGGGCGTCGTCGCCCGCGTCGCCGCGTACGTCGTGCGGGACGTGGGTGTACGCCCAGGCCGACTCGGTCCCCGGCGGCGAGCGGGTCGGGTCGGCGGTGGTCATCTGGCCGACGAGGAGGAACGGCCGGTCGGGCACCCGGCCCATGGCGATCTGGGCCGCGAAGCGGGTCAGCTCGTCCATGCCGTCGGCCACGTGCACGGTGCCCGCGCCGACGGCCTGCTCGGCGGTCCACGGCACGGGTCCGGACAGGGCCCAGTCGACCTTGAAGGTGGCCCAGTCCCACTGGAAGCGGCGCACGTCGTCCAGGAGCCGTGCGGGCAGGTGCTCGGGGGCGACGAGGTCCCCGTACAGCGTCGGTACGGCCACGTCGGCGAGGACCGCCCGGCCGGCCGGCACCGTCTCGCCGTCGTCGGTGCGGACCGCCACGGCCCGCCCGGAGCGTACGACGACCTCCGCGACCCGCTCTCCGCAGCGCAGCAACCCTCCGCGCCGCTCCAGGCGCCGTACGAGGGCGGCGGTGAGGGCGCTGGAGCCGCCGATCGGGACGGGGTAGCCGACGGTCTGGCCCAGCATGGACATCAGCCAGCCGAACCCGCCGCTGCCCGCCGACTCGGGCGCGAGGTCCGCGTGCAGGGCGTTGCCCGCCAGGAGCAGCCGGCCGCCCTCGCCGTGGAACTCCTCCTCGCCCAGGCGGCGCACGGGCAGCAGCAGCGTACGGGCGAGGTGCAGGCCCCCGGCGGCGCGCAGCCGGGCGAGCAGGCGGGCCGAGGAGCGCAGCGGCGGGAAGGGGGTGAAGAGGGCGCCCAGGATGTCGTCGCCGAGCCGGTCCCAGATGTCGCACAGGCCGTCCCAGGCGAGGCCGTCGCCGGGGGCGAACTGTTCGAGTCCGGTCGCCGTGGCCGCCCGGTCCCGCTCCAGCACGGCGCAGCGGCCGTCGCTCAGGGGGTGGGCGAGGACGCGGGGAGCGTGGCTCCAGTGCAGCCCCTCCTCGTGGAGGTTCAGGCGGGCGATGACGGGCGAGGCGGCGGCGAGCGGGTAGAAGGCGCTGAAGAGGTCGCTGACGTACTCCGCGTCCACGCCCCGGTCGCTGCGGACCGCCCCGCCGGGCTCGTCGTTGGCTTCCAGGACCTCGACGCGCCACCCGGCGTCGGCGAGGAGGTTGGCCGCGACGAGCCCGTTGGGCCCCGCTCCGATGACGACCGCGTCGGGCGCGGTGGTCTCCAGGGCGGGGGTGTGCCAGTCCGGTGCCGGTGTCCGGGACATCGCTCTCTCCGTCCGTCTCAGCCCGTCTGCGTCCCCGTCTGCGTCCGTCTCCGCCCGCCGGCCCGGCTCTCAGGGGGCGTCGGCGGTGCGGGCTTCGGCGGGCCCGGTGTCGGTGGCGGTCCGCTCGACCAGGTCGGCGAGGCGGCCCAGCATGGCCCGGTGGCGCAGTTGCAGCAGGGCGTCGAGGACCGTGTTGTGCAGGAGGCCGCCGGGCCCGCGCAGCGGGTGCTCGTCGAGGACGACGAGCGTCTCGTCCCCCCAGGGGCGAATCTCGATGGCGATCCGGGCGGTGCCGAGGGCGCCGCTGCGGGCCTCCAGCTCCAGGGTCCGGGGCGGGTCGCAGATGCGGACGACGGTGTCGCCCTCGGCCGTGTACGGGCCGAGGCGCACGGTGTACGCGATCTCGGAGCCGACCTTCGGCCAGTTGTCGTCCTTCTGGCGGGACGAGTCGGTGCCGACGACCCAGTCGGCGTACCGCGACCCGTCCGCGAGGACGGCCCACACCGCTTCGGGGGGCTTTCTGATCAACCGGTGCCGTACTGCCATGGTGCCTCCAGGCGTCTTTTCGACGTCCGCTGACGGAAACGGGCGGCGGGTGCCGCCGCCCCGGGCCCGCGCCCTCAGCGCGGGGCGAGCAGCAGGCGCGACTCCTTCTCGTGCTCTCCGGACACCGACTCGGAGGTGCGTACCTCGAAGAGGCGGCCGAGCGCCTTCTCCACTTCGGCCACCGCGTGGTGGTCGCCCGTCAGCAGGGCCTGTACGGGGTGTTCGAGTTGCGGCGGGCCGGGAGGCTGATCGCTCGAATGCGCCGAGCTGTCGAACGTCGCCACCCAGACGGTCGGCTCGTGGTCGTGGCGCTGCTCCGGTCCCGGCTGGGGCGCGTCGCAGGCCGAGAAGACGTGGTCGAGCGTGTCGAAGACGATCCGCGCCTCCTCACGATCGCAGTCGGTGAGCTGGACGGTGACGTCACAGTCCGCAGGGTGGTTGTTCGTTGCCTTGTTCTCCACGTCGCTCCACTCCTTGGTCCGCGGGGCTACCCGTTCAGCGTCGTACAGTCCCGCATACCTCGCCTCCGGAGCTCCAATCGGGATCTGGGGCGCGCGTTTGCGGAGGTGGGTGCCTGGTACGAGGGTGAGGACAGGCAAGGGGGGCCGTGAGGAGGAGCGATGCCCGCAGGATCCAGCCCCAAGCGGGAGCGGCAGTACGAGCACATCAAGGAGAGCTCGAAGAAGCGCGGCGCGAGCGAGGAGCGGTCGGAGGAGATCGCGGCCCGGACGGTGAACAAGCAGCGGGCGCAGACCGGTGAGGCCAAGTCCTCCAGCAAGTCCGGCAAGTCCAGCTCCAGCAAGTCGAGTGGGTCGAGCGGGTCAAGCAAGTCGAGCGGGTCGTCGAAGCAGGGCTCGTCGTCCTCCCAGCAGGGCGGTCGGCGGTCGGGTGGTGGCGGTTCCAAGGAGGCCACGTACGACCAGTTGTACGAGGAGGCCAAGCGCAAGGGCGTCCAGGGCCGGTCGTCCATGAACAAGGCGGAGCTCCAGCGCGAGCTCGGCAAGTGACGGGTGCGCTCCGGGAGGCGGCTGGGCGGCGGCCGGATCAGGGGGTGGGGCGGCTGGGCGGCGGCCGGATCAGGGGGTGGGGCGGCCGAGCGGACCGTCGTCCAGGTGCGCGAGCAGGTCGGCGGGGTCGTCGTGGATCACGGCGGCCCCCGCCTCCGTCAGGTCGGCGCGCGGGATGCCGCCGCACAGCAGTCCCACGCAGGTGACGCCGGCGCGGGTGCCCGCCCGCATGTCCCACACCGTGTCGCCCACGAAGACCGAGCCGCGGGCGGGTGCCCCGGCCAGTTCCAGGGCGTGCCGCACCGGCTCCGGTGCGGGTTTGCCCTCTTCCACGTCGTCGGCGCTGGCGGTCGCCGTGATGGCGTCGTCGGCGTCGATCGCACGGCGCAGGGCGGACAGCTCCGCTCCCCCGGCGGAGGTGGCGAGGACGACCGTCCAGCCGTTCACCGCCAGCGTCCGCAGGAGCCGGCCCGCGTCCCGGAAAGCGGGCAGCCGGTCGAAGTAGGTGCCGTAGAGGGTTTTGTGGGCGGCGCTGAGCGCGTCGTCCTGTTCGCGGTCGCGGTCCTCGCCGAGGAGGCGGGCGATCAGGTCGTGGGAGCCCAGGCCGATGGAGCGGTGGACGGCGTGCATGGGTACGTCGTGCCCGGCTTGCCGGAACGCCTCCCACCAGGTGGTGACGTGCAGGTGATTGGTGTCGGCGAGGGTGCCGTCCACGTCGAAGACCGCCGCGCGGGTCGTCATATCGTCTCTACCCCTTTCCCGTTTGCGTACGAGCATGAACGTGTGGGAGCCGCCGGTCGCTCCCGGGTGGCACGACACCCGCGGAGTTCCGTCGGCTGCCGTACCGCCGCGGTTGAGCGGGCTCCGCCGGGTTACAAGGGAGCGTGGGTTGAGCGGGCTCCGCCGGGTTACAAGGGAGCGTGGGAGGTAGGCATGGCAGACCAGGATGAGAGAGGCGCCTCCGGACGTGTCGCCGGACGCGCCTCCAAAGGGACCTCGGGATTGGTGCGGGGGCGGAACGAGACGGAGGAGGAGCGTGCGGACCGTCGCTGGGGCGAGCTGATCCAGGAGATACGGGTTGCCCAGACGGGTGTGCAGATTCTCTTCGGTTTCCTGCTCACGGTGGTGTTCACTCCGCGGTACCAGGAGCTGACGTCCACCGACAAGGGCATCTACATCACGACGGTCGCGCTCGGCGCCTGCGCGACCGGGGCGCTGATCGGCCCGGTGTCGTTCCACCGACTCGTGGCCGGGCGGCGGATCAAGCCCCAGACGGTGCAGTGGGCGTCCCGGCTGACCTTCATCGGGCTCGTGCTGCTGCTGGCGACGCTGGTGTCGGCACTGTTCCTGGTGTTGCGGGTCGCCACCAGCGACCACTTCGTGCCGTGGCTGGTCGCGGGGGTGGTGGGCTGGTACCTGGTGTGCTGGTACGTCCTTCCGTTGTGGGTCAGGCACCGCTACACGACGCGGGACGCCCCCTGAGGGCCGCTCGCGAGCACCTGGTCGACGGTGTCGGCCTCCTCGGCCCGCTTGTCGGGGCGGTGGCGTACGACGCGGGCGAAGCGCAGCGTGATCCCGGCGGGGTAGCGGGGTGAGCGCTGGAGGCCGTCGTAGGCGATCTCGACGACGAGCTCCGGGCGGACGCGGACGGTGAAACCGTCGTCCTCGACGGCCAGTTCACGCAGCCGTTCCGTCTGCCAGCGGAGCATGGCGTCGGTCAGGCCCTTGAACGTCTTGCCCAGCATGACGAAGGAGCCGTCGGCACCGCGCGCACCCAGGTGCAGGTTGGAGAGCAGTCCGGTGCGGCGGCCGTGGCCCCACTCGGCGGCGAGGACGACCAGGTCGAGCGTGTGGACCGGTTTCACCTTGAGCCAGGAGCGGCCCCGCCGGCCCGCGCTGTACGGCGCGTCGAGCCCTTTGACCAGCACGCCTTCGTGGCCGCGGCGCAGGGTGTCGGCGAAGAAGGCCTCCGCCGCCTCCACCCGGGCCGCGTCGGACGGGTCCTCGACGACGGTACGGCGGACCCGCGTCGGTTCGGGAACCATGCGGGCGAGCACCGCGTGCCGCTCACGGCCGGGCAGGTCCAGCAGGACATCGCCGTCCGCCGCGAGGACGTCGAAGAAGACCGGTGACACGGGCAGCGCGGCCGCCGCGGTCGTCACGTCGAGGCGCGAGCCGACGCGGGAGGCGATGTCCTGGAAGGGGACCGGGCGGCCGGCCGTGTCGAGGGCGATCACCTCGCCGTCCAGGACGAACTCGTCGCCGGGCAGGCCGAGGGCGGTCGCGGTGATCTCGGGAAGGCGGTCGGTGATGTCGTCGAGCGAACGGGTGTAGACACGGACGTCGTCGCCGGAGCGGTGCACCTGGACGCGGATGCCGTCGAGCTTCTCCTCCACGACGCACGGGCCGAGCGTGGCGATCGCCTCGGTGACGCTCTTGGCCGTGTGCGCCAGCATGGGCTGCACCGGGCTGCCGACCCGGAGCCGGAACCGCTCCAGGGCCGCCGGGCCCTCGGCGAGCAGCGCCTGGGCGACGCGGGGCAGCGACCCGTCGAGCATCACGGCGCGCCGTACGTCCGCGGCCGGTGCCGCGGTCGCCAGGGCGACGCCCTCGAGGGCCACGGCGTCCAGCGCGCCCTGGCGGACCTCGCCCGTGAGCAGCCGCAGCAGGAACTCCTGCTCGGGCGGCGTGGCGGCGCCCATCAGTTCCCGTACGAGGCGCTGCCGCTCGGCCTGCGCGCCGGGGCCGGCGACCTCAGCGAGGGCGGTGAACGCGGCATCGGTGTCGGCGACGGTCAGCATGGCCTCGGCGGCGGGCGAGACGGGGTCCTTGAGCGTGCTCCAGCCGACGCCGATCCGCCCCTGGGGGAGGCGGCCCGCGAGGTAGGCGATGACGAGCGGCGCCTCCTCGGGCGGGGTCGCCGCGAAGAGGTCGGCCAGGGCGGCGGTCTTGCGCGAGCGCGCGGAGGTGGCGGCGACCTGGCGGGAGACGTCCGCGAGACGGGCCAGCAGCATGCGGCCATGGTGCACGCCCGGCGCGCCGCACGCACGCGGACCGCCACATCGTGCACGCGCCCGCCCGGGCACGCCAGGCGTTCACCCCCGCCGGCCCGGGCCGGTCGGCACCCCGAGCACCGACTTGCGGCGGCGCAGCCGGAGCCGGGCGAGCAGGCCGCTGCGCCCCGGTGCGGGCCGCGCGGCCGGCAGCGCGGGGGCCGGTGCGGGGGCCGGCGCGGGGACCGGTGGCCGTGTGGAGGCCCGTGCAAGGTCCGGCGCGGTGGTGACGCCGCCGTCCGGGCGTGGCGCCTGCCGTACCGCGCGGGCTTCGTCGAGGGCGAGCGCCAGGTTGATGCGGTGCCACAGGATCTCGTCGGGCTCGTCCGCCAGCAGCAGCCGGTCGCTGATCTCGCGGGCGGAGAGGGACTCCGGGCGGCCGTAGGGCGGCTCCGGTCGCAGACGGTCGAGGTAGGCGCGCTCGTACGGGTCGTCGACCACCTCGGCCAGCTGGACCGGGTCGAGCAGCGTGGCGATGGCCGCCGCGGCCGCCCACGGGTCCTCCGCCCCGCGCAGCAGCAGGCCGAGGCGGCGGGTGCGCCAGTTGCGCGGGCGGGCGTCGTCCCCCGCGTCGAGCCTGGCGCGCAGGGCGTGGGGCAGTCTGCCGGTGAGGAGCTCCGGGTGGTGCGCGGCGAACCCCCGTACCTCACCGGCGAGGTAGAGCCAGACGACGGCGCGGTAGCGGTTGAGGTAGAACCTGACCGGCGTGAGGTGTCCGGTCCTGGCCAATTTGGTGAAGCGGTCGGCGGTGATCGAGGCGAGCTCGGCCGCCTCGGCCGTGCCCACGGTCCGAACGCGCTCGCGCAGGCCGTCCGGGAAGTCGGGAGCGCCGCGCAGCCGGTCGATCTCGGTCTGGGCGACGCGCCGCCGCCCACCGCCGGTCCCGGGCACGGTGCGCACGTGCCCGAGCTGGACGGCGAGGTCGAGCTCGCTGGGCTTCAGGGCGAGTTTCTGTGCCGCGCGCCCGAGGGTGAGGGTGCGTGCGGTGGTTTCGGTGGCCGTCATGACGGTCCTCCCCCGTGAAAGGTGACGCACTGTGCGTCGTCACTCTGTGTCACGAAGGTAGCGCGACGGGTCCCGGTCGCGTCAGGCCTGTGGACAACTCAGGCGCCGGGCCGCCGCGCGGCCACCGCGAGGTGCTCGCCGACCCGGTTGACCAGCAGCGTCATCTCGTAGGCGACCTGGCCGACGTCGGCCTCGGCGGCGCTCAGCACGCACAGGCAGCTGCCTTCGCCGGCGGCGGTGACGAACAGCATCGCCTCGTCGAACTCGACCATCGTCTGCCGTGCGTTGCCGGCCCCGAAGTGGCGCCCGGACCCGCGGGCGAGGCTGTGCAGCCCCGAGGAGACCGCGGCGAGGTGCTCCGCGTCCTCACGGGCGAGACCACTGCTCGCCCCCGTCACCAGGCCGTCGTTGGACAGCACCAGGGCATGCCGTATGTACGCGACCCGCTGCGTCAGGTCGTCCAGCAGCCAGTCGAGTCCCTTGTCCAGAGCCATGTCCGGTCTCCCCCTCGTCCGCGTCGTGGTCCCGCGTTCCCTCGTCGGCCCGCAGGCCCGTGCCCTGTGGTCGTCGGGCTTCCGTAAGCCTTCCGTACTGTCGTGAACAGGGCAAGAGCGCTCCGTCGCCGCGGTGGACGGACAGGCCGGTCACCCTTCCGCCCTCGGCGGGTGGCCGGGCGGTGGGGGCGCGGTGAAGCTGGGCTGGCCGCCACACCGGACCGGACCAGCGTCAGGAGCCCCCTATGCGTGTCGCCGTCGTCGGGCAGGGCTACGTGGGAGTGGCCGGAGCGGTCGCCCTCGCACGGCAGGGCCACCACGTGACCGGCATCGAACGGGACGCGACGCGCCTGGAGTCGTTGACGGCCGGCCGTGCGCCCGTGTCGGAGCCCGGTCTCCAGGAGGAGCTGTCCCTCGCCCTGGGGACCGGGCGGCTGCGGTTCGCCCCCGACCTCGCGCACACGCACCTGCGGGAACCCTTCGACCTCGTGCTGATCACCGTGGGCTCCCCGCCCACCGCGGACGGCTCGGCGGACCTGTCCCAGGTCGGGGTCGCGCTCGGGGAGGCGGCCGCCCTGCTGCCGGCGCCGTACGTGGTGCTGAAGTCCACGGTTCCGCCGGGCACGAGCGACGGCTTCCTCGTGGCGTACCCCCAGTTGCGGGACCGGTACGCCTACACCCCCGAGTTCCTCAACCAGGGCAGCGCCCTGGACGACTGGTCGGCGCCGTCGCGGGTGGTGGTCGGCCTGTGGTCGCAGGCCGTGGTCCTGCCGGCGCTCCAGGAGTTGTACGGGCCGCTGGCCTGCCCCTGGGTGGTGATGACTCCGGCGTCGGCGGAGATGGTCAAGTACGCCAGCAACACCTTCCTCGCCATGAAGATCAGCTTCGCGAACGAGTTCGCACGGCTGTGCACGGCTCCGGAGCTGAACATCGACCACGTGATGCAGGGGGTGGGCCTCGACCCGCGCATCGGGCACGCCTTCCTCCAGCCCGGGCTGGGCTTCGGTGACTCGTGCCTGCCCAAGGACACCGCCGCGCTGACGCACTGGGCGGTGGCCCGTGGCCTGCCCACTCCGCTGCTGGACGCGGCGGTCGCGGTCAACCGCGCACAGCCGGGGCTCGTCCGCGAAACGCTCCGCGCCGAGCTCGGTGACGACCTGGCCCGCTGTGAGGTCGCCGTCCTGGGGGCGCGCTACGAGCCGTGGAGCGACGACATGCGGGCGGCGCCGAGCCGCGTCGTCGTGCCGCACCTGCTCGAGGACGCGGCCGGCGTACGCGTCTGGGACCCCGCCATGGACGCCGAGCACCTGGGCCGCCTCTTCCCCGGCGCCCGGCCGTGCCCGGACCTCCGGACGGCCGTCGAGGGCGCCCGCGCGGCGGTCGTCCTCACCGAGTGGCCCGAGACGATCGAGGCCGACTGGTCGGAGCTGGGCGCCCGGATGGCCCCGCCCGCCGTGGTGGTGGACGGCAAGAACTGCCTGCTTCCCGAGCGGCTGTCCGGCCTGCCGTTCACGTACCGGAGCGTCGGCAACCGGATGCACCCGCGCGCCGGGGCTCCCGGGGAGGCCCCCACGGGCACGGGCGGCGTTGACGTACTGCTCGGCGAGCCGAACGACCCGACCCGGGACGACCGCGCCCGGCCGGCCGGCGACCCGACCGGATGAGGCGGTCGACCGCTCCGGCGCCGGGTCCCGGGTACCCGGTCGCGGGCGGCAGCGGCCGCCCGGACTTCCGACGACACAGAAGGGTTCAGCGATGACCGTTCCCGAGGAGAACCGCCCCAAGTCGAGGACGACCGACGACACCTCGGCCGCCCGACCGGACAAGGAGGCGCGGGAGCGCGACAGGGAGCGGCAGGAGGGCGGCCGCACCATGCGCGAGGCACTGGAGGAGGCGGGGGTCGACCGGGACGACTACGAGGAGAAGTAGCCCGTAGCCCGAGCCCGGGCCGGCGTGTGAGGGATCATGTCCGTATGGCCGATGACCACACGGATGTGCAGGAGTTCTTCACCGCCCGGGCGGCGGACTGGGACACGCGGTTCCCCGACGACGGCCCCGCTTACGCGGCGGCCGTCCACGAACTCGGGCTGCGCCCCGGCGACGCGGTCCTCGACGCGGGCTGCGGCACCGGACGCGCCCTCCCGCCCCTGCGGGACGCCGTGGGGCCGGCGGGCACGGTCATCGGGGTGGACGTCACCGCCGCGATGCTGGCGGCGGCGGTACGGGCCGGGCGCGGCGGCAGCGGAGCGCTGCTGCTCGCGGACGTGGCCCGGCTGCCGCTGCGCGACGGCGTCCTGGACGCCGTCTTCGGCGCCGGCCTCATCTCGCACCTGCCGCGGCCGGCCGACGATCTGCGGGAGCTGGCCCGCGTCGTACGGCCGGGCGGACGGCTGGCGCTGTTCCATCCGGTCGGCCGCGCCGCCCTGGCCGCGCGCCATGGTCGGCAGATCACCGCCGACGACCTGCGCGCCGAGCCGAACCTGCGTCCCCTGCTGGCGGGTTCGGGGTGGCGGATGGTGTCGTACGCGGACGAGGACCACCGGTTCCTGGCCCTCGCCGTACGGGACGAACGTCAGTACTGACGGTCCTCTTCTGCAGCCGGGTGGCGGGCCCTACGTTGGAGGGGCAGTCGGCGTCGAGGGGAAGGTGGGCCCGGTGTTCAGCAGACTCCGCACATTCTTCAAGTACCCCAGGTTCCCCAAGTCCCCGGTGCCGGGCCGTGAGAACGGCTCTGCCCGCGTCCGCGTCCGCGTCCGGCAGCACAACCTCTTCGAGGCGGCGGCGGTGTACGTGTCCGCGTCCGCGGAGGACGACCAGGACCGGATGGAGGAGGCCGCGGGGTGGGTGTCGCCCGAGGCGCTGTCGTTCGGGGTCGGCGAGCTGGCCTGCCGGGCGGTCATCGCTCTCGCACGGGAGCGGGACGAGTCCCCCCAGAGCGTGGCGCGCAGCCTCCTCGGTCTGCCCGCCGCCTGAGGTGATCGGACGGCAGGCCCCTCGACGCGGGGGTTACTCGCTGGTTAAGGTGCGCCCGCAAGCGACCGGAACGACGGTCGGGCGACCGGAGGGACCGGAGGGAGGGCTGCCATGGCCGGAACGCGGAAGGCCGGGGAGGCCGAGGGCGGGGTGGCCGGTGGGGCGGTCGGCGGGGCGGCGGAGGACGACGCGCTGTACGTGCTGACGGCCGCGCTGCTGACGCCCGCGCAGTTCCCGAGCGTGCTCGGGGACGACTATCCCGAGGCGTGCGCGGCGATGGGCCTGGAGCCGTACGCCGACGGGTACGGGCTGGTGCTCGGGCAGGACGGCGACGGCGCGCGGTGGACGGTGGCCGTCGACGACGTGTCGCTGGTCGCCGTCGCGATCGCGTCGTGGGACTGCGGGATGGAGTACGACCTCTCCCCCGACGAGCGCAGCGTGGTCATGGCGCTGCCGGGCTGGCCGCTGGAGCTCGCGGTCGCCGCGCCGGGGCTGCCTGCGCCGCACGACCCGGTGCCGGGACCCGGTGAGCCGGGCCCGCTACGGCCTCCGGACGCCGGTGTCTGGGGCCCGGCACTGCGGCGGTTGGGCGCGGACGAGGTCGCGCTGCACTGGGCGTCCTGGCGGAGCCGGCTCGGGGACGGTGACTTCGCGCCTCCGGAAGCCGCGGCGGACGCGCCGGGCACGTCGGACGCGCCGGGCGTGTCGGGCGTCGCAGGCCGCGAGGCTTCTGCCGGTGCGTCCGACGGCGGTGAGGAAGCGTCGGGGCGGGGCCGGGCGGAGTTGCGGCGCGTGCTGGAGGAGCTGGGCGGCTATCTGGAGGACCCGCCGCCTCTGGGGCGGGTGCGCTCCGGTTTCGCGCCCGACGGCGCGCGGCTGCTGCGGGCGGACGGGCCGGGCTGGTCGCTGGTGGCGCGGACGGACGACATCGCCTTCGTCCTGCTCGACGCCCTGCCGCGCGAGGTGCTGCCCGTGGGGCGTGGGCCGCGGCTGCCCGGCCTGCTGGCAGCCCTCGACGCGATGGCGGTACGTCCGGCCTGAGTGCTCAGCCGGTGGGTTCGTCGGGGGCCGGCTCCTCGGCGGGCTGACCGCCCTCGGGGTCGTCGACGGGGGCCGGCTCTCCGGCGGGGGTGCCGCCGCGGGTGTCGTCCGCCGCCCGCGAGAGGTCGGCGTCCCAGTGGTCGGAGCCGTTCCCCGCTTGTTCGTCCGGCAGGTCCCGCGGGATGCCTCGCTCGTTCCCCACGGGCACGTCCTCGCCGGGACCCTTGCGCCGCTCGTCGTCCTCGTCCATGGTCTCTCCCTCCGGCCGTGTGGCACTGTCCGGCCGTGTGGCGCGGTCGGGTATCCGGTACCCCGGTGCGCCCGGCTCAGACCCGTTCCAGCGGGTGGTGCGGCCCGTCCGGGAGCTCGGCCTCGATCGGGTCGCCGGGGCGGACCACGCCGCCGGTCCTCACGATGCCCATGATCCCGGCCTTGCGGACGATCTCACCCGTCTCCTCGTCGCGGCCGACGACCTGCTTCAGCAGCCCGGCCCGGAAGCCGTCGATCTGCCCGCAGGGGTTGCGCAGGCCGGTGACCTCGACGACGGCCTCTCGGCCTATGCGCAGCAGGGTGCCGGTCGGCAGGCCGAGCAGATCGATACCGCGGGTGGTGATGTTCTCCCCGAGCTCGCCGGGGGCGACGGTGAAGCCCGCGGCGGCGACCTCGTCGAAGAGCTCCTCGTGGATGAGGTGCACTTGGCGGAGGTTGGGCTGGGTGGGATCCCGAGCGACGCGGGAGCGGTGCTGGACCGTGACGCCCGCGTGGGCGTCCCCCTCCACGCCGAGCCCTGCCAGCAGCGTGATCGCCGGCCGGTTCGCCTTGCTGAACGCGTGCTCCCCGTGGCTGCTGACGGTCGTGACCGTCCCGCCCATCGCGTGGAGCTCCCCTCTCCCGTACGGAAGATCCCTGGATGACACCGATGATCACTGGCTGACCACGGGCATGGTAGCCGCCGGCTGACGGTGACCTAGCGGCCCAACTCCTTGCGTCCGACGCGCCGCAGCCTGCGCCGCTGGCCGGGGTCCAGAGCCAGGTAGGCCACGGCGGGCACGCCGAGGAGCACCAGCAGGGACAGCCAGAATCCGATCAGTGGCATCAGGAGGAGGCCGACGGCCACTCCCCCGATGACGATTTTGGTCCTTGTCGACATCTTCGACGCCTCCTTGACGGCCGCGAGGCCGCTCTCTGTCCTTGAGAACGCCGCATCGGGCGTCCAGGTTCCCCGCCCGGGGTCTACGCGGCGCGCAGCGGCTCGCCGACCTGGTGCAGATGACCCAGGGCCTGGCGGTACGAGTCGACGAAGCCGGTCTCGGTGTACCGGATGCCGAGCGCGCGGCAGTGGGCGCGGACCAGGGGCTGGGCCAGCCGCAGGTGGGGGCGGGGCATGTTCGGGAAGAGGTGGTGCTCGACCTGGTAGTTCAGACCGCCGAGGAACCAGTCGGTGAGGGCGCCGCCGCGGATGTTGCGGGAGGTGAGCACCTGGCGGCGCAGATGGCCCCACGGCTCGCCGTCCGGGTCGGGGACTTCCATGCCCTTGTGGTTGGGCGCGAAGGCCATGCCCAGGTGAACGCCGAGCAGCATCTGGTGGATCAGTGCGAAGACCACGGCCTGTCCGACGGACATGGTGGTCAGCAGCAGGGTGGCGTAACCGGCGACGTGGGCGAACAGCAGGCCGCCCTCGACGAGGCGCTCGCGCCGGGTCTGGCGCGGTCCGTCCTTGGAGAACAGCGCCTGGAAGCCGTACACCTTCAGGGCGAGCCCTTCGAGGGTGGTCAGCGGGAAGAAGAGCCACGCCTGGTGGCGGGCGAGCCAGCCGCGGAAGCCGGTGCGGCCCTCGGCCTGATGCCGGGAGAAGACCAGGACGTCCGGAGCGACGTCGGGGTCCTTCTCCTCGTGGTTGGGGTTGGCGTGGTGGCGGTTGTGCTTGTCGTTCCACCACTCCTGGCTCATGCCGAGCAGCAGATTGGCGTGGAGCAGCTGGATCAGGCGGTCCTTGCGCTTGTCGGCGCCGATCTGGGCGTGGCCCGCGTCATGGGCGAAGAAGCCGGCCCGCGCGGACAGGACGGCCAGCGGGACCGCGAGCAGCAGGGACCACCAGGAGTGCCCGAAGAGCATCAGCCCGACGGCGACGGCCGCCAGCGCGAGCAGGTTGGCCGTGATGCCGAGCGCGTACCAGCCGGTGCGGCGCTCCAGCAGTCCTTGCTCCTTGACGGTGCGCAGCAGGGGCGTGAACTCGCTGCCGGTGCGCTGGGTGCCCCGGGCGGCGGCGGGGGGCGGCGCGGGTAGGGGGGCAGCAAGGGTGGCAAAGGCCTGAGGCATGGATTCTCCGGGGTGTAGGTCCGTTGCGCGGATATGCGCCGACCTGATGAACGTACGGATGAGCGAGCGCCCAGAGCCATGGCACCACCACCCGGAAGCGGGCGGGGGCTTTCCAGGGTACTGGGGTGGTGCTGGCTGCACCCTGGGGGCGAAGTGGGGTATGTCACCACGATCTTGGGCGCGTTGCGGGATGCGTTCGGGTACTCTCGGCCGCTCCGACTAGCACTAGTCAAATTTGAGGAATGCGTCAGCGCTGTGCAGAGACTCACCGAAGCAACGCCCTCCCCTGAACCCGACGTCGCCCCGCTCGCTCAACTCCCCCTCCTCGCCCGCTGTTCGGCGGTCTTCCTGGCCGACGACCCCGCGCGTACCGGACGCTTCGGGTTCCTGTTCCCCGACGGCGCCGAGCCCGCGGCGGCGTACGCCGCCGCGGTCGGGGACCTCACCGCCGTCGTGGACGGCGCGGACGACGGGCCGGCCGCCCGGACCGTACGGGCGCTGATGGTCCCCGTGTCCGACGCTCTGCCCCTGCTCACCCGGGCGCGCCTGTCACCGCATGCCTCCCCCTCCGTGGCGTTCTGGGGCGCGGCCGCCCTGCTTGCCCTCCAACTGGTGGCGCGTGGGCGCCTGTTGCCCGGGCTGACGGCGACGGACCACGACGCGTGGCGGGTGGGACCGCTCTCCGCCGAGGACCTGGAACGGCTGCGTACGCTGGCCGCTTCGATGCCCCCCGACGCCCACGCGGTGCCCGTCGGCACGACGGACGACGGCATGGTCCTGCTGCCCGAACCCGAGCGGCTGCTGCGGGCGTTCCTGGACGCGGTCGCCGACACCCTGCCGCGTACACCCGCCGCGCCGCTCCTCGCGGGAGGCGGCGCGTACGCGGAGCGGGCCCCGCAGCACGTGCCGGAGCAGCGCGCATGGGCGGCGGACGTGGCGGCCGGCCACGACGCGGGCGTACGGCTGTCGCTGCGCGTCGAGGCGACGAGGCTGGACACCATCGAAGGGCTGGACACGGCGGAGGGCCCCGCCTTCCGTGCCGTCGTGCAGATGCACAGCGTCAGCGATCCGGCCCTGGTCGTCGACGCCGCCGACGTGTGGTCGGGCGCGGCCCCCGAAGTCGGCGGCGCGAGCGCCCGGATGGACGCGCTGGTCGCGCTGCGCCGTGCCGCGCGCGCCTGGCCGCCGCTGGCCCCGCTGCTGTCGGCCGCCGTCCCGGACGCGGTCGACCTCGCCGACGAGGAGGTCGTCGAGCTGCTGGGCGAGGCGGCGCGGGCGCTGGCGGCGACCGGCGTACAGGTGCACTGGCCGAAGCAACTGGCGCGTTCGCTGACCGCGCGTGCGGTGATCGGCCCACCGGAGGACGACGCGGACGACGGCGCTGCGGGCGGGGCGAAGGGCGGGGCGAACGGAGAGACCTCGGCGCTGCCGTCGTTCCTCTCCGCCGACGCGCTGCTCGCCTTCGACTGGCGCTTCGCGCTGGGCGATCAGCCCCTCACGCGGGCCGAGCTCGACCGGCTGGCCGAAGCCGCGCGTCCCGTCGTGCGGCTGCGCGACCAGTGGGTCCTGATCGACCCGGAGGAGGTACGGCGGGCCCGTGACACGCGGAACCGCGCCCTCACCCCGGTCGACGCGCTCGGCGCCGTCCTCACCGGCAGCACCGACGTGGACGGCCGCCGGGTCGACGTCCAGGCGACGGGGTGGCTGCGGGCGCTGCGGGACCGGCTCGCGGACCCGGAGGGCGGGACGCAGGAGGTCGCGCAGCCGGCGGCCCTCGCCGCGACCCTGCGCGACTACCAGCTGCGCGGCCTGAACTGGCTGCACCGCATGACCTCCCTCGGCCTCGGTGCCTGTCTCGCCGACGACATGGGCCTGGGCAAGACGATCACCCTGATCGCGCTCCATCTGCACCGGCAGACCGATCCGACCGCCGCGGGCCCCACGCTCGTCGTCTGCCCCACCTCCCTGATGGGCAACTGGCAGCGGGAGGTGGAGAAGTTCGCGCCGGGCACCCCGGTGCGCCGCTTCCACGGCCCGGCGCGCGACCTGGACGACCTGGCCGACGGCGGGTTCGTGCTGACCACGTACGGCACCATGCGGCTCGACGCGGAGCGGCTCGCGGGGGTGAGCTGGGGCATGGTCGTCATCGACGAGGCGCAGCACGTCAAGAACCCCTACTCGGCGACCGCCCGGCAGCTGCGCACCATCGGGGCGCGCGCACGCGTGGCGCTGACCGGCACACCGGTGGAGAACAACCTCTCCGAGCTGTGGGCCATCCTCGACTGGACCACACCCGGACTGCTGGGCCGGCTGGGTACGTTCCGCAGCCGCTACGCCCAGGCGGTGGAGGGCGGCGCCGACCCGGCCGCCGCCGAGCGGCTGGCGGCGCTGGTCCGGCCGTTCCTGCTGCGCCGCCGCAAGTCCGACCCCGGGATCGCGCCGGAGCTGCCGCCGAAGACGGAGACCGACCACGCCGTGTCGCTGACCGCCGAACAGGCCGGGCTGTACGAGGCGATGGTGCGCGAGACGCTGGCGGCCGTCGCCGAGGCGGACGGCATGGAGCGGCGCGGACTGGTGGTCAAGCTGCTCACCGCGCTCAAGCAGATCTGCAACCACCCCGCCCAGTACCTGAAGGAGGACGATCCCCGGATCGCCGGCCGGTCGGGGAAGCTGGAGCTGCTGGACGAGCTGCTCGACACCCTCCTCGCCGAGGGGGCGAGCGTGCTCGTGTTCACCCAGTACGTGCGCATGGCGCGGCTGCTGGAGCGGCACCTCGCGGCACGCGGCGTACGGACGCAGTTCCTGCACGGCGGCACCCCGGTGGCCGAGCGGGAGGCGATGGTGGCCCGGTTCCAGGATGGTGAGGTGCCTGTCTTCCTGCTGTCGCTGAAGGCCGCCGGCACCGGGCTCAACCTCACGCGCGCCGGGCATGTCGTGCACTACGACCGCTGGTGGAACCCTGCCGTCGAGGCGCAGGCGACGGACCGGGCGTACCGGATCGGCCAGACCCAGCCCGTGCAGGTGCACCGGCTCATTGCCGAGGGCACCGTCGAGGACCGGATCGCCGCCATGCTGGCGCGCAAGAAGGAGCTGGCCGACGCCGTCCTCGGCGCGGGCGAGGCCGCGCTGACCGAACTGACCGACGCCGAACTGGCGGAGATGGTGGAGCTGCGAGGGAGCGGACGATGAATCGTCAAGGCGACATGGAGCGTACGTTCGCGGCGCTGCCTCCCGTGGGAGGCGGGGGTTTCGCCCGGACCTGGTGGGGCCGGGCGTGGCTGAAGGCCCTGGAGGACACGGCGCTCGACGGGCAGCAGCTGAAGAAGGGCCGCAAGCACGCGCGTGACGGCGCCGTGGGAGCGGTGTCGGTTCGGCCGGGGCGGATCACCGCGGTCGTGACGGACCGGGACGGCACGGCGCTGCGCAGCGACGTCCTGCTCCAGGAGCTGACGGACGAGGAGTGGGACCGGTTCCTCGACATGGCGGCGGCCCGGGCGGGGCACATCGCGGCGCTGCTGGACCGGGACATGCCGCCGCACCTCGTGGAGGACGCGGCGGCGGCCGGCATCGAGCTGCTGCCGGGCATCGGTGACCTGGAGCCGGAGTGCGCGTGCGACGCCTGGGACCACTGTCCGCACACGGCGGCCCTCTGCTACCAGGTGGCGCGGCTGCTGGACCAGGACCCGTTCGTGCTGCTGCTCGTACGGGGGCGCGGGGAGCGGCGGCTGCTGGACGAGTTGCAGATACGGAGCGCGGCGCGCGCCGCGCGGGAGGAGGGGGCTGACGGGGAGGGCGACGGCGACCGCGAGGAGGCCGTCGTGTCCGCGGGCGTACGGGCCGACGAGGCCTTCGCCGCGCGGGACATCCTGCCTCCCCTGCCCGCCCCTCCCCCGCTGCCCGGGCAGCCGGGCGAGCCGCCCGTGCTGGACACGGAGGCGAAGCCCGCCCCGGGAGTCGACCCGGCCGCGCTGGAGCTCCTCGCGGCGGACGCGGCGGCGCGGGCGCACCGGATGCTGGCGGACGCGCTCGCACCCGGCCATGAGGTCCAGCCCCTCGAACCCGCGCTGACGCCTGATCAGGACGCCGTACGGCTGGCGGCGGCGCCGGCGCCGGACGGCGCGTCGTCCTGGGCCGCCGTACGGCTGGCCGTCGCGACCGGCCGGCGGCAGGCGGACCTGCACCTGGCCACGCGCGCGTGGCGCCTCGGCGGCCCCGCGGCTCTCGCCGTACTGGAGGGAGACGCCGCGCCCGCCCCGGAGCTCCTCGCCCGGGCGGAGGCGCTGCTCACGGAGGCGTGGGAGGACGGCGAGCGGCCCACGCTGCGGGCGGCCGCCCCCGGCCGCTGGACGGTGCCGGGCGCGGACGTCCAGCTCCGGCTGGGCGGGGACGGCCGCTGGTGGCCGTACCGCAAGGAGGGCGGCCGCTGGGCGCCGGCGGGCCCGGCCGCACCGGACCCGGCGTCGGCGCTGGCGGAGGCGGCGGGGTAGGGCCATGCACCGCTCTCCGCCTGCACAAGGTGGCGGGCGGCGGGCGGTGCATGCCCGGGCCCGGGTTACGCGCCGAGCTGCCGCTCCGCCGCGTCCACCGTCTGCGCGAGGAGCAGCGCGATGGTCATCGGCCCGACGCCACCCGGCACCGGGGTGATCAGGCCCGCCCGGGCCGCCGCGGTCTCGAAGTCGACGTCGCCGACGTTGCCCTCGTTGTAGCCGGCGTCGATCACGACGGCGCCGGGCTTGATGTCCTCGCCCTTGATGAAGCGGGGCCGTCCGACGGCGGCGACCACGATGTCGGCCTCCCGCACGGCGGCCGACAGGTCGGCGGCGGGCGTGTACGAGTGGCAGTACGTCACGGTGGCGTTGCGCGCCAGCAGCATCATGCCGGCGGGCTTGCCGAGGATGGCGCTGCGGCCGACGACGACGGCCCGCTTGCCGGCCGGGTCGACGTCGTACGCGTCGAGGAGCCGCATGATGCCGCCCGGGGTGCAGGAGACGAAGCCGGGCAGGCCGAAGCTCATCGTCGCGAAGGAGCTGATGGTCACGCCGTCGACGTCCTTGGCCGGGTCGATGGCCTCGAAGGCGGCCCGCTCGTCGATGTGGGGACCGGCCGGGTGCTGGAGCAGGATGCCGTGCACCTCCGGGTCCGCCGACAGGGACCGGAGGGTGGCGACCAGTTCGGCGGTGGTGGTCGCGGCGGGCAGTTCGACGTGCCGGGAGCTGATTCCGGCCTTCTCGCAGCGGGCGCGCTTCATCTTGACGTACGTCACGGACGCCGGGTCCTCGCCGACCAGGACGGTGGCGAGGCAGGGGCGGGTGCCGGTGCGGCGGGTGAACTCGGCCGCGCGGGCGGCGGTCTCCTCGACGAGCCGGCGGGCGAGGCCGCTGCCGTCCATGAGGCGGGCGGTGGGCGAGGTCGTGGACATGGGGACTCCTGAGCGTCGCGGTGGCTCGCCCAGGCGCGCGGCATCGACGTCGGTCCCGTCAGGCCGCTCCCCGGTGGTACTCCACCCAAGCGCCAGTCACGGCCCGCGCCCACTCTACGCGACGGAATCGAACGGTGTCCTGAACGGCTTCACCCCGGCCGGGGACGGGCGGGGGCCGCCGCCTACGATGACCGCGCACCAGCCTGCCTCAGGAGGGGACGGGGAGACGTGGCCGGGAACGGAACGCACACCGAGGAGCGACTGCGCGAGGACCTCGCCGCCCTGGGCGTGGAGCCGGGCGGGGTGGTGCTGGTGCACGCGTCGCTGCGGGCGGTCGGACCGGTGGCGGGGGGCGGCGCGACGGTGCTGCGGGCGCTGCGCGGGGTGCTCGGGGCGGACGGCACGGTGGTGGCGCCCACGTTCACCGCCCGCAACTCGGACACCTCACCCGCGTACCGGGAACGGGTGCGGGGCCTCGGCGAGGCGGAGCGCGCGGCGGTGCGGGCGGCGATGCCGGCGTACGACGCGGCGACCATGCCCTCGGACACGGGGGTCGGGGTGCTGCCCGAGCTCGTGCGCACCACGGCCGGCGCGGTGCGCAGCGCTCATCCGCAGACGTCCTTCGCGGCGCTGGGCCCGCAGGCCGTACGGGTGGTGTCCGGCCACCGTCCCGACTGCCATCTGGGGGAGCACTCGCCGCTGGCCCGGCTGTACGAGCTCGGGGCGCGGATCCTGCTGCTGGGGACCGGGTACGACCGGTGCACGGCGTTCCACCTCGGGGAGTACCGGGTGACGCGGCCGCCGCGCCGCACCTACCGGTGTGTCATCCGCGTGGGTCACGCGCGGCGTTGGTGGTCGTACGAGGACGTCGACCTGGACGACGGTGACTTCGCCGCCCTCGGGGCGGAGCTGGAGCGCGACCGTCCCGGTGCCGTACGGCAGGGCGCGGTCGGTTCGGCGTCGACGTGCCGGCTGGTGGAGCTGGCGGCCGCCGTGGACTACGCCCGGGGGTGGCTGGAGCGCAACCGCGCGTACGGGTGACCGGGGCGACACCCGTACGGCGTACCTTTTCTGACCCTTCGTCGGTTGGTCGGTTCGCGGAGGCCCGGGGCGGGGCAGCTCTTCGGAGACCCGAGTGAGGTGCCCCGTTGCCCCGACCTACTCCCCTGGGGGGACTGTGACGCGGACGCGTACGGCTCTGCTGCTGGTGGCCGCCCTGCTGAGCGCGGGGCTGGCCGGTGCCCCGCCCGCGGCTCCTGCCGCGGCCTGGTCCCGGATCGCGACGGGCGTGGAGTACCGCACGGTCGACATCCCGTCGGCACGCGGTACGGCGAGGGCCCATGTGCTGTCGGCGGACCTGGCGGACGCGCGGGTGTCGGCCGGGCTGCTGTATCCGGGGGTGGTCGCGGCGCGTTCGGCGCTGTCGGTGCTCGCCGACGGCGCGGGCGCGACGGCCGGGGTCAACGGTGACTTCTTCCACATCAGCGAGACCCAGCACCCGGGCGTGGAGGCCACCGGCGCACCGGTCGGGCCCGCGGTCGCGGACGGCCGGCCGCTGAAGGCGGCGGTACCGGACGGGCAGCGGTTCGGGCCCGCGCTGCCGCCCGGGACGAACGCCCGCCAGGTGCTGGGTGTGGGCGACGACGGCAGGGCCCGGGTCGGGGAACTGGTCCTGGACGGCGCCGTGTCGACGCCGTACGGCGAGCTGCCGCTCGGCGGGCTGAACCAGTACGCGCTGCCGGTGGGGTCCGTCGGAGTGTTCACCAAGGACTGGGGCGGCGCCTCACGCGTCCGCGCCACCTGCGGCACGGACACCCAGCGCTCCGCGCCGTGCAGTGAGGAGACGTACGAGGTGACCGTGCGCGGCGGCAAGGTGGAGGCGGTCGCCGAGACGCCCGGCAGGGGCGTGATCGAGCCCGGCACCGAGGTGGTGGTGGGGCGTGAGGCGGGCGCGCGGGAGCTGCGCAAGCTGGCGGTCGGGGACGTGGTGAGCGTCCGGCACAAGCTGGTGGCGGCCGGGGCCGCGCCCGACGTGACGTACCGCTTCGCCGTGGGCGGGTTCCCGGTGCTGCGCGGCGGGGAGCCACTGGGCGGGCTGGACGGGGTGACGGCGGCGGTCCGCACGGCGGCGGGCGTCGGCGGCGACGGCACCCGGCTGCTGTTGCTCGCCCTGGACGGCGGGCCCGGCTTCAGGTCGGGGCTGACCGTGTCGGAACTGGCCGCCACCATGAAGGGCTTGGGCGCTTCGGACGCCGTCAACCTGGACGGCGGCGGCTCGTCGACACTGGTGGCGCGGCAGGACGGGGCGGCGAAGGTGAGCGTCCTCAACCACCCCAGCGGCGGGGTGCAGCGGGCCGTGCCGAACGGCATCGGGATCTTCGTCAGGCCCGCGGCGCCCTAGGCGGCCCAAGCGGTCTACGGCTTGAGGCTGCTGACGACATCGGCCGTGGCCGAGACGCCGTTGTAGATGGTCGGCGCCAGGCTGGTGCTCGCCATGAAGAACCCGAGCAGGGCGCAGACCAGCGCGTGCGACAGCTTCAGACCTCCGTTGCGCAGGAAGATCACCGCCAGGACCAGCAAAAGCAGCACCACGGAGACGGATACGGCCATGTGTCGCCCTCCTCGGCCAGTTGCCGCGCCCGTTGTGCGGCATTCGGCGGCCAGTCTGGCGGAGCGGGGGCGCCGGACGGCCGTACGGCATGTCGGCCGAACGGGTATGAACGGGCCGCGACCCGTTACACGCCCCCGGCGGCGGCCCCGCCGCCGTCCGTGCCACCGTCCGTGCCGGCGTCCGTGCGCCGCAGGAAGGCCGCGAGCCCGGCGAGGTCGTCGGTGTTCAGGTGGTCGACGCGGGCCGCGAGGAGCTCCGTCCACAGGGCGTCGCGGGCCGGTCCCGGGCGGTCGGGCGTGGCCCAGAAGCGGACGCGTTGTCCGGCCCGGTGGGCGGCCGTGACGAGGGCGTGGAGCCGGGCCCGTTCGGCGTCGGGGAAGGGGCCGGTGCCCTGCCAGGTGAAGCTCTGGTTCCAGTTGGCGCTGATCAGCGGGACGAAGGAGGCCGGGGCGGTGGTGCCGAGGTCGTCCGGGCGGCCGTCGTAGAAGGCGTACCGCACGCGCTGCGCCTCCATGGGAGTGCGGGCCGCGCGGTCGCCCGATATGACGGCCGTGACGGCGCCGGGCCGTACGGTGCCGTGTGCGCAGCTGCTCAGCATGCGCCGGTACGGAACGAGTTGGCGGTGCAGTGCCCGGTAGGCGGCCGCGCCGTCCGCCTTGATGTCGATGAGCAGCTGCACGGGCATGCGGTGCCCCGCGTACACCGTCCCGTGGTTGGCTCCGACGCGGGCGAGCAGCGGGTCGAGGTAGAGGGAGCGGAGCGTACGGGTGGGGTCGAGCTGTGCGGGCTCGTGGGCGACGAGGAGGTCGCCGCCGACCAGGAAGACGTCCGCCTCGACGCTGGTGAAGCCGTGCGCGAGGGCGTCGTGGAGCGGGCGCCGGTGGAGGTAGTCGTTGTGCGCGTGGGCGCGGCGCAGGGGCCTGACGGGCGCCGTGCGTGCAGCGGCGGCGGCCCGCGGTGCGGGCAGGGCGAGGGATGTGCCGGTCGTAGCGGCCAGCATGGCGAAGGCGGCGACGGCGGACCGGCGGGACAGCGGCGCCATGGGGGCCTCCCGGGGGCAGTGATGGGACGGGACCGAGTATGCGGCCCGCGCCTCTCAACCGGTCCGGCCTCGCGCACAGTTGGCCGATACGCCGCCTGCGCGAGCGTTCTCACCGGCGCCGGGCGCGCGTCATACCGGGGCGACGGGCCACGGCGTGCAGGTACTCGAGTGCGTCGAGGACCACCGTGCGGTCGTACCAGTCCAGCCAGCGCCCCACCTGGCGGCCCGTCCGGTCGAGGGCCTTGAGCTGGGCGGCGTGGAGCTCCTGAATGGGGCGGGCGAAATGGGCCGAGACCATCCCGACGCAACGGCCGTCGCTCACCAGGGGCACGCTGTGCACGGAGCGGCTGCCCGCGTCGAGGACGGCCTGGCGGGCGTCCTCCGTGAACACCGGGGCCGTGGAGACGTCGCGGACGGTGACCTGCGTCAGGTCCTGCGCCGCCCGCGAACAGGCGGTGCCGTCCTCGCCGACGTACTGGAAGAAGCTGACGAAGTCCTCGCTCAGCCCCGCGTGCTTCTCCAGCCACAGCCCGCCCGTGGTGTGGTCCCCGATCTGCACGTTGCCCATGTCCGTGGCGGTGACCGCCAGCGCCTGCGAGAGCGTGGCCTGGAGCACGGCACCGCGGTTCGCGCGCGCCGCGTCGTCGATGGCGAGCAGATCCAGGCTCGGGGCGGGGCGCCGGGCCCGGCCCGGGAACCACCGCTCCGCCCCGTGGTCCGGCCGCTCCAGCCGCACCACGGCCCCGGCGAGGGTGCGCAGCTTGACGTTGAAGCGCTGCGACGCGTGCTGCATCAGCGCGAACGCGGCCTCCGCGTCCGCCAGCCGGTAGCGCTCGCGGAGGATGCCCTGAGCCTGGGCGATCAGGGGTCGGTTGCGGGCCTGGGCGCGCAGGTGCCGCACCTGGTCGCGCAGCCGCGCCAGCTCGTCGAGGGTGCCGTCGGTGTCCCACGCACCGGGCCAGGGGGTGTCGGTCATGGGGGCGCGCCTGCCCCGATCTCCGCAGATCACACGGGCGTGGTCACTCTTCACGCACGCATTCCGCCCACTGGGCCGTACGGTCGCACCAGCGTTCCAACAGCACCCGGTCGTGGCCGACGGCGAGGAGTCCGGCACCGTGCTCACGGCGGTACGACTCGACGACGGCGACCAGCGCGGCGGTCGTGGAGGCGTCGAGCATCGCGGTCATCTCGTCGCAGATCAGCCAGCGCGGGCGCAGGACGAGGGCGCGGGCGAGGCAGGCACGCTGGAGCTGGCCGTCGCTGACCTCGTGGGGGCGGCGGGCGAGCAGGTCGTCGGTGAGGCCGACCGTGCGGGCCAGCTCGGCCGTGCGGCTCTCCGCCTCGGCGCGGCGGCCGGTCGCGCGCAGCGGCTCGGCGATCAGGTCGCGCAACCGCAGGCGGGGGTCCGCGGACAGGCGGGGCTGCTGGAAGACGACGCCGATCGCGGTGCGCAGCTCGCGCGGCGCGCGGTGGCGCCAGCCGCGTACGGGCTCGCCGTCGACGGTGACGCGGCCCGCGTCCGGGCGGTGCAGCAGGGCGGCCACCCGCGCGAGGGTCGACTTGCCGCAGCCGCTGGGGCCGAGGAGGCCGACGGACTCGCCGGGCGCGAGGGTCAGCGAGGCGCCACGGAAGACGGGCCTGCGCGGGTCGTAGCCGGCGGTGACGGCGTCGAGTTCAAGCACGGGTCGGCTCCTCGGCGACGTGGGTGGGGTGGGCGTGGTGGCAGGCGACGCCGTTCGTGAAGCGCGGCACCGCAGCGCAGGCGTCGGTGGCGCGCTCGCAGCGGGTGGCGAAGGCGCAGCCGTCGGGCAGGGCGCCCAGCTCCGGGGGCAGGCCGGGGACGGGGGTGAAGTCCCGCTCGGGGAGCGCGGCGAGCAGGCCCCGCGCGTACGGGTGGCGGGGGCCGGGGTCGCCGAAGAAGCGCTCGGCGTCGGCGAGTTCCACGATCCGCCCGGCGTACATCACGGCGACCCGGTCGGCGATGCGCTCGGCCGCCGCCAGGTCGTGGGTGATCATCATCAGCGCGCGGCCCTCGTCGGCGTGGCGGCGCAGTTCGTCCACCGTGCGGTCGACCAGGTCGCGGTCGAGGCCGGTGGTCGGCTCGTCGGCGAGCAGCAGCGGCGCGTCCCCGACGAGCGCGAGGGCGGTGGCGGCGCGCTGGGCCTGGCCGCCGGAGAGCTCGTGCGGATGGTGGTCCAGGAGGTCCGGCGGGAAGGAGGCCCGCTTCGCCGCCGCGACGGCCGCCGCGCGGAGGTCCGCCCGGGGCGTGGCGGTCAGTTCGCGCAGGGTCTCCTCCAGCTGTGCCCGGACGGTGCGTACGGGCGTGAGGTGCGCGGCCGGGGACTGCGGTACGAGGCCGATGCGCCGGCCCCGTACCCTGCGGGCCAGGGTCCGCTCGTCGGCCGCGAGGAGGTCGATGCCGTCGATCGTCGCCGTGCCGGAGGTCTGGGCGTTGCCCGGCAGCAGGCCGAGCAGGGCGGAGGCGAGGACGGACTTGCCGCAGCCGCTCTCGCCGACGAGGGCGAGGCACTCCCCCGCCGCGAGGTCGAAGCTCGCGCCGCTGACGGCGGCGATGTGGCGGCCGCCGCGCATCCGGAAGCGTACGGACATCTCCCGTACGGAGAGGACGGGAAGAGGAGCGGGGCTCACAGCATCAGCTCCGATCGGCGGCGCGGGTTGAGCCGTTCCCGCCAGGCACCGGCGAGGCCGGCGATGGCGAGAGTCGGGATGATCAGGAACAGCCCGGGGAAGAGCGTCGGCCACCAGTCGCCGGCCAGCAGCGAACCGCGTGCCGTCTGCACGAGGTTGCCGAGGCTCGCCTGGTGGGGCGGCAGCCCGAGCCCCAGGAAGGACAGCGCCGACTCGTGCCACATGGCGTGCGGCACCATCAGCACGGCGGCGAGGCCCGCCTGCGGCAGCACGGCGGGCAGCAGGTGCCGGACGGTCACGCGCCACCGCGAGGCGCCGCCGGAGACGGCGGCGTCGATGTACGGGCGCGAGCGCAGCGACAGCACCTCGGAGCGGACGATCCGGGCGGTGGACAGCCAGTGCGTGAGCGCGACGGAGACGATGACGGGCCACACGCCCGGGCGGAACATCGCCACGATGAAGATGCCGAGCAGCAGGTGCGGTACGGACGCGAAGGTGTCGACGAGCCGCATCAGGAGCCGGTCGGTCCAGCCGCCGAAGGCGGCGGCGGCCGCGCCCACGGCCGTGCCGATGACGGTGGCGACGAGCGCCGCGACGAGCCCGACGAGCAGCGAGACGCGCAGCCCGTACACGCAGCGCAGCAGCAGGTCGCGGCCGACGTCGTCGGTGCCGAACGGGTGCGCCCAGGAGGGCGGCTGGAGCTTCAGCGACAGGTCGACGGCCTGCTGGTCGAGCCGGACGAGCGGCGGTACGACCAGCACGGCGAGGACGACCGCCGCGACGATCACGGCGGAGACGGTGATCCGGACGGCCCGGGTGGAGCGGCGGGTGCGCCCGTGGGAGCGCCACACGAGATCAGCCATCGAAACCCACCCTCGGGTCGGCGAGTCCGTACAGCAGGTCGGACAGGAGGTTGCCGAGCAGTACCGCCGCCGTGGCGAGCACGGTGAGCGCGGCGAGCAGCGGGAAGTCGACGGAGGTGGCGGCCTGGACGGTCGCGGCGGCGATGCCCGGCCAGCTGAAGACGGTCTCGACGAGCAGCGCGCCGGTGATGAGCTCGGGCACGCGGGAGCCGATGAGGGTGAGCATCGGCAGCATGCCGGAGCGCAGCGCGTGCCCGAGCAGCACGGTCCGCTCGCCGAGGCCGCGTGCGCGTGCCCCGCGCACCGGGTCCTCGTCGAGCGCGTCGGCGACGCCTTGGCGTACGTACAGGAAGAACCACGGCAGCTGGGAGACGCCCAGCACGAGCGCGGGCAGCACCAGGTGGGAGGCGACCTGCCCGAAGGTGACGGTGTCGCTGGCGGTGTCGGTGAGCCCGCCGGCCGGCAGGACGCCCAGTTCGAGGGCGAAGAACCAGATGGCGAGCAGCCCGAGCCAGAAGGCGGGCGCGGCTTCCAGGGTGTACGCGGCGGAGGTGGCGCACCGGTCGAGCCATCCGCCCTGCCGCCGGGCCGCCAGCACGCCGAGGCCCGTGCCGAGCAGGATGGCGACGGCGAAGGCGGTGGCGGCGAGGAGCACGGACCAGCCGATGCGTGCGCCGATGACGTCGGCGACGGGTTGGCGCATGACGCTGGAGTCGCCGAGGTCGCCGGTGACGGCGCCGGTGAGCCAGTGCCACCAGCGCGGGACGAGCGGCTGGTCGACGCCGAGGTTGGCGCGCAGCTGGTCGAGGTTCTCCTGGGAGGCGGTGAGTCCGGCGGTACCGGCGTACGCCTTGACGGGGTCGAAGGGGGAGGCGGCGGCGACGGCGAAGACGCCGAACGTCACGACGAGGAGGACGGGGACGGCGAACAGGGCGCGCCGTCCCGCCATCCGGGCCATCGCCCCCCAGGGGAGGCGGCGGCCGGCCTGCTTCACGGTCACTTCTTCGGGGTCCAGTCCTCGACGTTCCACCAGGGGCCGGCGGCGAGGCCGTGGTCGTGCGGCTCGACCTGCGTGGACAGGCCGTCCCAGAAGGTGTTGAGGACGTACACGTGGTCGATGTGGGTGAGGAAGGTGTAGCCGGGGTTCTTCACCAGCTCGCGCTGGACGGTGTCGTACGCGGCCTTCCGGGCGGCCTTGTCGTTGGTCTTGCGGCCGTCGCCCAGGGCCTTGTCGACGACCGGGTTGTCGTACCAGGCCATGTTGTTGAAGCCGTCGCCGCCGAGGGAGGACTTCAGCAGCAGGTACTGGTCGAAGTCGGGGTCGCCGGGCGATCCGCCGCCCGCGAGGACCGCGTCCTGCTTCATGCGCGGCTGGATGACCTCCCACGTACCGGCCTGGGTGGTGATGTCGATGCCGGCCTTCTTGGCGTCGGAGGCGTACGCGAGGGCGTGGTCCTGGCGGAGCTTGTCGCCGGAGAGGTACCAGAGCGGGAAGGCGGCGCGGACGCCGTCCTTGACGCGGATGCCGTCGGGGCCGGGCTTCCAGCCCGCCTCGTCGAGGATCTTCTTCGCCCGCCCCAGGTCGTGGGGGCGCTCGGTGCCCTTGGTGAACCACTCGCTGTCGGTGGGGACCGGGCCGTAGGCGGGCTTCCCGGCGCCTTCGAGGATCTTGTCGACCATGGCCTGCCGGTCGACGGCGACGTCGAGGGCGCGGCGGATCGCGGTGTCGCCGGTGACCTTGTTGTGGGTGGGCAGGGTCACGGTCCGGTAGTCGTACGTCGTGGCCTCGTACGTCTTCTTGCCGCCGTCGCTCTTGAAGCCCTTGGCGAGGTTGGGCGGCAGGATCGCGCCGTCGAGGTCGCCGGAGCGCAGGCGGGTGGCGCGGACGTCGTCGTCCTTGATGATCGCCATGGTGAACTTCTTCACCTTCGGCGCGCCGCCCCAGTAGTGCGGGTTGGCCTTGAAGCTGAGCTTCTCGCCCTTGGACCAGCCGGTGAGGATGTACGGGCCGGTGCCGATGGGCTTGGTGGTGAAGGGGCCGGAGTTGACGTCCTGCTGCGCGGCGATGTGCTCGGGGGCGATGGCGAGGACCGTGCGCTGGGCGAAGGGCGCGTACGGGTACTTGAGCGTGAAGACGACGGTGTCGTCGCCGACCGCCTTGACGTCCTTGAGAGCGTCGAGCTCGGTCTTCGAGGGGTTGTTGGTCTTCGCGTCGAGGATGGTGCGGTACGTGAAGACGACGTCCTTGGCGCCGAACGGCTTGCCGTCGCTGAAGGTGACGCCCTTGCGGAGCTTGTACGTGTACGTCAGACCGTCGGCGCTCACCTCGGGCAGCGCGGCCGCGAGGGCGGGCGTGAGCTTCATGTCGCCGTCGAAGGCGAGCAGCCCGTCGAAGATCTTGGAGTTGCCGTCCTTGCCGTAGCCGAGGAGGGGGCTGAGCGTCTCGGGCTCGTACGCGATGCCGACGACCGCGCTGTCCCCGGCGCCGTGGAGCTTGGCGTCGGGGACGGGGTTCGAGCAGGCCGCCGCGGTGAGGGCCAGGGCCCCGGCCAGCGTCGCGACGGCCGTGCCGCGTATGGCGCGTATCGATCGGGCGGTCATGGTCCGCACCCCTCTTGAAGATCGGATGTTGTTGCGAGCGATTCGCAATTAAACATCATGTAGAGGGGTGGGCGCATACCGCGGTCCTTACCCGGCCGCCCCGGGCGCCGGGAGATCCACCAGCTCGGCGAGGATGCGCTTGTGGTGCCCCGCCGAACCGTAGGCGGTCTGGTCGGCCTTGGCGCGCTTGAGGTAGAGGTGCGCCGGGTGCTCCCAGGTCATGCCGATGCCGCCGTGCAGCTGAACGCACTCCTCGGCGGCGCGCACCGCGACGCGCGAGCAGTACACCTGGGCGACCGCCACGGCGAGCGGCGCGTCCGGGCTGCCGGTGGCGAGCGCGTCGGCGGCGCCCCGGGCGGCGGCCCGCGCTCCCGCGACGTCCAGCCACAGCTGGGCCATGCGGTGCTTGAGCGCCTGGAAGGAGCCGACGGGCCGGTTGAACTGGTGGCGCTCACGGGTGTGCCGCACTGTCTCCTCCAGGCACCACTCGGCCACGCCCAGCTGCTCGGAGGCGAGCAGCCCGGCCCCGGCGAGCAGACCGCGGCGGACGGCCGTCCGAGCTGCGTCCGCGTCCGCGAGACGGGTGCCGCCGGCGTCGGCGGTCACGGTGGCGAGGGGCCGGGTCAGGTCCAGCGGGGTCTGCGGTACGACGTCGGCGTCGGCGGCGTCGACCGCGTACAGCCCGTCGGGGCGCGGCACGAGCAGCACGTCGGCGCGGACGGCGTCGGCGACCGCCGAGACCGCCCCCGTGGTGCCCGGCTCGTCACCGGGCCCGGCGGCGAGCGGAACGGCGAGCACGGCGACCGTGCGGCCGGTGGCGAGCTCGGTGAGCAGGTCCCGGGCCTCCAGGGCCAGCAGCGTCTCGGTCGCGACGACCGAGCTGGTGAGGTACGGGACCGGCGTCACCGCGCGGCCCAGCTCCTCCAGCACGACGGCGGCCTCGCGGTGCGTGGCGCCCTGTCCGCCGAGCTTCTCGGGGACGAGGAGCCCCGCCGCGCCCATGTCGGCGGCGAGCGCCTGCCAGAGGGCGGGGTCGTACGGCGTGCTCTCCTCGACGCGTCCGGGCAGGGCGGCCGGGTCGGCGCGGTCGGCGAGGAGGGACCGTACGGCGGCCCGCAGGTCGTTCTCCTCCTCGGTGTACAGCAGGTCCGTCATCGCGCCAGGTCCTTCCATGCGACGTCCTTGTCGGTGCGCGGCTCGGCGGGCAGGCCGAGGACGCGCTCGGCGACGATGTTGAGCAGCACCTCGCTCGTACCGCCCTCGATGGAGTTGCCCTTGGAGCGCAGGTAGCGGTAGCCGGCGTCGCGGCCGGTGAAGTCGACGTGCTCGGGGCGGCGCATGGTCCAGTCCCCGTACAGCAGGCCCTCCTCGCCGAGGAGTTCCACCTCCAGTCCGCTGATCTCCTGGTTGAGGCGGGCGAAGGCGAGCTTCATGCCGCTTCCCTCGGGGCCGGGCTGGCCCAGGGCGAGCTGCTGGCGCAGCCGCTCGCCGGTGAGCCGGGCGACCTCGGCGTCGACCCACAGGTCCAGCAGGCGCTGGTGGAGGTCGTGGGTGCGCAGCTCGGGACGGTCGCGCCAGGTCCGCGCGGCGGTGGCGATCATGCCGCCCTCGCGCGGGATGCGGGCACCGCCGATGGCGACGCGCTCGTTGTTGAGCGTGGTCTGGGCGACCTTCCAGCCCTCGCCGACCGCGCCGAGGCGGTGTGCGTCGGGGATGCGGACGTCGGTGAGGAAGACCTCGTTGAACTCGGCCTCGCCGGTGATCTGGCGCAGCGGCCGCACCTCGACGCCCGGGTCGGTCATGTCGCAGAGGAAGTAGGTGATACCGCGGTGCTTGGGCACGTCGGGGTCGGTGCGGGCGATGAGGATCGCCCAGCGGGCCACATGGGCGCTGGAGGTCCACACCTTCTGCCCGTTGACCACCCAGTCGCCGTCCTCCCCGTCCCGGACGGCCCGGGTGGAGAGCGCGGCGAGGTCGGAGCCGGCGCCGGGCTCGCTGAAGAGCTGGCACCAGACCTCCTCCCCCAGCCACAGGGGCCGCAGGAAGCGGCGCTTCTGCTCCTCGGTGCCGTACGCGAGGATCGTCGGGGCCGCCATGCCGAGCCCGATGCCGATGCGGCGCGGGTCGTTGTCGGGCGCTCCGGCGGCTGCGAGCTCGGTGTCGACGACGGCCTGGAGGGAGCGGGGCGCGTCGAGGCCGCCGAGGCCGACGGGGTAGTGGACCCAGGCGAGCCCGGCGTCGAAGCGTGCCGCGAGGAAGTCGGCGCGGTCGGTGGTGGCGGGCGGGTGGGCGGCCAGCAACTCCTGGGTGCGGCGGCGCAGTTCGGCGGCGTCGGTCACTTGGCGGCTCCTTCCGTGACGGCCGGGAGGACGACCAGGCGGCCGGTGGTCGTGCCGTCGGCGACGCGCTGGACGGCGTCCGCCGCGTCCGCGAAGGCGACCCGGTCGCTGATCAGCGGCTTGATCAGGCCCTTGGCGGCGTACTCGGTGAGCGTGTCGTGGCAGCGGCGGACGGCCTCGGGGTCCTTCTGGTTGTACAGGCCCCAGTGCAGGCCCAGGATCGAGTAGTTCTTGACGAGGGCGTGGTTGAGGGCCGGGGCCGGGATGTCGCCGCTCGCGAAGCCGACGACGACGATCCGGCCTTCGAACGCCACGCACTTGGCGGACTTGGCGTAGGCGTCGCCGCCGACCGGGTCGTAGATCACATCGGCGCCCCGGCCGCCGGTGGCCTCCTTGACGGCCGCGACGATGTCGTCGGCACGCCGGTCGATGACGAGGTCGCAGCCGAGCTCGCGCGCGACGGCGGCCTTGTCGGCGCCGCCGACGACACCGATGACGGTGGCGCCGGTCGCCTTGCCGAGCTGGACGGCGGCGCTGCCGACGCCGCCCGCGGCGGCGTGGACGAGGAGCGTCTCGCCCTCCCGCAGCCCGGCCCTGCGGTGCAGTCCGAACCAGCCGGTCTGGTACCCGATGTGCAGGGCGGCCGCCTCGGCGTCGTCGAGCGCCTCGGGCGCGGGCAGCACCGCCGCCGCGTCGGCGACGGCGTACTCGGCGAGGCCGCCGTACGGCAGCGCGGGCGTGGCGATCACGCGGCGGCCGTCCTCGGTCTCGCCGCAGATCTCCACGCCGGGCGTGAACGGCAGGGGCGGGCGCACCTGGTAGTGGCCCCGGCACAGCAGCGCGTCCGGGAAGTTGATGTTCGCGGCCCGGACCTTCAGCAGGAGCTGCCCCTCGCCGGGCGTGGGCCGGTCCACCTCTTCGAGCCGCATCACCTCGCTCGGCTCACCGTTCCGGTGTACGCGCCATGCCTGCATGGGGGCCTCCACTAGGGGTCGGGCAGAACCACGATGGGCCGCATACTAAGCGGTCGCTTGCCGGTCGGGGAAGAGGTGGGCCCCCGGAGGCGTACCCGCGCACCGGGGGCCCGGCGGTGTCAGCGGCCGAAGACCTCGAAGGTCACGGCCGGGCGGCCGCCGAACCGCGCCGCGGCGGCCTGCGCGGTGCCGGCGAGGAAGGTACGGCAGTACTCCTCCGGGTCCTGGTCCGTCAGCGCCTCGATGTACGCCCGGTGTTCCAGCAGCGAGCGCACGGCGCGGTCCATGCCGGGCGTCGCGTCCACGGCGTGGGTGGGGTTGGCGGAGCCGGCGACCGCCACCCAGCGCACGCCGTCCCACGGTTCGAGGCCCTGCTCGATGAGCTCGGGGAAGATCCAGCGGTTGCCCGCGTCGGCCGCCGCGTCCAGCGTGGCGCGGCCGACGGCGACGTGGTCCGGGGTGTTCCAGGCGACACCGCCCCAGGTGTCGCGGTGGTTGAGGGTGATGACGAGCTCGGGGCGGTGGCGGCGGATCGCGGCGGCGATGTCCCGGCGCAGTCCGAGGCCGTACTCCACGACCCCGTCCTTGTGGTCGAGGAACTCCACCGCCGAGACGCCGACGACCGCCGCGCTCGCCCGCTGCTCCCGCTCCCGCAGCGGCCCGCAGGTCGCGGGGTCGATGGTGTCGATGCCCGCCTCACCGCGCGTCGCGAGCACGTACGTCACCTCGCGGCCTGCGTCGGTCCAGGCGGCGACGGCGGCGGCGCACCCGTATTCGAGGTCGTCGGGGTGGGCGACGACGGCGAGGGCGCGCTGCCAGTCCTCGGGCATGGGCTGGAGCTGGGACGTGGTCCGACCGGTCGTTTGATCACTCATGGCCGCAGGATACGGCCGCGCCGATCGGACCCGACGCTCCGTCAGGCCTCACCCCGCGCCAGGGCGAGGAGCCGGTCCAGGACGCGGTGGCCGCTCGCGCGGAGCCCGTCGTGTTCGTACTCGTCGGTCACCCAGGTCCGCAGGCCCGGGATCGTCCGCGCGGTGGCGAGCGAGTGCGCCGTGTCGACGTACAGGTCGTCGTGGTACACGGCGGCGGCGACCGGCACGGTGGTGGCGGCGAGGCGCTCGGCGTCGTACAGCGGCGTCCAGTCCGCGCGGGCGGCGAGCAGCTCGGCGGTCTCGCGCAGGGGCCGCAGGGCCGGGTCGGTGTCGAAGTGCCAGGGGTGGATGGTCTCCCCGGTGAAGAGCAGCGGCCCGTCGCCCGCCAGGGTCTCGGCGGCGTCGAACTCCGGGAACTCCCCGCGCACCCGCTCGGCCGCCCACGCCGTGGGGCCCTGGCCGCGCGCGGGGCCCTGGGCGTAGATCGCCTCGTGCAGCAGGGCGTACAGCGGGTGTGCCGCGAACGACAGCGCCGCCCGCACCTCCTCCTGGAAGGCGTCGGAGAGGACCGGGCCGCCGGCGCCGCGGACGAACGCGTTCTCCAGCAGGTAGTGGAGGCGGTGGCTGCCGTCCCCGCTGCCGAGCAGGATGCCCAGCGACTGGAAGGCCTCCGGGGTCAGCACATGGCCGCCGGGCAGGACCGTGCGGTGCTCGGCGAGATGGGCGGCGATGCGGCGGGCGCGGGCGACGTCCTGCGGATAGCGGGCGTAGTGGTCCTCGGCCTTGCGCCGCATGCGCGGGTAGGCGGCGCGGTAGACGTCGTCGGCGCGGGCGTCCAGCGAAGGCAGGCCGCCGGTGATGAGGACGGTCCGCAGGCTTTCGGGGGCGGCGGACAGGTAGTGGGTGGCGCAGAAGCCGCCGAAGCTCTGGCCGAGCACGGTCCAGGGGGCGCCGCCCGTCAGCCGGTGCCGGATCAGTTCGCAGTCCCGCACGATGGAGTCGGCGCGGTAGTGCGCCAGGTGGTCCGCCTGGGCGGCCGGGCCGCCGTGCAGGGGCAGGGTCTGCCGGTTGGCGGGGGTGGAGCGGCCGGTGCCGCGCTGGTCGAGGAGCAGCACCCGGAACTCCTGGACGGCGCGGCCGAGCCACGCCTGGGCGCCGACGAAGCGGCGGGCGCCGAAGCCGGGCCCGCCCTCCAGATAGACGAGCCAGGGCAGGTCGGCGCCCACCATTCCGGAGGCCACGACTTCGCGGGCGTACAGCTCGATGTGCGCGCCCGACGGGTCGCCGTGGTCGAGCGGGACGGTGAAGCGGTGGTCGGTGAGGACGACCCCTGGCTGGCGGTAGCGGTGGCTGGTCAACGCGGCTCCTGTCGCCTTTCCCTGTTCGGTGCGCCGAACAGTCCACCACAGGTGGAATCCGCCGGTGACCAGGGGCTTCTGCTCGCCATCCCCGCCCCCGTACGGTGATCACGACCGTATCCCGCGCATCCAGGTGGAGCCGCCGCATGTCTCGATTCGACCTGCCCCTCGACGAACTCCGCGCCTACCGCAGCGCCTCGCCCGAGCCGGAGGACTTCGACGCCTTCTGGGCGAAGACCCTCGACGAGGCCCGCTCCCACGCCCTCGACGCGCGCTTCGAACGGGTCGAGGCGCACCTGGCGACGGTCGAGGTGTACGACGTCACCTTCGCCGGATTCGGCGGCCACCCGGTCAAGGGCTGGTTCGTCATACCGGCCGGCGCGCGAGAACCGCTGCCGGTGGTGGTGGAGTTCCTCGGCTACGGCGGCGGGCGGGGCCTGCCGCACGCGCACCTGCTGTGGGCGTCGGCCGGGTTCGCGCACTTCGTGATGGACACGCGGGGCCAGGGCAGCGGGTGGGCCGTCGGCGACACGCCCGACCCCGTGGGCAGCGCGCCCTCGTACCCGGGTTTCCTCACCCGCGGTATCGAGGACCCGGACGCCTTCTTCTACCGGCGCGTGTTCACGGACGCCGTACGCGCCGTGGAGGCGGCCCGGTCGCACCCGCTGGCGGACGCGGCGCGTACCGCGGTCATCGGGGAGAGCCAGGGCGGCGGGATCACGCTGGCCGTCGCGGGCCTGGTCCCGGACCTGGCGGCGATCGCGCCGGACGTGCCGTTCCTGTGCGACTTCCCCCGGGCCACGACCATCACCGACCGCAACCCGTACCGGGAGGTGGCCGCGTACCTCAAGACGCACCGCGGCAGCGCGGAGCGGGTGGCGGGGACGCTGGCGTACTTCGACGGGGTTCACTTCGCGGCGCGCGGCACGGCGCCGGCGCTGTTCTCGACCGCGCTGGAGGACCTGACATGCCCGCCGTCGACGGTGTTCGCGGCGTTCAACGCGTACGCGCACGAGGACAAGGCCATCGAGGTGTACGACTTCAACGACCACGAGGGCGGGGGCGTCTTCCAGCAGGCGGTCCAGCTGCGCTGGCTCCCGGGCAGGCTGACGGCCTGACCACCGCCGGACGGCCTGACCGCCTGACGGGCCCGACCACCGCCGGACGGCGCCGCACGCGGTCGCTACCCCCGGGGAACCGGTGCTAGAAATGGGACATGAGCGGACGTCTCGGACGACCCAGGCGCGTGTCGGGCGCCCGGCTCCGTTCCCTGCTGCGGGCCCGCAGCGTGGCCGGGCAGGTGCTGCTGCTCCAGGTCGTCGTCGCGGTGCTGCTGATCGTCGCCGCGGTGGTCGCACTGGCGTTCCAGGAGCGGCGCGACGGCGAGCAGGAGGCGAAGAGCCGGTCGCTGGCCGCCGCCGAGTCCTTCGCGGACGCCCCGGGCACCGCGCGGGCGCTGACGTCGCCGGACCCTGCGGCGGCCTTGCGGTCCCACGCCGAGGAGGCGCGGCGTGGCGCGGGCGTGGACTTCTTCGTGGTGATGGCGCCGGACGGCACGCGCCTCGTCGACACCGACGCATCGCTGGTGGGCACGCGTGCCGAGGGGGTCGAGCGGGCCACCCGGGGCACACCCTTCGCGGAGATCTTCGAGGGAGCCCCGAACGACGCGGCCCGGGCCGTCGTCCCCGTCGAGGACGCGGACGGCACCATCGTGGGTCTGGTGAGCGCCGGGGTGGAGATCGAGAACGTCGGGGCGGCGGTCAACCGCCACCTGCCGGTGCTGCTCGTCTCCGCGGCCGCCGCGCTGGCCCTCGCCGTCGGCAGCTCCGCGCTGGTGAGCCGGCGGCTGAGCCGCCAGACACACGGCCTCGGCCCCACCGAGATGACCCGGATGTACGAGCACCACAACGCCGTCCTGCACGCCGTGCGCGAGGGCGTGATCCTGATCGGCGGCGACGGCCGCCTGACGCTCGCCAACGACGAGGCGCGCAGGTTGCTCGAACTGCCCGCGGCGGCCGAGGGGCGCCGCGTCACCGAGCTGGGCCTGGACGAGGACATCGCGGAACTGCTGGCCTCCGGCCGTACCGTCACCGACGAGGTGCACCTGGCCGCCGACCGGCTGCTGGCCGTGAACACCCGCCCCACCGCCCCGTACGGCGGCGCCTCCGGCACGGTCGCGACGCTCCGCGACACCACCGAGCTGCGCGCGCTGTCGGGCACGGCGGAGGTGGCGCGGGAGCGGCTGAAGCTGCTGTACGAGGCGGGGGTGCGGATCGGCACCACGCTGGACGTGCGGCGGACCGCGGAGGAGCTGTCGGAGGTGGCGGTCCCCCGGTTCGCGGACTTCGTCACGGTGGAGCTGCTGGACCCGGTGCTGCGCGGCGAGGAGCCGACCGACGAGCACACCGAGATGCGGCGCGCGGCCGTGAGCGGCATCCGCGAGGACCCGCCGCTCCAGCCCGTGGGCGACCTGATCAGCTTCGACGATCCGGCGACGCCGATGGCGGCGGCGCTGGCGAGCGGTCACGCGGTGCTGGAAGCGGATCTGAGGCACGCGTACAGCTGGCGGGCCCAGGACCCCGAGGGGGCCGACACGGCGCTGGCGTACGGCATCCACTCGCTGATCGCGGTGCCGCTCCAGGCCAGGGGCGTGGTGATGGGGATGGCCAACTTCTGGCGTGCGGAGCGGGCCGAGCGGTTCGAGGAGGAGGACCTCGCCTTCGCCGAGGAGCTGGCCGCCCGCGCCGCCGTCGCCATCGACAACGCCCGCCGCTTCACCCGTGAGCACACCATGGCCGTCACGCTCCAGCGGAGCCTGCTGCCCCGGGTGCTGCCCGAGCAGGAGGCGCTGGAGGTGGCGTACCGCTACCTGCCCGCGCAGGCCGGGGTGGGCGGCGACTGGTTCGACGTGATCCCGCTGCCGGGCGCGCGGGTCGCGCTGGTGGTCGGCGATGTGGTGGGGCACGGCCTGCACGCCGCCGCCACGATGGGCCGGCTGCGTACGGCCGTGCACAACTTCTCGGCCCTCGACCTGCCGCCGGACGAGCTCCTGGGCCATCTGGACGAGCTGGTCTCCCGGATCGACGAGGAGGAGTCGGGCGACGGCGGCGGCGACGGCATCACGGGCGCCACCTGCCTGTACGCCATCTACGACCCGGTCTCCGGGCGCTGCTGTGTGGCGACGGCCGGGCACTTCGCCCCGGCGCTGGTCATGCCGGACGGGACGGTCGACTTCCCCCCGGTGCCCGTCTTCCCGCCGCTGGGCCTGGGCGGCGGGCCGTTCGAGACGGCCGAGATGCGCCTGCCGGAGGGCAGCCGGCTGGTGCTGTACACCGACGGCCTCATCGAGCACCGCGACCGCGACGTCGACACCGGCCTGCGCCTGCTGTGCGACACGCTGGCCGGGCACCGGGCGGACCGGACGGCGGAGGAGACCTGCCAGGCCGTCTTCAGCGCGATGCTGCCCCCGCACCGCAGGGACGACATCGCGCTGCTGGTGGCGCGCACACGGCTGCTGACCCCCGACCGGGTGGCGGACTGGGACGTGCCCGCCGACCCGGCGGCCGTCGCGCCGGTGCGCGCCGCGTGCGGCCGCCAGCTCGAGGCGTGGGGCCTGGGCGACATCGGGTTCACCACGGAGCTGATGCTCAGCGAACTGATCACCAACGCGATCCGGTACGGCTCCGAGCCCATCCACGTGCGGCTGCTGCGCGAGCGCAGCCTGATCTGCGAGGTGTCCGACGGCAGCAGCACCTCGCCGCACCTGCGGCGCGCGGCGACGACGGACGAGGGCGGGCGCGGGCTGTACCTGGTGTCGCAGTTCGCGGGGCGGTGGGGGACGCGGTACACGCCCACGGGGAAGGTGATGTGGACGGAGCAGCCTCTCACCGGCGGACCGCAACCGGTGGCGGAGCTGCTGATGGACGACTTGTCGTGGTGACGGCGAGCCGGCCCGGCGGAGCAGGGGCCGGCCGCGAGCCCGGCGAGACCGGGGAGACATCCCCTACCCGCGGTGGGCGCAGCTCCAGGCGCCCATGCCCTGCTGGGCGGCGAGCCGCTTGGCGGTCGCGATCTGCTCGCTCTTGGTGGCGAGATCCGCCCGGGGCGCGTACCGGCGGCCTCCGGCCGCCTCCCAGCTGGACTGGGTGAACTGCAGGCCGCCGTAGTGGCCGTTGCCGGTGTTGGCCTTCCAGTTGCCGCTGGACTCGCACCGCGCGATGGCGTCCCAGTCGACGCGGGGCGCCGCGTGGGCAGCGGCGGCGGGGGCGGCGGCGACGAGGAGCACCAGGGCGTGCGCGGCGATCGCGGTCCGCAGCAGCGACCTGCGGCGGCCGGCCGCCGGTGTGCCGACGGGGCCTGAGTTCGTACGACGACGGGACATGGGCGTCCTTTCCCTCGGGGACCTGCCACGAGCCGGGCAGGGTGCTCCGACCGTAGAACCGGGTCTCCGGAGCGGCACGCGCAGTTGCGCCCAACGGGCTGTCGTGGTCGATGTATCGACAATTTGCGCCCGGGAAGCGTCGGTCAGCGCGCCCGTACGGAGCGGGGCCAGAACACGGCGGTGGCTGCGGTCGCGGCGGCGACCGCAGCCAGGCGCGGGTAGTCGAGGGTGTCCGGGGTGTCGGTGGGCTGGTGGTAGTGGGAATTGCGGAAGTTCGCCGTACTGGTGAGCATCAGGGCCGGGATGCCCACGTTCCAGAAGGCCGCGTGGTCGCTGCGGTCGAGGTGGGCCAGCGGGGGCACCACGACCCCGGCGAGCGCGCCCAGCGGGCCGAGCGGCCGCGGATCGCGCAGGGTGACGCAGGCCAGCGGCGTCCGCCCGGCGCCGGCCGCCAGGCACCACAGCCGGGCCGCCGCGTCCGTCGCGCGGCGGTGCACCACGAGCGTGAAGTCGCCGCGCAGCCCGCCGGCGCGGACCTCGGCGGCCACGTCGGGGAACGCCGCCTCGAAGCCCAGCGGCATCAGCTGGCTCCCGGGCTCGTCCGTGAAGAACCCGACCGACTCCAGGCAGATCATGCCCACGGCCCGCCGGCCGCGCCGCAGCCGCCGGGCCGCGTACCGGGCGCCGATCAGCCCGAGCTCCTCCATGTCGAGGACGGCGAGCGTGACCGGGGGCGGCTGCGGCAGTCCGGCGAGGAGCCGGGCGGCCTCCAGCAGCGCGGCGACGCCGGAGGCGTTGTCGTCGGCGCCCGGGCTCGCCTCGACGGTGTCCAGGTGGGCGCCGACGACCACGGTCCCCCGGCACGGGGCGCCCGGCAGACGGGCCAGCAGGTTGGCGCCGGCCAGCCGCCGGTGCAGCCGGAACTCGAGCGGGAGCGCCTGGTGGCCCCGGCGGTCCGTGGAGCCCAGGCGGCACCGTACGTCGAACGGCTGCCGCTCGGTGCGCCAGCCCGCGGCGGCGAGCTCCCGCGCCGCGTACGCCTCGGCCCGCCGCATGGCCTCGGGCGCGCGGGTGCGGCTGCGCGGCCCCTCGGCGAGGAACTCCACGTCGCACCGCAGGCGCGCCGGGTCCGCCCGTGCGCCGAGCTCCCGTACGAGCCCGGCCACATCCGCGGTCGCGAAGGCACCGCTCATGGCACCACGGTGCTCTCCTTCGCGCGGCGCCACAATGGGAAGGGAGGCGAGGGAAGGGAGGGCGATCCCGGTGGCGTACGCGGCGGTGACCGCCTTGAGCCACGTCGGGCTGGTCCGGGAGCACAACGAGGACAGCCTGGCCGTCGGGCCGTGGACGCTCTGCGGCACGGTGACGGAGAGCCCCCAGACCCTGGTCTTCCCGCTGGGCACGCCGCTCGTCGTCGCGGTCGCCGACGGCCTCGGCGGCCAGCCGGCCGGCGAGGTCGCGAGCGCCCTGGTGGTGCGTCGGCTCTCCGCGCTCGGCCCCGCGCTGGACGGCGAGGACGCCGTCCGCGACGCGGTGGCCCACTGCAACCGCGCGGTGTACGCGGCGGCGGACGCCGATCCGGAGCTGCTGACCATGGGCACCACCGTGGCGGGCGCCGTGGTGCTGGCGGAGTCGCTGCTGGTGTTCAATGTCGGCGACAGCAAGGTCTACGCCATGTCCGACGACGGTCTGCGCCAACTCAGCACCGACGACAGCCCGCCCCCGCCGCCCGGGCGGCGCACCACGTCGGCCGTCACCCAGACACTCGGCGGCGGCCTCGCCTTCACCACCGTCACCCCGCATGTGACGGCCTCCGCCCACTCCGCCGGCGACCGCTTCCTCCTCTGCAGCGACGGCCTGACCGACCCCGTACCGGACGACGACCTCGCCTCCCTGCTGCGCGTGTACGACGACGGCCGGGCCGCCTTCGAACTCTGGAAGGCAGCCATCGACGCGGGCGGCCCCGACAACATCACCCTCGCCCTCCTCCGCATCGGCGCCTGAGCGACTCCCTCGGGCGGCGGACTTCCCGGAATCGTCCCGTGATGGACGCGCCCGTGTGCCCGCCCGGCACGCCTGATGGCACCGTCCGAGGGGAACGTCCGTACGGAGGGGCGTCCGCCCCGGAGACGACAGACAGGCGATCATGGTCCGTGTACTGCTCACACGGGACCGATGCGGAGGAGTGGACAGATGCCGAACGAGCGCGCGGGACAGCAGGCGCGGCCGGAGGACCTCGTCGATGTGGCCCGGCTGGTGACCGCGTACTACACCGTGCACCCCGATCCGGCGGAGGCGGGCCAGCGGGTGGCCTTCGGCACGTCGGGGCACCGCGGGTCGTCCCTCGCGGCGGCGTTCAACGAGGACCACATCGCGGCGACGAGCCAGGCGATCTGCGAGTACCGGGCCCGGCAGGGCACCGACGGGCCGCTGTTCCTGGGGGCGGACACCCACGCCCTGTCGGAGCCCGCGCGGGTGACGGCCGTCGAGGTGTTCGCGGCCAACGGCGTGACCGTGCTCATCGACGCGGGTGACGGCTACACGCCGACGCCCGCGGTGTCGCACGCCATCCTCACCCACAACCGCGGGCGCGCCTCGGGCCTGGCCGACGGCGTGGTGGTCACCCCCTCGCACAACCCCCCGGCGGACGGCGGGTTCAAGTACAACCCGCCGAGCGGCGGCCCGGCCGGCTCCGAGGCGACCGGCTGGGTCCAGGAGCGGGCCAACGAGATCATCACGGGCGGGCTGAAGGAGGTGCGCCGGCTGCCCTACGCCCGCGCGCTGGCCGCGCCCACGACGGGCCGGTACGACTTCCTCGGCGTGTACGTGCGGGACCTGCCCTCCGTCCTGGACCTGGACGCCGTGCGCGCCGCGGGCGTACGGATCGGCGCGGACCCCCTCGGCGGGGCGTCGGTGGCGTACTGGGGGCGGATCGCCGAGGAACACCGGCTCGACCTGACGGTGGTGAACCCGCACACCGATCCGACGTGGCGGTTCATGACGCTGGACTGGGACGGGAAGATCCGGATGGACTGCTCGTCCCCGTACGCCATGGCCTCGCTGATCGAGGGCCGCGACCGCTTCGCCATCGCCACCGGCAACGACGCGGACGCCGACCGGCACGGCATCGTGACGCCGGACGGCGGGCTGATGAACCCCAACCACTACCTGGCCGCGGCGATCGACCACCTCTTCCGCCACCGCGACCAGTGGCCGGCGAGCGCGCGGGTCGGCAAGACCCTGGTGTCCTCCGGCATGATCGACCGCGTCGCCGCCGACCTCGGACGCGAACTGGTCGAGGTGCCCGTCGGTTTCAAGTGGTTCGTGGAGGGGCTGGCCGACGGCTCGCTGGGCTTCGGCGGGGAGGAGTCGGCCGGGGCGTCGTTCCTGCGCCGCGACGGCTCGGTATGGACCACCGACAAGGACGGCATCGTGCTGGCGCTGCTCGCCTCCGAGATGCTGGCGGTGACGGGCCGCACGCCCAGCGAGCAGTACGCCGCGCTGACCGCCCGCTTCGGCGAACCGGCGTACGCCCGCGTCGACGCGCCCGCCACCCGCGAGGAGAAGGCCGCGCTGAGCCGCCTCTCCCCCGCCCAGGTGACCGCCGACACCCTCGCCGGCGAGCCGATCACCGCCGTCCTCACCGAGGCGCCCGGCAACGGCGCGCCCATCGGCGGCATCAAGGTGTGCACCGCCAGCGCGTGGTTCGCGGCGCGCCCTTCGGGCACCGAGGACGTCTACAAGGTGTACGCCGAGTCGTTCCAGGGCCCGGAGCACCTGGCGCGGGTGCAGGAGGAGGCCCAGGCGGTCGTCTCGGCGGCCCTGAGCGGCTGACGCCACGCCCTCCCCGGCACCCGGCCGCCCCGCGTCACCGGTTCGCCCCCCTCCGGCGGGCGCGGGGCGGTCCTCGGTGTCACGCTGCTGCGGTAAGCCTGCGGTAGGCGGTACGCCGCGGTACGCCGCACCAGCGACGCGAGGAATCACCGTGATCACCACTGACTTCGTCCAGGGCTCTCCCTGCTGGATCGACCTCGGCGCACCCGACGTCGCGGCGGCGGCCGCCTTCTACGGTTCCGTGTTCGGCTGGGAGTTCCAGCCCATGGGGGCCGACGCCCCGGACTTCGGCTTCCTGACGCTGGACGGCAAGAGGATCGCCGGCCTCGGCCCGCTCACCGAGGACGGGGCCCGCTCCGCCTGGATGATCTACTTCCTCACGGACGACGTGGACGCCACGACCGAGGCGGTACGGCGGTCGACCGGCCAGGTGCGGGTCGCGCCCATGGACGCCGACGGCGAGGGCCGGATGGCCCAGTACACCGACCCGCAGGGAGGGCAGTTCGCCGTCTGGCAGCCCAGCACGTTCAAGGGCATGGACTCCGTCGACGCGGTGGGGGCCCTGTGCTGGACGGAGCTGATGACGACGGACGCGGTCGCGGCCAAGGAGTTCTACGGGAGCCTGTTCGGCTGGCAGACGCAGGACATGGACCTGCCGGGCGGCGGCGGAACGTACTCGCTGATCACCCCGGCGGGCCAGCCGGAGGAGCGGATGCACGGCGGGCTCATGCAGCTCCCGGCCGAGCAGTTGTCGTTGACCGGTGGCCGTGCCTACTGGCACCCCGTCTTCGGGTCCGAGGACTGCGACGAGACGGTCGCCCGGGTCACCTCGAAGGGCGGCTCCGTGCAGATGGGCCCGGAGGACGCGGAGGGCGTCGGACGGCTGGCGGTCTGCGTCGACCGGGCGGGCGCGGACTTCGTGGTGCTCACGCCGGTCGAGCAGAGCTGACGCACCCCCCTCCGTACCTTCCACCCCTTCCGCGGCCCGTTCACCCGGACGGGTGGCCGTCGGAGTGAACACCGCCGAACGGGCCGCACGTCCGCCGCTCCGGTGGCGATCATGCAACGGTGATCAACCAACGCCACCACACCGGCCGCCGACGGGCTCTCCTCGCGGCCGGCCTCGCCGTGCTCAGCCTGTCGTCGGCGCAGTCCGCGCTGCCCGCCGCCGCCCAGGGCGCGCACGCGCCGTCGACGCCGTCCTCGCACGCCGCCCCTCCGCGCCTCGTGACCCCGGCGGAGGCGCGCGTCGACGCCCTTCTGGAGGCCATCCGCCACCGGCCCGCCCGGCTGCGGGAGTTCTTCCGGAACCTGCCCAAGGGCGGCGACCTGCACAACCACCTCTCCGGCGCCGTCTCCACGGAGTATCTGATCCGGCTCGCCGGAGAGGACGGCCTGTGCGTCGACGAGGCGACGATGACCGCCGTGGAACCGCCCTGCGGGCCGGGCAGGCGTCCGGCCGCCGACGCCGCGAGCGATCCCGCGTTCCACCGTGCGCTGGTGCGGGCGTGGTCCATGGAGGGCTTCCCCGAAGGGAAGCCGGGCCACGACCACTTCTTCGCCACCTTCGGCAGGTTCGGCGCGGTGACCTGGCGCCACCGCGGCAAGCTGCTGGCCGAGGTCGCCGACTCCGCGGCCGCGCAGAACCAGTCGTACCTGGAGACGATGGTGAGCCCGGCCTCCGAGGGGGCGAAGGAGCTCGCGACGAAGGTCGGCTGGGACGCGGACCTCGCCAGGCTGCACGGCAAGCTGCTGGCGGGTGGAAAGCTCGACCGGCTGGTCGCGGAGGCGCGCGCGGAGGCCGACGACGCGGACCGCGAGTTCCGTGCGGCGGCGCGCTGCGGCACCGCGCGGCCCGCTCCCGGCTGCCGGCTGACGGTCCGCTGGATCTCGCAGGTGTCGCGGGGCAGCGCGCCGGAGCGGGTCTTCACGCAGATGGCGCTGGGGATGCGGCTGGCGGAGCGCGACCCGCGGTTCGTGGCGGTCAACCTGGTCCAGCCGGAGGACTGGGAGAGCTCCCTGCGCGACTACCGCCTGCAGATGCGGATGCTCGCCCATCTGCACCGCGTCTACCCCCGGGCCCACCTCACCCTGCACGCGGGTGAGCTGTGGCCGGGCCTGGTCAAGCCCGAGCACCTGACCTTCCACATCGACGAGGCGGTGAACGTCGCCGGCGCCGAGCGCATCGGCCACGGCGTCGACCTGGTCCACGAGGACGACTGGCAGCGTCTGGCGCGCACGATGGCCGCCCGCGAGGTGGCGGTGGAGGTGCCGTTCACGAGCAACGCCCAGATCCTCGGCGTGAAGGGCGAGGAGCACCCCTTCTCCACCTACCGCGAGTACGGCGTGCCGGTCGTGCTGTCCACCGACGACCCCGGTGTCTCGCGCATCGACATCAGCCACGAGTACCAGTACGCCGCCACCACCTACGGCCTGCGCTACCCGGAGCTGAAGGACCTGGCGCGGGCGTCCTTGGAGTACGCCTTCCTGCCGGGCCGGAGCCTGTGGCGGGGCAACCCCACCCGGGAGGGCTACCGGCCCGTCGCGGAGTGCCGCACGGAGCCGTCCGGTCTCCGGGCGCCCGGCGCCGCCTGCCGGGAGCTGCTGGCCGCCAGCCCGAAGGCGGCCGTCCAGTGGCGGCAGGAGGTGGCCTTCGCCGCCTTCGAGCGGAGGTTCCGCGCCGGAGCGTGAGCCCCCCTGGCACAGCGGGGGCCACCACGACACCGGCGGCGGCGGTCACGGACCGCTCGCTCAGACGGAGCTCAGGTAGAAGCGGATGGTGGTGCCGTTGTCGCCGGTGTGGAACCGCACGAGGTCCGAGAGGTGGTGGACGAGCAGGAGCCCCCGCCCGCCGGGCTGGTGCGGCGGCGGGGGCCGCCGCCCGGCCAGCGGGTCGGTCAGCCGCCCGCCGTCGTGGACCTCGCAGACGACCTGTCCGCCCTCGGCCCAGATCCGCAGGACGCCCTCGCCGGCGCCGTGCACCACGCTGTTGGTGGTGAGCTCGGCGACGGCCAGGGCCAGGTCCTGCGACCGCATGTCGGTGAGGCCGAGCCGCCGGCCCTGCTCGACGGCGAAGTGCCGTACGGCGGGCAGTCCGCCCGAGCCGAAGGCGTACGACGCGGCGCCGGGCGGGGCGGACAGGGCCGTGTTGTAGCGGGCGATGACCTGCTCGGGGTCGTAGGCGGCGGAGACCGCCTCACCGGAGTCGTCGAGGACGACCGGGTGGGTCTCCAGCGCGTCGGCCAGCACCTGGCCGTCCAGTCCGTCCGCGTCGTACGGGCAGAGGATCGTCACGTCACGTCCGGTGAACGCGGCGTTGATCAGCGCCTCGTGCTGCACGCAGGCCGGGTACTCCGCCTCCGTGCGGCCCGGCCAGATGGGCTCCCCGATGATGCGGATCCGTCCCGGTCCCCGGCTGTCGGCGAACGCCCGCAGCACGCCCGGAATGATGCGGCCGGGGTTGCGGCCCGCCCGCGTCATGTCGACGAAGTGCACCTCGCCCGCGCGGTCGCCCAGCTCCCCTTGGATCAGCTCCAGGCGGTCGGGCGGGGCCGCGACGGCCACGGGCTCGCCGCCGTCCAGTCCGTCCAGGATGAAGGGGACCGTGCCCGCCACGTACTGCCGGTCGCCGCGGTAGAACAGCGCCGGATGCACGAAGGGGTCCTCGACAGTGACCTCGCTCGTCACGACGCCACCTCGATCTCGGTCACTTCCGGCCAGAAGAGCTCCAGTATGCGGGGCAGCTGCGGCGGAGGGCTGTGCAGGACGATCCGGCGGCCCGGCGACATCGCCTGGGCGGTGAGTACCAGATCGGTGGCACCGGCGACGTCCATGAACGGCACCTGTGCCAGATCGGCATGACAGGCGTCCCCTGGCTGCCGCACAAGCTCCTCCAGCACTGTGCGCCAAGCCATGCGCGTGGTCACACTGATCTCCCCGTTCACCCGCAGGCCGGACCGGTCTCCCAGCGGAAACGCCTCCAAGGAGACCTCTCTCCCCGGCTCCGCGTCGAAGTCCGTCCGGCCGACAGGTCGGCCCTTCATGCTCATTTTCCGTACCGTACCCGCCGAGGCCCCCGGCATGTCACCCCAGGGTGGCCGTACGACGCGAACCCGAGGAATCAGATGAGCGACCCGTCCCCCTCTTTCCACCTGCTGCCCGGCGCACCGGACTCCCCCGTGATCCTTCACGTCCCGCACTCCTCCCGTGCCATACCCGCCGACGTCCGCGACGGAATCGTCCTCGACGACCGGGCGCTGGAGCGGGAGCTGGACCACATCACCGACGCGCACACGGACGAGATCGCCGCCTCGGCGGCGAAGGCCGCCCGGGTCGCACCCTGGCGCTTCGTCAACCGGCTCTCCCGCCTGGTCGTCGACCCGGAGCGCTTTCCCGACGAGCGGGAAGAAATGCTCGCGGTGGGTATGGGAGCGGTCTACACCCGCACCACGCACCGCGAGGAGCTCCGTCCGGACGGCTTCGACGTGCGGCCCCTCGTCGAGCGCTACTTCGTCCCGTACGCGGAGGCGATGACGGCGGCCGTGGCCGACCGCCTGGAGGCGACCGGGCGTGCCGTGATCCTCGACGTCCATTCGTACCCGTCGCGACGGCTGCCGTACGAGCTGCACGGCGAGGGGCCGCGCCCGCCCGTGTGCATCGGGACGGACCCCTTCCACACGCCCGCCGAGCTGCGCGAGGCGGCGCGGCGGGCGTTCGCGGGGTGTGGCGGGACGGAGTTCGACACGCCGTTCGCGGGGACGTACGTACCGCTCCGGTACTACGGGCGCGACGCGCGGGTCGGCGCCCTGATGGTGGAGATCCGGCGCGACCTCTACCTGGACGAGCGGGGAGCGCCCTCCGATCACGGTCTCGACGCGCTGGCGGAGGCGCTGGCCGGCCTCGTCGGCGAGGCGTCCGGCTAATCGGAGGACCGCCGCCGGGGGGCGGCCGCCCCACGCGGTTTTCGTTCGCATGCTATGGGGCATTTGTGGGCTTATGTCTGTGCACCGTAACCCCCTCGCCGACCGCACCGCGTCCCTGTTCCTGAAGGGATACGCCTGGCTGCCCAACCGGATGCGGCGCGCCCCGGGCGGCGTCGTCCGTGCCCGGCTGCTCGGGCGGCACGCGGTGGCTCTCCGGGGCCCCGAGGCCGTGCGGTTCTTCTACGACGAGGCCCACGTCCGCCGCGGCGGGGCCCTGCCGGAACCGGTACGCGCCACCCTCTTCGGTGACGGCGCGGTCCACACGCTGGACGGCGAAGCCCACCGGGTCCGCAAGGCGATGTTCCTGTCGCTGCTGACGCCGCCGGCCCGCGTCGCCGACCTGGTGGAGCTGGTCGGGGACGCGTGGGACGGGGCCGTACGGCAGTGGAGCCGGCAAGCGGACGTCGTCCTGTTCGACGAGGCGGCGAAGGTGCTGACCTCGGGGGTGTGCCGCTGGGCCGGGGTGCCGCTGGAGGCCGCGCGCACGGACGCGGTGGCCCGCGACATGGTGGCGATGGTCGACGGTTTCGCCACCCCGGGGCCGCGCCACTGGCGCGCCCGCGCCGCGCGCCGCCGGTGCGAGGCCTGGCTGGGCGGCCTGGTGGAGGACGTACGCGCCGGGGCGGTGGAGGTGCCGGAAGGCTCGGTCGTCGACGTGGTGGCCGGGCACCGCGACTCCGACGGGCGGGCCCTGGACGCGCGCACCGCCGCCGTGGAGCTGCTCAACGTCGTCCGGCCGACGGTCGCGGTGGCCTGGTTCGTCGCCTTCGCCGCGCACGCCCTGCACCGCTGGCCCGAGCACCGCAAGCGGCTCCAGGACGACGACGCGGCGTACGCGGCGGCGTTCGTGCACGAGGTCCGCCGCTTCTACCCCTTCGCGCCCTTCCTCGCGGGCCGGGCGGCCGCCGACCTGTCCTGGCGGGGCCACCCGATCCCCCGGGGCGCGCTCGTCATGCTGGACGTGTACGGCCAGGACCACGACGCCGGCCTGTGGGGTGACCCGTACACCTTCCGCCCCGAACGCTTCCTCCAGCGCCCGGTGGAGCGCGACGAACTCGTCCCGCAGGGCGGTGGCGACCCGTCCACGGGTCACCGGTGCCCCGGCGAGGCCGTCACCATCGCGCTGCTCGAGGCCCTCTCCATCCGGCTGGCGCGCCTGCGGTACGACGTGCCCGACCAGGACCTCGCCATCCCGCTGGGGCGCATCCCCACCCGGCCGCGCGACGGTGTGCGCATCGCCGGGGTAGGGGACGCGCACACCGCCGAGGACCGGTTCTAGCCTCTGTTCCGTCCGGCCGCGGTGCCAGCCGCCGGCTCCGCTGATCGCGCGGCGAGCCCGACACCGCGAAGGACGCCCACCGCGACGAACTCGCGGCGGGGAGGGTGGTCCTCCTCGTCGCCCTCGCCCGGTTCCCGAGTCCGGACCGGTGAGGCGCGGCGCGGCTCGGCGCGCGCGGCGGCCGGCGGCTTCGCGCCCGGGAGGGCCGACAGCCGCCGGCCGCCGTCGCGTCGCCGGTTGGTCGGGTCAGTGGCCCATGGCCTTCCGCACGGCGTCCTTGGTGCGATCCATCAGCGCGGCGACGGGGCCGAGCGCGACGTTGGCCGCCGCCGACTCGACGCCCGGGTGCGGCCGGGTCGGGGCCATGGCCTCGGCGGCCTTGACGCCCCTCGCCATCGCGGCGAGCCGCGCGCTGTCCGTGCTGCGGCGGATGTGGGTGAACTCGTAGCGCTCCTCGGCCCGGGCGTGCGCCTGTACGTCGGCGCGCAGCGCGAGGAGCTGCGGCATGAACCCGGGGTCGTCGGTGTCCATGCCGTCGAGGGCGGCCAGCGCCTTCTTCGCGGCGTGCTCCTCGGCGAGGCGGTCCTCGACCACGTCCTCGCCCCCCGGCATCGACCGGCGGGCGAAGGGGTGGACGACCTCCTCCTCCGCCGTCTCGTGGACGGCGAGGAGGCGCACCAGGCGGCGGAACGCCTCCCGCCGTTCGTCTCCGGTGCTCCGCTCCACCTCGTCGAAGAGATTGCGGATGTCTCCATGCTGGCGCATCAGCAGCGAGACGACGTCGTCGTCGGGGGCGTTGTCGTCGCCTGCGTGCGGGGTGTCGATCGGGGACACGGCGGGCCTCCTACTTCTCCTGCAGAGCCGGGTCGGGGTGCGGTCCTTCGGTCTCCACGCGGTACTCGCGGCCGAACATGTCCTGGTGCTGCGCCATGACCCGCTCGCTGGGCGGCTCCTCGCCGCCATTGATGGCGGCCTGCAGCTTCTCGAACCGCTCGTGGGCCTCGCGCACATAGCCGGCGCCCAGGGTGGTCAGGTCGATCTGGGTGGCGAGCAGCTCGCGTACGTACGCCTTGTTGGGCTCGAAGGTGAGCACGTTGGGCAGCTCGGGCGCGAGGACCGACTCCGGCTCACGGCCGTCGTGCCGCCGCATCAGGTCGCACGCGATCCGCAGGTGCTCCAGCTCCATGTTGAGGTGCAGCTCCCAGATGGCCTTGACCTTGGGGTCGCTCTCCTGCTGCATGAAGGAGTAGTAGAGGTAGCACTCGTTGTACTCGTGGTTGACGAGCTGCTCCCACCACGTCTCCCCCGGGTCGACGAGCGACTCGTAGTGGGTGACGTGCTCCTCCTCGATGAGCCCGATCTCCTGGTAGAGCTGGCGGGCGATGGGCTCCATGTAGGTGGAGCCGGTGTTCATGTAGAAGTTCATCGTCTGCTGCTCCGCCGACATGATGGTCAGGGCGTGCAGCTTCGACAGCGGATCCGTCTTCGTGCGGTCGTAGGGGTCGCGGACGTTGTCGGCGGGGTGGCGGTGGTGGTACTTCGTCGGGCGGCCCGGGATGACCTCGGTGAGGTTGTCGACGATCGACTCCGCCTTGCGGTGCTCGATCATCTCGTACAGGTTCGCGTACCGGTACAGGTGGTCGAAGTCCTCCAGCACGCCGAACTGGTACGCCTGCTTCAGGTACGGATCGGGCTCCATGCGGGCCACCCAGGCGGTGAGGTCGACCGCGACCTGCTCGTAGGCGATCGTCGTCTCCAGGACCGACGACACGCCGGGCAGCAGCCAGTTGACCACCTTCTGCTGCTGCGCCTCGATGTAGCGCGTCTCGGCCAGCTGCCGCTTCACCTCGGGGTCGACGGTGTTGCGGGCGAGGTGGTGGCTGAAGAGGATCGCCTCGACCTCGATGCCGTTCATGGTGATGATCCGGCAGCGCGTGTACGGATCGCAGTGGTCGGGGTCGATGGGCTCGACGTTCAGCTCGCGCCAGTTCCTGAGCTGACGGTCCAGCGGGATACCGCGATGCTCCAGTGGGTTGAAGGACATGGGGCCTCCTGTGGGCAGTGGACTGCACGGCTGGGTACCCCGTAAGGCGCACAGCGAACGATGCGTTTCGGCCGGGGCGAGAGACATGCTTAACCGCTTCCGGATTCCCGCTACCGCCCATGCCCTTGACCGTTGGTTCATCCGGGGCATTTCCGGGGCCGACGGACCCTCATCGCCTTGACCTCGCGGCGGCGCCCCTCTCGGACAAGACGTCCGGTTCCGGGACGGCCTGGTCAGGCGCGAGCGGCACGCGCGCCCCGTCCCCCGCCGGGCGCTGGGGCACGGCGGGGGACGGGGCGAGCGAGGGGCTTACGGTCTTACGGGGCCTATGGGCTGACGCAGCCGATCATGCCGACCGGGTAGTCGTTGCCCGTCGAGGTGGCGGTGAAGCCGAAGGTGACGCTGCTGTCGGCGCCGATGGTCCGGTTGTAGTCCACGTTCCGCACGGTGACCGTGCCGTCCGCGCCGTTCGTCAGGGCTCCGCCCCAGATGCTGCTGATCTTCGTTCCGACGCCGGGCTTCCAGGTGACGCCCCAGCCGTTGGTCGGCGTGGTGCTGTGGTTCATCACCTCCACGGAGGCCTGGAAGCCGCCGTTCCAGGAGTTGACCACGTTGTAGACGGCCATGCAGGAGCCGGTGTGGGGGTCGGTCGGCGTGGGAGTGGGCGTCGGGGTCGGCGTGGGAGTGGGGGTCGGGGTCGGGATCGGGGTCGGCGTGGGGCTCGGCGTCGGGTTCGAGCCGCGGATGCCGGTGACTTCGCCGTTGCCGCCGTCGAAGACCACGTCGGAGCAGGAGAAGAAGTTCTCCTGGCTGTCCGAGCGCACCCACTGGATGAAGATCATCGCGTCACCGGAGCGGCCCGCGGGCAGCTTCAGGTCCCAGTAGTAGTGGCCGCTGCTGGAGCCCACGGAGCCCTGCTGGGGCGGGTTGGTCACCGTCTGGATCAGGTCGAGGTCGCCCCAGGCCAGCGGGGTCGTGGACGACCAGCCGGGCTTGGTGAGGTAGACCCGGAAGTCACCCGGGTGCGCCGCCCAGTTGCTGTACTTCACCCGCATCGTCGCCCCGGACGTCAGGTGCGTCTTGGGCCAGTCGGCGCGGGCCGCGTTGTAGGCGGAGAAGTTGTACGGGGACCGGTCGCCGGCACTGCACAGCTTGCCGTCCGGGACGTAACCGGCGCCTCGCCCACCGGCGTTGGAGTCGAGCACGGCGAACCAGTTGTACAGGGCGCTGCCGCCGCTCTGCGCGAGCGCGGCCTTGCACGCCGGGTTGGTGGGGTCCAGCGCGCCCGTGCCCGTGATGGCGTCCAGCTGGCACAGGTAGGTGCGCGAGCCGGGCATCATCGCGACGCCGTGCGCCTGCGCCGTGTTCTGGCCCAGGAGCAGCAGCCCGATCGCGGACAGGAGCGTGGCGAAGGCGGTTGCCAGGGAGTACGTCTTACGTCGTGACACAAGGCCTCACCTTTCGAGCCTTTCGAGTGGCAATGATGATCTGCACATGACAATGCTTGGCCCCGCCACTTGGGAGCGCTCCCACCGCTACGGTACCCAGACGTAAAGAGGGTGTAAACGGGAGCGCCCCAAGAAGCGCCTCAGGAACCGCCCCAGAAGGCGCCTCAAGAGGCGCCCCCAGAAGCTCAGCCGACACCGCCGTCCGCGCCGCAGCAGCCGTCCCGCCGCAGCTGACGCCCGACCGCCGACCAGTCCTCGCCGGAGGGCTCCTGCGAACGGCCGGTCCCCGTGCCGGCACCGGTACCAGCGCCGCTGTCGGGGAACGCGGCGACGAGCGCGGCCTGTTCGTACAGCACCCCGCCCCGCAGCACCGAGACCGTACGCACCAACGTGTCGAAGTCCTCGAACGGATCCCCGTCCACCACCGTCACGTCCGCCACCTTGCCCACTTCCAGGCTGCCCAGGTCCCGTTCGGCACCGAAGGCACGCGCGGGCAGCAGGGTCGCCGTGCGCAGGGCCTGGGCCGGGGACAGGCCGCCGAGGTGGTGCAGTGCCCGCAGGTTCATGTGCAGCGACAGGCCCACGGGCACGATCGGCGCGTCGGTGCCGAGGACGACCAGCCCGCCCGCGGCGAGCACCCGCCGGTAGAGCCCCGTCTCGGTGCGCAGCGCGGCCAGGTGCGCGTCGCTCGGCGGGCGCGCGGCGAGCTCGCGTACGGCGGCGGTGTCCCACGGCGCCATGACGGCCGTGACACGGGGGTCGCCGGCGAGCCGGGGGTCGGCTCCCACCAGGTTCATCGCCGAGAACGGCGTGGCGATCAGCGTGAAGCCCACGCCCCGCGCGGTGTAGATCTCCTCGACGTCCTGGTAGGACCGCCCGGTCGCCGTCGTCGCGTGCCCGAACTCGGCCCGCTGGGTGGCCTGGAGATGGCTGGTCAGGTCCTGCCCGGTCTGCACGCCCGGCGAGCAGAAGTGGCTGCCCGCGCGGACGCCGAGCCGCTCGTGGGCGAAGCGGGCCGCCTCCTCCATCACCCAGGCCGGGGCGCGTACGTACGTCTTGACGACGTCCCAGTCGAGCGCGGCTCCGCGTTCCAGCGACCGCCGCAGGCCCGCACGTGTGTGGTGCGCCCTGCCCATGCTGTACGCCACGCGGGCGCCGTCGAGCAGTTCGCCGCAGGTCAGCAGGCGCGGGCCGGCCAGCTGCCCGGCGGTGACCGCCTCGCGGAGGCGGGCCTGCTCGTAGGCGAATCCGCCGAGCGAGACAGCCGTGGTGATGCCGTACGCCAGTTGGGAGGCCGTCTGGCGGCCGCCGTAGGTGCTCTGCCAGGGGTGGCTGTGCGTGTCCCACAGCCCGGGCAGCACCGTGCGCTGCGCGGCGTCGACGCGCCGCAGCGCGGGCCGGGCTCGGGACGGCCGGTGCGGCTCGATCGCCGCGACGCGTCCACGGCGTACGACAATGTCGACGTCCTCCCGTACCGAGGTGTCGCCGCCCGTGCCGTCCCACAGCCGGCCCGCGTGCACGACCGTGTCGGCCGGGGCCGGGCGCCGGTGGTCCAGCGGGACGCGCACGGTGCGGACCGGGCCGCTGTCGGCCGCCTCTCCCCCGGTGAGCCGCAGCAGCCGCAGCCGGGTCCCGGAGAGGTACAGCAGTGTCCGGGAGTCGCCCGACCAGGAGGGGTGGTCGGCGGGTTCGTCGACCAGTCGGCGCAGGCGGCCCCGCGGGGTGCCGTCGGGCGTCACCGGCAGCAGGCACAGCGCCGACTCCACGATCAGCGCCATCCAGCGCCCGTCGGGCGACCAGACCGGGCCGGAGTCGTAGCGGTCGGAGATCGAGGTGTGCGGCTGTACGGCGTGCAGCCGGGTGGCGCCCGTCTCGGTGTCCGCCACCCGGATGAGGTTGTAGCCCTCGCGGAAGCGCCGGTTCACCCGGTTGCGGTCGCACCACGCGAGGTGGCGGCCGTCCGGGGACCAGCTCGGCCGGCCCGGCAGCCCTCCGCCGCCGAGGGCCGCGGCGAGTACCCGTTCGGCGCCCGTGGACAGGTCGCGGACGATGACGTTCCCCGCCATGTCGAGGCAGGCCAGCCGGGTGCCGTCGGGCGACAGGGCCGGGAGGACCCGGCCGCCGGTCGCCAGCGCCGTCCGCGCACCGGAGCGGAGGTCGAGGCGGTAGACGCCCAGCAGGCCGTCGCTGTCGTCGCAGTACACCAGGGACCGGCCGTCCGGTGTCCAGACGGGCCCGAGCACATAGCGGGTGGCGTCGGCGCGCAGCAGTCGGCGGGGTGGCCGTCCGCCCGTCGTACCGGTCACCCAGAGGGAGTTGAGCGCGGCGAAGGCGACACGTCGGCCGTCCGGTGACAGCGCCGGCAGGTGGATGCCGCGGACCGGGCGCAGCCGGTCGCCGTCGAAGTCGTGCTGCTTGGCGCGGTAGCGCGGCCGCTCCACGGGCAGCGCCGCCCGGAACGGGATCGGCTCGGCGGTGTGCGGCGTCTCGGGGCGTACGAGTGTGAAGCGGCCGTCGACGGTGAGCAGCAGCTCCCCGGCGGCCGTCCAGCGCGGCGGGACGGGCGCCACGTCCCCGTCGACCGCCACCGGCGCGCCGTCGACCACGAGGGTGCACGAGCCGTGGGGCGCGGGCGTCGTCCGGAGATACGCGAGCCGCTTCCCGTCCGGTGCGACGGCCGGGACCATGACCTGCGCGGCGGCGCGCTCGGTGTGCACGACGCCGACCGCGCCACTGCCGTCGGCGGCCACGGCCGCCACCGTCCGGGCCTCCAGGGTCACCGTGCCGGTGGGTGTGGTCAGGGCCCGGGCCCGTACGAACAGGATCCGTTCGCCGTCCGGGGACCAGGTGGGGTCGAAGTCCTCCCAGGCGCCGTCCTGCAACGGGCCGTCCTGGCCGGGCAGTCCGCTCACCCGCGTCAGCGCGCCGCCGCGCAGGTCGAGCACCCAGATCCGGTACGGCGCGCCGGTGACGGGGTCGCCGCCGCGCTCGGACGCGAAGGCGATCCGCGTGCCGTCGGGGGACCAGGCCGGGCCCCGGTCGTCCCAGGGCCCTTCGGTACGCCGGCGGAGCTCCGATCCGTCGGGGCGCACGGTCCACACGTGGAACCCGCCGTCCCGGTACGCGCAGAAGGCGACGAGCGAGCCGTCGGGCGAGGCGACCGGCCGGTTCGGCTCCAGGTCGGGCGGGGTGAGCGCGATTGCCGTGCCGCCGGCGCGGGGCACCGACCACAGGACGTGCTGCACCTCGGCGACGAGCCGGTCGCCCGCGGGCAGGAGGTCGGCGGAGCCGTTGGTGGCTGCGGTGAAGCTCAGGCTCAGGCCGGCGGTCGGCGGGGAAACCTGCGCGGCGGCCTCCGCGGCCCCGACCGACGGTACGAGCACGGTGCCGGCCGCCGCCCCGGCTCCCGCGAGGAAGCCGCGGCGGGAGAGCCCCTCGGCTTTGGACATCGGCTGCAATGCGTCCAACGGTCCTCCCGGTCGGGGTGTTCGGCGACCCTCACGCACCCGCGCGCGCAGGAGCATCCTTCCGCGCGACCCCTTCGGCTATGCACACCCTCACCGGCACCGCCCGTGTGCCGCCTGTCCGCTCTCACGCATCGATACGGTGACGTGAACGGCGGGCGGGCAGGCCCGCCGAGCCTTCAGGAGGGTGGACCCATGCGCGCCGACCCCGGCACGGCCACGAGTGCCGCCGTGATCCTCACCGACTCGCGCGGCCGGTACCTGCTGCATCTGCGTGACGCCCACAAGCCCATCTGCGATCCGGGCACCTGGTCGCTGATCGGCGGCGCGTCCGAGGGAGGGGAGACGCTCGACGAGGCGATCGCCCGCGAGCTCCACGAGGAGGCCGGGCTCGCCCTCCCCGGGCTCACCCCGTTCACGAGCGTGCGCGTCGAAGGCCCCCAGGGCGTGGAGGGCCGTATCCAGGTGTACACGGGCCGGTGGGACGGCGACGCCGACCGGCTGCCGGTCGGCGAAGGCATCATGTTCCGCTGGTTCGACGTGGCGACCATGGCGCATCTGACCATGTGCCCGTGGGCGTACGAAGCGATCCTCGCCCACCACGGGCGGCACGGCGTCACCGCGCCCGCGCACGCGTCCGTGGCGGTGCCTCAGCAGCGGCCCGACGCCGTACGGAACGTGGTCGGCGCGCACCTCTACCTGGAGCGCGACGGCCGCACACTCCTCGGGCTGCGCCACCCGGAGGCCGCGTACGCGGGCGAGCACTGGCACACGCTCGCGGGACACGTCGAGTACGAGTCCGTCCGGTCCGCTCTGGTGAGGGAGGCCGCCGAGGAGGCGGGGCTCCTCGTCCGGGCCGAGGACCTGCGCCTGGTGCACACCGTCCATGTCCTCCCCCACGCCGCCGCCGAGCCGCGCCTCCAGCTCTTCTTCCACGCCACCGCGTGGTCCGGTGAACCCGAGGTGCGCGAACCGGACCGGTGCGTCCGGTGGGAGTGGTGGCCGCTCGACGGCCTGCCGGAGCCGATGGTGCCCTACACCCGCACGGCCATCGACGGCATCCGCGCCGGCCGCGCCTACTCCGAGCTGGGCTGGTCGTGACCGCCCCGGCCGCCCCGGGCCCGGGTACCCACGGCGGGACCCCGGTCCGGCGGCACGCGGAGCCGGTCGACGTCCACCTCCTCCTCCGCCGGAACGGCGCGGCGGGCCCGGAGGTGCTGCTGTCGCGCCGGGCCGGCGCGGTCTACGCCGCCGGGATGTGGCACCTGCCGTCCGGGCACCTGGACGGCCCGCACGAGGACGTCGTCGACGCGCTGATGCGCGAGGCCCGCGAGGAGACCGGCGTGGTCATCGAGCGGGCCGATGTCCGTGCCGCCGTCACGGTCCATCACCGCAGCCCCGGGGGTGGCGCACGGGTCGGGTTCTTCTTCGCGGTCCACCGCTGGCGGGGTGCCCCCGAGATCCGGGAGCCCGCGGTGTGCGACGGGATGGACTGGTTCCCGCTCGACGCGCTGCCCTCGCCGATGGTCGCCTACTGCCGCGCGGGCCTGGACGCGTACGGCTCCGGCGCCCGGCTCGCCCTGCACTTCCAGGAGCCCGGCGACCCGGTCGCGTACGCCCGGGAGTCCGACCGGCTCCGGCTCGTACCGGAAGGGGACACGCCGTGAGCCCGACGTGGCTGCCGCCCGAGGGGGAGGCGACCGCGGGCTGCTCGTCAGCCCGTCAGCCCGTCAGAGCTTGAGCAGCGCTCCGCGCCAGGTCCATCCCGCGTCGAGGACCGCCGCGCGGAGGGGATCCCGCATCTCCGCCAGGTCGAAGCGGGACGTCTCCGTCATGCGCAGGCGGCCGTCGGCGCCCCGGTCGAGGGTCCAGGTCCGGGAGAACCGGGTCACCTGGCCGCGGGAGTACTCGCGGGTGCGCGCATCGCGGTGTTCGTCGAGGGCACGCACCTCGCGGCGTGCCGGCACCAGGCGCAGGCGGGTGCGGAGGTACTCCCCCGGGCCCGGGTTGCGCCACTCCGCCACGAGGTCGGCCTTCTCCGCAGGGGTGGCGGTGCGGACGCGGTACGGCGCGTCCGGGGTCCCGAGGGCGAGCAGCGCGGCGCGGACGTCCGCGCTGGAGCGGGGGGCGACGCCGCCGGAGGGGTATCGGGTGCCGGTCAGTCGGTCGAGAAGGCGCATTCGATCATCGTAGAGATGACAGCAGCTGGGACGGAAAGGGCAAATTAGACTTTCCGGTGTGATGATGCGGTCGCCCCTCGTCGGCCGGGCAGCCGAGCGCGCGGGATTGCTCGACGCGCTCGCGCGGTGCCGGTCGGGTCGCGGCGGTCTCGTCCTGGTGAGCGGAGACGCGGGTGCGGGCAAGAGCCGGCTCGTCGCGGAGGTGCTCGACGGGTGGGACGGCCGCGTGCTGCGCGGCGCCGCCGCCCCCGGGGCGGGGGCGTACGCACCCCTGCCCGACGTGCTGCGCGCCGTGTCCGACGGCGTCGGAGAGGTGCCCCGGTACGGCGAAGTCGAGCAGTCGGCCCTGTTCGATGCCGTCCGGCGCGCCTTCCGCGACAGCGGCCGTGAGCGGCCGACGGTGGTCGTCCTGGAAGACCTGCACTGGGCCGGGGCCGCGGCCGTCGATCTGCTGCCTCCACTCGCGGAGGCGATGGCGTGCGAGCCGCTGCTGCTGCTCGGCACGTACCGCGGCGAAGAGCTCCCTCGTGCGCACCCCGTCCGGCGCATGCGAACAGCGCTGCGGCGAGGCGGCCGCTTCGTGGAGTTCGCGCTCCGCCCTCTGACCGCCGGGCAGACCGGCGAGCTGCTGGCCGCTCTGCTCGGCGGACCTCCTTCGCCGAGGCTCGTCGCGGCGGTGCACGGCCGGGCCGAGGGGCTGCCGTTCTACGTCGAGGAGCTCACCGCCGCCCTCGCCGAGACCGGTGGCGTGCGGCGCGGGCGCGACGGCGGACTCGACCTGGTCCGGGACGCGGAACTGCCCGTGCCGGAGAGCGTGCTGGACGCGGTGCTGGTCCGTACGGCGGGGCTGCGGCAGCGGTGCCCGGCCGCGGTGGAGTTCGCCGCCGTCCTCGGCGTACGGGTCGATCTCCTCGCGCTCGCCGCGCTCGTGGAGCCGCAGGACGCCGACCGGCTCCTCGACGGCGGGCTGCTCGCGGAGCGGGAACAGGAGCCGGGGTGGGCGGAGTTCCGCCACGCGCTCGTACGGGACGCGCTGTACCGGAGCATCCCCTGGGCCCGGAGACGGCGCCACCACCACCTCGTCGCGGAGCACCTCGCCGCACGCGGCGCGCCGCCCGAGGCCGTCGCCGAGCACTGGATCGCCGCGCACGAACACGAGCGGGCGCGGCCGCTGTTGCTCGCCGCGGCCGAGCGGCACTGCGGCGTGCACGCCTACCGGGACGCGGCCGCCCTGGCGCGACGGGCGCTCGCCCTGTGGCCGGAGGGCACCGACCCGGAAGGCCGGCTCACCGCGCAGGAGCACCTGGCGGAGTGCGCCGAGCTCTGCGGGCAGCTCGAACCGGCCATGTCGGTGTGGGCCGACGTCGCTCGGATACGGCGCTCCCGGGGCGAGCTCGGGCGTGCCGCCTCGGCCCATCGGCGCGGGGCCAACGCCGCCGGGCTGCTGGGCGACTGCTCCCGCGCGGTCGCCGAGCGCGGGAGCGCGGCGGACGCGTACGCGGCGGCGGGCCTGCGGGCCGAGGCGGCGGCGGAACGTCTGACGCTGGCCGATCAGCTCAAGTCCGCGGCGCGGCTCACGGAGGGCCTGGACCAGGCGGTGGCCGCGGCCGAGGACGCCGAGGCGGCGGATCGTACGGACCTCAAGGCCCGCGCGCTCGCGATGCAGGGCTCGCTGCGCTCCGCACTGGGCGACGGGGCGCGCGGAGTCGCACTCGCGCGGTCCGGGCTGGAACTGGCCCTCTCCGCACGGCTGCCGGAGGCGGCCGGCGAGGCGTATTACGAGCTGGGCGAGGCCTTCGGCTACGCGGCCGATTACGCCGCGGCCGCCGACGCCATCGACTCGGCGATCGAGCTGTGCCGGGCCCACGGCGTCACCGAGCTGGGGCGGGTCTGCTTCACCTGCCTGTCGCCGGTGGTGCGGCTCATGGGCGACTGGGACCGCTCCCTCGCCATCTGCGGCGAGGTGCTCGCCGACGCGCACACCCCCGACATTCTGCGCAGGGTCGCGGAGGAGGAGTCGGGGCTGATCACCGTGCTCCGCGGGGACCGGCGGCACGCACGGGGGCCGCTGCGGCGCTCCGCCGACTTCGGCCGCGTCAACGAGGTCTTCGGCATGGAGGTGGGCGCGACCTGGGGTCTGGCCATGGTCGCCGCCCTCGACGGCGACGAGGACGCGGCCCTGCGCACCGTATCGGCCATGCTGGAGCGCTGCCGGCTGAAGGGTGAAGGGCACTACGCGCTGCCGGCGCTGCGCTGGGCGGCGACGTTCCTGGCGGAGCGCGGCGACCAGGACGGGACGGCGCGGTGCCACCGGGTGCTCGCCACTGCCGCGACGCACAACAGCGCGCCCAAGGTACTGTCGGCCCTCGCCCACGCGAACGGTGAGCTGGCCCTGGCCGCGGGCGACCCGACCCGCGCCTCCGCCCACTTCGGCCGGTCGCTCGACCTGCTGCGCGGGATCTCGGCGCCGTACGAGCGGGCACTCAGCCAGCTGCGCCGGGGAACCGCGCTGGCGGGCGAGGGCGACCGGGACGCCGCGGTGGCGGTGGTGACCAGTGCCTACCGGACCGCGCGCCGCCTGGGCGCAAGGCCGCTGATCCGCGGGTGCGCGGCGACGCTGGCCGGCCTGGGCGAGCGGATCGACGAACGGCTCGGCCGCCTCGCCGCCCGTTCCCTGGAGCCCGCCGGTCTCACCCGCCGGGAACTGGAGGTGCTGCACCTGCTGGCCGACGGTAGGACGAACCGCGAGATCGCGCGGGAGCTCTTCGTCAGCACGCGCACCGTCGACATGCACGTACGCCACGTGCTCGACAAGCTCGACTGCCCGTCGCGGGCGGCGGCCGCCCGGCGCGCGGTGGAGCTCGGCCTGACCGGGGTGCGGCAGGAGCCGCGGAAAGTACGGCAATAACCGGCCGGGAATACGGCAGGACGACGGATGTCGTCTCCTCCGCCGCTTCCTAGCGTGGGGTGCGAGCCATCGAGGACACGCACCTGGGACTGGGAGGCAGCCATGGAGAAGCTCGCCATCGTCGTCCGGGACGACACCTACGACAAGCTGCTCACGCCGCTGACGTTCGCCTGGCTGTACGCGGAGAGGGGCGTGCAGGTCGACATGCTGTTCGTGCTCTGGGCCGTCCGCGTACTGACCAAGGACGGCGCCGACGCGGTGGAGGTGGAAGGCCGGCACAGCGGCGCGGACGCGGAGGAGCTGCGGCGGAAGATGATCGAGGACGGGGAGCCGACCGAGATCCTGGACTACCTCACCCACCTCAGGAGCACCGGCCATGTGAACCTCTACGCCTGCCGCCTCGCCGCCGAAAGTTTCGGCGTCGACGAGTCGAACCTGATCCCGGAATCGGCGGGCATCGTCGACGCCACGTGGTTCCTGGAGGAGAAGGCCGTCCCCGCGGACCACTGCCAGTACTTCTGAGCCTCTGGACTTGTGGACCTCTGCACTTGTCCCGTCACGGGCCCCGACCTTGAGTGCGTACAGTCAGGGCCCATGACGAACCGATCCTCCTTCGTGGTGCACGTCCCCGACGCCGAGCTGGAGCCCGAGCCCCTGGACCCCGAGCAGATCGTCTCCGGCGATCCGGTGGTGACCGGGAAGGTGCTGTGGGAGTCCGCCGACGGCAAGCAGGTGCGCGGCATCTGGCAGATCACGCCGGGCGTGGTGACGGACACGGAGGCGGACGAGCTGTTCGTCGTCGTCAGCGGGCGCGCCACCGTGGCCGTCGAGGGCGGAGACATCCTGGAGCTCGGACCGGGTGACGCGTGCGTCCTGCGCGCAGGGGACCGTACGACCTGGACGGTGCACGAGACCCTGCGCAAGGCGTACCACGTCTGCCTCTGAGGCCGCTCAGGCCACTCAGGCCACTCAGGCCACCCACGTCACCGGCGTCAGCCCGCGCGCGACGCGCGGGCCGTGTCCGCCGCGCCTGCCGTGACGTCCGCCAGGTGCCGCAGCCGTGCCTCCAGCCGCCCGTCGACGACCCGGGTGTCGAACGACGGCTGAGGCGCCGTCGCGGGTCCGCGGACGTTCCAGCCGTCCGCGAGCCGGAAGACGCTGCCGTGCCAGGGACAGCGCACGCAGCCGTCGGCGATCTCGCCCTCCGACAGCGGTCCGGCCATGTGACTGCACCGGTCGGCCAGCACGTGGACGGACCCGCCCGGCTCGCGGAAGACCATGACCGCCACCTCGCCGACGTGGCTCCGCACCGCCCTGCCCACCGGGAAGTCGGCGAGGTCGCCGACCGTGTGCCAGCCGGGTTCCATCATGTTCGGCACCTGCTCGGCGTGGTTCGCGCCGGACGCCTGGCGGTAGGCGAGGTGGCCGCCCAGCGCGCCGCCCACCATGACCGCCGACAGCCCGGCCATCCCCAGCGCCTTGCCCCGCCACACGCGGCCGCGGCGCCTGGCCGCGTACGAGGCCGCGTACAGGGCGACGGCCGTGATGTTGCCGACCGCGTGGACGAGCCCGACGCGCTGCTGCTGCTTGGGCAGATCGGCCCAGTCGGTCCAGCCGGCCACCGCGGCGGGCCCGGCCGTCGCGAGGCCCACGCCGATCAGGGTCCGGGAGGCCCGGCGGTTGCCGGGCAGGAGGTCGAGCACCGCCGCCGACAGCCACGTCCCGATGGGCACCTGCACCATCAGCGGATGCAGGGGGTGCCCGAGCCATCGCCCGTGCAGCACATCCCGCCCGGCGCCCAGCGGGGCCGCCTGGACCGCTTTCCGCACCGCGTCGATCAACCAGTCGGCTCCGGACCACCGCTCCAGCCCGTCCACGCCCCGGAGGACGCGGCCGGGCCCGTCGGCCGACGGCAGCAGCCGCCGCACGGCCGCCGCCGTGGTCGCCGCCGCCCCGGTCCGGGTGCCTGTCCTGCTCTCACGCTTGCCCGTTGGTTTCATGCGGAGCGGGTAGCCCCTCACGCCCGGGGGAAACGGCCGGCCGCCGCGTGACCCGGGTCTCACCGCGCCGCCACGACTTGTCTATGCAACAAGTTGCATAGCAGGATCACGGCATGGCGCTCGAGCACGCGATCCTCGTCTCCCTGCTGGAGAAGCCCGGTTCCGGCTATGAGCTGGCCCGGCGCTTCGAGCGGTCCATCGGCTACTTCTGGACCGCGACCCACCAGCAGATCTACCGCGTCCTCAAGCGCATGGAGGCCGACGGCTGGGTCGAGGTGCGCGAGGTGCCGCAGCAGACCCGGCCGGACAAGAAGGAGTACTCGGTCGCCGGCCCGGGCCGGGCGGCCCTCTCCCGGTGGCTGCACGATCCGATCGAGCCCGAGAGCGTCCGGCACGACCTGGCCGTGAAGATCCGGGGCGCCGCCTTCGACGACCCGGCCGCGCTGATCGAGGAGGTCGAGCGGCACCAAGGGCTGCACCGGGACCGTCTCGCGCACTATCTGGCGGGAGAGCAGCGGGACTTCGGCGCGGAGCGGGCCTCCGGAGCGGACCAGGTCTCCGACGCGGACCGGGCCTCCGGAGCGCCACTCGACGCCGGGCGGGAGCTGCAGCACGCGGTGCTGCGGGGCGGCATCGCGTACGAGCGGATGATGATCGCCTGGCTCGACGACGTACTCGCCACCCTCCACCGGCTCGGTCCCGGCCGCTGAACTCCGCCGCCCCGCCCCTGTCCCCCCTGCCCTGCCCTGTCCTGTCCCCAAGCCGGAAAGGCGAACACATCCATGGCTGACCCGCTGCTGTTCAACCCGCGCACCTACGACCCGGCGCACTTCGACGCCGAGACCCGCCGGCTGCTGCGCGCCACCGTCGACTGGTTCGAGGAGCGCGGCAAGCGCAAGCTGATCGAGGACTACCGGTCCCGCGCCTGGCTGGCGGACTTCCTCGCGTTCTCGGCGAAGGAGCGGCTGTTCGAAACGTTCCTCACGCCCGCCTCCGCAGCCGGCGGGCAGCCGGACAAGCGGTGGGACACCGCGCGGATCGCCGCCCTCAACGAGATCCTCGGCTTCTACGGGCTCGACTACTGGTACGCGTGGCAGGTCACCATCCTGGGCCTCGGGCCGGTCTGGCAGAGCGACAACGCCGCCGCCCGCGCCCGCGCCGCCGAACTGCTCGCGCAGGGTGAGGTGTTCGCCTTCGGCCTGTCCGAGAAGACCCACGGCGCCGACATCTACTCCACCGACATGCTGCTGGAGCCCGACGGCGACGGCGGCTTCCGGGCGAGCGGCTCGAAGTACTACATCGGCAACGGCAACGCCGCCAGGCTCGTCTCCGTCTTCGGCCGCCGCACCGATGTCGAGGGCCCCGACGGGTACGTCTTCTTCGCCGCGGACAGCCGCCACCCGGCGTACCACGTGGTGAAGAACGTCGTCGACTCGTCGAAGTACGTCAGCGAGTTCCGGCTCGACGGCTACCCGGTCCGTCCCGAGGACGTCCTGCACACCGGGCGCGCCGCGTTCGACGCCGCGCTGAACACCGTCAACGTCGGCAAGTTCAACCTCTGCACGGCCTCCATCGGCATCTGCGAGCACGCGATGTACGAGGCCGTCACGCACGCCCAGAACCGGATCCTGTACGGCCGGCCCGTCACCGCGTTCCCGCACGTGCGCCGCGAGCTGACCGACGCGTACGTCCGTCTCGTCGGCATGAAGCTGTTCAGCGACCGCGCCGTCGACTACTTCCGCTCGGCGGGCCCGGACGACCGGCGGTACCTGCTGTTCAACCCGATGACCAAGATGAAGGTGACCACCGAGGGCGAGAAGGTCATCGACCTCATGTGGGACGTCATCGCCGCCAAGGGGTTCGAGAAGGACACATACTTCGCGCAGGCGGCCGTGGAGATCCGGAGCCTGCCGAAGCTGGAGGGCACGGTCCACGTCAACCTCGCGCTGATCCTGAAGTTCATGCGCAACCACCTGCTGGACCCGGCCGACTACGCCCCCGTGCCGGCGCGCCTGGACACCGCCGACGACGCGTTCCTCTTCCGTCAGGGCCCGGCCCGCGGTCTGGGCTCGGTCCGCTTCCACGACTGGCGCCCCGCCTTCGACGCCTACGCCCACCTGCCGAACGTGACCCGCTTCCGGGAGCAGGCGGACGCCCTGTGCACGTTCGTCACCACCGCCGCCCCGGACGAGGAGCAGAGCCGCGACCTGGACCTCCTCCTCGCCGTCGGCCAGCTCTTCGCCCTGGTCGTGCACGGCCAGCTGATCCTGGAGCAGGCCCGTCCGACCGGCCTGGACGAGGACGTCCTGGACGAGCTGTTCGCGGTGCTCGTACGCGACTTCTCCGCGTACGCCGTCGAGCTGTACGGCAAGGACTCCGCCACGCCCGAGCAGCAGCGCTGGGCCCTGGACGCGGTCCGGCGTCCGGTCGTCGACGACAGCCGGTCGGCGCGCGTCTGGGAGCGTGTGGAGGCACTGTCCGGGGCCTACGAGATGGCGCCGTAAAACCGGTCGCGGAGCGCCTGCGTCGTACGACCGGGCGCTCCGCGACCCGTACCGCTTCACACCGCACCGCACCGCCGGGATGCGCGATTTCCGGCCGAAGTGCGCGGTCGTGCGGCCGGCTTCGGCGCGCTCGGGGGCGGCGGTGCAGGTGGGCGGCCCGGGACCGCCGCGTACGACGGGGCTCGCCCTGCGCCGCGGCGCGCCGGGCGACGTGGCGGTGAGGGCGATGCCGCAGGTGGGCGACGGCGCCGTTCCTAGGGCGTCATCCGGCGGAAACCTGTGGGACACGTGGTCTTCGAGCGGGGCGGCGCAAACCGAATCCACCGGCGCCGACGGCGGCGCACACTGGGACCAAGTGTTCAACTCATGAAGACAGGAGCCCAAGTGAAGCGGGTTGTCCGTTCAACTTTTAGCGCAGCAGTGATGGTGGCCCTCTGCGCGCTCGGCCCCGTCCCCGCTGCGGCGGCGGCCGACTCCTTCGCACCCGCTCCGGCGTGCCTGGAGCTGGCCGGCGGGTGGCGGTACACGCTCGTGAGCAACCACTGCGGCACGCCCCACCGGGTGACGGTGGAGTACCGCGACGGCACCGTCGCGCCCTGCCGCGAGGCCGGCGCCGGTGACACGGTGACGTTCGCCGGGTACGGCCCGCAGGGCAATGAGGCCCTCGGTGTCCGCCTGTGCGCTGAGGCACCGGCAACGGCCTGACCAGCCGCGGAAGGTGGGCTGTCAGTGGCGCTCGCTACCGTGAGGGCCATGATCGATGCCGAGGACGTCCGCCGTATCGCCCTGTCCTTCCCGGAGACGGTGGAGAAGGAGGCGTGGAGCATGCCCACCTTCCGCGTGGCCGGGAAGATGTACGTCACCATCCCCGACGACCAGACGTCGTTCGCCGTGCGCTGCCCCAGGCACGAGCGCGCCGAACTGATCGCCGCCGAGCCTGAGAAGTTCTGGGTGCCGCCGCACGAGGCGAGTTCCGCATGGGTGCGCGTGCGACTCGCCGCACTGGAGGACCTGGACGAACTCCGGGACATCCTCGTCGACTCTTGGACGCAGGCGGCCCCGGACCGGTTGGTCGAGGTCCACCCCGACCTGAGACCCGGCGGGGCGGCGGGGTGCTGAGCGGCCCGTGTCGTCGGCCTTGCGCCCCGCCCGCGGGGCTGAGGCGTCGCGGTGGGCTCCGGCGCTTGTCGGAGCAGCCGGGCCCTGGTCGCGACGTGGATGAACCGGCGTTCCCGGTAGCCGTCAGGCCGTGCCCTTCTATGGCGGCTCCCAGGTCCGGCGTCCGCGTCAGGCGCTGCCGAAGGGGGCGGGGTAGGTGAATTCGCCCTGGAGGGCCGGATCGTAGGCGGCGAGGGTGCGGACCTGGAAGAAGTCGCCCCAGGCCGGTTCCTGGCCGACGATGCCGAAGTCCGTGCTCGGGCGGAAGCCGAACCGGCCGTAGTACTCGGGGTCGCCGAGGACGACGACCATCGGGGCGTCGAGGGCGTCCGCCGCGGCGATCGAGGCGTGGACCAGTGCTGTCCCGCATCCGCGGCGCCGGTGGTCGGGGTGTACACCGAGCAGGCTGAGGTTCGGGACCCGGACGCTGCCGATCCGGCCCCGGGTGCACAGAGCATGGCCGACGATCGTCCCGTTCTCGTCCTCGGCCACCAGCGAGAGCGCCGGGGTCCACCAGTCACCGCGACGCAGTGCGTCACGCAAGCCGAGTTCCGCCGGAGCCTCTTCGTGCGGCTTGTGGGCGCAGGCCCTGGTCACGGCGCGGACAGCGGGCAGGTCGGCGGAGGTCTCTCGTCTGATCAGCATCCACGCAGTCCGGCCCATCGGCCGGCCAGGCCTGGAAGGGCGTCAGGACGGCGACCAAGCCGGGGCCGCTGTGCCCGCAGGTTCCTTCGCAGTACGCGCAGATCTCCAGCACGGAGGAGGACTGCCTGGTCCTGAACGTCACGACGCCACCGGCAGCGGACCGGCGGCGGCCCGCGCCCGTGCTGGTGTGGATCCACGGGGACGGTTCGGTGGGTGGCGGTGCCTTCTTCGACGGGCGCCGACTGGCCGAGCGGGGACTCGTGGTCGTCACCGTCACCTACCGTCTCGGCGTCTTCGGCGGCCTCGCCCTGCCCGGACTGGAAGGGTCCGGCACCTTCGGCCTCCAGGACCAGCAGGCGGCGCTGACCTGGGTGCGGAACAACGCACGCGCCTTCGGCGGCGACCCCGGCAACGTCACCGTGGCCGGCGTGTCGTTCGGCGCGTCCGCCATCGCCGGGCACCTGACGTCCCCCGCGTCCAAGGGCCTCTTCCACCGGGCCGTGATGGCGAGCGGCGAGGGCATGATGGACATGCCGGCCGGCGCCATGGGCCCGGACGTACCGGGATACCCGTGGTACGTCCGGCGGACGGGCCGCGAGATGGAGGACATCACGACCGAGATGACCTCGTCCCTCGGCTGCCGCGACGACCGCCCCGCACGCACCCTCGCCTGCCTGCGCGCCCTGCCGGTGAAGACGATCCTCGACGTGCCGTACATCATGAACGCCTTCCAGGCATGCGGATACGGCAACACCACCCTGCCCGAGCTGCCGCCGACGGCCCTGCGCGCGGGACGCAGGCGATGCACCACGCGCCGGCCCGGCATGTGCCGCTCTACGCGTACGAGTTCGCCGACCGGGAGGCGCCGATGTTCCTGCCGCTGCCCGGTGACTTCGACTTCGGCGCCTTTCACGCCGGGGACATCCCGTACCTGTTCGAGGACGAGGCGGCCGAGCCGCTCCTCACCCCGGCGCAGCGCCGCCTGTCGGCGACGATGACGGGGTACTGGGCCGCGTTCGCCCGCACCGGCGCACCTCGTGGCTCCGGGCTGCCCGCCTGGCTCCCCCACCGCCCGGGCGGCGCGGGCCGGCCGTACACGCAGTCACTGGCGCCGCGGCGCATCGGGCCCGTCGACTACCACCGCACGCACAACCTCGCTTTCTGGAACCGCATGCCCTGACGACCGGCGGGACGCGGCCCGGGTGGCAAGGAGGCGGCGCCGTGGCCATCGCCGTACGCGACGTGCGCACCGCGCCGGAGCTCGTCGACGAGCTCCGGCCCGGCACACCGCCGCCTCACTGTTCCCGCGGACCGAGGTCCCGAAGCGCGGCCCCCAGTCGGCGTGCTCCCTCGTCGAGTTCGGCGTGGTCGGCGGTGGCGGCGAAGCCGAGCCTCAGGTGGGCTGCCGGCGGCTCGGTGGCGAAGTAGCGGGTGCCCGCGCTCACCGCCACGCCCCGCTGCCGGGCAGCGGCGGTGAGGGCCGTGTCGTCCACGCCGGGCGGCAGCCGGAGCCACAGGTGAAGCCCGCCGGCGGGAACGCTCGTGACGGTCGCCGTCGGCATCTCGCGGGAGAGCGCGGCAGCCAGCCGTGAGCACCGCTCCCGCAGGTCGGCGCCGAGCGTCCGGACGTGCCGGTCCCACGAGGGGGCGCTGAGCAGTTCCAGTGCCGCTTCCTGGAGCGGGCGGGTGACGAAGAAGTCGTCGACCATGCGGACCGCCCGCATACGCTCCATCACCGGGCCTCGGGCGACCAGCGCTCCGATCCGCAGGCTCGGTGCCGCGGGCTTGGTCAGCGAGGTCACATGGACGACGGTGGCGTCGCCGTCGTCCGCCACCAGCGGCCGGAGCACGGGACCGCCATGCCCCAGGTGCCGGGCGAAGTCGTCCTCGATCACGAAGGCGCCCGCGGCGCGTGCCACGCGCAGGACCTGCCGCCGTCGTTCAGGGGACAGGACCGTGCCGGTCGGGTTGTGGAACGTCGGCTGGCAGTACAGCAGCCGGGCCCCGGTCATCGTGAACGCGTCGGCCAGCAGGTCGGGCCGTACGCCCTCGGCGTCGAGCGGTACGGGCACGGGGCGAAGTCCCGCCGCGCCGGCTGCGGCCAGCGCGCCCGGATAGCTGGGCGATTCCACCAGGACCGGGCTACCCGGCCCGGCGATCGCCCGGAACGCGATGGACAGGGCGCTCTGCCCGCCCGAGGTGACCAGTACGTCATCGGGGGTCACGCCCCCGCCGACGATCTCGGCGAACACGGCACGCAGCGCGGGAAGACCGCTCGCCGTGGCCCGGTCCCAGGCGTCCGGGCGGCGCGCCGCCCGCGCCAGCGCCGCACTCAGCGCCCGGGTCGGCTGGAGTGAGCGGTGGATGTAGCCGCCGTCCATCGTGATCGTGTCGGCCGGAGCCGGTGCGAGCGGTTCGGCGATCAGGCGTGTTTCGACGGCGCGGTCGGTGAGCGCGACCGTCTGCCAGGCAGTGTCCACGGGTTCGGCTTCGGGTCGGCCTCGGACCGCCGCGTACGTACCGCTGCCCGGGCGGGTCACGACAGCACCCTCCGCCGCCAGCGCGGAAATGGCCCGCGCCACGGTCGCCGGGCCGACCCGGTACCGCTTGATCAGCTCCCGGCTGCTCGGGAGCCGGTCACCCGGTGCGAGGCCGGCGACCATCTCACGGAGTCTGGCCGCCAGTTCTGTAGAAGTGCTACTGTCTGACATGAGAGATAACAATAGCGCTTCTAGCATCGTCGGGGAAGCACTTCAGCTGGACGTCGCCGCTCTGCGAGCCGACACCCCCGGGTGCCGGCAGGTCATCCACTTCAACAACGCGGGCTGCGGCCTGCTGGCGACCCCGGTGCTGACCGCGATGGTCGGCCACCTCAACCTCGAGGCGCGGATCGGTGGTTACGAGGCGTCGGCCGCCCGGGCCGACGGAGTCCGCGCGTTCTACACGGAACTCGCCGCGCTGATCAACACCACGCCGGACAACATCGCCTTCGCCGGCAGTGCCACGCACGCGTACGCCAACGCCCTGTCCTCGATCCCGTTCGAGTCCGGCGACACGATCCTCACCACCCGCGACGACTTCGTCTCCAACCAGATCGCCTTCCTGTCCTTGCGCAAGCGGTTCGGCGTACGGATCGTGCACGCGCCCAACTCCCCCGAGGGCGGGGTGGACGTACCGGCGATGGCCGAGCTGATGCGGGCCCACCGCCCCCGCCTGGTGTCCGCCACCCATGTCCCCACCAACTCCGGCCTGGTCACGCCGGTCGCCGAGATCGGCCGGCACTGCCGCGAACTGGATCTGCTCTACCTGGTCGACGCCTGCCAGTCCGTGGGCCAGTACCCCCTCGACGTCGAGGAGATCGGCTGCGACCTGCTCACCGCCACCTGCCGGAAGTTCCTCCGCGGACCGCGTGGCTCCGGATTCCTCTACGTCTCGGACCGCGTGCTGCGCGCCGGCTACGAGCCCCTCTTCATCGACATGCACGGCGCCCGCTGGACCGCGCCCGACGGCTACCGGCCCGTCGGGACGGCGGCCAGGTTCGAGGAGTGGGAATTCCCGTACGCCACCGTGCTCGGCAGCGCCGCCGCGACCCGCTATGCCCGCGACGTCGGCCTCGAAGCCATCGCCCACCGCACCCCGGCGCTCGCGGCGAGGCTGCGCAGCCGGCTCGAAACGGTCCCCGGGGTGCGTCTGCTCGACCGCGGCCCGCAGTTGGCCGCGCTCGTCACCTTCGCCGTCGACGGAGGCCACCGGCCGCAGCAGTTCAAGGAGGCCCTGGACGCCCGCACCATCAACTCGGCGCTCAGCTTCCGCGAGTTCGCCCAGTTCGACTTCGGGGACAAGGACGTCGACTGGTGTCTTCGCCTGTCGCCGCATTACTACAACACCGAGGAGGAAGTGGACCACGTCGCCGACGCGGTCGCCGACATCGTCCGGCAGGTGCGGTGATGACGGCCACGCAGCAGCGCGCCGAGGCCGGGGAGAGCAGCGGGAGCCTGTGGCACAACCGCGACTTCCTCGTGTTCTGGATCGGCGAGACGCTCTCTCTCCTGGGAACCCAGGTCACGAACCTCGCGCTCCCCCTGACGGCGATCGTCGCTTTCGACGCCACCGACGAGCAGGTCGGTGTCCTGCGGTTCCTGCAGCTCGCCCCGTACTTGGGGCTGGCCCTGGTCTTCGGCGTGTGGGTCGACAGGTCCCGGCGACGGCGGGTCATGCTCGGTGCCAACCTCAGCCGGATGGTCCTGATCGCCCTCGTACCGCTCCTCTACTGGTTGCACGCCCTCGACATGGTCACCCTCCTCGTCATCGCGTGCGCCGTCGGCATCGCCTCCGTGCTTTTCGACGTGAGCTGGATGTCGTACGTCCCCACGCTGGTGCGCGACCCCAGGAACTACGTCGAAGCCGGTGCCAAGATGGGAGTGAGCTCGTCGGCGGCCGACGTGGCGGGGCCCGGGCTCGCCGGTCTCCTGGTCGGCGCCCTGACCGCGCCCGTGGCACTGGTCGCCAACGCGTTCTCCTACCTGGTGTCCGTCATCTCGCTGCTCCTGATCCGCACGGTCGAGCCCCGCCCGGATCCGACGGCCGCGAAGCGGCGCATGCTGCCGGAACTGCGCGACGGCCTGGGCTGGGTCCTGCGGAACCCGATCCTGCGGGCGCTCGCGTTGGTCGGGTTCTGCTGCAACTTCTCCATGATCACCGTATGGACGATGTTCCTGCTGTACGGAACCCGCGACCTGCACCTCGGCTCGGCCACCCTCGGGACCGTCTTCGCGACCGCCTCCGTGGGCGGCTTGATCGGCGCGGCGGTCTCCCGGAAGGTCATCCGGCGATTCCGGCTGGGGACGGTCTACCTCGTCGCCCAGTCTGCGCTTCTCCTGGGGCCGGTCCTGATCGTCCTGGCCTCTGGCCCCCGGCCCGTCATGGTGGGGATGTTCATCCTCTCCTTCTTCACCACCTACCTCGGCCTCGGCGTGGCCAACGTCATCGTCGTGAGCCTGCGTCAGACCAGTACGCCCCCGTCGATGATGGGGCGGATGACGGCCGTCTTCCGCACCCTGCTGTTCGGCGGCGGCGCCCTCGGCGGCCTCTCCGCCGGCCTTCTGTCCGGCGCACTCGGCCCCGAGGGCGCCCTGACCGTGGCGGCGATCGGCTCCGCAGCGGTGGTGATCGGGCTCGTCGTATCCCCGGTGACCCGCCTCCGTGGCCTCCCGCCGGCAACACCGGACCCCGTGAGGGAACCGGCGCACGGGCGGGCAGGCCGACACTGGGGGCCGGACAGCGACAAGGCTCTCTGACCGGGACAGGGCGCTCTGACCGGCCGGATCCGTCGCCCGGCGGCTCACGCCGCCGGGCACCGACCGGCACTGGGCGCCGATCAGGACGGACCGGCACGGCGTCCCCCGTGAAGCAGTTGCGGCTGAGCCGTAGGCTGCCTGTCATGACAACATTCGCAGAGGTCCTGGCCACGTTCTGGGCTGACGATGATCATGGCGTCCAGCCGCCTCTGACGGACGAGACCGTGCGAGAGGCCGAGCGTGTGCTCGGGGTGACGCTGCCCTCTCCCCTGCTTGACCTTCTGCGGCTGCGGAACGGCGGCATCGTCGCTGATGATCACGATGCCTTCCCCACCAGTCAGGCGACATGGAGCGAAGACCACGTTCCTTTCGACACCCTGATGGGCATCGGGGGGCTCGAGCAGACGATGTCGCTGCTCGACACGCCGTACTTGGTCAAGGAGTGGGGACTGCCCTCGCCGATCGTGCTTCTTTCCGGCGACGGGCACTGCTGGATCGGTCTCGACTACCGAGACTGCGGCCCGGACGGCGAGCCGTCAGTCACCTGGTTCGACACCGAACTGGGCGTCGAGTGCGCGCTGGCCAGTGACTTCCGAACCTTCGTCGAGAAACTGACCGCAGCGAGCGTCTTCGATCCCGACCTCGGCGATTCCACGTCGGATTGACCAGAGTCCACGGCGGCCGTGCCGCCACCGAGTTCGGAGTTCCCGCAGTGCTTTTCGACGTCACCCGCAGCGAACTCGCCGGCATCTTCGGCGAGGACCGGATCGCGACCCTGCCCGCCGCCGCCTTCCCGCCCTCCACCGCGGACACCGAGGGCGCCCGCCTTTTGCAGACCGTCGGTGTCCCCGCCCGGACGCTCCGGCTGCGTGAGCCCGACGAGAACACCGGCCGACTGCCCCTCGTCCACGACGTCGTCGACGCCGAGGACTTCGAGGACGCCCCGGCGAACGCGGGCCGATGGCCCGTCATCGGCTGGCTGCTCAACACCCACCTCGCCCTCGACCCCGGTTCCGGCAAGGTGCACGCCTTCGACGCCGATGAGGAGACCGCGCGGGAACTTCACACGGATGTCTCCTCCCTCATCCAGGTCACCTTGCGGTTCCAGCGCCTGCTCGAGGAGTTCACCTTCAGCGGCGACGACGAGGACGAGGAAGCCGACTTCGAACGCCTGGAGCGCGAGGTCGAGCGGATTCGTCAGGAGACGAGCAGCGTGGACCCGCTCCCCTTCCAGGACGACGGGACGGTCTGGTCGGCGGTCGGCGAGGAGATCGCCGCGGGCCGGCGCTTCCAGGGCAACAGCCCGGGAGCCCGCTCCCTCTACGGGTGATATACGGGTGATCGCCCGGCCGATGTCGCCTGCGGTCCGGAGGACCGCTCAGGCGGCGAGGTCCTTGCGGCGGGCGTACCGCAGGCCGGCCAGGTCCGCGTGGTAGAGCTCGCCGTCGTCGTTGTCCGCGACGGTTCCGCGGGCTGCCCCGCCGCCGCCCATGCCGCGGAAGAACGCCCGCAACCAGTAGTACGGCTGGAGGGGCAGCCAGCACAGCCCGCACAGCCAGCGGTACACGGTGCGCCAGAACGTGGGACGCCCGCCGTCAGCGGCACGGATCACCCGTATGCCGCTGATCAACTTACCGATGCTCGCCCCGCAAAGAACCGTCAGCAGCACCTGGTTGACGAAGGAGATGCCCAGCAGCGTGACCAGGGCGATCACCGGACGGCCCTCTTCACCTCTCGCCAGTACATACGGGATGCCCACCGCGACGACGAGGTCCAGTGTCACGGCGAGCCACCGCCGCCCCTCCGAGGCGGGCCGCGGCACGCGCCGCGGCGCATGCCCGTAGGGCAACGGCTGCTGCCCGTACGGAAACGGAACCTGCGGGTCGTACGGTGAGGAGGGGGCCTGGGGGGCGTACGCATGGCCGTAGGGCGGCTGTGCGTACCCCGGCTGCTGCGGGATGGGAGACGGGAAGGGGTGCTGCTGGTACAGCTGGTTCCCTGGTGGCGTGCTCATGCCCACATCATGCTGCACCAGCACCCCGGCTGATCAATGCGGGAGACCAGCGCGCCGGTCCTGTGGTCAAGGGGGCGCAGCGGTCACCTCGCTCGCACCCCGGGACCGGCGGTGTAGAAGGGGCGGGCGGCGTCGACAGCGGCGAGCAAGTCGATCCGCTGCCGGAACGTAGGACCGCGCTCCATCCGCTGTCCATACAGCGACCGGATTCACATAAAGCCGCTGCTACGGGCGCAGTTGGCGGGGCGCGCGAGGGAATGGTCACTCATCTGAACGGCGTTCACAGGTACGCCACGACGGCGTCTGTCACGACCCCTCGTCCTCCTCGAAGGACATGGGCAGACCATGCGTTGGCTGTCGCGACTGGAGCAACAGGACCGCACGGTATAACGGACTATTCCTCTGTCGCGCGCAGCTCGGGATGCTGCTCCAGAAAAGTGCAGGTCAGCGCACCCTCCCCCGCGGCTTGAGCGCCACAGGCGGAAGCGCGGGCGCAGGCAGCCGGCCCCCGGCGTAACCCTTCACCTCACCGAAACGGGTGGTACTCATCCAGTCCTCGCGCGCCCGTTCGATCTCCTCGTGGGACCGGCCCACGAAGTTCCACCACATGACGATCTCCTCCTCGAACGGCTCGCCGCCCAGCAGCATCACCGCCGCGTCCGATTCCGCCCGCAGGGGCAGGGAGGTGCGCCCGCAGCCGAGGTAGAGCATGGAGCCGGGGAGGACCGGCACGCCGTCGACGTGGGTCTCGCCCGACATGGCGAGGACCGCGTACTCGAAGTCGGGCTCGAGCGGGAGATTCGTTTCGGCACCGCTCGTCAGGGCCAGGTCCGCGCCGATCAGAGGGGTGTACGTGGTGCCGGGCGAGCGGGTGCCGTCGAGTTCGCCGAGTATCACCGTGGCGGTGAGGCCGGGGGCCGTGACGAGGGGCAGGTCGGCGTGGTGCTCGAAGTGGGGTTCCACGTGGCGGTGCGCGTCGGGCAGGGCCACCCACAGCTGGGCGCCGTGCAGGAAGCGGGCGTGCGGCCGGGGGCTCTCCTCGGAGTGTGAGATGGCGCGCCCCGAGGTCATCAGGCCCAGCTCGCGCGGGCGGATCGTCTGCAGGCTGCCGGTGCTGTCGCGGTGCAGGACCTCGCCCTCGTGGAGCCAGCTGACGGTCTGGAGGCCCATGTGGGGGTGCGGGGGCACCTGCATGCCGGGTTCGTCGGCGATGTCGTCCGGTCCGTAGTGGTCGACGAAGGCCCAGGCGCCCACCATGCGACGGCCGAGGTTCGGCAGCAGTCGTCGCACGTCGGTGGACTCGCCGAGCCGGACCGTGCGGGGGCTCAGGAGCTCCCGCACGGGCTCCGCGACGACGAATCCCCGGCCGCCGCAGACGGAGGGAGCGGCCTGGCGATCAAGATTGCTCATGCCGCTCAACCTAGCGAACCTCTCGGGCGTCGAGCGGCGTTATCGGCGGTGACCATACGTCCGGTGGGTGCGGTCAACGGCGCGGGCCGCACACCACCCGGATGGGCAGGCCAAGAACGATCGTGAACCGGGCATATGACGCACCATATGAGAACTCACCTGCCCGAGCTCCGGGTCGCCGCCCAGCGCATCGGCCGCCGCCGGTTCCTCACCGTCGCGGGGGCCGCCGCCGCGTTGGCCTTCACCACCCATCTGCCCGCCGTCGGCGTCGCGAGCGCCGCCGAGCTGGACGCCAGGAAGATCACCAAGGATCCCTTCACGCTGGGCGTCGCCTCCGGCGATCCGCTGCCCGGCTCCGTCCTGCTGTGGACGCGCCTGGCGCCCGCCCCGTACGAAGCGGACGGCGGCCTGCCCGCCGAGCGGGTGGAGGTGGAGTGGGAGGTGGCGTACGACGACCAGTTCTCCTTCGTCGTCCAGCGCGGGACCGCCACCGCGCATCCGGAGTTCGCCCACAGCGTGCACGTGGAGGTGACCGGCCTGCTTTCGGACCGGGTCTACTACTACCGCTTCCGGGCCGGTACCTGGATCAGCCCGGTGGGCCGTACGCGCACGGCGCCGGGGGACTTCGGCTTCGGCACCGAGCTGTCGTTCGCGGCCGTCGCGTGCCAGGCGTACTTCGACGGCTACTACACGGCGTACCGGCATCTCGCGCGTGAGGACGTGGACCTCGTGGTCCACCTGGGGGACTACATCTACGAGTACCCCGTCGACGCGGCGGGCGGCCACCGCCGCTACACCGACCGGCAGCTGCCCGCCCACTTCAACCGGGAGACGGTCACCCTGGAGGACTACCGGCTGCGGTACGCCCTCTACAAGACCGATCCGGACCTCCAGGCCGCGCACGCCGCGCACCCCTTCGTCGTCACCTGGGACGACCACGAGACCGAGAACAACTACGCGGGCGCCGTCCCCGAGAACGACGTGCCGCCCGCCGAGTTCCTGCTGCGCCGGGCCGCCGCCTACCGCGCGTACTGGGAGAACCAGCCCCTGCGGGCCCCGCAGCAGCCCGCCGGCGCCGACATGCGGCTGTACCGGCGGCTGCGCTTCGGCGACCTCGCGCAGTTCGACATCCTCGACACCCGCCAGTACCGCTCCAACCAGGCCTACGGCGACGGCTGGCAGACCCCCGGACCCGAGTCCGAGGACCCCGCCCGCACCATGACCGGCGCCGAACAGGAGCGCTGGCTCCTCGACGGCTGGAAGGACTCCGGCACCATCTGGAACGTCGTCCCCCAGCAGGTCACCTTCGCCCAGCGCCGCAACACTCCCGATGCCGGCTACAAGCTCTCGATGGACACCTGGGACGGCTACCCCGCCTCCCGCAAGCGGATCCTCGACGGGGCGCAGGCCGCCGGGGTGAAGAACCTGATGGTGCTGTCCGGCGACGCGCACGACGCGTACGCCTTCGACCTCAAGGCCGACTTCAACGCCCCGGGCTCCCGGACGATCGGCACGGAGATCGCCACGACGTCCCTCACCAGCGGCCGGGACGGCGTCGACAAGCCGTCCAACTGGGCCGCGCTCACCCAGGCCAACCCGCACATGAAGTTCTACAACGGCCGCCGCGGCTACACGGTGATCACGCTCGGGCTGTTCGACGCCCGGATCAGCTTCAAGACGGTCACCGGAGTCACCACTCCCACCGGAACGCTCTCCACGGCAGGCTCCTTCGTCACCCTGCGGGACAGCCCCGGCCTCCAGTCGGCCTGAGGCGCCGGGGCGTTCATCCGTTCGGACGCATCCGCGGGGCGCCTCACCGCGCCCGGCCGTGCAATGGGGGCATGGGCGTCCACCTCCACTCGTACCGCGCCGCGGCGCGTTCCGCCGCACTGCTCCTGTGCGCGGCCGGTGTCCTCGCCCTCTCCGGGTGCGCGGGCGCCCGCATGTCCCCCGCGGAGCAGGAGCGCGCCGCCACCGACACGCTCTGCGAGGACCTCGGCGTCCTGCGCATGGACGCCGGGAAGCTGGCGGACCTGGGCCTGACGACGACGGGGCTCGACGACGTCAGGGACCTCAGGGACGACGTGGCGCACGCCCTCGACACCGTGACGCAGAGTGCGCAGCGGGTCCGCAAGGCGCGGGCCGACGCGGTGACGGAGGCGTACGACGGGCTCGCGCGGGCCGTCGACGCCCTGCCGCGGGACACGAGCGGCGCCCAGGCCGCCGAGCGGATCAGACCGCAGCTGGAGGCGCTGGACCAGGCCATCGCCGCCTCGCAGGCCTCCGCCAAGTGCTGACGGTATGAGGCGGGCGTGTACGGCGCCACGGCACGGGCAGGCGGAATAGTGCGGGCCCCGGGCACCGTTGTGCGGGGACAGCCATACCGACGGACACCGGGAAGAGGTAGGCACATGAGCACGGTCGAGCTCACCAAGGAGAACTTCGACGAGGTCGTCAGCGACAGCGGTTTCGTTCTGATCGACTTCTGGGCGGAGTGGTGCGGACCCTGCCGGCAGTTCGCCCCGGTGTTCGAGAAGGCGTCCGAGCGCCACGCGGACCTGGTGTTCGCCAAGGTGGACACGGAGGCGCAGCCGGAGCTGGCGGCGGCGTTCGACATCCGGTCGATCCCGACGCTGATGATCGTCCGTGACAATGTCGCCGTCTTCGCCCAGCCAGGGGCGCTACCCGAGGCCGCCCTGGAGGACGTGATCGGACAGGCCCGCGACCTGGACATGGACAAGGTGCGCGCGTCGATCGAGGAAGCGAAGGCCAAGGGGCAGGGCTGACCCGCACCCACCCCTCCCCCGGCCGCACCCGCCCTCCCCCGGTTCCGCCCGGCGTGTCCAGCGGCGGTTTCTAGCGCTCCAGTACGAGGGCCAGGCCCTGGCCCACTCCGATGCACAGGGCCGCGAGGCCGGTCCCGGAGCCCGCGGCCGCGAGCTGGTGGGCGACGGATCCGGCCAGGCGGGCGCCCGAGGCGCCCAGGGGATGGCCGATGGCGATGGCGCCGCCGCGCGGGTTGACGACGGCCGGGTCGAGGTCCGGCCACTCGGCGAGGCAGCCGAGCGACTGCGCGGCGAACGCCTCGTTCAGCTCGAACGTGGTGAGGTCGGCGAAGGTGCGGCCGGCCTTGGTGAGGGCCCGCTGCACCGCCTCCACCGGGCCGAGGCCGAAGAGCTGCGGTTCGATGCCGGTGACGGCCGAGGTGCGGATACGGGCCAGCGGCTCGCGCCCGCAGGCGCGCAGGCCCTCCTCGTCGACGAGCAGCAGGGCCGCGGCGCCGTCGTTGAGCGGCGAGGCGTTACCCGCCGTGACCGTGCCGTCGGGGCGGAACGACGGCTTCAGCTTGGCCAGGGCCTCCATGGACGTGGTGTCGCGGATGCACTCGTCGCGGGTGAGGCCGACGCCGTCGTACGGGACCACCTCGCCGTCGTACAGGCCCTTCGCCCACGCTTCGGCGGCCTTCTGGTGGCTGGCGAGGGCGAAGGCGTCCTGCTGCTCGCGGGTGAGGGCGTGCTTGTCGGCGATCAGCTCGGCGCCCTCGCCGAGGGAGACGGTCCACTCGGCGGGCATCCTCGGGTTGGTCATGCGCCAGCCGAGGGTGGTCGAGTGCAGCTGCTGGTGCCCGGCGGGGAAGGCGCGCTCGGGCTTCTGCAGCACCCAGGGCGCGCGGGACATCGACTCCACGCCGCCCGCCAGGACGACGGAGGCGTCGCCGAGCGCGATGGCGCGGGCGGCCTGGATGACGGCTTCGAGGCCGGAGCCGCACAGGCGGTTGACGGTCACGCCGGGTACGGAGACGGGCAGGCCGGCCAGGAGTACGGCCATGCGGGCGACGTCGCGGTTGTCCTCGCCCGCGCCGTTGGCGTCGCCGAAGTAGACGTCGTCGATCCGGACCGGGTCGAGGGCGGGCGTACGGTCCACGAGCGCCTTGACGACGTGGGCGGCGAGGTCGTCCGGTCGTACGGAGGAGAGGGCTCCCCCGAACTTGCCGATCGGCGTGCGGACGGCGTCGACGATGTAGACGTCGCGGATGCTCATCGGGTCTCTCCCACGTCACCTCGGGTGTTCGCCAGGTGAAGTTCTCTTCATCGCTGGCCTCAGCCGAGTTTCCGTTCCGGACCACCGCCCTGTCAACGCCGGTGCCTCTCGAAGCCCGTCAGAATTCCGTACGGGCGGACACGCGGGCCGACAGGCCGTAGTCCACTTCCGCGCCGTCCACCAGCAGGGCCTCGACCGTGCGGGTCTCCGGGTCGATGTCGGCCTCCATCCCCTCGCCGACGTAGTGGGGGTAGCCGGACACGCCGGTCTCGCCGGTGGCGCGCACCACGGCCGAGCGGAGGGCGACCTCCGCGAGGTGCGCCGCGTCACGGCCTTCGGCGTGCTCGGGGACCAGAAGAATTTCGAAGCGCTGCGGAACGGTGCTCATGCAGGCGACGCTAGAGACGTTCGGCGCCGACCGCACGTCAGCGGTCCCCGGGGGCGGGCGGTGGTTCGAGGACCGACAACAGGTCGTGCTCGTCGACGGTCGCCAGTGACAGGGTGCGGTAGCCCATGGTGTCGAACAGGACGGTGATCCGGTCGGTCTCCTCGTTGAGGACCGTGCCGTCGCCCCACTCCTGATGGCGCACCCGTGCCCCGGTGGGGAAGGGTGACCGCGCCCGGTCCGGCTCCGTGCCGTCGGCTCCCGGGGCGTTCGCGGCCGATGGCGCGTCGGAGGTGTCCGATGCCGCCGTCTCGCACACGTCGCAGTTCCCGCACGGGGCCTCGTAGGGCTCGCCGAAGTAGCCCAGGAGGAACCTGCGGCGGCATCCCGTCGTCTCGGCGTAGGCGCGGAATGCCTCAGCCCGCCGAGACCTGAGTCGCCGGGCACCCCCTAGGTGGACTCGCGGGGGATCACGCGGGCCGCCATCAGGTCGTGCCGCTCGGGGGCCGCGTCGGGGTCGCGGACGATGCGGTCGACGAGCTCGGCCAGGCGCTGGCCGGTCTCCATGGCGACCCTCACCGTGGTCAGCCGGGGCCGCAGCAGCCTGCCGAGGAGGAGGTCGTCGGCGCCGACGAGCGCCGTGTCGCCGGGGACGGCGACGCCCGCGTCCTGGAGGGCCCGCATCAGGAGCATGGCGTACTCGTCGTTGTACGCGAAGACGGCGTCGAGGCCCAGCTCGGCCCAGCGGGCGGCGAGGGCGGCGGCGGACTCCTCGGTGTAGGCGAGCGGAAGCGGCCGGACCTCGGCGCCGGCGCCCGCCGCCGCGGCGCGCACGCCGTCGAGGCGCGGCCCGGAGAACATCTCGAGGCCTGGTTCCTCGGGCACCACCACGCCGATGCGCCGGTAGCCGCGCTCCAGCAGGTGGGCGCCCGCGCACGCGCCCACCTCCCGCTGGTCCATGGCCAGGGTGTGGGCGCCTTCGACGGGCTCGGGGCCCAGCGTGACGACGGCCCGGGCGCCCGAGCGCTTGAGGACGTCGACGCCGTACGGGGTCAGGGCCACCTCCCCGAACGAGACCACGGCGACGGGGCGCAGCTCCGCCCAGGCGCGGGCCGCCTCGTCGCCGTCGAGGCCCGTGCTGCCGTACTGCACGACGGTGTAGTCGAGGTGGCGCAGGGCGGCCTGGAGCTCGCAGAGGAAGCGGCTGTAGAGCGGGCCGACGGGGACCTGCGCGGTGGGCAGCAGCACGATCCGGGTACGGCCGGCGCGCAGGCTGCGGGCGGCGGCGTGCGGGACGTAGCCGAGCTCCTCGGCCGCCTCGCGTACGCGACGGCGGGTCGGTTCGCTGATGCGGACCGCCGCGGTGTTGTTGAGCACGTAGGAGACGGTGGCCCGGGAGACGCCGGCCAGCCGCGCGACATCGGCGCTGGTCGGGACCGGGCGTTCGGCGGGCTGTCGGGGTGTCTGGCTCATCGCTCGCGTCATCTTTCCAGACCGGTCGGCGCGCGGGTCTGGCGGTTGGCCGGAAGAGGGTGCTAGACAGTGGGCCACACACCGCTGACACGTGTCACCACGCCGATGTCATCAGGATAAATCCCCATTCCCTGGAGGGCACTGTGGCCCTTTCCCCGCCTCCACCCCCGCCCCCGTCCCCGTCGTCGTCCCCGTCCTCTTCTCCGGGCGCCGGTGGGTCCGGCGCCGCCGGATCCGCCCCTGCCGACGTGTCGGGTGCGGCGCGCCGGGCGACGCGCGGGCTGCTGCCGCTACTGCTCGTCGGCAACGCGGCGATGTACGCGCTGTACGTCGGGGTCCCCGGCGTACTGCTCGCCCTGCACATCGAGGCCATCGACCCCGCCGGGAAGGTGGCCAACTTCGGCCTGGTCTCCGGCGTCTCGGCGGTCTTCGCGACCGTCTTCAACCCGGTCGCCGGGGCGCTGTCGGACCGCTCCGGCCGCCGCAACCCGTGGATCCTGGCCGGCGGGCTGCTGGCCGTGCCCGTGATGCTGCTGCTCGGGAGCGTGGACACGGTCCTGCTGGTGGCGATCGCCTGGTGTCTGGGCCAGGCGGTGATGAACGTCTACCAGGCCGCCCTCACCTCCGTGGTCCCCGACCGGGTGCCGCTGACCGCGCGGGGCCGGGCCTCGGCCGCCGTCGGGCTGGGACTGCCGGTCGGGACGACCGCCGGTGCCCTGCTCGGAGCGGCGTTCGCCGACGACTACCGCACCGGCTATCTGGTGTTCGGCGTGATCGTGGCGGCGGCTGCCGCGCTCTTCAGCGGGCTGGCTCGCGAGGAGCGGCTGCCCGCGCGTGCGCCGATGCCGGTCCGGGCCCAGGTCGCCGCCTTCGGCAGCGCGCTGCGGGCGCACGACTTCCGCTGGGCGTTCATCGGGCGGGCGCTGCTGATCCTCGGCTACTTCTCGGTCGCCGGTTTCCAGCTTTACATCCTCAAGGACCACACCGTCCTGCCGGCCGGGATGGCGGCGGAGGAGGCGGTGGCGGTCCTGATGCCGGTCAACGCCGTGGCGATGGCCGTCTCCACCGTCCTGGGCGGCTGGCTGTCGGACCGGTTCGACCGGCGCAAGCTGTTCGTTGGCGCCTCGGCCCTGCTGGCATCGATCGCCCTGCTGGTCCCGGCCGTGTCGACGAGCTGGACGGCGATGCTGGTCTTCTCCGTGGTCAACGGCCTCGGCTTCGGCTGCTACATGGCGGTCGACACGGCGCTCGTCACGATGGTGCTGCCGAAGGCGGAGGACGCCGCCCGCGACATGGGCGTGCTCAACGTCGCGAACGCCGGGCCGCAGATCGTGGCGCCGTTCCTCGCCTCGGTGATCGTCTCCGTCGGCAGCGGCTACACGCCGCTCTTCCTCGTCGCCGCCGCACTGTCGGTGCTGGGGGCGCTTGCCGTGCGGCCCATCCGTACCGTGTCCTGACCACTCCCGTCCTGACCACTCATCAAGCTTTCCTTTTCCACCCCGACTCACCTTCGACGAAAGGCTTCACCGTGCGGCTGCACACCACCACGTGGGGCGAGGGCGACCGCGTCGCCCTGCTGATCCACGGCATCATGGCGGACCACCGGACCTGGCGGCGGGTGGGCCCCGCCCTGGCCGACAAGGGCTACCGGGTCATCGCCGTCGACCTGCGGGGGCACGGCGCCAGCGCCCGCGCGGGTTCGTACACCGCGGGGGACTTCGCCGACGACGTCGTCGAGACCCTGCCGGCCGGTGCCGAGCTGGCGATAGGCCACTCGCTGGGCGGGCTGGCGCTGTCGCTCGCCGTGGAGCGGCTCGCGCCGCGGCGCGCGGTCTACTCGGACCCCGCCTGGCACCTGCCGGCCGGTGACGACGGCTACCGGGGCGAGCTCTTCGCGCAGGCCAAGGCCGCGACGCGGGAGCACGTCGCCGCGATGAACCCGCGCTGGGAGGCGGTGGACGTCGACATCGAGCTGGAGACCCTGAAGGTGTGGGACGAGGCCACGGCCTACGGGCTGGAGGCTGTCGCGGGCACGGACCTGCTCCCGGCGCGGCCGGTCGTGCCGTCGCTGGTGACGCTCGCCGACCCGAGCATGCTCGTGTCGGCGGAGCGCGCGGCGCTGCTGGCGGAGCGCGGCTTCGAGGTGCGTACGGTCGCGGGCGCCGGTCACACCATCCACCGGGACGACTTCGACGCCTTCATGGCGGCGCTGGACGGCTGGATCTGAGGCGCCCGTCCCCTCGTTCAGGTCATGGTCGGGTCGCCCTTGATCAGGGCGAACGGTGCGCCGGCCGGATCCGTCAGCATGGCGATCCGGCCGACGCCCGGCACGGTGACCGGCGGCACGAGGGTCGTGGCGCCGAGGCCGGTGGCCGCGCCGTACACCGCGTCGCAGTCGCTCACGCCGAAGTACGGGTGCCATTCGGAGGTGGATCCGGCCAGGATGTTGTCCTTCCCCAGGCGCAGGATGCCGCCCTGTCCCGCGTCGCCCTCCTTCCCGCCGCCCGGCGCGGAGACGACGCTGTAGACGACGCCGTCGCCCATGTCCATGTCCTGGTAGTCCCAGGAGAAGACCGCGCGGTAGAAGTCCTTCGCGGCGTCGGAGTCCGTCGTGTACAGCTCGGTCCAGCACAGGGTCTTGGGCTCCATGACCACGTCCATGCCCGTGATGTCGCCCGGCTGCCACACCGCGAACTCGGCGCCCGTGGGATCGGTGAAGGCGGCCATCCGGCCCGCCGTGAAGACGTCACTCGCCTCGACGCGCACGGAGCCACCGGCCTGCCGTACCGCGTCCATCGTCGCGTCGGCGTCCCGCGTCGCGAAGTACGTCGTCCAGGCGGAGGTCGCGCCCTCTTCCGTCAGGGGGCCGACGCCGCCCACGGTCCGGCCGTCGAGCTGGAGGAAGCCGTAGCCCCCGGAGTCCGGGCCGGCCGACTGGAAGGTCCAGCCGAACACCGCGGAGTAGAAGGCGACGGCGGCGTCGACGTCCGGGGCTCCGAGGTCGATCCAGTTCGGGGCACCGGGCACGTAATCGGTCGTCAGCATGGTGATCCTCCGATGCACGGGTCGTGACGCCACCCGGTCTCCTGCCAGGCCGGGTTCCACGCCGTGATCCAGCATGGCAGGGGGCACTGACAGGCGCCCTCCAACGGCGCCGCGCCGGGGTGTCCGCCCAGGTCAGCGGGGTGACATCAGGTCCGCGAACGTGTCGCGGAACGCGCCCAGCGTGGCGCCCTTCGCCGTCCGGTCGAGCACCGCGAAGACGACCTCCTCGAAGTGCCCCGCGAACCGCCCCTCCCCCGCCAGCAGCGCCCGGAACGCCTCCGCCACCCGCGCCGGGTCGTTGCGGAACACACCGCAGCCCCACGCCCCCAGCACCAGGCGCCGGTAGCCGCCCGCCACCGCCGTCTCCAGCACCCTCTCCGCCCGCGAGGCGAGCGCCGCCGGTATGCGCCCGGCCTCCTCCGGCGTACGGCTGAGGACGACGCCCGCGTTCGGCGCCGGCGACGTCAGGAATCCCACCGTGAACGGGGAGTCCAGCAGGCGGCCGCGGTCGTCGCGGAAGACCGGCACGGCCGGGGAGTGGATCACCCGGTCGGTGTAGAACGGGCTGCGGTCGGCGCGGTGGTGGTCGTAGTACTCGGGGGCACGCAGCAGCGTGGCATGGAGCGCGGAGGCGCGGCAGAGCGCCTCCTCCTGCGCCTGTGCGCCATTGAGGTAGCCGCCCCCGGGGTTGCGCGCGGAGGCGAAGTTCAGGACGGCGACCGGGCGGTCCGGGGCGGCGTCGACGAGGCGGCGCGCGGCCTCCAGGCTGGACTCCCCGGTGGCCTCGAAGCGCGTCGTGCGGTCGGTGCCGGGGGTGACCGGGACGGGCTCGGGGCCGTACATCCGGGTGCCGGCGAGGGCGGCGGCCAGCGCGGGTTCGAGGCTGACCTCGCGGCCCCCGGGGGCGTAGTACCGGCCCGCCGCGACGATCTCTTCGGTCTGCTTCGCGATCCCGCGCAAACGTGCACTCATACCCGGCATCGTCGAAGATCAACCGGACGCGCCGCAAACGCTTTTCCGCGCCCAGCGCATCACCCGGGGGCACTCTTGTGCGAACGGACAGCGGTGGCTTAGGTGGAACGGAAGCCTTCGACAGGAGGAGTCCCATGCCACCGTGCGACCTGGCGGAGAGCGGCACCCCGCTCTCCGAGGACGAAGCCGAGGACCTGTTGCGATGCATCTGTTTCAAGACGGGCCCTCCGCGTACCACCGGAGTCGAACTGGAATGGTTCGTCCATGAACCGCACGTTCCGCAACTCACCATCTCCCCCGACCGGTTGCGCACCGCCTTCACCCGGCTGCGCGCCCTTCCCCTGAGGTCGGCGCTCACCGTCGAACCCGGCGGGCAGCTGGAGCTCAGCTCGCCGCCCGCGGCCTCCCTCATGGAGTGCGTCACCACCGTCTCGGCCGATCTGGCCGCCGTACGCGGCGCGCTCGGCGGCCTCGGCCTCACCCTGGCCGGTTTCGGCACCGATCCCTGGCAGCCGCCGCGCGCCCGGCTGCTGCGCGAGCCGCGGTACGACGCCATGGAGGCCTACCTCGACCGGTCCGGTCCGGCCGGACGGGCCATGATGCGCGACTCGGCCTCCGTGCAGGTCTGCCTCGACGCGGGGCACGAGGAGCCGGGACCGCTCGGTTTCGAGCGGCGCTGGCGGCTGGCGCACGCGCTCGGGCCGGTCCTGGTGGCCGCCTTCGCGAACTCGCCGTCCCTGCACGGCGCCCGGACGGGGTGGCGCTCGACACGGCAGTCGCTGTGGTCGGAGCTCGATCCCGTACGGGGCATGGCGCCGCCCCTCGCCGGGGAGCCGCGCGCCGCGTGGGCCGCGCACGCGCTGGACGCGCCGGTGATGTGCGTCCGGGGCGACGAGGGGCCGTGGGCGGTCCCGGACGGACTGACGTTTCGGCAGTGGCTGCGCGAGGGCCGTCCCAGAGCCGCGACCCGCGCGGACCTCGACTACCACCTGACCACCCTCTTCCCGCCCGTGCGGCCGCGGGGCCACCTCGAACTGCGCATGATCGACGCCCAGTCGGGCGAGGACGGCTGGATCGTCCCGCTCGCCGTCACGGCCGCGCTGCTCGACGACCCGGAGGCCGCCGACGCGGCGTACCGCACGGTCGGCCCCCTGCTGGACGACACGGGACCCGTCGGCCCGCCGCGTGACGCGCTGTGGACCACCGCCGCCCGGGACGGGCTCGCGCATCCGGCGCTGCACGCCGCCGCCGTCTCGTGCTTCACGCTCGCCCTGGAGGCGCTGCCCCGCATCGGGGCCGGCCCGGCCGTACGGGACGCCGTGGCCGCCTTCCACGAGCGCTACGTCGTACGGGGCCGGTGCCCCGCAGACGATCACCTCTCCCCCATGACCGGCACCGGGACCGGCTCCGGCGCCCCCGGGAAGGACGTCCGTACATGACAGACCCCGACACGCTCCGGCGGCGGGCGCTCGACGCGCTGACCACCGCCCGGGCGCGTACCGCGCTGCTCACCGACTGCGTGGACGACGCCGAACTGACCGCGCAGCACTCCCCCTTGATGTCCCCGCTGGTGTGGGACCTGGCGCACATCTCCAACCAGGAGGAGCAGTGGCTGCTGCGGGCCGTCGCCGGCCGGGAGGCGCTGCGCCCCGAGATCGACTCGCTCTACGACGCCTTCGAGCACCCCAGGGCCACCCGCCCCTCGCTGCCGCTGCTCGCCCCGGCCGAGGCGCGCGCGTACGCCGCCGACGTACGCGGCCGGGCCCTGGACGTCCTCGAACGCACCCCGCTGGAGGGGCGGCCGCTCGTCGACGCCGCCTTCGCCTTCGGGATGATCGCCCAGCACGAGCAGCAGCACGACGAGACGATGCTGATCACGCACCAGCTGCGGCGCGGTCCGGCCGCGCTGGACGCCCCCGCGCCGCCGCCGGCGACGGACACGCAGGGGCTGCCCGCCGAAGTGCTGGTGCCGGGCGGGCCGTTCACCATGGGCACCTCGGCCGAGCCGTGGGCGCTGGACAACGAACGCCCCGCCCACGCGCGCGTGGTGCCGGATTTCCTCATCGACACGGTGCCCGTCACCAACGGCGCGTACCTGGCCTTCATCGAGGACGGCGGCTACCGCGAGGAGCGCTGGTGGGCCCCGGAGGGCTGGGCACAGATCCGTGCCCACGACATCGGCGCGCCGCTGTTCTGGCGCCGTGAGGGCGGGCAGTGGCTGCGGCGGCGCTTCGGGGTCGTCGAGCCGGTGCCCGAGGACGAGCCGGTGGTGCACGTCAGCTGGTACGAGGCCGACGCCTACGCCCGCTGGGCGGGCCGGCGGCTGCCGACCGAGGCGGAGTGGGAGAAGGCCGCCCGCCACGACCCGGCCACGGGCCGCTCCCGGCGCTACCCGTGGGGCGACGAGGACCCGACGCCCGCGCACGCCAACCTGGGCCAGCGGCATCTGCGCCCCGCGCCGGCCGGGAGCTATCCGGCCGGGCGGTCACCGCTGGGCGTACGCCAGCTGATCGGCGACGTGTGGGAGTGGACGTCGAGCGACTTCCTGCCGTATCCGGGGTTCGCCGCCTTCCCGTACCGCGAGTACTCGGAGGTGTTCTTCGGCCCGGCGCACAAGGTGCTGCGCGGCGGTTCCTTCGCGGTCGACCCGGTGGCGTGCCGGGGCACCTTCCGCAACTGGGACCTGCCCGTGCGGCGCCAGATCTTCGCCGGGTTCCGGACCGCGCGGGACGTCGTGGGCACGGAGGTGGTCTGATGTGCCGCCATCTCGCCTACCTGGGCCCCGAGGTACCGCTCGGGGACGTGCTCGTGGAGCCGGCGCACGGCCTGTACCGGCAGTCCTGGGCGCCGCGCAGGCAGCGGCACGGGACGGTGAACGCCGACGGTTTCGGTGTCGGCTGGTACGCGGACGGGGGCGCGGACCCGGTGCCCGCCCGCTACCGGCGCGCCGGGCCGATCTGGGCCGACCTGTCGTTCGCCGACCTGGCCCGGGTGGTGCGCAGCGGTGCCCTGCTGGCCGCGGTCCGGGACGCCACCCTGTCGGGCGCCGACGCGGAGGCGGCCGCCGCGCCGTACGCCGCCGACCGGTGGCTGTTCAGCCACAACGGCGCGGTACGGGGCTGGCCCGGCTCCCTCGCGCCCCTGGCGAGGCAGTTGCCGGCCGAGGCGCTGCTGTCCCTGGAGGCCCGGAACGACTCGGCGCTCGTGTGGGCGCTGGTCCTGCACCGGCTGCGCTCCGGGGACGAGCCGTCCGACGCGCTGGCCGCCACGGTGTACGAGGTCGCCGCCGCGGCGCCCGGGTCGCGGCTGAACCTGCTGCTCACGGACGGCGAGACCATCACCGCGACCGCCTGGGGCGACACGCTCTGGTACCTGACCGGCCCCGGCCGGCGCGTGGTCGTGGCCTCGGAGCCGTACGACGACGATCCCCGCTGGCGCGAGGTGCCCGACCTCACCGTGCTGACCGCCACCCGTAGCGACGTATCGCCAACCCCGCTCAAGGAGCCGCCCGCGTGAGCCCGTTCCTGCTGACCCGCACCCTGCCCGAGGACGCCACCGGGGCGGACCTGCGCGCCGACGTCCTGCACGGTCTGACCCGTACGCCGAAGGAGCTGCCGCCGAAGTGGTTCTACGACGCGCGGGGCAGCGAGCTGTTCGAGGAGATCACCCGTCTGCCCGAGTACTACCCCACCCGCGCGGAGCGGGAGATCCTGATCGCGCGGGCCGGTGAGATCGCCGCCGCCACCCGGGCCCGCACCCTGGTGGAGCTCGGTTCCGGTTCGTCCGAGAAGACCCGTCACCTCATCGACGCGCTGCTGCCGGGCCTGGAGGGCTATGTCCCGGTGGACGTCAGCGAGAGCGCGCTGCGGGGCGCGGCCGAGGCGCTGAGCGCGGAGCGGCCCGGGCTCCAGGTGCACGCCCTGGTCGCCGACTTCACCCGGGGGCTCGCCCTGCCGGGCACCCCGGGTCCCCGGCTGGTGGCCTTCCTCGGCGGCACGATCGGCAACCTGCTGCCGGAGGAGCGGGCCGTCTTCCTGCGCTCCGTACGGACGCTGCTCCAGCCCGGCGACGGGCTGCTGCTCGGCACCGACCTGGTCAAGGACGAGGGAACGCTGACCGCGGCGTACGACGACGGGGCGGGGGTGACGGCCGAGTTCAACAAGAACGTGCTGTCCGTGCTCGCCCGGGAGCTGGGCGCGGACGTCGATCCGGACGACTTCGACCACGTGGCCGTGTGGGACCGGGAGCGGGAGTGGATCGAGATGCGGCTGCGGGCGCGCGCGGCGCTGACCGTGAAGATCCCGGAGCTGGACATCGCGGTGCCGTTCGAGGCCGGTGAGGAGCTGCGTACGGAGGTGTCGGCGAAGTTCCGTCAGGAGGGCGTGCGCCGCGAGCTGGCGGGCGCGGGGCTGGAGCTGACGCACTGGTGGACGGACGCGGAGGGGAGGTTCGCGCTGTCGCTTTCGACGCCCGCGGCGGTGACGGAGGCCTGAGCGGCGCGCGCCAGGGAGCGGCGGTCGGGGTGGCGGCCGGCGGGGACCGGGGGCAGGATCCGGATCTCCGCCGTCAGCTCCCGGGCCGCCGCGACCCGCCACAGGGAGGCGGCGAGCGGGTCGTCGCCGACGAACGCGGCCGGGCCGGCCGGCTCGTACCGGATGCGTACGGGCTGGACGCCGGCGCCCGCGTCCAGGGCCGCCTGGAAGGCGGCCGGGCGGAAGCGCCCCGCGGCGCGGCCGCACCAGGTCGAGCCCTCGGGGAAGACGACGACGCGCGCGCCGCCGCGCAGCGCCCCGGCGAGTTCGCGGACGGTGCCGGGCAGGGCGCGCAGCCGGTCGCGTTCGAGGAAGAGGGTGCCGCCCCGGGCGGCGAGTAGGCCGAGCAGGGGCCAGCGCCGCACCTCGCTCTTGGCCAGCATGCGGCCGGGCAGGACGGCGCCGACGAGCGGGATGTCCAGCCACGAGATGTGGTTGGCGACCACGAGGCAGGCGCCGCCGGACGGGGGTGGGGGTGTGCCGGTGATCCGTACGCGGACGCCGAAGGCGCGGAGCACCGCCCGGCACCACAGCCGCGTCAGGCGCCGTCGTACGGCCCGGCCGAGCGGCGCGGTCAGCGGTGCGCACACCACTCCGGCGAGCACGGCGAGGACCCCGGCCACCAGCCGTGCGACGGCGCGCGGCAGCGGGGCACGCGGTCCCGGATGCCGGGTGCAGTGGTGCGGGGCGCACGGGGAGGTGGGCAGCCAGGGCGAACCGAGCCGGGGCCCGCTCATCAGGCGGGGGCGAGGGAGAGGAAGTGCCGCAGGTAGCGGGGGTTGGTGCGGCGCAGCGACAGCAGGACGTAGAGGTCCGCGACGCCGAAGTCCGGGTCGTGGGCGGGGGCCCCGCAGACCCAGGCGCCCAGGCGCAGGTATCCGCGCAGCAGCGGGGGGAGTTCGGTGCGGGGGGCGGGGTGGGAGGCGCCTTCGGGGGACCAGAGCCGGTGCGGGGTGACCCAGTACTCCTCGGGCGCGAGGTGGCGGTCCCTGACCGTGTCCCAGGTGGCGGCGGCGAGGGCGCCCCCGTCGGCGAGGGGGATGGAGCAGCAGCCGGCGAGCCAGTCGTGGCCGGTGCGGGTCATGTAGCGGGCTATGCCGGCCCAGATGAGGGAGATGACCGCGCCGTTGCGGTGGGCGGGGTGCACGCAGGAGCGGCCGACCTCGACCAGGTCGTGGCGGATGGGGCCGAGCCGGGAGAGGTCGAACTCGCCCTCGGAGTAGAGCCGCCCGGCGACGCGGGCGCGCTCGGGCGGCAGCAGCCGGTAGGTGCCGACGACCTCGCCGGTCGCCTCCTCCCGTACCAGCAGGTGGTCGCAGTACGCGTCGAACGCGTCGCCGTCCAGCCCGGGTTCGGGCCCGTCGAGGCGGGCGCCCAGCTCCCCCGCGAACACCAGGTGCCGCAGCCGCTGCGCCGCCCGGACCTCCTCCTGTTCGCGGGCGAGCGAGACGGCGTACCGGGGGCGGGGTGCGGCGTGAGCGGGCTCCGGGACGGGGGCGGGGACGGTGGCGGGAACCGGGACAGGTGCGGGGACGGTGGCGGCGGTCGGGGATGCGGGCATGGCGGTCTCCTCTGCCGGAGGGAAGGCGGCGGGCCCCGGCTGCGCCGGCCCCGCCTCCTACTTCTCCCGCGGCAGCCTGGACTCGACGTGACCGTCCGGCGGAGCGCGGATGTGCGCCTGCTGAACCCCGGGTACGGCCTGATCGACAAGACACCCCTAGCCGGCGAGCGCCCGGGTGATCCGGTCCGACGCCGTCTTCGCCGCCCGCTTCGGGTCCTGGCCCTCGAGGACGGCCGTCATGTACGGCTTGATGGGGTTGGCCTCCTCGACCGCGGCCCACTGGGGCGCGTTGGGGGTGGCCCGGCCGCGCGCCGCGCCCGCGGCCATGGCGGCGGTGGCCTCCTGGCCTTCGACGACGGGCGCCAGGGAGGCCTTGTTGGGCACGTAGCTCATGGTGCGGGCGAGGTCGGTCTGCCACTTCTCGCCCGCGAGCGCCGTGACGACCTCGATGGCGGCGTCCCGCTCCCTCGCCTTCTCGGGGACGATCAGGTCCGAGCCGCCGGTGAAAACGGCGCACGGCGTGTCGGCGGTCTTGCCGGGAATGGGGAAGAAGCCGAGCTTGCCCTTGAGGGCCGGGTTGCGCTCCTCGATGGCGGCGGCGGCGCTCGGCGGCGCGATGATCTGGGCGACGTCGCCCTGGGCGAAGACGCCGGCCTGGGGCGGGGTCTCCTCGTCCGCGTCCTTGGGGCCCGGTCCGAGCTCCTGGAGGCGCTGGTAGAAGGCCATGCCGCGCAGGGCGGCGGGGGTGTCGAGCGTGCCGGTCCACACGCCGCCCTTCTCGACCGCCAGTTCGCCGCCCTCGTCCCAGATGAACCCGGCGAGGGTGTACCAGTCCTGCCCCGCGAGGTAGATGCCGTGCCGGCCACCGCCGCCGAGCTTCTCGGTGGCCTCGATCCACTGGTCGCGGGTCTTCGGGGGCGTGGTGATGCCGGCCTCCGCGAAGAGGTCCTTGTGGTAGATGACCACCCGGTTGGCCGCGTACCAGGGGATGCCGTACTGGACGCCGTTGACGCTGCCGGGGTCCTTCAGGGCGGGGAGCCAGTCGGCCTGCCCCAGGTCACGCACGGATTCGAGCGTGAGGTCGTACAGCAGGCCGGTCTCGGCGTACCGGGCCACCTGGGTGTTGCCGACCTCGATGACGTCGGGGGCGTCGCCGCTGTGCAAGGCGGCGGTGACCTTCTTGCCGATGCCGGTCCACTCCTGGAGGGTGATGTCGAGGTCGACGGCGTGTTCGTCCTCGTACGCGCGGGTGAACCGCTCCAGGAAGTCGTCGGAGACGCTGCCCTTCATCAGCCAGACGCGGACGGTCGGCGTACCGGCTTCGTCGCCGGCGAGAGCGCCGCAGCCGGTCGCCGTCACGGTCATGGTCATGGCCGTCGTCAGCGCGGCGGCGCAGGCGAGGATGCGCTTCTTCACGTAGGGCACCTTTTGCGTGAACAGGAAGTGGACCCGGCGTGGGGGGAAGCGAAGGAATTCGCCACGGGCGTGATGGCTGGATTTTGGTATGGACCAATGAGCGGGTCAACCCCCTGGGCGCACCTCCGTGCCGCCTTGGTGCCCACCCCGTCGCCGCCGACGCCTCGCGGACCCCGGCGCCGTGGGGCACCGTGGAAGGAGGCATCTCCGGGCGAAGGCACCGGGCGAACGAGGAGACCTCCATGTCGCACCACACCTACCGCGTCACCGAGATCGTCGGCACCTCGCACGAGGGCGTGGACGACGCCCTGCGCAACGGCGTCGCCCGCGCGGCGGAGACGCTGCGCAACCTGGACTGGTTCGAGGTGACGCAGGTCAGGGGCCACATCAAGGACGGCCGGATCGCGCACTACCAGGTCGGGATGAAGGTCGGCTTCCGGCTGGATGAGCCGTCGGAGCACGGCGCCTGACGGCACCGGTCCGGGCTCGGGTACGGGGCCTCCTTCTCTGTCCCGGGGTACGGCCCTCCCGGTCCGGGCTCAGGTACGGCCCTCCTTCTCCTGGGCCTGCTCGAGCTCGGCCGAGCTTTCCGCCCAGCGGGCCCGTACGACCGGGAAGCCCGCCCGTTCGGCCGCGTCGCAGACCAGCTCGTCGTCGTCGACGAGCATGCGGATCTCCCGGCGCTGCGCCAGCCTGCGCAGGATCTCCAGCTTGGTGTGGCGCGCCGGGCGCCGGTCGTCGTTACGCCGCATGTGGATGCGGCCCTCGGGCAGGCCGTGCGCCGCCAGCCACGCCACGGTGTCCTGGCGGCACCGCTCGGGCCGCCCGGTCAGATAGACGACCTCGCACGCGTCGGCCGCCTCCCGGCACAGGGCCACGCCCTCTGCGAGCGGCGGGTCCTCGGGCGCCGCGGCGAAGAAGGCGTCCCAGTCGCGGGGCCTGCGCTCCAGGAAGCGCTGCCGGTGGCGGGCGTCGGAGAGCGTGTTGTCCAGGTCGAAGACGGCCAGGGGCCTGCTGTTTCGCGTCACGCGCCCCAGCGTAGGGAAGTCCCCGGCTCCGGCGGGAATCCTCGCGCGCGGCAGGCGTTGAAAGGTGCGTGAGCTCATTGATCGCCTCGGCCAGGTTCTCCGTACTGGACCGTTCCCGCACCCGCGAGGGGCAGGACGGTCCGCAGGCGCTGCGCGACACGGTGCGCCTCGCCCAGGAGGTGGAGGCGCTCGGCTACCACCGGTTCTGGGTGTCGGAGCACCACGGTGTGCCGGGCGTCGCGGGCTCGGCGCCGACCGTGCTGGCGGCCGCCGTCGCCGCCGCGACGCGGACGATCCGGGTCGGCACGGGCGGGGTGATGCTGCCGAACCACCAGCCGCTGGTGGTGGCGGAGCAGTTCGGGGTGCTGGAGTCGCTCTTCCCTGGCCGGATCGACATGGGGCTGGGCCGTTCGGTGGGCTTCACGGACGGGATACGGCGTGCGCTGGGCCGGGACAAGGAGGACGCCGGCGACTTCGCCGCCCAACTGGAGGAGCTGCTGGGCTGGTTCGACGGTACGCAGTCGGCGCACCCCCGGGTGCGCGCCCGTCCCTCCGAGGGCCTGCGGGTCCCGCCGTACGTTCTGGCCACCGGCGAGGGCGCGGAGATCGCCGCGGCGGCCGGGCTGCCGCTGGTGATAGGCGATCTGAAGGGCCGGTCGAAGGTGGTGGCCGCGGTCGAGCGGTACCGTGCCGCCTTCCGCCCGTCCGCGTGGGCCGAGGAGCCGTACGTCGTCGTGGCCGGCACGGTGGCGGTCGCGGAGAGCGAGGAGGAGGCGGCGCGGCTGCTGATACCGGAGGCGTGGTCGCTGGCGTACTCCCGTACGAAGGGCGACTTCCCGCCGCTCACACCGCCGGAGCGGATCGCGGGCCTGGCGATGACGCCGAAGCAGCGGGAGTTGTACGAGGCGGGGCTGCGCGGGCACGTCCACGGCACCGAGGAGCAGGTGCGGGACGCGCTGGAGGTGGCCGTGAAGGAGACGGGCGCCGACGAGGTGCTGGTGACGACGAGTACGTACGACCGTTCGGCGCTGGTGGACTCCTACCGCCGCCTCGCCCGCGTCGCGGGCCTGGCGGGTGCGGACGAACCGCACTGAGGCCAGGCCCGCGAGCGGAGCGGCGGCTCAGGCCGCCGTGTCGAAGGTGTAGTGGCGGGTGTGGTCGAGCATGTCCGCCGGGGTCACGTCGTTCCAGGGGCGCATGGTGTCCCGCAGGTCCACGACGTTCGGGGTGCCGGCGGCCGGGAGGTAGGTGGAGCCGGGGTGGCGGGCCTGCCAGTCGGCCCACAGCTTGTCGATGAAGGCGTGGTGCAGCCAGAACACCGGGTCGTTCGGGGAGGCGCCGGTGGCCATGTGGCCGCCGACCCAGACGTGGACGCGGTTGTGCAGGTTGACCCCGCGCCAGCCTTCCAGGTGGTTGCGGAAGCCGTCGGAGGAGCTGTTCCAGGGCGCCATGTCGTACGTCGCCATGGCGAGGACCGAGTCGACCTCGGCGCGGGTGGGCAGCTGGCGGCCGCCCGCTCCGAGCGCGCGGCGCAGGTAGTCGCGGCCGTCGACGCGGACGGTGAGGGCCCAGCGGCCCCCGGACGCGGCGAACGGCCCGTCCATCACCTGGCCGTCGCGGGAGCGGCCGGTGCCGCCCATGAAGTCGGGCGCCCAGAGGGAGGAGGAGGCCGTGCGGTCGGCGGTCCAGTCCCAGTAAGGCAGGGCGACGGCCGGGTCGACGGCCTGGAGTGCCTGCTCGAACTGGAGCAGGAACCTTCGGTGCCAGGGCAGGAAGGACGGCGAGCGGTGGCCGACACGGTCGCCGGTGTCGGTGTCGCTCATGATGAAGTCGTTGTGGGTGGAGACGAAGGAGTCGTACCGGCCACTGCGCTTGAGTTCGAGCACCGCGTCGACGAAACGCTTCTTCTCGGCGGCGGTCAGCTGGGCCTGGTTCTTGCGTACGGTCATGGTGGTGTGGCTCCGGTTCAGGACGTGGCGAGGGGGACGAGCGAGGCGCCCTGGAGTTCGCGGACGGCGGCGCGGGCCACGGCGCGGGGCGTGGCGACCGGCTCGTAGTGGTTGATCACGCTGATCCAGGTGCCGTCGGCGTTCTGCATGACGTGCAGTTCCTCGCCGTCGATGCGCACGGAGTAGCCGGAGCCGTGGCCTCCGTGGTGTCCCCCGTCGTGTCCGCCGCGGGAGGGGCCGCCCTGGATGCGGCGGCCCAGGAATATCTCGTCGAAGGGCGCGGGGCCGGAGCCGTGCGCCGACGCGGCGGCGGCCCTGCCGGACGTGGCCGTACCGGAGGCGGCGCTCTCCGGCGCGGCGGTCGCGCGGCCGGCGGCGGCGAGGCCGAGTGCCGCGCCTGCGGTGACGCTCAGGGCCTGGCGGCGGCTGATTCTGGACATGACTATTACCCCCTGGTGGTGCGGTGGTGTTTCGGCACCGGGGGCTTGGTCATGTGCCCCCGGCACGTCCCATGCCTACAGGGGGTTCTCGGAGCCTGGAATTCCGCAGGCGCGGGTTGGCCGCGATACGGACAACCCACCACCTTCGGTGCAGAATTCAACGAAGTTGATCTTGCTGTTCACGGACACACGTTCGCCCCGGACGGAAATTCTTGCGGAGAATGTGGCCATCTCGTGGAGAATCTTGCGTTCCGGGGCGATGCGCGTGGTCCGGGTCACGCCCGGGAAGTGGCTTGAATCATGCCTGCGTCAGCTGCGCCGCACCTTGCGCGTGGCGCGCAGCCACTCCTTGTTCATGGCCGCGATCGACGGCAGCGGAATGCCCTTCGGGCAGGCCGTCGCGCACTCGCCGGTCAGCGTGCAGCCGCCGAAGCCCTCGGCGTCCATCTGGGACACCATGTCGAGCACCCGGGTCTCGCGCTCCGGGGCGCCCTGCGGCAGCACGTTGAGGTGGTTGACCTTCGCCGAGGTGAAGAGCATCGCCGAGCCGTTGGGGCAGGCCGCCACGCACGCGCCGCAGCCGATGCACTCGGCGTGCTCGAAGGCGAAGTCCGCGTCCGCCTTCGGCACGGGCGTGGCGTGCGCCTCCGGAGCGGAGCCGGTGGGGGCGCTGATGTAGCCGCCCGCCTGGATGATCCGGTCGAAGGCGGACCGGTCCACCACCAGGTCCTTGACCACCGGGAAGGCGGCGGCGCGCCACGGCTCGATGTCGATGGTGTCGCCGTCCCGGAAGGACCGCATGTGCAGCTGGCAGGTGGTGGTGCGCTCCGGGCCGTGGGCGTCGCCGTTGATGACGAGCGAGCAGGCACCGCAGATGCCCTCGCGGCAGTCGTGGTCGAAGGCGACCGGTTCCTCGCCGCGGAGGATGAGCTCCTCGTTGAGGGTGTCGAGCATCTCCAGGAAGGACATGTCGGACGAGATGTTGTCCACCTCGTAGGTGGCCATGGCGCCGGGGGCGTCGGCGTTCTTCTGCCGCCAGACGCGCAACTTGAGCTTCATGCGTAGCTCCGCTGGGTGGGGTGGACGTACTCGAAGTCGAGGTCTTCCTTGTGCAGGACGGGCGCCTCGCCGGTGCCGCCGAACTCCCAGGCGGCGGCGTACGAGAACTCCTCGTCCTTGCGGGCCGCCTCGCCGTCCGGCGTCTGGGACTCCTCGCGGAAATGGCCGCCGCAGGACTCGGTGCGGTGCAGCGCGTCGAGGCACATGAGCTCGGCGAGCTCCAGGTAGTCGACGATGCGGTTGGCCTTCTCCAGCGACTGGTTGAGCTCCTCGCCGGTGCCCGGCACCTTGATCCGGCGCCAGAACTCCTCGCGGATGGCGGGGATCCGCTCCAGTGCCTTGCGCAGGCCCTGCTCGGAGCGGGCCATGCCGCAGAACTCCCACATCAGCTCGCCCAGTTCGCGGTGGAACGAGTCGGGGGTGCGGTCGCCGTCGACGGCCAGCAGCCGCGCGAGCCGGTCCTCGGTCTCCCCGACCACGTCGCGTACCACCGGGTGGTCGGAGGTGACCGTGTCCGTCAGCGGGTTGCGGGCGAGGTAGTCGTTGATCGTGGACGGCAGGACGAAGTAGCCGTCGGCGAGGCCCTGCATCAGCGCGGAGGCGCCGAGGCGGTTGGCGCCGTGGTCGGAGAAGTTCGCCTCGCCGATGGCGAAGAGGCCCGGCACGGTGGTCTGGAGGTCGTAGTCGACCCAGAGGCCGCCCATCGTGTAGTGCACGGCGGGGTAAATCCGCATCGGCACCTCGTACGGGTTCTCCGCGGTGATCCGCTCGTACATGTCGAAGAGGTTGCCGTACTTCTCCTCCACCTTCGCCCGGCCCATGCGGCGGATGGCGTCGGCGAAGTCCAGGTAGACGCCCTCCCGTCGCCCACCACCGCCCTCAACCGAGGAGCCTTCGGCTCCGCCCCTCTGGTTTTGGCCGCCGGGGCCGACGCCGCGGCCCTCGTCGCAGACGTTCTTGGCGGCGCGGGAGGCGATGTCACGCGGGACGAGGTTGCCGAAGGAGGGGTAGATGCGCTCCAGGTAGTAGTCGCGCTCGTCCTCGGGGATCTCGTGCGGCGGGCGCGCGTCGCCCTTCGCCTTCGGCACCCAGATGCGGCCGTCGTTGCGCAGCGACTCGCTCATCAGCGTCAGCTTGGACTGGTGGTCGCCGGTGCGCGGGATGCAGGTGGGGTGGATCTGGGTGAAGCAGGGGTTGGCGAAGTACGCGCCGCGCCGGTGAGCCCGCCACACGGCGGTGGCGTTGGAGTTCATGGCGTTCGTCGACAGGTAGAAGACGTTGCCGTAGCCGCCGGAGGCCAGCACCACCGCGTCCGCGAAGTGCGTGGTGATCTCGCCGGTGATCAGGTTGCGGGCGACGATGCCGCGCGCCCGCCCGTCGACCACGATCAGGTCGAGCATCTCGGTGCGCGGGTGCATCTCCACGTTCCCGGCCGCGATCTGCCGGGACAGGGCCTGGTACGCGCCGAGCAGCAGCTGCTGGCCCGTCTGGCCGCGGGCGTAGAAGGTCCGCGACACCTGGACGCCGCCGAAGGAGCGGGTGTCGAGGAGGCCGCCGTACTCGCGGGCGAAGGGCACGCCCTGGGCGACGCACTGGTCGATGATCTCCACCGATATCTGCGCGAGGCGGTGGACGTTGGACTCTCGGGCGCGGAAGTCGCCGCCCTTGACCGTGTCGTAGAAGAGGCGGTGGACGGAGTCGCCGTCGTTGCGGTAGTTCTTCGCCGCGTTGATGCCGCCTTGCGCGGCGATGGAGTGGGCGCGGCGCGGCGAGTCCTGGTAGCAGAACTGGACGACGTGGTAGCCCTGTTCGGCGAGTGTCGCGCCGGCGGAGCCGCCCGCGAGGCCGGTGCCGACGACGATGATCGTGTGCTTGCGGCGGTTGGCCGGGTTCACCAGCTTCGCCTCGAAGCGTCGCTTGTCCCAGCGCTCGGCGATGGGGCCCGTCGGGGCCTTGTCGTCCACGACCGGGGCGCCGGTCGTGTAGTCGAGGAAGCTCATGTCAGCTCACCACTCCGGTCATGACGGCGACGGGTACGGAGATGAAGCCCGCGGTCAGCACCAGCGCGAGGACGTTGGCCACGGTCTTCAGCGCGCGGTCGCGGGTGGCGTTGCCCACGCCGAGGGTCTGGGCGGCCGACCAGAAGCCGTGCCGGATGTGCAGCCCGACGGCGAGCATCGCGACGATGTAGATGACGTTGCCGTACCAGGTGGAGAAGGTCGCGACGACGTTCTCGTACGGATGGCCCGCCTGGGCGTTCGGGTTCACGGTGAGCGTCGTCAGGTCCAGGACGTGCCAGACGATGAAGAGCGCCACGATCACCCCGCCCCAGCGCATGGTGCGGGTGGCATAGCTCGCACGGCGGCGCTTGTGCGCGTACGCGGTGGGGCGGGCCTTGATGTCGCGCCTGCTCAGCTGGTACGCCGAGACGCCGTGGGCGATCACGGCGGTGAGCAGCACCACGCGGGCGATCCACAGCCCCCACTCGTGGTGCAGCACCGGCGCGCCCATGGTCCGCAGCCAGTGGCCGTACGCGTTGAACTCGCCGGGGCCGAAGAAGACCTTCAGGTTGCCCATCACATGCGCGACGAGGTAGCCGATCATGATCAGCCCGCTGACGGCCATGACCGTCTTCTTGCCGACGGTGGATCGCCAGAAGGTGCGCGTGAGGGACGGTTGTCGATCCGTCCGCGTTGCCAGAGCCATGCACCAGACGCTAGGGGCGGCGGGCGCGAGAGGTCCAAGACATGGTGCCGCTGAACTCCATAGCTACGGCCTATCGCGGGGGCCTATCGTGGAGACATGCAGTTCCAGCAGCTGGTGTACTTCGTGGCGGTCGCCGAGACCCGGCACTTCACGCACGCCGCCGAGCGCGTGCATGTCTCGCAGCCGTCGCTGTCGCAGCAGATCAGGGCGCTGGAGAAGGAGCTGGGCGCGGAGCTGTTCAGCCGGGCCCGGGGCAACATCGCGCTCACGGACGCGGGCGAGGCGCTGCTGCCGCTGGCGCGCCGCATCCTCGCGGACACCGACACCGCGCGCCACGAGGTGCAGGAGGTGGCGCAGCTGCGGCGCGGGCGGGTGCGGCTGGGCGCGACGCCGAGCCTGTGCACCGGTCTGCTGCCCGATGTGCTGCGCACCTTCCACGATCTGCACCCGGGGATCCAGCTGCTGATCGAGGAGAGCGGCTCGCACGATCTCGTACGGGAGCTGGCGCGCGGCGCGCTCGACCTGGCGCTGGTGGTGCTTCCGCTGCCTACGCCGTCCCCGGCGCTCACCACCGTCGAGCTGCTCCAGGAGGACCTGGTGGTGGTGTCTTCCGCGGCCGCGCCGCCGCCGCGCCGCCCGGTGCGGATCGCCGATCTGCGCGACCAGCCGCTGGTGATGTTCCGGCACGGCTACGACCTGCGGGAGCTGACGGTGGCGGCGTGCCGGGCCGAGGGCTTCGAGCCGTCGTTCACGGTGGAGGGCGGCGAGATGGACGCGGTGCTCGGCTTCGTACGGGCGGGGCTCGGGGTGGCCGTCGTACCGAGCATGGTGGCGGCGAGGGCGGGCCGCGACCTGCGGGTCACCGCCCTGGCGCGGCCCGGGCTGCGCCGGACCATCGCGCTCGCGCACCGCAGCGACGTGGCACCGCCGCGGGCGGCGCGCGAGCTCCAGAAGGTCCTGCTACGGTCTCAGACCGCGTCCGCCAGCACCAGCGAGTGGATCCGGTCGGGGGCGCCCGGGCGGGCGTAGTACCAGCCCTGGGCGGTGTCGCAGCCCAGCTCCCGCAGCTGCTCGGCCTGCGCGCCGGTCTCCACGCCCTCCACCGTCACCGCGAGGTCCAGGCTGTGGGCCAGGGAGACGATCCCCTCGACGATCTTGAGGTCGACGGGGTCGGCCGGGTGCCGTTGCATGCCCTGGGTGAAGGAGCGGTCCAGCTTGAGCACGCTCACCGGCAGGCGGCGCAGGTTGGCCAGGTTGGAGTAGCCGGTGCCGAAGTCGTCCAGCGCTATGTCCACGCCCATCTCGGCCAGCTGCCGCAGCGGCTTGAGCAGGTCCTCGTCGGCGCCGATCAGGGCCGACTCGGTCACCTCCAGGCACAGCGCCCCGGGCTCCAGCCCGAAGCGGTCCAGTACGTCGACGATGTCGGCGACCAGACCGGTGTGGTGCAGCTGGGTCGGCGACAGGTTGACGTTGATCCGCAGCGGCCCGCCGTCCGAGTGGCGACGGTTCCAGAACCTGGCCTGGCGGACCGCCTCCTGGAGCACCCAGCGCCCGAGCGGCACGATGAGCCCGGTGTGCTCGGCGAGCGGGATGAACCGGTCGGGGCCGAGCACCCCGTGCTGCGGGTGGCACCAGCGCACCAGGGCCTCGGCGCCGTGCACGCTGCCGTCGCCGAGGTGGACGAGCGGCTGGTACTCGATGAAGAACTCCTCGCGCTCCAGCGCCGCCGGCAGCGCGGTGGTCAGGCCGTGCCGGGTGATGGCGCGGGCGTCGGCCTCCGGGTCGGCCCGCTCGAAGCGGTTGCCGCCCGCCGACTTGGCCCGGTACATGGTGATGTCGGCGCTGCGCAGCACCTCCGCGGAGCCGCGTTCCCCCGCCGGCCCCTCGACGATGCCGACGCTGCCGCGCACGGTGAGCTCCCGGCCGTCCAGCCGGATGGGCGTGGCGAGGGCGGCGAGGATGCGGTGGGCGAGCTCGTCGGCCTGGCGCTCGGTGTCCGTGCCGGTGGTCAGCGCCACGAACTCGTCGCCGCCGAGGCGGGCGACCATCTCCCCCGGCCGGGTCGCGACCGACTGGAGCCGGTCGGCGACCTCCACGAGCAGCCGGTCGCCGGCCGCGTGGCCGAGGCTGTCGTTGATGGCCTTGAAGCCGTCCAGGTCGAGGTAGCAGAGCCCGAAGCGGGCGCCGTCCCCGGCCGAGAGGGCCTTGTCGAGCCGCTCGAAGAACAGCGTCCGGTTGGGCAGCCCGGTGAGGGCGTCATGGGTCGCCTCGTACCGCAGCCGCAGGTTCAGCAGCCGGCGTTCGGTGGTGTCCTCCATCAGCGCCAGGGTGTACTGCGGGTTGCCCTCGGTGTCCCGCAGCAGGGAGCACGTGAGGTTCGTCCACAGGACGGTGCCGTCGCCCCGGTAGAAGGCCTTCTCGACGCGGAAGTGGTCGCGCTCGCCGCGTACGAGCTCGCCGTAGAGCTTCCAGACCTGCGGCGCGTCCTCGGGGTGGACCCACTCGGACACCCTGCGGCCGCGCACATGGCGCTCCAGTCCACCGAACATGCGGGTGAGGGCCCCGTTGACCTCCAGCACGTTGCCCTCGAGGTCGGCGATGCCGATGCCGATGGCCGCGCCCTCGAAGACCGCCCGGAAGCGGGCCTCGCTCGCGTGCAGCGCCCGTTCGGCGAAGCTGCGCGCCGAGAGCGCCGAGCGGGCGATGGACTCCTGCTCGACGAGGGTCCGCTCGCGCAGCGCCTGGGCGAAACCGGCCGCCAGGGCGTGCTGGAGCCGGGCGCAGCGGGCCCGGAGCTCCTCGGCGGGAAGGTCGGTCAGCCCGGCCGGGCCCGGCGCTTCGGCGTCGCGGCAGTACAGCACGAGGTAGGAGTCGACCACGCCGAGGGTGCGGCTGAGCGCGTCGGGGTCGGTGCAGTGCGCGGCCACCAGGGCGGCGCCGACGCCGTGCGCGGGCGCCGGGTCGAACGGCCGGGCCTGCAGCGCGGCGCTCAGCTCCCGGGCGAGCGGCAGCAGGTGCCGTTCGAATTCGGGGCGGGTCAGCGACGTGGCGGTGACCGGGAAGATCGCCCGGCTCCAGATCGTCGCGAACCGCCGGAGTCTGTCCTCGAGGCCGTCCGGCTCCGCGCCGGATCCGGCCCCGGGTTCCTGCGGCGGCACGCTCACGCCTTGCGCCCCACCCCTGCGAAGCCCGCGAAGGCGTATGGATCCTCCTGCTCGACCGGGCTGTCGGGCTCGGGCCGCCAGTACGGCATCGACACGACACCGGGCTCGACGAGCTCGAACCCGTCGAAGAACCGCGCCACCTCCTCCCGCGAGCGCATGACCAGCGGGTTGCGGATGTCGCGGTAGACGCCCACCGCGCCGCCCGCCCGCTCCTGGGGTACGGGGATGCCCTCGAAGGAGGCGTGGGTGACGATCAGCAGGCTGCCGGGGGCGAGGGCGTCGCGCAGTTCGGCGACGGCCCCCTGGGGGTCGTCGGCGTCCTCCAGGAAGTGCAGGACCGCCACGAGCAGCAGCGCGACCGGCCGGTCCAGGTCGAGCATCCCGGTCGTCTCCGGGGCGGTGAGGATGTCCTGGGGCTTGCGCAGGTCGGCGGCGGTGACGGCGGCGTGCTCGTTGCCCTCCAGGACGGCCTTGCTGTGGGCGACGGCCACGGGATCGTGGTCGACGTACACCACGCGGGCGCCGGGGCGGGCACCCTGGGCGATCTCGTGGACGTTGCCGAAGGTGGGGATGCCGGAGCCTATGTCGAGGAACTGGGTGATGCCCTCGTTCACGGCGTACCGCACCGCGCGGCGCATGAACGCCCGGTTCGCCTGCATGACTTTGGGCAGGCCAGGCATGAACTCCATGGCCCTGCGCGCGGCTTCCCGGTCCACTTCGAAATTGTGCGAGCCGCCCAGGTAGTAGTCGTAGATGCGGGACACGCTCGGCACCGAAATATCGATACCCGGCGGGGCCCAGGCGGGACGCTCCATCGATGTCTCCAACAAGTAGCCACGGGGGATGCGGCCGTGTTCATGGCCGGTGTTCGAGCCGAGGCTACTGATCGCCCGCCAGGAGGGCGAGAGGAAACGGAAAATAGCGGTCCGTTCTTGGTCACACGCCTTTGGCACGTGCGGGTTCACCAGGCGGTACGGGACCGGGCCCGGGGGGGGGCGCGCGGGGGGGGGGGCCCGGGGGGCGGGGGGGGGGGGGCCCCGGGCGGGCCCGGCGGGGTGTCCGGCCGGTGGGAGACCGGCCACCCGGGGCCGGAGGCGCGTGGGGACTGCGCTGGACGCTCCGGCCGACCGTGGGGGGAAGGAGGGACTGGGGGCTTCGGTGGGCTACTTGACGAGCTTGCCGTCGGGGGAGACGGCGAACCAGGTTCCGCCGACGCCCTGGCCGTTGGTGTCACCGGGCTTCTTGTCGCCCGCGAAGGTGTAGAGCGGCCAGCAGTCGATGGTCTGCTGCTTGATGCCGTCGGGCCGGTTGAAGGTCACGAAGCCCTTGAGCTTGATGCCCTCGGTGTCGTTCTTGTCGACGGGCGCGACCACCGGCCACTTCTTGAGGCAGTCGCCGGTGCAGGCGGTCTTCATGGGCCAGGCGGAGTCCTTCTGGAACCGGTAGACCGTCATGCCGTTCTTGTCGACGACGACCTCGCCCAGCTTGGGGTCCTTGCGGACCGACAGGCCGGCCGGGTCGGCCGGGGTGGCCGCGTCCTCGCCGCCGCCCTCACCGGTGGCGGCCTCCTCCGGCTCCTCCGCGCCGCCCCCGTCGCCCGAGCCGCCCGCGCCGCCGTTGCCGGGGGCCGCCTTCTTGCCGTCGGGGGACGCCGCGTACCAGGTGCCGCCGACGCCCTGGCCCTTGGCCTCGCCGGGCTTGGTGTCCTTGGCGTACCGGTACATCGGCCAGCCGTCGACGGTCAGTTGCTTGGTGCCGTCGGCGCGGGTCACCACGCCCATCAGGGAGGCGTCGACACCGGCCGGGGGCTTGGCGCCGTCGGCGGAGACGACCGGCCAGGTCTTGGCGCACTCGCCCTCGCAGTTCGACTTGGGCGGGCTCGCCGTGTCCTTGTCGAAGCGGTAGAGCGTGAAGCCCTCGCTGTCGGTGAGGACCTTGCCGAACTCCTTGCTGTCCCAGACGGCGAGTTGACCGGCCGGCTTGGCCGCGGCGGCGCCGCCCTGGGCCGCGGCGCCGGAGCCGTAACCGTCGTCGGATCCGTAGCCGGCCGCGTTCTCCGCGGGCGCTCCGGCCGGTGCGGCGGCGCCGACGGACTGGCCGTTGGGGGTCTGGCTGCCCTTCTCCTGACCGCACGCCGTCGTCAGCGCCAGCACGGCCGCCGCGGTCACCGCGAGCGAGGCGTTCCGCCAGGTCTTCATGTCAACTCCCGTTGGGTTCGAGCTGGTTGTCGGCGCCCCGTGTGCGCCGTTCACGGTCCTAGGTACGGGCGGGGAGGCGGTCGGTGTTCAACGCGGCGCCCGGAAATTTGTCCCGGGTGGCGGAGAAGGGGCCCGGAAGAACCGCTCCTTCAGGGGAATCACCGCGGTTCGGGCCCCGCCGCGCCCCCGAACTGATCATGCTTTTGGCCGTGTACGGAACGAATGTCGCGCGGCTGCTTCCGGTCGCCTCCCTCACCTGGCTGCTGCTGGCACCACTGCCCGCGGCCGCCGACGCCTGCGCCCACGCCGTCGTCGGGCCCTCGGGACCGCAGAGCGCGGTGTCGATCGCGGGGAGCGGCAGCTGCACCCCGTCGCCGTCCCCGCCTCCGCCGCCGTCCCCTTCCCCGACGCCCACGCCCACGCCCACTCCGGAGCCCCCTCCCCCACCGCCGCCGCCGAAGCCCGCGCCACCGAAGCCGACGCCCGAGCCGCCGCCACCGCCGCCTCCCGCGCGGCCGGTGCCCGCGCCCCCTCCCCCGCCGCCGCCGAAGCCCGAGGTGAAACCGGAACCCGCACCGCCGGCGCCCGCGCCGCCGCGGCCCGTACGGCCGCCGAAGCCGGCGCCCTCGCCCCTCGTACCGCTGCCCGCCTACAAGCGTGTGGCGCCGCCGGAGCCCTCCGGCGGCCCGTCCCCGGTGTCCGTGATGCTCCTGGTCACGGCACCCGCGGTGCTCGCCGCCGCCGCGCTGCGCGGCCGCTCGTCCCGCTGATCCGCACTCACCGACGGAGAGATGCCTTGTCGGAATGGCTTGTTCTGTCCATCGCGATGGCCGCCGCCTGCGCCGTCGTCCTCACCATCGTCGTCTTCAACAACCGGCGCGTCGGTGACGACGACGATCCCAGCGAGACCCCGGACGTCATCGAGTACATGACGATGATGATCGGCGTGGTGTACGCGATCGTCCTCGGCCTCGCCATCGCGGGCGTCTGGGAGGGCCGCGGCGCCGCCCAGGACACCGTCCGCCAGGAGGCGCAGGCCCTCCACGAGGTGGACCGGCGCGTCGAGGTGTGGCCCGAGGCCGTGCGCGAGGGCGTGCGGGACGACGTACGGGCGTACGTGTCCCACGTCGTCGACACCGAGTGGGCGCACATGGCCGACCGGGGCGAGCTGACCGAGAAGGGCACCGAGCTGCTGGAGCGGCTGCGGCGGAGCATCACCGACTACCGGCCGGCGGACGCGCACGAGGGCGAGGCGTACCAGCCGCTGGTGGACCAGGTGGCGCTCGTGGACGACGCCCGCGGCGCACGCGCCGAGAGTGCGGGCGCCACCATGCCGGGGGTGGTGTGGTTCGGCCTGATCATCGGGGCGCTGGTCACCATCGGCATGATCTTCATGCTCCAGATCCGGCGTACGTTCCGCGAGCTGCTGCTGGCCGGTCTCTTCAGCGCGCTCATCGCCTTCCTGCTGTTCTTGATCTGGGCGTTCGACGCGCCGTTCGGCCGTGGGGTGTCCGCGGCACCGGACCCGTTCCTCACCCTCTTCCCGCATCTGCGGAGCTGAGGACATCCGCCGTCCGGGGGACTCCGGTGCCCCATTCGCCCGTCTGGGATCGCGGGTGTGGTAGAGCGCTCCTAGCGTTTCGGGCATCGAGGTGCATATCAGACCCTTTGTGGAAATCCGTTCCGCAGCTGCCCCTCGGGACCCGGAGGATCGACCATGCGCGCGATACGTGCCGCGTCCGCCGCTCTGCTGGGAGCGGCCGCCCTCGCCCTCACCACACCCGCCGCCGCGCAGCAGGGCGACTTCCTCATCAACCCGACGACCGTGCAGCCGGGTGGCAGGATCACCCTCTCCGCCCCCGGTTGCCCGGGTACGGCCATGGCGTCGGCGGGCGTCTTCGACACGGTGACCATCCCGGCCGGCGGGTCGGCGACGGCCACCGTCGACTGGGACGCCAGGCGCGGCGCGGTCTACACGGTGAACTTCACCTGCGCCGGGGGCAGCCCCGGCTCCGTGGACCTCAGGATCGCCATGGCCACCGCCACGCCGACGACCAGGTCCACCGCGGCCCCGACCGTCACCAGGACGGCCACCGCGACGGTCGCGCCCACCCGTGGCGCGCGCGGCGGCCTCGGCGGCAGCGTCGGCGGCTGGCACACCGGCCAGCTCGCCCTCGGTACGGGCCTGGTGGTGGCCGCGGCCACCGGCGTCATCTTCGTGGCGCGCCGCCGGGCCGAGCACCGCCGCCACTGACAACCGGAGAACAACCGAAGGACAACCGCAGAAGGCAACCGGACGAGCCCCGGAAAGCCCGTCGCCCCGAGCCCTCAGGGAGGACTCGGGGCGACGGGCGTATTCGGCCGACCGGGAGGTTCGGCCGGTCAGACCTTTCCGCCGCTCAGGCGGCGGCGCCGGCTGATGAACAGCCCGCCGCCGATGGCCGCCGTGCCGACGAGCGCGGCGCCGATGGTCATCTCGGTGGAGCTCGGGGCCATGGAGCCACCGAGGCCGCCCTGCGCGCCGCGGCCGGCGATGACCGTGAAGGTGCGGGTGACGACCAGGGGGCTGTCGTTGCACTTGACGGCCAGGTTGTACTGGCCGGGCGTGGCGTGGTCGTAGATCCGGGGGGTGGCGGCGGAGTTGCCGGAGCGGTTCAGGGTGAGTGCGGTGGGAGGGAAGGCGTTGGACGTGACGCTGCCGCCCCGGTTGCACCCCGAGGCGCTCACCGCGAGCTGGCCGCCCTGGTGAACCTGCGTGGGACGGACGGTGACGTTGGTGGGACCGTTGCCTCCGGTACCGCCACCGGTACCACCGGTGGCGACGGCCGCCGGAGCGCAGACTCCGACGGCCGCGAACGCGGTGGCGGCCACCGCGAGAGCGCGTGAAGCACGCATGGTTGAACCTCCTGTGGAAGACGCCCCGAAGCGGCGCTCCGGGAAATTCGACGAGTACGTCTCTCCACGACGAACCATCACAAGCCAGTCCGATCACCGCATTTTGAGCATTGGTCCACCCCGGTGAGGCGACACGCCGGTGCGACGCCGGTGGAGCTGACGGAGCCGCAGGTCACAGACCGTCAGGCCGGTGGTGCACGACTACTCGTATGGGTCATCACCCGTCCGGCGCCCGCGCCACCCGTTCGCGCCTCACTGATCGCCCGCCTCTTGCGCCGCCCTTAGCGTGCGTACAGACGCCTCGAAGGGAGAACCATGGGTCTGGACCACAGCGGCTTCGACTGGCGGAGACGCTCGCCGTGGGGCGCACTGGCCCTCGTCATGCTCACCGGTCTCGCGATGGTGCGGAACGGCGTTGACGACCAGCTCGGTCCGCCGCAGCCCGCGGCCCTCGCGACGCCCTCGGAGCGCGGTGTCGCCGCGGCCCCCACCCCGCCGGCCTCGCTGCAGACACTGGCATACGCGCCCGCGTCGCGCATCCGGATCGAGGCGGTCAACGTCGACGCCCCGATCATGGACGTGGGCCTGGACAAGGAGGGCTGGATCGACGCCCCGCCGGCGCAGGACCCCAACCTGGCGGGCTGGTACCAGAACGGCATCTCGCCGGGCCAGCGCGGTACGGCGATCGTCGTCGGCCACGTCGACAACGAGTCCGGGCCCGCCGTCTTCTACCGGCTCGGCTCGGTCAAGCGCGGCCAGCTGGTGGAGGTCACGCGCTACGACGGCCGGGTGGCGGTCTTCGAGGTGTACGGCATCGAGGTCTTCTCCAAGCAGGACTTCCCCGGCGTACGCGTCTACGGGGACACCGGGCACGCGGAGCTGCGCGTGATCACCTGCGGCGGCGGCTACTCGAAGGCCGGCGGGTACGACGGCAACGTGGTGGTCTTCGCGCGGATGGTGCAGGCCCGCTGAGGCCCGCCAAGGCCCGCTGGAGGGCACCGCGCACGAACGGGCCGCCGGGACGCGTGTCCCGGCGGCCCGTGCTGCCGTACGCCTCATCTGCGCGGCACGGTCACGTGGTAGCCGGCCGACAGCAGCCGGGGCAGATAGGTCTTCAGCGCCGCCACGCTCTGCGAGCGGTCGCCGCCCGCGTCGTGGGAGAGCACCACGACGCCGGGCCCCGCCCCGTCGAGGACCCGGCTGACGATGCTCGCGGTCCCCGGCTCCGTCCAGTCCAGGGTGTCGACGGTCCAGGCGAGCGGCTCCATGCCGAGCTCGGCGCCGATCTCGAACGAGTGCCGGTTCCAGGCGCCGTACGGGGCCCGGTACCACAGCGGCGGGGTGCCGGTGACGCGCTCGATCAGGTCGCTGGTGGAGCCGAGTTCGTCGCGGATGGCCGAGGGGGCCAGCTTGGTGACGTTCGGGTGCGACCAGGAGTGGTTGCCGATGACATGGCCGTCGGCCGTCATCTCGCGCAGCAGGTCCGGGCGGGCGGAGGCGAGTCCCCCGCAGACGAAGAACATCGCGCGCACGCCGTACGCCCGCAGGGTGCTGAGGATGGCCGGGGTGTAGCGGGGGTCGGGCCCGTCGTCGAAGGAGAGGACCATCGTGCGGCCGGTGCCGGACATGCGCAGGAAGGGCCGCTGCCGCACCGGCGGCACGGCGCGCCGGAAGCGGGCCGGGCCGTCCCCGGTCATGGGCTGGAGGCGGTACGCGGAGGGCGCGAGGCGCGCGCGGGCCTGCGCCTGGGGCCCGGCGGCCGCGGGCGGCGCGACGGCGGCCCGCCCGGGGGCGCCGGCGGCACCGGGGGCGCGGGACGCGGACGGGGCGGGCGGGGCGGCGGTGCGCCCGGGCGACGCGAACCGGTCCGACGCGAAGAGCCCGACGGTGGTGGTGGCCCCGAGCGCGGCGGCGATGCGCAGCACCATCCGCCGACCCGTAGGCATCTGATCGTTTTTCATGATTAATAACTCGCATGGCGGATGCCCTCTCCCCCTGACCCACACCGGCGGGGGCGCCCGATTGCACTCGTTGGGACGAGTGGCGCAATCGATCCCCCTGGTGTGTGGTGTCTTCCGCCGAGCCCGCGGCTGAGCCATCATGATCGGCGGTCAGCCGATGCCGTATGCAAAGAGGTGACGCCCATGGCCGGACTCCGCGCGGGGCAGGGCATTCTGCGCCGCAAACCGATCGAGCACATCGAAGAGGGCGAGGCGGAGGAACACCTCACCCGGACCCTGGGCCTGTGGCAGCTCACCGCCATCGGCGTGGGCGGCATCATCGGCGCGGGCATCTTCACCCTCGCCGGGACCGTCGCGAACGGCACGGCCGGTCCGGCGGTACTGATCTCGTTCCTCATCGCGGGGGTGGCGAGCGCGGCCGCCGCGTTCAGCTACGCCGAGTTCGCCGGGCTCATCCCGAAGGCCGGGTCGGCGTACACGTACGGCTACGCGGTCCTCGGCGAGATCGCCGGCTGGTTCATCGGCTGGGACCTGCTGCTGGAGTACACCGCGATCGTGTCGGTCGTCGCGATCGGCATCTCGGGCTACTTCACCTTCCTGCTCGGCGAGGTGGGCGCGGAGCTGCCCGCGTGGATGCTGGGCGCTCCGGGCACGGGCGAGGGCCACAAGGTGGATCTCTTCGCCGCCCTGCTCTGCCTGCTGATCGCGTATCTGCTCACGCTCGGCATCAGGAACGCGGCCCGCGTCGAGACGGTCGTCGTGGTGCTGAAGGTGCTCGTGGTGCTGCTGGTGATCGTGGTCGGCTTCTTCCACGTCACCACCACCAACTACAGCCCGTTCTTCCCGTTCGGGGCGAGCGGGGCGTTCACCGGAGCGGCGACCGTCTTCTTCGCCGTCTTCGGCTACGACGCGATGTCGACGGCGGCGGAGGAGTCCAAGGACGCGCAGCGCCACATGCCGAAGGCGATCGTGTACTCGCTCGCCGTCTCGATGGTGCTGTACGTGCTGGCCTGCCTGGTGCTGACCGGCATGCAGAAGTACACGGAGATCGACAAGGAGAGCGGCTTCTCCACCGCGTTCAAGTCGGTGGGCCTCGACGCGCTCGCGGACGTCATCGCGGTGGGCGCGATCATCGGCATCCTCACCGTGATGTTCACCTTCATGCTGGGCTGCACCCGCGTGTGGTTCTCCATGTCGCGGGACGGGCTGCTGCCGGCCTGGTTCGCCAAGACGCACCCGACCCGGCACGTACCCACCCGCGTGACCTGGATCGCCGGTGTCGCGTCCGCGCTGATCGCCGGGTTCCTGCCGATCAGCGAGGCGGCCGAGCTGACCAACATCGGCATCCTGCTGGCCTTCGTGGTCGTGTGCGTCGCCGTCATCGTGCTGCGCTACAAGCGGCCGGAGCTGCCGCGCACCTTCCGTACGCCCGGCATGCCGTTCGTGCCGGCGATCGGTGTGGTCTTCTCGCTCTGGCTGATCACGTTCCTGCAGTGGCAGACCTGGGCCCGGTTCGCCGTCTGGTTCCTGCTGGGGCTGGTGGTCTACTTCGGCTACTCCTACCGCCGGTCCCACCTGGCGAGGGGTGAGGCCCGGACGGGGCAGGCGCCGCCGCCCGGGCCGGAGGCGTAGCCGCTACTCCCCCTTCACTTCCCCATCACCAGGCCGTCCTTGTCCGCGCCGCGGCCGAGGACGGCCTGCCGGATCTCGTCGCGCACGGCGGTGAGGTTCTCGCCCCGCTCGATCGCGGCGTTCAGGTTCACCACCCTGCCCGTGGCGGTGTTGAACCAGTGCGGGAGGTACTCGGCCTTCTCGACCTCCCACCGGCCACCGGGCTTCGCCGGCGGCACGAAGGTGAAGCGGCCGATGGTGCCCTGATTGCCGCGCGGGTCGAAGACCCCCTTGTTGTTGATCATGTCGCCGGCGATCTGGTCGCCCATGCCGTAGACGACCCAGGTGCCGTTCACCTTCTCGTACGCCTGCGGGGCGTGCACGTGCGTACCGATCACGAGGTCGACGTCGGGGCGGCCGTCCCGGGCCGACGCGGTCATGCTGCGGGCGAGGTCCAGTTGCTGCTGGTCCAGCTCGGTCTGCCACTCGGTGCCCCAGTGCATGCTCACCACGACCACGTCGGCGCCGGCCTCGCGGGCCGCCCGGGCGTCCGTGACGATCTTCTCCTCGTCGATGAGGTTGACCGCCCACGACTGCCCCGAGGGCAGCGGATCGGCGTTGGTGCCGTAGGTGTAGGCCAGGTGCGCGACCGTGGCGCCACCGGCCTTGAGGAGGGTGGGGCGGGCGGCCTCCTCGGCGCTGCGGGCCGAGCCCGCGTGCTTGACGCCCGCCTTGTCGAGGGCGTCCAGCGTGCGGCGCAGCCCGTCCATGCCGTCGTCCAGGGTGTGGTTGGAGGCCGTGGAGCAGGAATCGTAGCCGGTCTCGCGCAGTGCGCCGGCGATCTGGGGCGGCGACTTGAAGCTGGGGTAGCCGGTGTAGGGGCCGCCGTCGGGGCCGTACACCGTCTCCATGTGGCAGATCGCGAGGTCGGCCGCGAAGACGACGGGTTTCGCCCCGGAGAGCATGGGGCCGAAGTCGTACCCCCCGCCCTTGCCGGTGGTGGCCGCGTCCGCCTGGGCCTGCCGGATGATCGAGGCGTGCGGCAGGACGTCGCCGCTGGCGACGAGCGTGAAACCGCGCCGCTCGGAGTGGGCGGCGGCGCCGCCGGCCGAGGAGGGTACGGGCGCGGCCGTCTTCTCGTGCGCGGCCGGCTTCTCGTGCCGTGCCGCGGCGGGCGCGCCGGAGGGCTGGGCGCCCGCGCAGCCGGCCGTCACGGAGAGCAGCACGGCGGTCGCGGCCACCGTCTTCCGTCGGACGCGCGGGCGGGGGCGGGTGCGTGGGTTGGTCATGGCGGTGGTCATGGCCGGGCTCCGTAGGGGCTTCGGGGGTGTGCACCAGCTGCTGGCTCCCTGGAATCCCTACGGGATCTAAGAATCATTCAATCCTTTAAATCGCAAAATCACACAAATTGCCTGAAGGGGGCCAAGCGACCTCCGTCGACCGTTCGCCGCACCATTCGCCGCTCGGTGCGACCGCTCGCCGCAGATCGCGGTGCGCCGCCTGTCCCTCGGCGCCCGGATGCGCTCGTATACGGACCCAGTGACGCGGCACGGCGCGAAGGGACGGGAACGATGACGACGGCGACGGCGACGCCGACCACCGACGAGCGGACCCTGGCGGAGCTCCAGCGCGAGCACGGGCCCGCGCTGCTGAGCTTCCTGCTCGGGCTGACGTACGGGGACCGGCAGCGCGCCGAGGACCTGATGCAGGAGACGCTGGTCCGCGCCTGGCAGCACCCCGAGGCGTTCGAGGCGCCGTACGAGTCGATGCGGCCGTGGCTCTTCACGGTGGGCCGGCGCCTCGCGATCGACGCCCGACGCTCCCGGCTGGCCCGCCCCGCCGAGATCGGCGACGGCGTGCTCGCCACCACGCCGGACCCGGCCGACGCCACCGAGTCGGCGGTGGCGGCCCTCGACGTCCGCGCGGCGGTACGGGAGCTGAGCCCGGAGCACCGCGCGGTGCTCGTCCGCATCTACTTCGACGGCCTGTCGGTGAAGGAGGCGGCGGCAGAGCTCGGCATACCGGCCGGGACGGTCAAGTCGCGCTCGCACTACGCGCTGCGGGCGCTCGGCCGGTACCTGCCGGGCTATCCCGTGCGCCCCTGACGGCCCCGCTTCCACCCGGCCCCCGTGGGTCACGGGCGCGGCCTGAACGTATTCGAAACCACAGCACCGAGTTGGGCAAAAGCGCGCCCCCGGCCGTGCCGCACGGTGGAGGCTCGTCGTCTGGAAAGGCGCACCGCGCGCACCGAAGAACGTCCGGAAGAAGGTGGGAACGTTGCGGCCCGAGAGCACGAACGGCACCGACGGAGGCGGGCTGGCGGTCCCGATGGCCTGGCTGTGTGCCGAGTACTTAGCCGATGAGCTGCTGCGCTCGGGCGGACTGGTCGCGCCCGGTTCGCTCGAGTACCGGGCGGGCCGCCGGACGCTCGCGCTCACGTTCTACCTCTGCGACGGGGTCGCCGAGGTGTCCACGGAGGCCGGGAGGGAGGCCCGGCTGGACGAGTGGCTCGCCCTCACCGCGTACGGGCACCCCTGGGACGACTGGGTCCGCGACCGGCTCGCCGCGCGGCGCGCGGCGGACGCGGGGCTGGTGCCGGATGCGGGGCTGGCGCTCGCCCACGAGACCTGGCGGCTGCTGGAGTCCACCCAGCTGCTCGCCACCGACCTGGGCGCGCTGTCCGCCGCTCCGGTGGCCGGGCTCACGGTGGACGAGTCGGCGCGCGTGTGGCTGCCCGCCTGGGAGGTGGGCCTGCCGCTCGGGCACCTCGCGCTGCGCCTGTACTGAGCGCCCGCGCGCGGGTGTGCGGCGGTGGGTGTCAGTGCGGCTGGACGGGACGCGCCCGGACCCTCGCGGCGGGGTCCTGGTGGCCGCCGCTCGCCATCATCCGCACTTCGCCCCGGTCGCTGATCTCCGCCAGGACGATGCCCGTGTCGTCGGCGTACACCGGGTGCCCGCCGGCGCCCGTGCGATCCGTACGGTGCACCTCTACGACTGTGTCCTGCCCGAAGTCCAGCTGGTAGTGGTCATGGATGGGCATGGCTGCCTCCCGGTGGATACCTCCCGGTCGAGCGATCGCCTGGAGCGGTCGCCACCATGCACCCGCGTCCCCAAAACAGGACTTTTCACACCTGACCGGACACCGGTGGGTCGCGGTGCACACCCGCGTGATACTTCGGGACACGCACCGTCACCTTCATGCCCGCGCCCACGCCCGTCTCCGCCACCAGCCCGTAGTCGTCCCCGTACACCTGGCGCAGCCGTTCGTCGACGTTGGACAGCCCGATGCCGGAGGACTGGGGGCGCTCGCCCGCGAGGATGGCCCGCAGGACGGCGGGGTCCATGCCGACGCCGTCGTCCTCGATGGTGACGACCGCCTCGGCGCCCGCGTCACGCGCCGCGATGGTGACCCGGCAGGTGGTGCGCGAGTCCTCCAGGCCGTGCTTGACGGCGTTCTCGACGAGCGGCTGGAGGCAGAGGAACGGCAGCGTCACCGGCAGCACCTCCGGCGCCACCTGCAGGGTGACCTGGAGCCGGTCGCCGAACCGCGCCCCGGCGAGCGCCAGGTACTGCTCGATGGAGCGCAGCTCGTCGGCGAGCTGGGTGAAGTCGCCGTGCCGCCGGAAGGAGTAGCGGGTGAAGTCGGCGAACTCCAGGAGCAGTTCGCGGGCGTGCTCCGGGTCTGTACGGACGAACGAGGCGATGGCGGCGAGCGAGTTGTAGATGAAGTGCGGGGAGATCTGGGCCCGCAGGGCGCGGATCTCGGCCTCGATGAGCCGGGTCCGGGACAGGTCGAGCTCCGCCAGCTCCAGCTGGACGGAGACCCAGCGGGCCACCTCCGTCGCCGCCCGCACCAGCACCGCCGACTCGCGCGAGCCGTACGCGACGAGGGCGCCGAGCACGCCCTCCTCGCCCGTGAGCGGGGCGAGGACGGCCCAGCGCAGCGGGCAGTCCAGGTCACCGCACTCGGTGCGCACACTCTGGCTGCGGCCCGAGTCCAGCAGCTCGGCGACCCGCTCCATCACCTGGTCGCGGTGGTGGGCGGCGCCGGGCCCGTCCCAGGCGAGGACGGCGGTGCGGTCGGTGAGGCACAGCGCCTCGGTGCCGAGCAGCGGCCGCAGCCGCCGGGCGGCCTTGCGGGCGGTGTCCTCGGTGAGCCCGGCGCGCAGCGGCGGCGCGGCGAGGGAGGCGGTGTGCAGGGTGTGGAAGGTGGCGCGTTCGACGGGCGTGCCGAGGTCGAGGACGTCCCGCCCGGCGCGCCGGGCGGTGAGCCGGCCGAGTGCGAACCCGGCGGCGAGGAGCACGGCCCCGGCGGCGGCCAGCGCGGCGAGGAGGGTCCCGCTCACCGCTCGGCCCCCTCGCGGTCGGGCCGGCCGACGATCCCCTCGGGCAGGTGGAGCCGGGCCAGGATCGCGGGAGTCCCGGCGGGCACGTGGCGGGGCGTCGCCAGGGAGACGCCCACCATGGTGAGGAAGCCGAGCGGCACCGACCAGACGGCGGGCCAGGCCATCAGGGTGTGCGGCCACCCTTCGGGGGCGAGGCCCGCGCGGGTGGCCATGACGGCGGTGAGCGCGGCCCCGCCGCCGGTGACGAGCCCGGCCATCGCGCCGGGCGGGGTCAGCCGCCGCCACCAGATGCCGAGCACCAGCAGCGGGCAGAGCGACGACGCCGACACCGCGAACGCCAGCCCGACCGCGTCCGCCACCGGCACCTTCGTCGCCACCAGGCTCAGCCCCAGCGGTACGGCCATGGCGAGAGGTGCCGCCAGCCGGAAGTGCCGTACGCCGCGCGAGGGCAGCACGTCCTGGCCGAGGACCCCGGCGACCGACATGGTCAGCCCGGAGGCCGTCGACAGGAAGGCCGCGAACGCGCCGCCCGCGAGCAGCGCGCCGAGCAGGTCCCCGGCGAGCCCGCCCACGACCCGGTCGGGCAGCACGAGCACGGCGGCGTCCGCCGCGCCGGTCAGCGCGAGCTCGGGCGCGTAGATCCGGCCGAGCGCGCCGTAGACCGGCGGCAGGAGGTAGAAGACGCCGATCAGGCCGAGGACGACGAGGGTGGTGCGGCGCGCGGCCCCGCCGTGGGGGCTGGTGTAGAAGCGGACGGCGACGTGGGGCAGGCCCATGGTGCCGAGGAAGGTGGCGAGGATCAGCCCGTAGGTGGCGTACAGCTGCCGCCCGTCCGGCTGGGTGCCGTCGCGGCCGCCGGCCAGCGGCTGCGACCAGCCGAGGGGGTCGGTCCCGGTGGCGGCGCGCTCGGGGACCCGGGCGCCCTCGGGGAAGGTGAGCGTGGTGCCGGCCTCGACGCGGTGGGTTCCCTCGGCGAGGGTGACGCGGCCGCCGTCGTACGGGACCTCGTCGACGCGGCCGGAGACGCCGAGGGTCAGCGGGGCGTCGACGTCGATGCGTACGGTGTCGTCGACGCGTACCTGCGTGTGCTCCCGGAAGACGGCGGGCGCGTCGAAGCGGGCGCGTGGGGCGTCGTCGCCGAGCCAGGCCGTGACGAGGAAGAGCGCGGGCACCAGCAGGGCGGTGAGCTTCAGCCAGTACTGGAACGCCTGGACGAAGGTGATGCTGCGCATGCCGCCCGCCGCCACGGCGCCGGTGACGACGACGGCCACGACGAGCCCGCCGACCCACTCGGGCGCGCCGGTGAGGATCTCCAGCGTCAGCCCCGCGCCCTGGAGTTGCGGCAGCAGGTACAGCCAGCCGATGCCGACGACGAGGAGGCTGGCGAGCCGCCGGGCGCGCGGCGACTCCAGCCGGGCCTCGGCGAAGTCGGAGAGGGTGTACGCGCCCGAGCGGCGCAGCGGGGCGGCGACGAGGACCAGCAGGACCAGGTATCCGGCGGTGTAGCCGACCGGGTACCAGAGCATGTCGGGGCCCTGGAGCAGGACGAGTCCGGCGACGCCGAGGAAGGAGGCGGCGGAGAGGTACTCGCCGCTGATGGCGGCGGCGTTGAGGCCCGGGCGCACGGTGCGCGAGGCGACGTAGAAGTCGGAGGTGGTGCGGGAGATGCGCAGGCCCAGGGAGCCGATGAGCACGGTGGCGAGGACGACGGCGGTGACGGCGGCGATCGCGTAGGTCTGGTTCACGTCGGGTCCACGGTCCGGTTCGCGTCCACTGCTGTTCAGCGGCCTTCCACGAGGCCGGTGAAGTCGCGTTCGTTGCGCTCCGCGCGGCGCACGTACCAGCGGGCGACGAGCCACATGACGGGGTGGACGCCGACACCGAGGGCGGCCCAGACCAAGGGCGCGGGCGACGGCGCGGTGGCGTCGAGGGCCTGGGGCAGCGCGAACAGCAGGGGCAGGGTGCCGACGACCAGGGCGAGGGTGGCGAGCGCCGAGAGCGCGGCACGCAGCTGGCTGCGCATCAGGGAGCGTACGTAGGTGTGGCCGAGGGAGGTCTGCTCGCTGATCTCGGAGCGGGCCGGGGCGTGGCCGGGCGGACGGGCGGTCCTGCGGGCGGAGCGCGGCACGCCGGTCACGGTCTCGCGGCGCGGGCGGCGCGCGGTGGGCTGCTCTGCGGGCATCGTCGTCCGGGGTCGGCTGCGGGTCGGGGTGGTTGGGGTGGGCTGAGCTGTGGAGTCTACGCAGCGGGCCGGGACCGGGGTAGGGGGTTCACCTGCGGACGTGCCGCATCAGCAGCTCGCGCAGTTGGCGGGCGTGGCGGCGGCTGACCGCCAGCTCGGCGCTGCCGACGCGCACGGTGGTCGCCCCGGCGTCGAGGCGCAGCTCGTCGATGCGGCCGAGCGCGACGAGGTGGCTGCGGTGGATCCGTACGAAGCCGCGCGCCGCCCACCGCTCCTCCAGCGTGGACAGCGGGATGCGCACGAGGTGGCTGCCCTCGTCGGTGTGCAGGCGCGCGTAGTCGCCCTGCGCCTCGACGTAGGCGATGTCGTCGACCGGTACGAAGCGGGTGACGCCGCCGAGTTCGACCGGTATCTGCTCCGGGGCGGCGGCCCCGGGCCGGCCGGCGGGGGCGGTCAGGTCGGCGACGCGGCGTACGGCTTCGGCGAGGCGCTCCGTGCGGACCGGTTTGAGGACGTAGTCCACCGCCTTGAGGTCGAACGCCTGGACGGCGAAGCCCTCGTGGGCGGTGACGAACACGATCAGCGGCGGCCGGGCGAAGCCGGCCAGCAGCCGGGCGACGTCGAGTCCGGTGAGCCCGGCCATGTGGATGTCGAGGAAGACGACGTCGATGGCGTCCTCGCCGCCGGGGCCCGCCTCCAGGGCCCGGCCGATGCGGCGCAGGGCCTCGGTCGCGTCGGTGGCGCCCTCCGCGCTGCGCACGCGGGGGTCGCGGCGGAGCAGGTAGAGCAGCTCCTCGAGGGCGGGCTTCTCGTCGTCGACGGCCAGTACGCGCAGCATGGTGCGGAGTGTAGGCGTGGGGTGATTGAGCGAGAAGCCGCTCGTCTGCGTACTCGTTCACGACAGCACAGCGGGACCATCCCGGCGATGGCGGGACGCTGACGGACGATGACGATACGGGGAATGGGGCACACCCATGGGTCTGCGGGAGCGGCACCACGATGCCGCCGGTGCCGCCGATGTCGCCGCCTATGCGCTGGGCGTGCTGGAACCGGCGGACGCGCTGCGCTGCGAGGAGCACCTCGCGGCCTGCGTGCCCTGCGCCATGCGGCTGGCGGACCTCACCGGGACGGTGGCGGCGCTGGCGCAGCTGGCCGGCCGGGAGCCGCTGAGGCCGGGACGGGCGGCGGGGCCGGGACCGGGGTCGAGATCGGGGCCCGGGCGGAGGAGGGGGCCCGCGCGGAGGCACCGGCGCGCCGCCGCGCCGCTTCCCCGGGTACGCCGGTGGCGCGGGCGCCTGGTCGCGGCGGCCGCGGCGCTCGCGGTCGGCGTGCCGGGCGCCGCCCTGCTCGGGGCCGACGACGAGCCGGCGTCTCCGGAGCGGGGCGCGGTGGCGGCGACCGACCCGGCCACCGGGGTGACGGCGGCGCTGGCACTGCGGGACCGGGCGTGGGGCACGGAAGTGGCCGTCCGGGTGGCGGGGGTGCGGGGGCCGCACGTCTGCGACCTGGTGGCGGTCGGGAGGGACGGGCGGGAGTGGCCGGTGATGAGCTGGGCGACGCCCGTCAGCGGTGACGACCCCGTCGTCGAGGGCGGCACGGCACTGCGGCGCGACGAGATCGCCCGGCTGGAGGTACGCGACCGCGAGGGGCGGCGGCTGGTGTCCGTCGCCCCTTGAGGGGTCACTCGTTCCCTTGAGGAGTCACTCGCCCCATCGGGGGTCACGGGGTCACTTCAGCAGGCGGGACAGGCGGCGGTCGGCGAGCGGCTTGCCGCCGGTCTGGCAGGTGGGGCAGTACTGCAGCGAGGAGTCGCTGAAGGAGACCTCGCGGATGGTGTCGCCGCAGACGGGGCACGGCTCGCCGGTGCGGCCGTGGACGCGCAGGCCGCTCTTCTTCTCCGCCTTGAGCCGCCCGGCGGCCAGCCCGTGCGAGCGCTCCACCGCCTCCCGCAGGGTCGCGCGCATCGCCTCGTACAGCGCGGTCGTCTCGTCCTCGGTGAGGTTCCCGACCGGTTTGAACGGGGACATGCGGGCGGCGTGGAGGATCTCGTCGCTGTAGGCGTTGCCGATCCCGGCGATGAGGCTCTGGTCGCGCAGCGCGCCCTTGAGCCGGCGCCGTTCCCCGGCGAGGAGCGCCGCGAAGGCGTCCCGGTCGAAGTCGCCGGCGAGCGGGTCCGGGCCGAGGCGGGCGACACCCGGCACCTCGGCCGGATCGCGTACGAGGTGGACGGCGAGGCGCTTGGTGGTGCCGGCCTCGGTGAGGTCGAAGCCGTCGCCGCCGGTGAGCGCGACCCGCAGCGCCAGCGGGCCCTTGCCGGGGCGGGGCGGCCCGGAGGGCAGGACGTCGCGCCACTGGAGCCAGCCGGCGCGGGCCAGGTGGATCACCAGGTGCAGCTCCCCCGCCGTCCCGGCGGGCCCGGCCGTCGCGATGTCGAGGAACTTGCCGTGCCGCGCCACGCCGGTGACCTCACGGCCGTCGAGGGCGCCGAGCGGCGGGTCGTACGTCTTCAGCACGCTGATGGCGACCGGCAGGGCGCGGGCGATCTCCTGGCCGACGAGGTGCTCGCCGAGGAGCTCGCGCAGCGCTTCGACCTCGGGCAGTTCGGGCATGGTTCCAGCTTGCCTCAGGAGCCCGGGGATCGGTCGGTGGCCTTGACCAGCTCGGCGAGTTCGGTGTGCAGGGCGTGCGCGAGGCGGTCCAGGTCGGGCAGGGCCCGGCCGTCGGCGACGAGCCCGGTGTGGACGCGTCCGCCGTACGGCGACATGGCGAGGGCGAGGGCCTGGCCGCGGGCGAGCGGCGCCATCGGGTACAGGGCGCGCAGCGGGCTGCCGGCGAGGGAGAGCGTGGAGCGGGGCAGGGGCACGTTGGTGACCAGGAGGTCGAAGAGCATGCGGGCCGCGCCGCCGGCCAGCGGTGTGCCGAAGCGGTGGGCGAGCGGCGGCAGTTGGTCGGCGAGTACGGCGACGGCGCCGGGCCCGCGCGAGGGGCCGGCCGCTTTGTTGCGGTCCATGCCGCGGCGTACGGCGGCGAGGCGGCTCAGCGGGTCGGGGTCGCCGAGGGGCAGGTCGAGGAGGTACGCGGAGAACTTGTTGCCGCAGTCGGGCGGCGAGCCGGGCCGACGCCGGGAGACGGGCACCAGGGCGCACGGGTCGGCGGCGGGGAGCGGGTCGCCGCGCTCCAGCAGCCAGTGGCGCAGCGCTCCGGCGACCACGGCGAGCAGCACGTCGTTGGCGGTGCCGCCGCTGACCCGGCGGACCCGGCGCACCTCCTCCAGGTCCAGCTCGGCGGTGGCCAGGCGCCGTGTCCCACTGGAGTCCGCGGCGAGCGCCGGGGTGCCGTGCGGGTCGTGGCGGCCGGCGCGGACGACGGAGGCGCCCAGGACGGAGGCGCCGACGCCGAGGGCGCGGCCGAGGTCCTCGGCGCGCCCCCGGACGGCGTCCGTGACGCCGGACACCTGCCAGGGGCCGGGGAGCCAGGAGCGGGGCGGCACCGGGCGCGGACGGCGGGGGGCGGCTCGGTGGGCGGTACCCGTGGCGGTCCCGGCGTCGGCGATCTCGTCGAAGATCCCGGCGCCGATGGCGACGGCCCGCATGCCGTCGGCGAGGGCGTGGTGGAGCTTGACGAGGACGGCGAAGGGGCCGCCGGGCGCCCCGGTCAGCAGGTACATCTCCCAGGGCGGCAGCCCGCGTTCGAGCGGCCGCTCCATCAGCTCCCCGGCGAGCCGTGTGGCTTCGGCGGCGAAGTCCCCGTCCTGCGGGAGCCGGACGTGGTGGACGTGCCGGTGGACGTCGAAGGTCTTGTCCACGCTCCAGCGGGCGCCGCCGACGGGCAGCAGGACGTCCCGTACCCGCATCCGCAGGCGCGGGATGGCTGCGGCGCGCTCGGCGAGGATCGGCAGCAGGCCGGCGGGGTCCCCGGGCGCGGGGTCGAAGCGGGCCAGCGCGCCGAGGTGCATGGGGTGGCCGGCCGATTCGAGGTGCCAGAAGGCCAGATCGAGAGGTGCCAGCAGCTCACTGCTCAAGGGATCCCCAGGTCGTCGAAGGCGGGGCCACGGAACTGCAGTCAATCGCCTTCCGTCGGTTACGGTCAAGCACGATCGCTCTACGGACAGTTAACAGTTCATGTCGGGCGGGTTTTCGCTATGACGGACGACCTGTGGATCTCCGGCCGTTCCGGCACGCCGAACTCGCACCACACGCACTTGCCGCCGCCGCGCGACTCCACCCCCCAGACGTCGGCGAGTCGGTCCACCAGCAGCAGCCCCCGCCCCGACAACCCGGAGTCGCCGGCCTCCCGGCGGCGCGGCAGCACGCTGGAGCGGTCCTCCACCTCGACGCGCAGCCGCCGCTCGTGGCCGGCCAGCATCCGCAGGGTGACGATGGCGCCGCCGTCCGTGTGGAGCAGCGCGTTGGTGGTCAGCTCGTCGGCGACGAGCTCGATCTCGTCGGCCCGCTCCCCCGCGCCCCAGGCCTGGACCGCCGCCCGGATCATGTGGCGGGCCGAGCGCAGCGCCTCGGGGTCGCTCTGCGCGACGTGCTGCTGGAGCCGCCCGCCGGCCTGCGGGGTGTAGCCGCCCCTGCGGCGCAGCAGCAGGACCGCCACGTCGTCGTCGCCGCCGCGCTCGTCGACCACGTCGCACAGGTGGTCGGCGAGCAGCTGGAGGTCCTCCGGTCCGTGCCGTACGACCGCCGTCAGCCACTGCATGCCCTCGTCGAGATCGGAACCGGGCTGCTCCACGAGCCCGTCCGTGTACAGCAGCAGGGCCTGGCCCGGGTCCAGCTCCAGGATGGAGACGGGGTAGTCCAGCCGCCCGAACTCCGCCGAGAGACCCAGTGGCATGCCGCCCGGGACGGGCACCCGGCGGCAGCTGCCGTCGGTGTCCCTCAGCAGCGGGTCGACGTGGCCCGCCCGCACGATCTGCACGACGCCCGTCGCCAGGTCCGCCTCCAGGTAGGTGCAGGTGGCGAAGCGGTCGGTGTCCAGCTCGTGGAGGAAGACCGAGGCCCGCGCCATCACGGTGGCGGGGGTGTGCCCCTCGGCGGCGTACGCGCGCAGCACGATGCGCAGCTGCCCCATGACGGCCGCCGCGTGCGTGTCGTGGCCCTGTACGTCGCCGATGACGGCGCCTACACGACCCCCGGGCAGGGGGATGACGTCGTACCAGTCGCCGCCGATGTCCCGGCCGAGCCGGGCCGAGCGGTAGCGGACGGCGATGTGCGCCCCGGCGACCTGCGGGATCCGGCGCGGCAGCATCGCCTGCTGGAGGCCCTCGGCGAGGTCGTGCTCCTGCTCGAAGAGCATGGCGCGCTGGAGGCTCTGCGCGATGCTGCTGCCGAGCGCCACCAGGACGTTGCGGTCCTCGGAGGAGAAGCCGTACTTGTCGCTGTAGAGCAGCCCGAGCGCGCCGATGGGCCGGGCCTGGGCGATGAGCGGCAGATAGGCGGCGGAGGTGATGCCGAGGCCGCTGATGTGCGGCCAGAGGATGGGGTACGAGCCGGCGAAGTCCTCGGGCGACTCGATGAACCGCGGTGCCAGGGTGCGGATCACCTCGCTCATCGGGTACTGCTCGTCCACCCGGGTGTAGCGGGTGCCCGGCACGAAGGAGCCGTCCGGGCCGTCGGCGACCAGGTGGATGCGGCCCGACTCCAGCAGGCCCATGACGACGCTCGTCGCCCCGAGGTGTTCGAGACCGTGCGAGTCGCGCAGGACGTCGATGACGTCCTGGACGGTCCTGGCGTGCGCGAGGGCCGCGGTGGTGGACTCCACGACGCTGGTCTGGCGGCGCCGCTCGGCGTCCACCTCGATGCGCGCGGTGGACTCGGTGAGCTCCTGGGTGGCGTCCCGGACGATGCCGATGATGCGGCGCGGCCGGCCGGTCTCGTCGCGCCGGATGAACCCCTGGGTGTGGGTCCAGCGCAGGTTCCCCTCGCGGTCGCGGATGCGGAAGTACGCGCCGTAGTGGCTGCTGCCGCTCTTCAGCGCCTGCGTGACCATGCCGTCGAGGCGGATGGCCTCGCTCGGCGGGACGCGCGGAGCGAGGCTCTCGGGCCGCCCGTCGTACTCGTCGGCGTCCACCTGGAACACGCCGAGGGCGGCCGGGTCGAGATGCATCAGTCCCGCGTCCAGGTCCCAGTCGAAGCTGCCCATGCGGTTGAGGGACAGGCTCAGATCCGGGCGGGCGGGCCAGTCCTCGGGAAGCGACAGGGCATCCGCTGCCGGATCAACCATGGGGCCACTCTGCCATCATTTGTCGGGTTTTTCGACCGCGCGCGGGAGCGTGAGGAGGGTTCACGAGGGCCGTCAGCCCTCGTCGAGCTCCGGCTCGACGGCCGCGTTGTCCGGCCCCATCAGGTGCCCCTGGTCCTGATACAGATCCTGATCCTGGTCCTCTTCCTGGGTCTCTTCCTGGTCCTGTACGTCCTCGCCGGCCTGGAACTCGGCCTCCGGCTCCGGCACCGGCTCCGACTCCGAGTCGAGGGGGGCTGGCTCCGCGGGCTCGGGCGCCGCGGGTTCCGGGGCGGCGGGCTCGGGAGACGAGGGCTGCGGCCCGGCGGGTTGCGGCGCGGCGGGCTGGGAGGCGGCCGGTTCCGGGGGGCGCGCGGCCGAGAGGACGCTCTCGTCGGTCACGATGCGGTCCTGCTCACCCTCGGTGCCGGTGCGGCGCTCGATCAGGGTGCTGCTGACGACACTGACGATGAACAGGCTTTCGACGGCGTGGTGGGTGGCGTTGACGGTCACCACCCGTCCGGGGTCGAAGCCGGGCCACGACTGCCCCTTGTACTCGACCCCGCCTTCCTCGGCGACCGGCGCGCGCAGCGGGCTTCCGGAGGCGCAGCGGACGCGCGGTGCGCCGTACTCGTCCACCAGGACGGCGGTCCCGGCCTGCAGGACGGCCTGGAAGGCGGCGGCCGAGCCGTCGCCGTAACCGTGTCCGGTGACGCGGGTGTCGGTCCGCAGCACCACGGGCGTGAGACCGTCCAGCCATGCGGCGAGGCGCACCTGGGCGACGCCGGCGGCCTGGGCGAAGGCGGCCGCCTTGGCGTCGTCGGAGGTGAGGAGGCGGGTCTGCCGCGCCACGTCGCAACTGGCGACCGAGCGGGCGCCGCCGTACAGCCCGGGAGTGGCGCCGGAGACGACGCCGGTCGCCGCCGCGGCGCCGGGCTCGGCCGACGGCGGCGAGCCGGGCGCGTCGGGTGACGGCCGGACCGTGGAGGGGGTGAAGGGAGCGGGGCCATGGGCGGAGACGGCCTGGAGCAGCACCTCGCCGGGCCCGGGTAGGCCCTCCACCGCCCCGGCCCCGCGGGGTTTCCCACCGTCACCGTCGCCGCCGCAGCCGGTGGCCAGCAGCCCTGCGGTGACGGTGGAGGCGGCGAGCGTGGCGAGCGCGCCGTACCGGCGACGACGTGGGGTGGTACGCACGGAGGCCCTCCCGCCTTTCAACACTCGTTTCAGCCTTGTTCGCCCTTTATGTCTGCCGGATCCGCTCCGACCCCGCAACCGGAAGCACCCGCCCTTCCGTGGACTTGAACACGTTCAACAGAGCCTCTAGGCTCGGGCTACGAGTTGAACATGTTCAACCAAAGGGGAGGGGTGGGTGCGTTGTCCGTGCTCGTCGGGCTGATCGTGGCCCTCGGCATGCTGGTGATCGTCCCGGTGGGGCTGCGCCTGATCGATCCGGAGGACGGCGGGGGAACAGCGGCCGTCCGGACGGTGTGGCCGCTGTTCGCGCTACCGGGCGCGGCGTCCCTGTGGCTGCCTCGCGGCATCGCCGCCACCGCGCTCGCCTGTTGCTACGCGGTCGGCACCGTGCTCCTGGCGCTGCACGCGCCGGGCCGCCTGGTCCGTACGCCCGCGTCGGCGCTGCCTGCCCGGATCGCCGTGGCCACCGCGCTGGTGAGCCCGTCGATCGCCGCGGTCGCGCTGGTCGCGGAGCGCCTCGGGCACCCGCTGTTCGGCTTCGACCTGGAGATCCTGGCCCTGACCGTGCCGCACTTCCACTTCGCCGGTTTCGCCGCCGCCCTGGTGGCCGGTCTCGTCTGCCGGGCCACGGACCGGCCTGCCGGGCGCTTCGCCGCGCTGAGTGTGCCGCTCGGCACCGTGCTGGTGCTGCTCGGCTACTTCCTGAACGACTGGGCCGAACTGGCCGGGGCACTCGTGCTCACCGCCGGGATGTGGGCGGTCGCGCTGCTGACCTGGCGGGACGTCCGCGGCGACGGGCCCGACCGGCTCACGAGAGCGATGCTCCGCGTCTCCTCCGCCGTCCTCGTGGCAACCATGCTGCTGGCACTCTGCTGGGCGGTCGGCGAGGCCACCGGGCTCCCCCACCCCAGCCTGACCTGGATGGCCGCCACCCACGGCCTCGGCAACGCCCTCGGCTTCGCGCTCTGCTCGGTGCTGGCCTGGCGGCGCCTCGCCGACGTCGAACGCGTCAAGGGCCGCGAACACCTCGACGGCCTCAAGGCCGTGAAAGACCTCGCCGTGAAAGACCTCAAGGACCTCAAGGCGTTCAAGGAGCCCGTCGCATGACCCGCCTGATCCGCAGCCTCGCCACCGGCGACACGCCCTCGCTCAACTACCCGGAGGTCGGCGCCACCCGCACCCGCCCGCTCCCCGCCGGCTACCACCACCTGCACGTGGAGGTCCTCGTCGGCCGCGGCCGGGACGTCTTCCTCGAAGCGGGCACGGCCGTCACCACCTGGCGCATGCACCGCGCCTCGGGCGCCCGGATCCACGCCGAGTCGCCGCGTGCCGAGCCCGGTACCGGCGTCGAGGTCTCCCTGGGCCTCGGCCCGCTGCGCCTCACGGCGCCCTGCGAGGTGGTGTGGACCGTGTACGAGGAGGACGACCGCACGGGCTTCGCGTACGGCACCCGCCAGGGTCACCCGGAGAGCGGCGAGGAGTCGTTCGTCGTGGACCTGCGCGCGGACGGGACGGTGTGGTTCACGGTCACGGCCTTCAGCAGGCCCGCCCGCTGGTACACACGGGCGGGCGGGCCCCTCGTCCCCGTGCTCCAGCGCTGGTACGCCCGGCGCCTCGGCCGCACGCTGCGAAAGATCGCGGCGGGATGATCCGCGGCCGATACTGGAACCGATGGAGTGGTTCTGGTTCACCTCGTCCGACTACTGGCTGAGCAGACTGGTCTTCCAGCGGGCGCTCGCCGGGCTCTACCTGGTCGCCTTCCTCTGCGCCGCGCTCCAGTTCCGCGCGCTGATCGGCGAGCGCGGCATGCTGCCGGTCCCCGCGTATCTGCGGCGCGTATCACCGCGCCGCGCGCCCAGCGTCTTCCACTGGCACTACTCGGACCGCTTCTTCGCCCTCTGCGCCTGGAGCGGCGCCGTGCTCGCCGCCGCGCTGGTCGCGGGGGCGGGCGACGCGGTGCCGCTCGCGGTGGCGATGCTGATGTGGGCGGTGCTGTGGGCGCTGTACCTGTCCATCGTCAACGTCGGGCAGACCTGGTACGGCTTCGGCTGGGAATCGCTCCTCCTGGAGACCGGCTTCCTCGCGATCTTCCTCGGCAACGAGCGCACCGCGCCGCCCGTGCTCATCCTGTTCCTGCTGCGCTGGCTGCTGTTCCGGGTGGAGTTCGGCGCGGGCCTGATCAAACTGCGCGGCGATGCCTGCTGGCGCGACCTGACCTGCCTGTACTACCACCACGAGACGCAGCCGATGCCCGGGCCGCTGAGCTGGTTCTTCCACCATCTCCCCAGGCCCCTGCACCGGGTGGAGGCGGCGGCCAACCACGTCACCCAACTGGTCGTCCCCGTGCTGCTCTTCACGCCGCAGCCGGTGGCGAGCGCGGCGGCGGGCGCCATCATCGTCACTCAGCTGTGGCTGGTGCTCTCCGGCAACTTCTCCTGGCTGAACTGGATCACCATCGTGCTCGCCGTGCCGGCGGTGGACGGCTCGCTCGTCGCCGAGCCGCCCGCGCTGCCCGCTCCCCCGCTCTGGTACGGGATCCTCGTCCTCGCCGTCACCGCCCTGGTGCTCTTCCTCAGCCGTCGCCCCGTGCGCAACCTGCTCTCCCGCCGCCAGGCGATGAACATGTCCTTCGACCCGCTGCACCTGGTCAACACCTACGGCGCCTTCGGAACGGTCGGCCGCGTACGCCACGAGATCGTCCTCGAGGGGACGGACGAGCCCGTCCTCCACGAGGGCACGGTGTGGCGGGAGTACGAGTTCAAGGGCAAGCCCGGCGACGTTCGTCGGCTGCCGCGCCAGTTCGCGCCGTACCACCTGCGGCTGGACTGGATGATGTGGTTCGCGGCGCTGTCCCCGGCGTACGCCCACTCCTGGTTCGGCGGGCTGGTGGAGCGGCTGCTCGACGGGGACCGGGACACGCTCCGGCTGCTGCGGCACAACCCCTTCCCGGACGCCCCGCCCGTGATCGTCCGCGCCCGGCTCTACCGGTACCGCTTCACGACCTGGCGCGAACTGCGCGCCACGGGCGCGTGGTGGCACCGGACGTTCGTGCGCGAGTTCATGCCGCCGACGCGGCTCGACGCAGCGGAGGAGCGGGAGTGACGGAAGGCACGCGCGTGCCCTCCGACGGATGGCGGAGGGCACGGGGCGAAGCCTGGGAAGATCCCGGGGATCCGGCTCAGTCGATGCCGGGCAGGATGTGCGGCTCGGCGAGGTCTTCCTCGTATCCGGCCAGGCGGATGGGGGCCGAACGGGCCCACACTTCGAGGCTGCCGAGCGTGTCCGATGGACCGGACCCGTCGCCGTCCTTCGCCGAACGGTGTTCCTGCTTCGTCAGTTCTGGTGTCACCGCGCACTCCTTCGTGTCGCGAACCTATGAGGACATAGCTGCCGATCGGTCGCGGTGGCGCCGGTACTGGGGCGGGACCGCAGCCTTGGTGGCAGGCCGTGTTCCCGGGGCGGCCTGAAGGAAGTTTCGTGGATCCCTGTCGGCCGACCGTCGCTCCAGACTAACCAAATGAGCGCCCCCGCGCTCGATGGAACGCGTCACATAGGCAGGTTCCGGACACTCCGCAAGCATCCGGTCACCGGGTGGTGATCACCAGTTGGCGGGCGCGTAGTCCTTGAGGAAGCAGCCGTACAGGTCCTCGCCCGCCTCGCCGCGCACGATGGGGTCGTAGACCCGCGCCGCGCCGTCGATCAGGTCGAGCGGGGCGTGGAAGCCCGCCTCGGCGAGCCGGACCTTGTCCGGGTGCGGCCGCTCGTCGGTGATCCAGCCGGTGTCGACGGCAGTCATCAGGATGCGGTCGGACTCGAACATCTCCTGGGCGCTGGTGCGCGTGAGCATGTTCAGCGCGGCCTTGGCCATGTTGGTGTGCGGGTGCCCGGCGCCCTTGTACCCGCGGCTGAAGACGCCCTCCATCGCGGAGACGTTCACCACGTACGTACGCCGGGCCGGGGAGGCCGCCATCGCCGAGCGGAGCCGGCTGATGAGGATGAACGGCGCGGTGGAATTGCACAGCTGCACTTCCAGGAGCTCGACCGGGTCGACCTCGGAAACCGTCTGGATCCAGCTGTTGGTGTCCGCCAGGTCGGGGACGAGACCGCCGGCGTCGATCGCGGTGCCCGCGGCGATCCGCTCCAGCGACGCGGAGCCGCTGACCAGCGCCAGGTCGGTGACCTCCTGGGCGGTCAGCCCGCTGCCGTTGCGGGACGACGGCAGGGCGGCCATCGTCTCGACGGCGCCGCTGCCGAAGGTGCCGATGATCTCGGCGGGCGGCAGCTCACCGGCCGGCAGCGGGGCGGACTCGGCGGCGACGAGTTCCCGGTACGCCTGGGGCGAGCGGCGCACGGTCTGCGCGGCGTTGTTGATCAGGATGTCGAGCGGGCCCTCGGCGGCGACCGAGTCGGCGAGCGCGACGACCTGCGCCGGGTCGCGCAGGTCGATGCCGACGATCTTCAGCCGGCCGATCCACTCGTCGCTGTCCGGCATCGCCTTGAAGCGGCGGATGGCGTCCTTGGGGAAGCGGGTGGTGATGGTGGTGTGGGCACCGTCACGCAGCAGCCGCAACGCGATGTACATGCCGATCTTGGCGCGGCCGCCGGTGAGCAGCGCGCGGCGGCCGGTCAGGTCGGTGCGGGCGTCGCGCTTGGCCCGGTTCTCGGTGGCGCAGTCGCGGCACAGCTGGTGGTAGAAGGCGTCGACCTCGACGTACCGGCTCTTGCAGATGTAGCAGGAGCGGGGGCGCTGGAGGATGCCCGCGATCTCGCCTTCGGCCGAGGAGGAGGGCAGCAGGCCCTGCGTCTCGTCGTCGATGCGCTCGGCGGAGCCGGTGGCGGTGGCCTCGGTGACCGCCTTGTCGTGGGCGGTCTTGGCAGCCCGGCGCTCCTGGCGGCGGCGCTGCTTCACGGTGCGGTAGAGACCGGCCGTGGCACGGCGGACGGTGATCGCGTCCGGGTGGTCGATCTCCAGCTTGTCGAGCTCCTCGAGGACGCTCAGGCAGACGGCCAGACGCTCGGGGTCGATGCCCGGCCCGTACGCCTGGTTCTCTTCAGTCACCGTCATGGCCTCTTCGGTTCCTCGATCACTCGTTTGGCAGGTTTCAAAAGCCGAACTTTACGTCAGCACGGCGCCTTGCCGCCAAACGGCCCTCTCGTACTCCCGTACTCCATCGGGAGTAGGACCGATTGCGTGCTCAGGGACGACGACGTGAACGATCTCGGGCGCGAGGGTGGGGGCATGAGCCTCCTCGCCCTGTCGGTGCTGTTGTCGCTGGTCTCCGCGGTCGCCTACGCGGCCGGGGCGATCACGCAGGAGCGCGTCGCCGCGCGCCCGGGTGCGCCGGCGCGCAGCGCCGCCTGGTGGGCGGCGGTGGTGCTGAACGGGCTGGGCGCGCTGCTGCACGTGGTGGCGCTGGCGTACGGGCCGCTGAGCCTGGTCCAGCCGCTGGGCGCGCTGACGATCGTGTTCGCGCTGCCGCTGGCCGCGTTCTTCACCGGGCGGCGGGCGGGGGCGGCCGGATGGCGCGGCGTGGTGATGGCGACGGCGGGGCTGGCCGGGCTGCTCGCGCTGACGGGGCAGGCCGGGGCGCGCGCGGTGGACGGCGGGGCCCGGCTGCTGCTGGCGGGGGCCGGTGCCGGGGCGGTCGCGGTGCTGTGCGTGGCGGCGCGGGGCCTGGCGCGGCGGCCGGGGGCGCGCGGGGTGCTGCTGGCCGCCGGGGCGGGCGTGGCGTTCGGGATCGCGTCGGTGTTCACGAAGGCCGTCGCGGTCGGTTTCGTCGCGCACCACCCGCTGGGCCAGTGGCCGAGCCTGCTGACCATCGCCGCCTTCGCGGCGGCCGGGCTGGCGCTGTCGCAGGCGTCCTACCGGGGCGCGGGGCTGACGGCGCCCCTGGCGACGGTCACCGTGGTCAATCCGGTGGTGGCCGCCGCCGTGGGGCTCACGCTGTTTGGCGAGCGGTTCCGGTACGGCGTACCGGGCACGGTGCTGGCGCTGGGCTGCGGGGTGGTGGCGGCGGGCGGCCTCATCCTGCTGAGCGCGGTCCCCGGCGAGGGGTCAGAGCCGTACGCCGCCCGACCTCAGGTACGCGAGGGGGTCGATGTCGGAGCCGTACCCCGGCCCCGTCCGCACCTCGAAGTGGAGGTGCGGTCCGGTGCTGTTGCCAGTCGATCCTGAACGGGCGATGCGCTGGCCGCTGGTGACCCGCTGCCCTTCGCGGACGGTGAGCGCGGAGAGGTGGGCGTACTGGCTGTACCTGCCGTCGTCGTGGCGGATGACGACCTCGTAGCCGTACGCGCCGCCCCAGCCCGCGGACACCACCCGCCCGGTCGCCACGGCCTTGACGGCGGTGCCGGTGGGCACCGGGAAGTCCACGCCGGTGTGGTAGCCGCTGGACCAGGAGGAGCCCGCCTTGCGGTACGCGGTGCCGGGGTCGGCCTCGACGGGGGCGCTGAAGCCCGCGCTCCGGGGCTTCGGGACGGAGGCGGGTTTGGCGGCGGGCTTCTTCGCGGCCGGCGGCTGGGGCTTCGGCTGGGCGGCAGGCTGCTTCGCCGCCGGTTTCGGCGGGGCCGGCGGCTTGGCGGACGGTGCGGTCGACGGCTTGCTCGGCGCCTTGGCCGACGGCTTCGCCGCCGTCGTACGCAGCGTCAGCTTCTGGCCCGGCATGATGAGGTCCGGATCGCTGCCGATGACCGTGCGGTTGGCGGCGTACAGGCGCTGCCAGCCCCCTCTGACCTTCTGCTCCTCCGCGATGTCGGAGAGCGAGTCGCCGCGCGCCACCGTGTAACTCTCGCGCTGCCCGGGCACGGTGGTGGGCGTCGCGGGAGCGGAGCGCGGCGTGGCGGGCGGCGTGGCACGGGGCGCGGCGGCCGGTGCGGCCTTCCCCTGAGGGGCGATGTCCGGTGCCTCGCCGCCCCGGGTGAGACCCGCCTTCACCGAGCAGGCGGGCCAGGCGCGCGGGCCCTGTCCCTTGAGCACCTTCTCGGCGATGGCGATCTGCTGGTCCCTGGTGGCGAGGTCGGCGCGCGGGGCGTAGCGCGTACCGCCGTACTCCTCCCAGGTGGACTGGGTGAACTGCAGCCCGCCGTAATAGCCGTTGCCGGTGTTGATCTTCCAGTTGTTGGTGGACTCGCAGGCCGCGACCTTCTCCCAGACGTCCACGGACGCCGCGTGCGCCGCGCCCGCCCCGAGGAGCGGGAGCGCCATTCCGGCGCCGCCCGCCGTGACGGTGAGCGATGCCCGGTTGATACGGCTCGGCTGATACCGGCGGTGTCGTCCGCGTACGGCCATGGTCGCGTTCCCCCCTTGCTTGCACAGAGCAGCAGGCGCCCAAGCTAGAGGGAGCGACGGGCGGTGACAAGGGGGCACGCGCGGCATGGCGGGGCGCTCAAAAACGCGTTCGTGCCCCGTCGTTCGGCCCGGCTCAGGGCTAGCCCTGATGTGCCGCGGGGCGCGGAACCGTAGATTCGGGGTTGTCGGTCGGCGGGCCCACGAGGTCGTGACCCCCGCACGGGGGCGGGGTGTTGCGCAGTGTGCCCGCCGACGGCCGCGCTGATGACCACGAACAGGGGGAAGCTCCGCACGTGCCTCGGTGCGCGGGGGGCCGTACGGTGAGGGGGAAACCGTACGGCCGTACCCCTGACGGCCCCTCGGCCGCCGGCACGCGCCGGCGCACACGCCGCCGCGTCAGGCCTGGAGGTACGCCAGGACGGCACGGACCCGCCGGTGCTCGCCCGGGTCGGGCTCGAGGTGGAGCTTGGTGAAGATGCTGCGGACGTGGGTCTCCAGTGTCTTGGCGGCGATGTGCAGGCAGGCGCTGATGCCGTCGTTGGAGCGGCCCTCCGCCATCAGGGCCAGGACTTCGCGCTCGCGAGGAGTCAGCGTGTCCAGCACACGGTCCGGCCGGGGCCGGCGCATCAGACGGGCCACGACCTCCGGGTCGATGACGCACTCGCCGCAGGCCACCCTCCGCAGCGCGTCGAAGAGCTCCCGCGCGTCGGTGACACGCTCCTTCAGCAGATAACCCACGCCCTGCCCGTCGTTCGTCAGCTCCTCCAGCACGCTGCCCGTCTCGACGTACTGGGACAGCAGCAACACCCCTGTGCCGGGCCTGCCCAGGCGGATGGCCCGCGCGGCGCGCAGGCCCTCGTCGGTGTGGGTCGGCGGCATCCGGATGTCGAGGACCACCACGTCGGGTGCGGTCGTGGCCACGAGCTCCACCAGCCCCTCGGCGTCCCCGCGCTGTGCGACCACAGTGATGCCGTGGTCCTCCATCAGCCGGGCCAGGCCCTGCCGCAGCAGAGCGGAGTCCTCGGCCAGAATCACCCGCACGGCAGCTCCACCTCGATCCGGGTGCCGTCCCCAACCGGGGAGCTCACCCGCAGCCTGCCGCCGACGGCGGCCACCCGGTCGGCCAGGCCGCGCAGGCCGCTGCCCGCCGGATCGGCTCCGCCGACGCCGTCGTCCACCACCTCGACCACCAGCCACAGGGCTTCCCGGCGCACGGTGACGGTCACCGCCCGCGCCCCCGAGTGCTTGCCGGCGTTCGACAGGGCCTCGCAGACCACGTAGTACGCCGTGGTCTCCACCAGCTCCGGCAGCCTGACCTGGTCGGCCATGACCACCACCGGAATCGGGGACTCGTCGGCCAGCGCGGTCAGTGCCGCGCGCAGCCCTTCGCGCGCGAGGACGGCGGGGTGCAGCCCCCGGGCCAGCTCACGCAGCTCCGTCAGTGCCGTGCGCAGCGTCTGCTCGGTCTCGTCGACCGCGGCGAGCAACTGCGGGTCGCGGCCCCACTGGGTGCCGATCCGCCGCAGCCCCATGAGCGCGAACACCAGGCGGCCCTGCGCCCCGTCGTGCAGGTTTCGCTCCAGGCGCCGCCGCTCCCGCTCCTCGGCGGACAGCAGCCGCATCTGCAGCTCGCGCGCCCGTTCCGCGTTCCGCGCGGCCCGCTCGGCGAGCTGCATGGTGCGCAGGCACAGCCCCACGGACGCGGAGACCGCCTCCATCAGCTCCGGCTCCTGCGCGAGCGCCCGGTCGTGCACCAGCACGGCCGGCGGTGTGCACCCGGGTCCGAGGGGCGTCACCGCGGCGCCGGCGGCGGGGCGGCCCCGCGCCGGCCCGCCGATCGGACGCCCTTCGGGATCGGTGTACAGGCCGGACACGGAGGCGTGCGGGATGCCGAGCCGTAGCGTCGGGTCTCCCAGCACCTCGCGCAGCGCGGTCTGCAGCTGGGCCGGTGACGGGTCGGGCCCGGCGGCGATGACCAGGTTGCCGACGTCGGCGCGGCGCAGGCGGATGCGGAACAGTCCCACCAGGAAGGCCACGGGGAGCGCGACCTGCGCCAGGTCCGACAGCACCAGGGGCAGCAGCTCGCCGCCGTGCAGCAGCCCGGGGTGGAGGACGTACAGCACCTCCCAGCCGACGAAGGCGACGGCGATCGCCAGGGGGACGGCGACCGGCACGAGGACGCGGCGGTACGCGGGACTGCCCGCCAGCCACCGGCTCACCATGAGCGCCGCCACCCACAGCGTCAGCCCGGCTCCCACCCAGCGGTAGGCCAGGTCCACCCCGGCGAACACGGCGGGGTCGCGCACGAGGAGCAGCGCGTTGCCGCGGCAGTCCTCGCACAGGAGGTACGAACTGCCCGGGTCGGCCGCCGGGTCGTAGCACAGGGCCCGTACCAGTCCGCCCACCGCCACCAGCGCGTACGCGGCGCCCACCGTCATCCTGGCCCGGCGCCGCCCGACCCGGCCCTCGGGGAAGGCCAGCAGGAGATGGGCCAGCACGGCGAGGTTCAGCGCCTCCCACCAGGCCCCCATGCCGATGAGCAACGGCTGGTCGAAGCCCTGGAGGTTCCCGATGAACCAGGTGAGCCCCTCGGCGAGCATCAGCCGCCCGGTGCCGTTGGCGGGCCGACGCCAGAGCGCGATGAGCCCCGCGGTCGCGTAGGCCAGGCCCGTCAGCACATCGACAACCACCGCCGACGGTTCGGCTCCGGTCCGTACGTACCCGAGTGTTCCGACGACGGCGGCGCACACCGCCGCCACCGCCCACGCCACCAGTCGCCCGGTCTCGCGGCCCGCTCCAGGCTTACGTTCCACCCCAGCGTCCCCCGCGCTTTCGGACCTGCTCACGCCCGCCGCCATTGTGTCACCGCCCGCCTTCGACGACGGCGCGCGGTTCCGGGGCGGCTTACGGCACCTATACGGCACCGAGGAAACCGGGGTCGGTCCCGTCGAGCTGCGCGCAGGTGGCACGGCTCACCCCGAGGATCTCCGCCATGGCCACCGGGCGCCGGCCGGCGCCCGCCAGGTCACGCCGGGCCTCGGCCGACCACAGCGGCGGGAAGAACGCCAGGCCCTGCCCGGCGGTCAGGCCGCGCACCTCGTCGCGCCAGCCCGGCCAGCGCAGTGTCTCGTAGAACTCGTCGAGCGCACCGGACAGGATCCACGACAGCCACGCGCCGTGTCCGGCGCCGAGCGCCTCCCAGTGGAGGGAGTCGGGCGCGAAGTACACCACCTCGCCGGGCGCCCCGGGCCGTCCGGCCTGCTCGGGTGCGGCGCCGTTGACGGCGAAGACGCCTCCGAGGACGTCGTGCGCGACGATCAGGCCCGCCTCCGCCCGCCAGCCGGCGTCGAACGTGGCGGGGAAGTCGTTGACCCGGGCCAGGGCCGGCAGGTCCCGCGGGTTGCCGGGCACTGGGCTTCCGAAGACACGCAACCAGCCGTCGTCGAGGACCAGGCCGCCGCAGTGCAGCGCGAAGGCGCCCAGGTAGGACCTGGCCGTGATCTGCAGGTGGAGGAGCGCGGCGCGCCCTGCCTCGCCGTCGGCGGGCAGCACCTCGACCGGCGCCCGGCTGGAGTCCAGTTCCTTTCGGAGCTCGGGCCAGGCGGGGTCGTCGACGTCGATCAACTCGGGCAGCTCACGCACCGCCGCATCCTCGCACGGCCGCCGATCAGCTCATCGGGCCGGGCTCCGGTTCCGGTCCGGGTACGGGGTCCGGGCCGGGCGGCTTCGGCACCGGGTCCGGCGCCGGTCCGGGCGGTGGCGGTCCCGGATGCGGCGGCGGTGTCGGTACGGGTCCGGGGGCGGGGCCCGGCTCGGGCCCCGTCGGCCCGGGCTGGGGCACGGGCGTCGGCGGGACCGGGTCCGGCGGCACCGGGCTCGGCGGGGTCGGCGACGGCGGTACGGGGTCGGGGGTCGGCGGATTCGTCATGGCGTCCATCCCCTCGGTGATCGTGCGGGCCCGTTCAGGCGGGCCTGTTCAGCCTCTCGCGCTGCGCGTTCCCCGGCGCGGCGGGATCACTCATCAGGGTGGCGACGGCCGCCGTGAGACCGGTGCGGGGGCTGGACAGCACCGGGATCGCGGTGCGGGCCCGGTCGGCGGCGTCCGCCATGGATGCCTGGGCCAGCACGATCACGTCGGCGTCCCGTACGCCGTCGAGTGCGGCGGCGACCGCCGCCAGGTAGCCGTCCCGGTCGCCCGCCTGGAACCGCGCCCACGCGTCGTCCACGAGGACCGTACGGATCGACGGCTCCCCTGCCGCCCCGCCGGCCGCCTCCTCGCGGATGAGCGCCACCGTGGGCTCCAGGGTGCTCGCCACCGAGGCGATCACGACGACCCGGCGCTCGGCGGCGGCCGCGGCGGCCATCGGCCGGTCCACCCGGAGCACGGGCACCCCGGCGGCGACGCCCTCGGCGACGGCGCCGATCGTCGAGCACGTACACAGGACGGCGTCGGCCCCGCCGTCCACCGCCTCGGCGATCGCCGCCGCGACATCCCCGGCCACGGCCTCCGGCCCCGCTTCGCGGGCGCGTTCCAGCAGCGACGCGTCGACGAGGTGCCGCAGGGCGAGCCCGGCGTGGTCGGCGTCGCGCAGCGCGTCGAAGACCGGCACATGGACGGAAGAGGTGTGCAGCAGCGCCAGCACGGCCATGGCCCGGTCCCGCCGGTCAGCCGCGCGCGGCGGGAACGGCGTGCGGGCTGCGCGCGGTGTCGGTCCCGGGCACGGGCGCGGAGGCGTCGGAGCCGAGCTCCACGATCCGGTTGGCGGCGTCGACGTGCACCACCCGCGGCACGAGCGAGCGGGCCTCGGCGTCGTCGACCTGGGCGTAGCTGATCAGAATGACCAGGTCACCGGGGTGCACGAGGTGAGCGGCCGCCCCGTTGATCCCGATGACCCCGGAGCCGCGCTCGCCCTCGATGACGTACGTCTCCAGGCGCGCGCCGTTGTCGATGTCGACGATGTGCACGAGCTCGCCGGGGAGGAGGTCGGCGGCCTCCATGAGGTCGGCGTCGACGGTGACCGATCCCACGTAGTGCAGGTCGGCTTGCGTCACGGTGGCGCGGTGGATCTTGGACTTGAACATGGTGCGCAGCATGTTGGACTCCTGGAAGACAGCTCCCTGCCTACTTTGTGCAGGTCAAGGGCAGTCGCGACTCTACACCGGCACGCGCCGAACGATGTTTGTGAGGAACATCGCTCCGGCCAGGCGAGACGGCTTCCCACCTGGGCTTTCGCACTGTCACCGACGCTTGTCCAGGCGATCCTCTGGGAACGCCCGACGACGCATGCTGACCGAATGCTGACTTACCTGATGAGCCATCACCCAGGTCGGAGACCTTCCCGACCGAGCGTGCGAGGGCTACGTCCCGCCCTTCCCCCTCAGGGCACTGCCAGGACAATCTTCCCGAGTGCCTGGTGAGAAGCGAGCCTCCGCACGGCCTCGAAGGCGGTGCGGAAGTCGTATCTGCTGTCGATCAGCGGCTGCACCCTGCCGTCGAGGAGAGCGGGAGCGAGCGCACTCACCGCCCCGGAGAGGACGGCACCGAGCTTCTCGGGCCGGGAGAATCCGAAGGACACCCCACGGACACGCAGGTGCCGGTACGACAGGACGTCCAGGTCGACGGCGGACTCGGCCCAGTCCAGGCGGCCGATGTTGACCACACTGCCGTCGACACTGGTGGCCGGCAGGCACTCGGCGAAGGTTCGGCCTCCCGCATGGTCCAGGACGAGGTCGACACGCTCGCTGCCGGTGTGCTCCGTACGATGCTGCATGTCCGCCGTATTGAACGCCCCCCCCGCACGAGCGGGGTGCTCCGAAGAAGGCGGTCGACTACACCCTGGAGCGGGTCTGGCTCCCGCGCCAGCGTGGGCATTCCGCCTCCGTACCTTGAGAACTGAACAACTGATCCTCCAGTTCCCCACGCGAGCGGGGGTGTTCCGACGTACATCAGCTTGAGGAGCGTGACCTCGTCATGATCCCCGCCCAAGCGGGAGTGTTCCGCGCGTCGTATCGGCGACGATCCGGACGTCGGCGTGGTCCCCGCGCGAGCAGGGGTGTTCCGCCGGTGTGAGGGTCCTCGTCGGCCGTGGCCTCGTGGTCCCCGCCCGAGCGGGGGTGCTCCGCCCCGCGACAGGTCCGCCTCGACGCCACCGTCGTGGTCCCCGTGCGAGCGGGGGTGCTCCATTCCTGGCCGACCTGGGCCGCGCGAACAAGGGGTGGTTCCCGCGCGAGCGGGGGTGTTCCCGCTGCGGCTCCGAGCACAATCGCCAGCCGGCCGTGGTCCCTGCGCGAGCGGGGGTGATCCGTCGTCGGGGGTCGGGATCGCTCGCGCGAACGTGTGGTCCCCACGCGAACGGGGGTGATCCGTCACCGGCCGTGAACAGCGTTGGGCGGCCGGGGCGGTCCCCGCGCGAGCGAGGGTGATCCGCAGACCGACGCCCGGCAGAAGCACGCCCTGGCGTGGCCCCCGCGCGAGCGGGGGTGTCCCGACGCTGACACTGGCGTAGTCGAACCCTTCCAGTCGATCCCCGCGCGGGCGGGGGTGTTCCGGCTCGACACCATGACTGAGTCGACCAAGCCGGGTAGTCCCCGCGCGAGCGGGGGTGATCCGGAGCGGACGGGCCGGATGTGTGACATCCGGCCGTGGTCCCCGCGCGAGCGGGGGTGGTCCGCCGCCCGAAGAGGGCGCCTGGTCGATGACCGACCAGTGGTCCCCTCGCGAGCGGGGTGGTCCGGTGCGGGCGAGGTGGACGGCCGGGTCCTCGCGGTGGTCCCCGCGCGAGCAGGCGTGTTCCGTCGGAGCAGGTTTCGGTGCGGTGCCGGCTGCGGTGGTCCCCGCCCGAGCGGAGGTGTTCCGACCTATACCGACGTCGAAAAGCGCTCGGGCACGTGGTCCCCGCGGGAGCGGGGATGTTCCGGACGTGATGCGAGGCTTCATCATCGGCATCGTCCGGTCCCCGCGCGAGCGGGGGTGTTCCGCTGATCGAGTCGACGTACGCCGGCAAGATGATGTGGTCCCCAGGCGAGCGGGAGTGCTCCGGTCATCACGGCCCGGGTCATGGGTGAGCGGCCGTGGTCCCCGCAAGAGCGGGGGGTGCTCCGCACTCGATCGTCGTAGCCCTGGTGCTCCTCTGGTTCCCGTACGGGGGGCAGTTGGCGCCGGTTCTATGTGAACAAGCCGTGGGGGTCATCCCCACACGTGTGGAGATCAGGACTGCGAGGCCAGCTGCCGGACGTCGGCCGCGAACACAGAAAGCAGCCGCAGCAACAAGTGCCCGGCGGCCTTGGGCCAGGAACCATACTCATGAACGCTGCTGTATGGGTGCAACTGTCAACATTCCGCACCCATATGCCTTGCCCCGTCCGATGCCTGCAGCGATCTTCTCGCGCAGCAGGTCGGCGTCGAGGACTCGGGCTGTCCCGTCGAATTGGGTGCGGGAGTGCTGGACGAGCTGCTTTGCGGTGCGGTTCTTGGAAGGTTTGTAGCCGCTCACCTTGGCGAGTGGCTGAGCGTCGATGTGCAAGGGTTCCAGGCCGGCTGCGGTGGCCTGACGTTCCCACCATTCGACTGCGGCATTGCCGCTCAGGGCGACAATGGGAGGGAGTTTATACGCCTCGCGGGAGGTTGCTCCGGGTTTACGCACGGGGTTGGCCACGCAGCGATAGTTGACCACTGTTCCTTTACAAAGGCTTGACAACAGACTCTCGAGCGAGCGGGTTTCGATGCTGCCGTAGGTGTCCGGCAGGCGTGAGGGGTCGGGTTTGACTTGACTTTGCAGGAGGATTTGCGGCCCGCGTGGGGTTTCCTCGGCTCGGAACAAGACGCTGAATGCTACTCGGGCAGGACCTTCGACTCCGTCAGGGAACATCTGGAGCAAACGTTGATTCAACCTGATTCCTTGAGCGTTGCCGCTAAGGTCCCGGTGGGCTTCAGGAGAGCTGGCCGAGGGCAGAATACGGGTCAGCCACAGTGCCACCAGGCGCTCCTCTTTGGTGCAGTGAAATGGGTGTCGGTGTAAAGCTGGAGCTTCCTCAGGTAGTCGGTGGCGAGGCCTCCGTACTCGGCATCCGGGAGGAGGGCAGAACGACGGTAGAGCGGTCGGGGTCTGTACTGACGTGCTGACGGTGCGAACGATATTGGTTCGTCGTTGACTTCACCGCTGTGGTGGTCACCGTGGTCGTGGCCTGGGACGACTGCTGTTAGGGGAAGAATCCCGAGTGGTCTGTCGCCGTAGAATTCGATCGGCTGCGGACTGGTGCGTGGTTTCTTGGTTGCCAGCGGCATTCTCGTCAGGTGGTGCAGCGGGTCTTCCACGATTCCGAGCAGGATCGGTCCCTCTGGCGGGCAGGATCGACGGCCAAGAAAGAGAGGCCAGTGCGGGGTACGCAGAGCGTCAGCACACGACTGGAGCAACGCTTCGTCGTCGGATGTGAGTGCGACGACGAAGGAGGCGTCGGCAAGGTAGTAGCGTTTGGACACCAAAGTGCCCTTGCCCTCGGGTCGGTGTTCGCCATTGACGGTAATGACTGTCTCGTCGGCCGGTAGTCCGCCGCCTACGGTATGGAAGTCGGACAGTACGACACCGGGGCGGTCGACTCGGACGGTCATCGACAGCGCCGTGAGATCGTCCAGGGAGGCGCCGCGCGGTCGACCGAGACCTGCAGCCAGCATGCCGATGACGCCGGACCGGGTGGGGAACCGGGCTGTGTCACGCTGCAGGTACTTGCTGTGGGTGCCCCAGGACTGCAGTGGGCCTGCTAGGCGCAGTAGCAGTCCGCGGACGGGCCTTGCGGTCACTGCGGGTGCTCGGCAAGGGCGGTGGCTACGGCTGCGGTAACGAGAGCTTCGAAGGAGGGGTGCCGCTCTCCAAGGTGCTCCAGCTTGTCGAAACGAAGAGAAGCGTGCCCTGCGTGCAGGACGCGGTCGCGGCCGAGAAGCGTATTCGCGGCCTCAGAATAGGCATCGATATTTTGGACTGACCGCGCGACGTAGCCGCCGTGTTGGGCAGAGCGTACGGGTTCTTCGAAGGCGGCGGCGAATGACAGCGGCCGGTCGGAGCGGACTGCTACGTGCACCAGGTGCGGGAGCGAGTGCGGAGCGGTGGAGTTCTTCTTCGCTTGCGGTAGTGACTCGATGAAGGAGAGGAGGAACTGGCCGGCGAGTTCGCGGGCGGCTTCGAGTCCGATGTCGTAGTCGTCGCTCAGATTCTTGACAAGCTCCTCGAGGTCTACGGTAGCGAACCGGTAGAAAGTGCCGGTGCTGAACTCGGCTGTGCCCATGTGGCCACTGCCGGTTTCGTCGTCTTTCGCCGCGGTGACATCGTCAACGGCTGCGAAGTAGTCGAGTTCGACTTCGGTGGTGTGCGTGGTGAAAGCGTGTGCGACCTGCACGGCGCCGTCGACGCCTGCTTGGTTGACCTCTGCGAGCATGCGGCCGAAGAGGTTGATGACTCCGTTTCTCTTGAGAAGGACCTTGTCAATCTTTCCTTTCAATGCACTCTCAGGCTTGCTCCTTCCCTTGCCTGTGAAGTCGGCCATGAGGGCTTCTTTATGCGCTTCGGCGATGTCTGCCAGTTCTTGGACAGCATCTTCGGGGAGGTAGATGAGTGCGTTGGTCAGGATTTTATTCGTGATGGGTTGCTTGTCTTTACCCTTGGCCACCTCCCACTTAATGCTGCTTCCTGTCGCGACATGCGCGCCGGCGCGTTCAGCGATCAACTGATCCCATCCCCGTTCGCGGAGGGCCTCGGCGACTCGCTCGCCAATGCGACGTGTACGCAGGGCTTTGTCGCCGAGTTTGTCCTGGAAGTGCTCGCGGACGGCCCGTTTCCAGGACTGGCTGGACACGCGAGTACGCAGGGCGTCGCCGTAGAGCATGGTTTTCACCGAGTTGGTGTCGTCCCGGTTCAGGTTCGCGTAGGGGACGGGTTGGATGATGTGGATGTCGATGAAGCGTGGCTTGAGGTTCACGGGGTGGCTCCTGTGGGCGAGGAAGGGTCAGTCCTGGTAGGCGGCGGTGATCCGGTAGAAGTCCTGCAGCCAGCGGCGGCTGATGCGTCCGGACCGGTAAGGCCAGTCGACGAGGTCTGCCAGCAACTGTCCCCAATCGATGGGGGCGCCCGCGGCGCGCACCTGGTTGACCGCAGCAGGCAGGTGCAGGTGAATGCCGCGGGTGCTCTGCCGTGTCAGAAGGTTGATGCGGTTTTCTGCGGCGCTCATCCGAAGAGAGGCGCCCTGCGCGATGACGGCTTGTCCCAGAGTGGAGCCGAACGAAGAGCCGTACGGGGCGGGCACAGAAGGAGCATCTTTTTTCTTGTCCGCTTCGCCGCTCTCCTGGAGGTTTTGCGTCTGGGCTACCTCGGGCTCGTCTGAGCTGTCTTCGTCTTCTTCCTGGCTGGGCGAGAAGGCGTGTCGGGGCTGGGCGGCGATCAGCGAGGCTACGGTGTAATACGCCTGTGCTGTGGCGTCGTCGCACTCTTCCGGCACTCGGGAGGCCAACAGCCGGTGCATGGGGCGTGTGCGCGGGTGGTTGAGGTCGCGGCGTAGACCCGCTCGCAGCGCTGCATGTGCGCCGGGGTCCGTGCGGCACAAGCGTTCAATGTTCGCGGTGAAGGCAGCGTACGCGGCAGGGTTCTTCTGGCGCTTGCTCGCTTCAGGGGTTTGAGAGGTCACTGCGGGGGTCCTTGAGTCGGCGGGGGTGGTCATGACTTCTTGGCCGCCTTTTTCTTCTTCGCTCGTTCCATCGCCTTGAGCGGGTCCTTCACCGCGGCAAGGATGATCGCTCTCGCGCCGGCGACGGCCTTCGCGCCTCGTGCAGTGCGTGTCACGGAGCCGGTCACCGTCTCGTATGCTTCCAGCGCGTGCTGCCCGAAGGCCCGGCATGCATTCTGGAAGACAAAGTTGGATTCCGCGGTGTTGTCGGATCGTGTCAGCTGTCGAAATCGTGACCAGAACTCGTCCTCCGCTGCCGGCCAGTAGCGTGCTGCGACCGCGTCCTGCCAGGTTCCCGGATTGTTTTTCTTGTCATCCGTGTACTTCAGCCAGGCTTCCTTGGTGGCCAGATTCAGCCGTTCCCCGAAGAGCTCGCCCAACTCACGGAGTTGGCGTACGGGCAGGTCGGTGCTCATCGCCGCTTGCTCTACTCGGGTCAGGACCATGGGAGTCGTGGAATCGACGTATTGGCGGTTGGCCGCCTGGGCGGCGTCCTGCTCGAAGCCGAGCGCGCGTATCCGCAGGTACTCGCTGACGTCGAAGGCGTGGTCCATGACTCTTGGCTGGATGGGGCTGGAGTCGTCCAGTTGCTTGAGCAGAAGGGCGTCGATGTCCCGCCAGAGAGAGCGGGAGGAGTCTGCAAGGCGGGGGAAGGTGTTTCCCTCGTCGTCGATGTCCCAGATCAGGTAGTCGTCCTGCGGCCGGATCCGTTCGGCGTTGTAGGCCCAGGTGACGTACGCGTCAGCCACGTGCTCCCCATCCTGGTCGGGGACGAGGTAAAGCGAGTGCTGCGAGCAGGCGGTGAGTTGTGAGCAGGGGCCCAGTGGTTCAGCCATCGGCTTGAGCGGGTCCGGGAGGTCGTCACGCTCCCAAGGGCACAGATCGGTCTGCCGGCTGACCTCGCCCGCAGGCGGAGTCAGTCCGGCCAGCAGCGTCAAGAAAAGGTTGTCGCATTCCGGGTGATACGACAGCGCAGCTCGCAGGGGTGCGGCCTTCGCATAGTGGTGGCTCACCTCGCCAACCGTGCGCGTCGAGAGCGCGCCGGGGGCTCCCCAGTAATGCCAGGTCAGCAGTGACAGCGTCGCTTGCGAGAGGCTAGGGGGTTCTGGGTCGTAATGACTCCAATGCCCGAACCAAGAGTGATTGTTACCTGCTGCCCGGCTCATGATCAGCTTATGGACCCCAGCAGTGTTCTTGCTGTCGCACTGGTCGGGCAGGCGGGGGTCCTGGAGCCATGGACGATCACCATCGAACAGGTTGAAGCGGTGGCTCCACTGCTCGAAGTAGCCTTCGACACCAGCTCTGCGGCCATGGGGAAGTTCTATGTTCCGCTCAAAGAGGCCCTGCTCGAGGACTTCCTCACGCCGACCGCCCCAGCTTCCGGGGCGGGCTTCGTCCAGGCCGGTGATTCGGGCGGTGAGCGCGTACAGCACGCGCAGCAGAGCTGAGTGGGCCGGAGCTTCCGGGATCAGCAAAGAGCGGATCTCTGGTGCCCGCAGGAACATGTCCCTGAGGCCCACTTCCGGTGGGCCTGACTTTCCCTCCACCCATGCGACGGGAATCCATGGCTGGTCGATCAGATTAAACGCAGGCGTGGACACGCCCCTCCCCCGTGTCAGACGTGCACCGAATGCTAGACGGACGGGCGGGGTGGCGCGGGCTGTTCCGAAAATCGGCCAGCTAACAGGCCGGTTTCAGTCATGCAGAAGCGGTTTTCCCCGTCGATGTACACCCACTCACCTTCCTGCGGGGTGAGGTTGAACCGCAAGACGGTCTTGAGCGCGGACATCTCACGCCACGATGCGTTGGCATCGCCCTCCACACCCTCGACGAGTCGCTTGGGTACCGGAATCAGATAGGGGACGAGTTGACCGGGCTTCGGTCTCTTCTTGGAGTCCCGCTCGAGCTTCACCCGCAGGGCCCCGTCCTCCAGCAGATTCCCTGGGTACAGGCACACCACATGCATCGCATCCTCGCCAAGCACGGAGGAGAGCAGTTCGGGCTCCATACCGCCGTAATCGCGGCTCAGCAGGCTGAGGTCAGCATCGAGGTCCCGCGGTCCAGGTACCGCCAGCCAACCTGCGGTACCGCTAGCTCTGCGTTCTTGAACCGTGCGTTTGTTGTCGAGCCGCTGGAGCTCACGAGCCGCTCGCTCTCCCAGACCGTCGACGAGGTCGTCGGCGTACACCTCATCCAGCAGTGAGGGCAGGTCCTCGGGCAAGGAAACCGTCCTGCCCGTTCCCAGGACCATGCCGGTGCGCCGCACCAGCGCGGCGTCGTCCAGTTCGGTCCGGTTGCCCGCTTGAAGCACGACAAGCCGCGCCCGGTCATCTGTGCTCTGCGCCGCACGAGCTATCAGGTTCACGAGAGGCGCCGGGCCGGAGATGACCAGGTCGAAGTGCAGACCCCGGACATGCTCCAGCATTGGCGTCGTCACCAGCACGGAAGGGCCGCACACCCCACCATTGACAGAGAAGACACTGCGACAGGCTGCGAGACGCTGCCATCGGTCTTTGTTGCGCATCTGTTGGTGAACCAAGGTCACATCGAGCCCGGGCAGGTCCTGCGTGAGCCGGCGGAACGTGAAGATGGCTTCCTCGGGTGTCGAGCAGTACACAGCGGCTGTTCCGGCACCAGCTACGGCCAGCGGTGCGAGGGCCTGCCGGATCTCGTCGTACGGCGCACCGTCAGCGACCGTGATGCTGAGAGTGCCGGTATGGATGTCCCCGGCAGGCTGGAGGGGCAGCTGTCTGCCTCCGGACTGCGCATCCACGAACGACCACCCTGGTAGCCCACGAGGCTGCGTCAGGGGTTCGATTCCCCCTCCCGCGCCGCGACGGTAGGCCGCCAGCATCGCGTCCACCGACCTGTCCGCAGCCAAAGCGGCCAGGACGACCGGGATCTGCAGTGCAGCCGCCCACTCCAGGAACCGGAGCATCAGCTTCTGCCCCCAGGCCCCACGGGCATGAGCCTCATCCACCACAATGACCTTGCCGGAAAAGGCAAACAGCCTCATCACGTTGAACTTCACCGGCATGACAGCCTGCAAAAGCTCGTCCACCGTTCCCGTGCCGAACGGAGCCAGAAGCGCACGATGGTGAGAGTTGAGCCAACTGTCCGCTGCCAGGGCCCACTCCTCGCCAGGCTCCGCACAGACCTCCCCTGCCGCATTGGCCTGCGCCCACTGCTCCGTGGCCTCCGCCGGCTTCAGCCGGGACGAGCTGTGAAGCAACAGCGCCCCCTTGGGTCCTGTCAGAGTCTGCCGGCCGAAATCAAGCACCTGTTCCATGTGACTGTCGGCCGCTGCACCGGTCGGAAGCGCGTAAAAAAGCCCCCGCGCATTCGCCGCATGCCCGAGAACCGCCGCTGCATGAAGAGCCGCTTCTGTACGATCCTGTGACGCCGGTGCCGTTACCACCACGATGCCCGGCCCGTGCTTGGCTACCAAGTCAGGCAACTGGCCTGCGATGCTTGCCGCAAGGCCACGCTTGCCATGGCGCGCAGGCAGGTATGACGGCCGAGCGAAGCGCGTACCCAGCAGGTCCGTCTGCTGCACCAGAAGAGGAGCCGCGGTGCGGGCAACCTGCCAGTAAGCATCCAGTTCGTCCGGAGTTCCAGCCCACCCCTCCCCCCTCAGCCGGGTCCGGACTCCTTCTTGGATACTGGCCAGCCAGTCCGACATGATCACCAGCCCCCCCAGGACAACAGCCGCTCCCGGCGTCATCTGCCCTGCCGGAACCACCTCCGCCCCGGTGACTCTGCGTACCTCATCGAAGTGGATCCGCCGCTGCTCCTCCCAGCTTCCCGCTCCCAGACCGGAGTGACGCGCGACAGGGCACCTCGAGTCCTTGTCATAGACCACCGGGTGGAAGCCACCTCCATGTCCGCCGAGCAACTGGGCCACGGCATGACTGAGCTGAGTCTGCGGACGCCGCTGTGACGACGGATAGCCGATCTCCTTGAACGCCCGCACCAGCCACCAGTGGGTCGCCGCTTCATGCGACTGTTTGTCCTGCGCAGCGCTGGCACCGAATCCGTATCCCGGCTCACCGATCAACTCCTGGGCCTGCAGCTCCCCGTCTCCGCGTTTCGGCCCTCCGCTCTGCAGCTGGAACGGGACACTGATCTTCCCGACGTCATGCAGCCCCGCCCAGAACGCCACAAGCGCACGCGCCTGCTCATCCTCAACCTGCAGCGCCTGTGTCACCATGCTCCGCTGGCGCACGGTCAACAGCTCGTCCCAGACGACCTCGGCAACAGCTGCCGTGTCCAGGAGATGACAGATCAAAGGGTGCGCGTGCTGCAGACCGCCGACGCTCTTGCCCAGCCCGGCATGCTTGCCCCAAAGACGGGAGTCCAGTGACACGGATTCTCCTTGTCGCAGATTCGCGGCGCATGCCTGCTCCAGAAGCGGGAAGCGGAAGGATCCACACCTGAACGCATCGCCACCTCGCCGGGACGATACGAAGGCCAGAGAAGTTTCGGCCAACCGCAAGCACGCCAACATCTTTACCCAGTAGACTACTTACCGCTGCACGCCTCCCTGAGGTGCGCGGAACCCCACTGGCTCTCCAGCCGGCGGCACTGTCGGGACAAACGCATGACCCTCCCGAGGGACGTGGCGCCCTCGGCAGTGTGATGCCACGTGGAGATACAGTGTCCCGGTTCTTGCCCAAGTTCGCCCTGCGTCGCGAGACCCTCCTCAAGGCGTCTCGTGTAGTGGTCAGCACGGTACTCCGTGTCCTGATCAGCGAACTCGTCAGCTGGCTCATCTGAGCCACGGGTGACGGATCCCAGGGGTCCGTCACCCCTTATGTGAAAGCAATGCCCCGTCGGCGGGCGATTCTCGACAGCCCGCGGCCCGGATCACGGGCCGGCTCCGCTCCCCCGCAGAGGGAATCGCGTCCCCCGCGCAAACTGGGGTGTTCCGACCCTCACCGCGTCCTGGAGCAGCCCGCTTGAGTGGTCCCCGCGCGAGCGGGGGTGCTCCGGACCCGTACGCCGGCAAGGACAAGAATCACGAGTGATCCCCGCGCGAGCGGGGGTGTTCCGATGGGTGCAGGTAGGTCGTCCGACGGGGCGCCGTGGTCCCCGCGCGAGCGGGGTGTTCCGACCCGGTACGAGGCGCATGGGATGGCGCTTGAGTGGTCCCCGCGCGAGCGGGGGTGTTCCGGCGACCAGGACGACGACGTCGGGCTGGAGCGGGTGGTCTCCGCGCGAGCGGGGGTGTTCCGGGCGGACGTGACGAATGGGTGAACCTCGCGCCGTGGTCCCCGCGCCAGCAGGGGTGTTCCGGTGCGGCCGCAGGTATCGACCGGGCATTTTGCCGGTCCTCCGAGAGCCGGGGCAGGTGCTCTTTACGATGCTGCCATGACCGCCGTATTGAACGACCGATCCCAGCGCGAGCAGGGGTGCTCCGAAAAGGCGGTCGAGTACACCCTGGAGCGGACCTGGTTCCCGTGCCAGCGTGGGCATTCCGCCTCCGTACCTTGAGAACTGAACAATTGATCCTCCGGTCACCACGCAAGCGGGGGTGTTCCGGGGCGGCGCCAAGTCCTCGTCCCGATCCACGCGCGAGCGGGGGTGTTCCGGGGCAGGCGTGGCGGTCGGCGCGCACCGTGTATCGGTCCCCGCGCGAGCGGGGGTGTTACGCAGCTCTACTAAGCCAGCTCGATCCTGATCTGTTGGTCCCCGCGTAAGCGGGGTGCTCCGACCTGCCGCACGGTCACCCGGCCACCCCAGCCATGGTCCCCACGCAAGCGGGGTGTTCCGGAGCACGACGGTGAGCAAGTCCCGTCGTCGGCCCAGTCCCCGTGTGAGCGGGGGTCTTCCGTCGGCGCTCAGGAACAATGGTTCACAGGCCATCCGCTCCCCGCGCGAGCGGGGGTGTTCCGTACGATCTCCGATTCCGTGCGCTACCCGCAAGGTTGGTTCCCGCGCGAGCGGGGGTGTTCCGGCCCGGCTTCGTCGCATCACGTACGAGCTCGACCGGTCCCCGCGCGAGCGGGGGTGTTCCGCTGTGGATGGGCGAGTCCAGCTGGCGCCACTGCTGGTCCCCGCGCGAGCGGGGGGGTGTTCCGTCGTACATGCGCCGGACGCTGGAGTGCCGCTCCTGATCCTCGCGCGAGCGGGGGTGTTCCGTCGTGGCAGTGCGGATGGACGGGGACGCTGGCCCGGTCCCCGCGCGAGCGAGGATGTTCCGACGCGGCCGTCGCCGGTCTCGGTGTCCTCGTACCGGTCCCCGCGCGAGCGGGGGTGTTCCGACGGATCTGCGGTGTGCTCCGCGGCTGCTGCGCCGGTCCCCGCGCGAGCGGGGGTGTTCCGCAGACCATCATCGCGACCGTCCGCATGGGAGCCGGTCCCCCGCGCGAGCGGGGGTGTTCCGCCGTCGATGACGCCCTCCACGAGCGCGATAGACCGGTCCCTGCGCGAGCGGGGTGCTCCGACCCCGACGTGCCGGGCGACGTCGAGGACTTGCCGGTCCCCGCGCGAGCGGGGTGGTCCGTGGCAGGAGCGCCTGGAGGACGGTCACGCGAAGTGGTCTCCGCGCGAGCGGGGGTGATCCGGACGATCTCGGCCGCGGCATCGAGATGTACGGGTGGTCCCCGCGCGAGCGGGGTGATACGTACTTCGACTGGTTGATGACGAGGGTCTGCTCGTGGTCCCCGCGCGAACCGGGGTGCTCCGGCCGTGGGCCAGGTGCTCAAGGACGCCCATGTTGTTCGCGCTGGTCCAGAACCCGTGGTCCCCGCGCGAGCGGGGGTGTTCCATCGACCGGGACCTCGGGGCGCGCCATGGGGGCCTGGTCCCTGCGCGAGCGGGGGTGTTCCGGGCATCCTCTACGTGGCCTTGCCGGCGGCGTGCTGGTCCCCGCGCGGGCGGGGGTGTTCCGCCGTAGTTGTCATGCTCTGGGGTAATCAGCCGGCGGTCCCCGCGCGAGCGGGGGTGTTCCGCCGCGTGAACCGCGCGCCCTCGGCCCCGTGATGTGGTCCCCGCGCGAGCGGGGGGGGTTCCGGTGCCGCGCAGTTCGACGCTGTCGCCGAGGACGTGGTCCCCGCGCGAGCGGGGGTGTTCCGACCGTGTATCCACCGGGTTCATGGACCTCGACCCGGTCCCGCGCGAGCGGGGGTGTTCCGCGACGCGGGCTCGGTCCGGGGTTCAAGGGTGTGTGGGCCCCGCGCGAGCGAGGGTGTTCCGGTCATCGGTTGTGAACTCGGCCATTCGTCCGGGTGGTCCCCGCGCGAGCGGGGTGTTCCACCGCAGGTTCAGGTATCACCGGGCGTCCTGCTGGCCCTCCCCGCGTGCAGGGGTGCTCCGTACGATGCTGCATGTCCGCCGTATTGAACGACCGACCCCCGCGCGAGCAGGGGTGCGCCGGTCACGAAGGCCGACCCACGGACATTCGTACTGTGGTCCCCACACCGAGCGAGGGTGTTCCGATCCGGTCGCTGACCGATCCGTCGACGCTCGAGTGGTCCCCGCGCGAGCGGGGGTATTCCGTCCAGGGCCCGGATCCCGTCGAGGTACAGGCGTGGTCCCCGCGCGAGCGGGGGTGATCCGTCGCCGGCGTCGTGGCAGCGGACCCACCGGCCGTGGTCCCCGCGCGAGCGGGGGGGGATCCATACGATGCGCGCATGTCTGCACACGAGATGAACTGGTCCCCGGGCGAGCGGGGGTGTTCCGGGTCGGGACCGGCCGCGCCGCTCATACGCGTCGTGGTCCCGCGCGAGCGGGGGTGTTCCAGTCCGCAAGCGCGCCCGTCACCTCAAGGCGTAGTGGTCCCCGCGCGAGCGGGGTGTCCCGTCCTAGGCCGTGTCCGGAAAGTCGATCGCTCGTTGCTCTGTTCGTGGTACGTCGGCATGAATTGACGGATGAGTCGTGGGCGTTGATCGCTCCG